>CAYJSJ010000001.1:0-1882 GCA_964373065.1 uncultured Candidatus Peribacteria bacterium
TTTACACCCGCTCCCTCTTTCTTCGTTGTGCGAATCTCCAGTGTTCCGTTCTCTTCATTTACGGATACTGAAATTGTGTAGCCATGTTTGTTCGCAAATTTTTCAATATTTTGTGCCCAATCTTGTTTATATCTCAATTCCTCAAGATCAATGCCTTCCCTTTCACTCTTCTCATTTTTCTCATCAGTGCTTCCTTTCTCTGGAGCATTTGTCCCTTGAGGATCGCCCATTTCAGGCCGCTGCGGTCTGTTGGGTCTCTTTTGTGGTGCCGCTTCTACTTCCGGTTTTGTGTTTGGCTCCTCTGTTGTCACTGCAGTAGGACCATTTACAATCTCCTTCGTGCGTTCATCCATGAGACTGTCACCCCATTCGGTTGTTTTAAAGCCGCTGTCACTCACCATTTCATTCTTTGGATCGTGCACACTTCCCCACATTCTATTTTCCTTTTTCGTCCAATAGTTTCCTTCCGTATCCTTGCGAATTTCTCCGACAGGAGCAGCTTTGGCACGGGGAATCACCTTGGATGTTTCCGGCTTCTCTTTCTTCTTTTCTAGGGCATCCAGAATCTCCGGCAATGCCTTCATGAAGGCCGCAGGATCTTGCACAACTCCCTTGTCGTCGATATCGAGTTTCGTTTTGATGTCCAGCCCTTTGATGAGTTTCGCGGCTTCGGATGTCAGTGTAATTACGACTGGCGGAACCTTCTGCACATCCATGGACGCTTGGATCCCCTCGAAGAGTTTTGCAGCCTCCGCCATGCCAACATTTTCGAGTTTCACTTTGGCGACACCGATGGCATCATTGATGACTTCCGTGATCTTCGCGGCCTCTGCAAGCATCCGATCAAGTTCTTTGATGTCTTCCCTAAGCGGTTCCTGAGCCTTTTCCGTTTCTTTCTTTATCTCCTCTTTCCTCGCTTCACGTCGATCAATTTTACTCTGCACCGCCTTCTTGTCGTCTTCTAAGTCATCGATCGATCTCTGAATTTTATTCTTCTCAAGCTCCGTGTTTGCTTTGCTCTTTGCCTCGTTCTGCAAGCCGATATTGTTCTCGATTCCTGTTTTACCTTCATTAAATCCTTTGAGCTCTTCGTCAATTTCTTTGATCTCCTCTTGCGAAGAATTTCGTAGTGTATTGATTTTTTCCTGTTTCTCTGCTTTGAGAGCATCCACATCTTTCTCGGTACCACCACTCAGTTCCTTCATTAGCCTCTCTCTTCGTTGCGGCTGGTTCTCCTTCTTTTCCGGGCTATTTTCTCCTGCGTTCTCAGCGTCTGCAGGAGGATTCGGTGCTTCAGGGTTGCCAGTACCACTCCCCGGCGCACCGGGCAATGCCGGAGGCACTTCCTCTTCCCCTGTACCAAAAACTCCTTTGAACGCATCGGAAATAGCCTTGAGTGCTTCTGCAAATATCTTCGCGATCTCTCCGATGGCACTCACGACATCATCTTTCGTGAGAGTATCGTTGGGTTTGTTTTTAAGTTCATCAGCTTTCCTTTGCGCTTCGTTGAGCTTTTGCTTCGCGCTAGGATTATTATTGAATGCGTCGGAGGTAGGTATTGGAACTTCAATATCTGGAGTGCGGTCTGCTGTAGGTGTGGAATCTGGATTTACTAAAGGCTTAATAGTACCATCCAATGCCTTCCTAATCATTTCGGCAGAGGCATTTGCTATTGCCGTCCCTACGCGCGCAATGCGATTAGGTGTTGCAACATCGGGTGTAGCAGTCTCCGCAGGAACTTGTTCCGGATTGGTAGGTTCATCATTTTTCCCTTCCTTATTTTCCGCATTATTTTCAGGATTCACTGCATCTTTAGAAGCTTCGGTAGCAAACCCCACCATCCGCTTTTCCGCGAAAGTGAACGGACGCATGAACCTGTGAA
>CAYJSJ010000001.1:1982-19266 GCA_964373065.1 uncultured Candidatus Peribacteria bacterium
GCAAACCCCACCATCCGCTTTTCCGCGAAAGTGAACGGACGCATGAACCTGTGAACATAGTGTGTGTATTTCATAAAAGTATTTAAGAAAATGCTTGTTCCAATTTTCGGAGGATCCCCGCCTCTTCCTTGCGGGAATCATTCTCTGCAGACTTCATGGCCTGCTTCTTATAGGCATCTACCTCCTTTTTCAAATTCTTGATGAATGTCGCATACGCCTTGTCATACGCAGCATAGGACTTTTGGTATCGCTGTTCACGGATCTTATTTTCTTCCTCCGTCGCATCTTTATACCGCGCTTTGAGGAGAGGAATCTGATCGGTTGTCAGCTCCGGATCAATCTCCCGCATGATCGAGTTATAGATCTCTTCTCCGTTGGGGATGACGGGGCGCTGTTGCATGTGGGTGTTTTTTATATTCTTCTCATTATAGCAAATATGAACTGTTTTTACAATATTTAAGTGCTGGACAAGTTTTGGAATTATTCCTCTTGTATAGCACTGCTTTTCCCCTGCTTCTTCCTTTCGAGAGCCAGAACCTGCTCGGTAAGTGCAGAAATCCACTTCATCGGTGTTTTGTCAGCAGAGGACATGAGTTGGTCGAAACGGATCTTGAGCATGGACCCGCTGATGCGCCACTGTGCATTTTTCTTGAGCATTTGCATGATCTCTTTCGCCGTCACCGAGGAATGGAGCGTCAGCACGATCTCGTCTGCTGCAGACTTGAGGAGTGCGGGCTCCAGCTTCACCCGTACAACGCCTCCTCTGCGGCACGCCAGCTTGAGCCGGAGAATGGCAAAGAGGTTCAAGACGGCTTCGGGAGGCTTGCCGAATTCTTCGGTAAGATCATCGGCGAATTCCGTGAGGATTGATTCGTCTTCGCTGCCGGCGAGCTTCTGGTACACGGAAATACGCTCCTGTTCGTCCGGGACAAAGTAGCTGGGGATCATCGCTTCCACAGGAAGCAGTATCTCCACATTCAGCTCCTCTTCCACCTCGCCTTTACGGCCGGACTTCAAGTCTTCGACGGCGGCCTTGAGCATACGTAAGTAGTGGCTGACGCCGACAGTTTGCATGGTGCCTGATTGTTCGGCACCGAGTATCTCTCCTGCACCGCGGATCTCGAGGTCGCGCATGGCGACTTGGAAACCGCTTCCGAGTTCGCATGCTTCCACGATCGCCCGAAGCCGCTTGCGTGCATCGTCCTTGAGCTTCTGCCCGTGGTAGAGGAAATAGGCAAACGCCTGCGTCTTGCTCCGCCCGACGCGGCCGCGCAGCTGGTAGAGCTGCGCAAGCCCGAAGCACTCCGCAGCATTGACGATGAGGGTGTTGGCCCGCGGAAGGTCAATGCCGTTCTCGATGATCGTCGAGCTTACCAGCACGTCATACTCGCCATTCTTAAAGGCCACGATGCGCTTTTCGAGGTCGTCGGGCTTCAGTTGTCCATGACCGACGATAAACGACGCCTTGGGCGAGAGCTCGCGAAGTTTATTGGCGAAGGCATCGATCGTTTCCACCCTATTATGGAGAACGTAGATCTGGCCTTTTCTGGCACACTCCTCTTCGATCGCATGTTTGATGAGCGCGTCGCTGTACTTCCGTACTTCGGTTATGATCGGGAGTCTGCCCGGTGGTGGCGTGGTGATGGTCGAAATATCTCGGAGCTTATGGAGACCGAGGTTTAATGTGCGGGGAATCGGTGTTGCAGTGAGCGTGAGGATATCAACATTGGCGCGCATCTCTTTGAATCGCTCTTTCTGCTTCACGCCGAAACGCTGCTCTTCGTCCACGATCACAAGACCCAGATTGAAGAATATGACATCCTCCTGTAGAAGCCTGTGCGTACCGATGACAATGTCCGTGTCTCCCTTCCGGAGCCTTTCGAGTGTTTTTTTCTGCTGCCTTCCCGAACGAAATCTGCTGAGCATTTCTATCCGAACAGGGAAATCCTTCATACGCTTCAAAAAGTTTTCGTAGTGCTGGGCGGCGAGGATGGTGATGGGCGCTACGACGGCGACTTGTTTCCCTGAACGGGCGGCTTTAAACGCCGCACGCATAGCTACCTCGGTCTTGCCAAATCCCACATCGCCACAGACCAGGCGATCCATAGGGTGTTCATCTTCCATATCGTTTTTTATTTCCTTTATGGCCTTCGTTTGTCCCGGTGTTTCCTCATAGGGAAACGCTGCTTCAAACTTTTTCATATCCGCATCGTCATCCGGATACGCATGCCCTCTGGCTTTCGCCCGCTTTGCGTACAGATCCAGAAGTTCTTTGGCGATCTTTTGGGTTTCCTTCTGCATGCGCTCGGTCACCTTCTTCCAATCACTCGTTCCCAGTCGCGTAAGGACGGGCTCCTTCCCTTCCTCATGTACAAATTTACTGAGCTTGTCGGCCTGATCAACCGGAACGAACAGCTTGTCGTTCTCGGCATATGTGAGTTCCAGATATTCGCGGAGTGTGCTATCGACTTCTTTCTGCGTCATGCCTTCAAAATGCCCGATCCCATGTTCCATGTGCACCACATAGTCACCGGGTGAAAGCGACGTGATAAAGTCGAGGGCAAGTTTCTGGATGCTTCTGTTTTTACCAGCTTTTTTGAGTGAAAAGATTTCACGATCGGTGAGGAGCGCGCACCGGAGATCCGGATTTTGGAGTGAGTGTGGAAGGAGATCGTCCTGTGCTGCCGCCACAAGCGTCACGCGCCCCTCCTCACGTCTGTCTTCTATGGTAAACGGAATTTTTTCTTCCGCAAAAATACCACGGAGTTCCTCCACACGTTTGCTGACCACCACAAGCGTCCAGTCTTGCTGCAGCTTATCGCGCACGTCGTTGAGGAAGTCATTGAGGGTGTAAAATTTCAGAACTGAAAGATACCGCACGTGCATATGATTCTCTTGTGATTCCGGAAACGGCGTGAACCGCAATAGGGAGGTTTTGAGCGTCGGTTCGACATCATCCTGGTCGTCGAGCACAAGTGTGTGACTGCCGGGAATTTGCTCCTTCAGGGAGGCGATCTGTTCGTAGAGTACGGGGTAAATGTCGAGGGGTTTAGTAAATTTCTTGGTTTGAGAGGGGTCGTTACGGTCGACTGAAAGCACGCCCTCTATGGAATCGATATTAAGGGAAATGCGATAGGGATGATTGGATTGAATGGGGAAGATGTCGAACGTATCGCCGCTTCTTCGGTACTCTCCAGGCTCGAGGTAGAGGTCTTCATCATGGCTATAGCCGAGCGCTATCAGTGTCTCCACTACGGCGGTAAAATTGATGCTTTGCCCCTCTGTGAGCGTCAACCGCCGGTGTAGAAGATCTGTAAACACGGGGAAGGATGCATCCCAAGTTTCCCGATCGCAAAGGAAGATATGCGTATGTCCATGTTCCATAAAGAGGAGAAATTTCTGCAGCGCTTCGGGAAGGATTTCTCCGTTTTCATTTTCAATTGCACAAAGCGTCTGGGAAGATGTTCCGAAAAACTGCAGCCAGTGCGAGAGGGTGTCTCTGCGCTCCATACTCTCTATAACAATAAGAAGTGGTTGTGGGACGAAAGATTGGATCGTGGCGAGTAATAGTGCTTTTGCTGTTTCGTTGGATGCTCCGGACACGATGAGCCGCCGCTTCATTAAAAGCAGACTGGAAAGGTCCCTGTGTGTTTCTTTCCCTACAAGAAGAGAGGGGTGCATAAATTACTCCTGAATCCTTAGCGGCATAATCAAATGCAACATGTCTGCATTCGACGGAACATGGAAGACGGCGGGATGCATACTGTCTTCAATATGCATTGCTATGACATCATCTTGTATATGTGAGAGAAAATCAAGAAGGTATGACGAGCTCAGGGCGATTTTGTTCTCCTCTCCTTGTATATCCGCATCGATGGTCGCTTCATCTTTTCCTGTTTGAGTGTGCGGTGTTGTTATATGAATGGTATTGTCACTTTTGCGAATGGTGAAGGTGATGTTATTGTTCGTTTCTTTTGCAAAGTAGTGCATTCGCTTGATAATGGTGGCAAGATTTTTAGTGTGTATGGATACAGTTGTTTTTTTCTCTTTAGGAATAATTTGTTTATAGTCTGGAAATTTTCCGTCGATGAGTCGAGATAGGAATTGTGTTTGCCCCACACTCACTTCAATTTGTTGTTCACTGAGTGATATGGTGATATTTTTAATGGATGTTATCGGCGTGTCTTCATCTTTTATTTTTTTCTCATTACGGTTCGCACTAAGAATGCTTTTCAATTCCTCCAAAACCTTCGCTGGAATAATACAAGAAATATCTACTGTCGTTCCTTCCGCGGGGATGGCGTATTCCGAGAGGCGGTAACTGTCTGTAGAAACGAAAATAAGATTCCCCTTCTCTCTGTGTACATACACACCAGCGAGCACCGGCCTAAGAGTGGTCTTTGCAGATGCGAACGTCACCATATGAAGCGCATTAAGAAGAGGTTGAGCTTTTAAAGAGAATGTTGTTTCTTTTTTGATTGATGAAATTGTCGGATATTCTTCTGCAGATTCACCTGCAATAATTGTTTTTGCATGCGCGGAAGTGCATCGTAGCTGCGTACCTTCATTGGTTTCCAGTAATACCTCGTCGTCGGAATTATATTGAGCAAAATTTAGGATCGCTTTAGCTGGTACAGTTACTGATCCTTCATTTTCAATTGTTGCTTCAAAACTCGTGATTATACTTAATTCCAAATCAGTCGCACTAACAATGCAGCGTTTCCCTTCTACTTTAAAAAGAATATTTCCAAGTATTGGTAATGCTTGTTGATGAGAAATTGCGCGGGAGACGATAGTCAACCCTTGAAGAAGATCGGAGGTTTTACACAAAAACTTCATTGGTATATGGGAAGAGGGAAGTAATAGTAATTAAAAATAGTCGTCATAGTAAGGGGTTTTCATGGTAATTTTTCAATGGCGTAATCTTGTGGAAAACCAAGGAAAGGAACATATAAAAGGATATAAAATGGCTGTTATATGCGGGTATCCTCTGTGGATATCTTGTGGAAAACACCCAGAAAACATGTGGAGAACACTACCGAAAAAGCTTCTCCTCCTTCATGGGGGTGTTTTTGGAGTGCCGGAGCCATGGGACAGAGTGCATTGTGGATAACGTATGCAAGACATAAAAATTACAAACATTCCCTTTCCACATATACAAAACCTTTTCCGTATTACAATTTTTCCCGGAATGCTCCGCGGTCACCGGAATTTTTGAGAAGTGAGTGATTTTTCTTCAATTGCAGCTCTCCATTTTTCATGTACGCAAAAGTCCCGTCGGGAATGTCCCTCTCCAAAAGGACGGCACTGGAAACAAACGACCCTGCACCAATCTTGATGCCGGGGTTTATACTTACATGAATGCCGATGCGCGCATCGGCGCCGATGACAGTACCGAATTTTTTGCGATGCGTATTCACCTTTTCTCCATGAACATCGGAGGCTATTTCTTGCTCATCCAACCGGAGATTGCCCGTGATCGTCCCACCCCCCAGACCCACATTATTACCAATAACGCTCTCGCCGATGTAGTTCATGTGCGTCCACACATCATTTCCAATCACCGATGCTTTCACCTCCGTACAGAAACCTATCACACTCCTCTCCCCAATACTGCTCTCACGTACGAGCGCATTGCCCGCGACAATGGCATTCTTACCGATGGTGCAAGGGCCGCGAATGACGGCGTTCTCAAAAACGCGTGCACCTGCATCTATAACGACATTGCCTGTGATTGTGGCAGAGGGATGGATCTCGGCGGTCGGGTGGATGGATTGAGCTGGGATTTCTGCGAGAAGCATTTCCAAAAGATCAATCATGTTCCATGGGTATTTCACAGCACGCCATGCGCCGGTGTAGGAAACCGCTGTGTACGTTTTTTCTTTAAAAAGCGTCGCAAGTGCCCGCTCATAACCGTCGTCTTTCCCAGCATCGATATGTATAAGCGCTGCTTGCAGCGCAGCGGGGTCCCTATGCATATGCGCCACGATATTCACAAGGTCACTGGGCTCCTTGCCCTCTCCGGGCTTTTCCACGATGCCTGTAATCTTCTCATGATCGACCGTGAGGTACCCGCCGGGAAAGTAGTGCTTCACCTTTGATGCGAGAATCGCACCATCACCCGCAGTGCGTAATAGTGCCGCATACGCGCTCGGTTCGATCACATCATTGCCACTCACGATCATCAACGGATCTGTCCCGTACTTTTTGAGTGCACTCAGGACGGCTCCGCGCATGCCAAGTTCCACGTCTTCCTGCTCTACCGCAGGGAGTTCGGGAAACATCTTCCGTGCCGCAGGGAGATTATGCGGTCCGCCAATGAAGATGATCTTTGCGCATCCCCCGGCGTGCAGGCGTTCCACCTGGTGGGCTAGCATTGTCTTCCCGCAAACGGGAAAGAACGATTTTTCCGTAAGAGGCCAGAAGCGGGTGGATTGTCCCGCGAGAAGGAGGAAGGTATTCATGCGCGGTGGCGACAGACGCCGAGGAGGCATTTTATGATAAAATATAACAATTCGGTGCATATTGTCAAATGCGATACAACAAAGACTTTCTGTGGCATGGTGCTCTAAAGAACGTGCAATTAAAAAACAGTCAGAAAAGCGACTAGCGTATTTTTTCACTCAAACACCATCGAAAGCGTTCCCTCCTCCGCCGTTATGATGAGAGGAATCCCAAGTGTACGGAATCGATCTGTCACCTCCGTATGCGGATGGCCGAAACGGTTCCCTCGCCCTGCAGAGATCAGTGCCATGGTAGGATGTACTGCGAGGAGAAACCCCGTAGAGGAAGAGGTACGGCTACCATGGTGCGGTACTTTTATGACTGTGGAAGCGATGTCTGTCCCCGCCTTCACTATTGCCTGTTCCGCTTTTGTTTCTATATCTCCGGTGAGGAGGATAGCGTGCTCTTTATAGAGCGCACGCACAGTGACCGACAGATTATTTGCCTGGGGAAATTCGGAGAGATCATCGATGGACGGCCAGACGATGTCGAGCGTGAGGCCGTCGCCCATGTCTATATCTATGGCAGGGTCTGCGATCATGATCGATGTGCCATTCTCCTGAAGCCTTAAAAGCAGCCGATCAAAACTTCCAGAATGTCGCGCGGCTCCATTCAACAGAATCCGCTCTACAGAATACCGCTCTAGAATTGCAGGAAGTGCCGTTATATGATCCGCATCCGCGTGCGTAAGAACTAAAAGCTCGATCGTTCGGTCGAAAAAGGGGAAGTACGTTCCAAGATACGTAAGCGCAGAGAGATCTGGGCCGCCGTCTATAAGCACCTGCTTTCCGGAAGGAGTAATGAGGAGGATTGCATCTCCCTGCCCAACATCGAGAACATGGAGATGGAGCTTGCCATCGGGAAGCAAGGCCGTTTCGCGTATCGCGAGAAACGATGCTGCAAAGAGAACGACGATGAGAAGAGAGGAACGCAGAGGATGCGATCTTCGCAATTTCGTACATATATACCAATCGCCAAATTCCTTACAAAAATCACGTCACATACTTTTCCTTGTCATAGAACAAAGAAAACAGTTCTACGGCTTGGCAGAACCGCCCGCCGGAATGGATGCGGGGAGCGTTGCATACTGGAACACACCCGGAGAAACATATCCAAGGACATTCATGGTCTGTACGAAGAGGCCGTAAAACCCCGGTGTGACGTCATGAATTTGTACCCCCCGAATATTGACGGGAAGGACGCTTGGCGGCCCGAAAGTCACACCATCTCTCGTTTGGTACACCACGATGCCATAGAGATCATCCGGCAGAGTGGCCGTGTCCCATTCCATAGTGACTGTATACGATCCGTTTTTTTGTACCTCAGGAAGGAGTGTGGAATTTTGGATATCGGGCGGGGATGTGGGATCGGAAGAAATGTTGGTGACGGAAGATTGTGTCGCTTGCGGCATCGCCCCCTCCGCGTGGCCTGTGACGAAAATCGAACGATCCTCTGCATCGAGCGGTTGGCCATACGTACCGACGAAAGGTTCGGAGAATTGCACGTTGTACACCATGCCGCGTTCCTGCATTGTCGTATGAATGGTGATGACATCACTGATGATGGTGATGCTCGTAATCTGCAGAGAACTGCCGTCGGATTTTGTGATCTTGAGCCCTTCGGGTGCGAGCACTGGCTCCACGGTGATGGATGCAGAAAATTCAACAAGGATCTCTTTCGGAGACGGAACGGTTGCCTTCAGAAGCTTTAGTGTCGTGGGAGAAATGCCTGCAGAAACACCCTGCTCCGGCTCTTCCTCGTACGAAGAAGAAGTGGAAGAGGAGGGAACCGATTCTGCCTCCGTCACGAGGACGGATGCCTCTTCTACAAAAAATTCACTTTCCATGCCGCCTCTACCCACAGCGATCACAGCGATGAACAGCTCACCCATTCCCTGTGGCGGATTAAAAGTCAGTGTTGTGTTGTCGCCGTCGGTCACTTCGAAATCATCATAGAGGCCATTATTATCCAGAATAGATTGCCCACTCATATACACGCGGTAGTAGGCAATGGGATCGCTTGTTACGGGGTTCCACTCTACGGTGACTGTCCCGTTTTCGGAGTGCGCTTCTATACCCGTCACCGAAGGGAGAGTGGCTTCCGCAAGCGCTTGTCCCGCAATGGAAAGCAGGGCAAGGACACAGACGAGGGTAATTTTTGTTTTCATACGTTAGGCATTCACAATGGTAAAATCTCAACATTGTACCAAAAAACAGCCGTTTCAGCCAGACCGGAAAGAGAGAAAATAAACTAAAGTAAAGATTTATGCAACCTCAGTCCCCACGCCAGCGCAAGCATCAGTACAGTCATGGCAACAAGTCCGATGAAGGTACTGGCAGCACTAAGAAGAAGAGGCCGGAAGAGCACCAACCCAAACCCAAACCCCAACCCAAACATCACCCATTGTCGAAAGAGGACGCCGGAAATCCGTACCGGCATCGCACGCAAAGCACACGGCAGGAGGACAAGGCTTAAAGCGATATGCACGATGATGGAGGTGTAGGCGGCACCGACGAATCCGTACCGAGGAATGAGCAGATAGTTTAAAACTATGGAGAGCACTGCCGCACCGAAAAGCGAGAGCGTCAGAGGTTTCCACAGGTGACGATTCAGCAGGACATAGAATGCATAGAGCACGGTGCCATTGAGCAGGAAGGGAATGGAGATCAACCGCAACGCAGTGTCGGAACCTGGGCGCATGGGGGTACTGAGGTAAAGCTCTGTCATGAGCAGTTGGATAAGCGGTCGCGGCCAAAGGGCGGAAAAGAGGAACGCAATGATGCCGATAAACAGGATCACCATGAGTGTTTTCCCAAGGAGCAAGCGCGTGTCTTCCCCTCTTCCGTCGCGTTCACTCAAGATCGGGAGCGTGGAATTGAGGAGGAACGTCGGCAGTAAAAACCCCATATCCGCCATGCGTACAACGAATCCGTAGTAAGCATTCTGGAGCTCGAAGTCCGGTCGAAGCAGCGCAATCATGGTGATATCAAATTGTCGGTACATCGCGAGGAAGATATAGGCGAGCCCGAAGGGTGCGGCTTTTATAAAAAGCTCCGTGATCAGCTTCCAATCGATCGAGAGCCGGATCTTCACCAGTCTGTTTCCATAAAAAAGCGAGATAACAAAGAGCAGGAATGCACCGACGCCGCCAAAAAAGAGCATCATGTGCAAATCTTGGATGTCCGTGCTCTGGCGGGCACCGAAATAGATCAGCCCACCAATGAGTGCCGTCGTAATGACACGCTGCGTCACTTCCGCCACGAACACATAGTGCATAGCATAATTGATCTGGAATACGGTGCGCAGAATTCCGGCAAGCAGCGTAAAAAACGGAACGAGCGATGCGATGAGTACGCTCATGGGGAGCGGCGTTCCGCGCCATTGTGGAATCAGCCACACAAAGAGCATCGCGGCACCGAGTGCTATGATCAATATCATTGTCCGTAGCACGATCAGTGCGCCAAGCACGCGCGATGCATCTGCCGCCTTGCTTACCTCCCGTACGGCGATGGCGTACAGACCGAAATCCGCAAGAATCCCGAAGAGCTGCAGGTACCCGTATGCGGAGTTGTAGTTCCCCGCAAGCTCCTTTGTAAGCCCAACGGTGACAAACTTCACTGTCAAAATACTGAGAATCGCCATCGTGATCTGGCTTGCCATTTGCCAGAGAGTCGATGCTGCAATTTGGCGAGAGGGCATGCGGGGATTGTAGCTTTTTCTGCATTGTAAGAGTCTAATTTTTGCTATTTGCTATTTGCATTTTGCTATTTGTCCGTACAATCTCTACGCGGCATGCCTCTCTCCTTCAAGCACCTAACGTCCACCAAACAACTCACAAGAGAAGATATGGACGGCATTCTTGCCGTATGTGCTGCAATGGAAATTATTCTCAAAAAAGGCGGAGACAATCGCCTGAAGGGAAAGATCCTCGCCAATCTTTTTTATGAACCGAGTACCAGAACACGTCTCAGTTTTGAAACCGCTATGCACCGGCTCGGCGGGCAGGTGATTACTGCAGACGGGCTCCAGTTCAGCTCACTATATAAAGGTGAAACAATCGAAGATACCATTACCGTCGTCTCCCAGTATGCCGATGTCATCGCCATGCGGCACCCCGAACAGGGATCGGCGGACAGGGCGGCAACTGCCGCTCTCGTTCCCTTTATAAACGCAGGTGACGGCCCAGGTCAGCACCCGACGCAGGCGATTCTCGATATGTTCACGATCTCTGAAGAACGGGGCAAGATCGACGGCGTCAAGATCACGATGGTCGGTGATTTAAAGTTCGGACGCACAGTGCATAGCCTCGCTTTCCTCCTCGGGCTTTTTAGCGACGTTACATTCGTACTCGTTTCCCCGGAGGAACTCAGAATGCCCGAGAAAGTAACATCTTTTCTACAAAGCAAAAACATCAAGTATGTTGAGACAACGGAGCTGGATCAGGGACTCGAAGGTGATGTCATCTACATGACGCGTATCCAGCAGGAACGCTTCTCGGATAAGTCGGAGTACGAACGTCTCAAAAACAGTTATATCCTCGAATCCAAGCACGTAAAAAATCGTGGAATCACGGTGATGCACCCGCTCCCCAGAATCGGCGAGATCAGCGCGGATGTCGACTCTCTTAAAAACGCCGCGTACTTTCGACAGGCCCGTAACGGGGTTATTGTGCGCATGGCACTGCTTGCAATGCTTCTTGAGAAGGCATGATCAGTATGATCACGCTCCCCGGCCTCATAGACTGCCACGTGCACTTTCGTGAACCTGGGTTTGAGCATAAGGCCACCATGCGATCCGAAGCGGCAGCGGCATTCGCGGGCGGCGTACATACGGTGTGTGAGATGCCCAATACCAATCCACCGACTGTGACGGTCGCAGCACTCGAAGACAAAGTGCGACGCGCGGAGAAGATCACCGACTGCAATATTCGCTTCTTCATGGGAGCGACGAATAAACGGCATCTCCTTGCGATTCGCGACATATGGCGGCACAAATCTCCGGTACTCATACGGCTCCGGAAACGCTGTGCAGGGCTCAAGATATACTTCGATCATTCTACGGGAAATCAAGCAGCGGATGCAGAAACAATCGAAGCTGCCTTCGAACTCTGCGGCCAGATGGATATCCCACTTGTGGCGCACTGTGAAGATTCTCGTATCAATGAGAATGCAAGAAACAAGATACAACAGCCTTCGCCAAGCCTGCCAGACAGGCAGGCAGGACTATGGCCGTCAAGCGATACTAACAATTATGTTGCACTACATTCGAACATGCGACCGCCGGAATCGGAGGCTGCGGCGATCGAGCGCGCCATTGCTTTCGCGAAAAAATACAACACACCGTTCCACATCGCACATCTTTCGACGGCACAGGGAATCGCACTCGTTCGTGAGGCAAAGAAGAACGGTATCAATGTTACGTGCGAAGTCGCACCCCATCATCTCTTCTTAACAATCGACGATTACGATGCGCTCGGATCACTTGCCAAAATGAATCCCCCGCTTCGTTCACACGAGCATCAAAAAGCGCTCTGGGAGGGTATCGCAGACGGAACGGTCGATTGCATCGCCACAGATCACGCTCCGCATACCATAGAAGAGAAGCGATCCGGCGATCCCCTAAACGCACCGAGCGGTGTCCCCGGCGTTGAAACAATGCTTCCGCTGCTCCTTACGGTCGCTTCCGGCGGCTGGCCCCATCCTTCCTCCCCTCGCCTCAGTATGCCAGTATTCCAGTATTCCGATATTCAAACCCTTTGCTTCGAAAATCCCAACCGCATCTTCCGCCTCGGCGCTTCGCCGGAACCGCGCATCACAATCGACACAGAGGCGTCGTGGGTTATCCGCGGCAGAAATCTTCATTCCCTTTGCGGGTGGACTCCGTATGAGGGGTGGAAGGTGACGGGGAGGGTGGAAGCAGCAGAGTGGGAATCGAGAAGTCAGATTACCGATACACATCACTACGGTGTCCCACATCCAAAATAAGGAACTGTCGTTTTCCCTCCTTACAAAGAATCAAGCGGTAATCGCCGATCCGTAAGCGGTGCGTGGCGGGTTCAACATGATGTAACTGCCGGAGAACAGCATCGATATCTCTGTGTTTTTTTAACTCCTTTAACTTCAGGATGATGCGGCGTTGTATCACTTGATCGAGCTTTATAAAACGCTTCTTTGCAAACTTGGTGAAGACAAACGTATGCATGACTACACAGAAAGATCAGATCTTCCACTTTGAAGAGACGCGCCGTAGCGTCCCTTCAACTGCGTTGCCTGTGCGTACATCTCATAATCTTCCAGATACTGCTCAACGGAGAAATCGTTGTCGTCGAAGTACGGGAGCATAATGACCCTCGCTTTTCCTCTACTTGTGATTATTGCCCAGCCGTTGCCAACAAATTCGAGGAGCTTGCCGATATTTTTTTGCAGATCGGTGACGGTGATGATTTTTGGCATATTTAGATATATAATAGAACTACCCTATTATTATATAGATATAATTTAAAGAAGCAAGCAAACTGCTAAAGATTTTTGATACCAAAGCCTCATAGCTCCTCCCCTTGTTTGTCCGGACAAAACTTCTGCACATAGGCATCTACAAGCTCCGCAAACATGGCGTTAAACTCCTGAACTTTCGCCGGAATTTTTTCGTGACTGTCCGGTTTTGTATAGAGCCCCTGATTCAATTCCACCTGAATCCCGGGGACCAGAAACGGGGGGATCCTTCTGCGGTGGCAGTGGTGGCCGAGAATATACTTGCCCGTGTACGGAAAATTTATGGAGACCTTCAGTCCTTTTTTTTCAAAAAAACTTCGAAAGAAAACTGTCTGCTCACGCGAACACGAGGAAAAGTTTACATTGCCGAGGTTCACGTCCGGCCGCTCTTGTCCGCTGTCGCTCTTCAGCTTGGGCCCAAACGGCAGAAACGAGTGGCAGTCGATGAGGAACTGCACCTTCGGAATGTGCTCTTCCAGCGCTTCATGGTAAGGCTCATGGTAGTTCTTTATGAGGATGTCCACGGTTTCCTGGTCAGGTTCCTTTGTGTACACGCTCTTGCCGTCCCATGTCGTGTGGACAATCACGCCTTCCGCTGCGAGTTCGTACTCTTTGGAAATGTCATCCGGTGCGCGGTTTGGGTCCACGATCACGCGGGAGAAATTACTCTTCACTTTGTACACGGCGTCAATGTCGAAAATCTCATCGGTGAAGAGATCGGTGTACCCAAGGAGTTCCTCTGCGGTTAAGGCGATCTTGTCCGCCACTTCTTTCGGGATTGCTGAGCTTGCATGGGGGATGGAGACGAGGATCGGTCGCGGCGAGGAGGAAGGCATGAGGCTACTGAATGTCGTATGCGTGCGTAAAGAAGTGAACGGCAGGCAGCACCTTCGTATGTCCCGCAGTATCCAGCACGACGCTTGTGAGCGTAAATTCCCGTACCGTCCCTTCCGTTCCTGCTATGGTCACACGAGAGCCGACGGGGAGCTGGCGGCGAAGCTGCTGGCAGGCGATCGTGTTATCCAACACCGTACGCGCGCCGAAGGCAGCTCCGAGGCCGAGCATCAGGAGCACGACCGAGAACACCGTGATCAGGCCGTTCATAACACTGCTTACATTCAGCCCCAGCTGATCTATGGCAGCCACAAAAACGAAAATCAGAACGGCAAGCTGCACGGCCTTTCCGGCAAATTTCTTGTAGGAGATATCCATCTTATTGAGGGTTTGCGTCGTCAGCATCTGCAGAAATTTGGCGAGGAGCATGCCGAAGATGACGATGAGGAGGGCTGCGATGAGCTGGGGGATAAAGCTCGAGATGACCGCCAGTCCTTGGCTCACCTGATTTAAGTGCAGCGTATCTGCCGCGATGATCAGCGTAAGGAGGACAATCAACCAAAAGACCAGCCAGCCGAGAATATCGCTGATGCTTTTATGAATCCCTATGCTCCGGAGCATTCCTTGGAGCGGGGTCTTCGCAGAGAGCTTATCGATTGCGAAAAAATTGAGCACCCATAAGACGACATGATGAATGAGCACAGCCGCGATCCAACCGATGAAGATAACAACGATGGCAAAGAGAATCTCCGGGAGCAGCGCCCATACTCTGTCGTAGACAGAGAGGACGCTCTGCGAGACAATGAGCTGAAAACGGTCAAAAACGGCGTTCATGAGGATAATTGTAGCAGAAACATGCCGGTATGTGGAGAAGAATGAGAGAAAAGATGATGCGAACACTTGACACACATCGTCCGTGAAGTAGATTGCCGTCCATTATTCCCCCAGCTCTTCTATGAAATCGCAGGATACTGAAAAATATCGCGGAATGCTTTTACAACAAAATCAGATGCTCCCGGTACTTTCTGGTGGGAATGTCGACATGCGAAGCGAATCAGGAAAAGATCCTGCTGATTTGGCGTTTCAATCCGAGGAAGCAGGAGATGAAATACTTGTATTGGAGAAATCAAACCGTGTCCATTTAAGGATCCAATCCGCACTCGAAAAAATACGCGCTGGTCTGTTCGGTATTTGTGAAATCTGTGACAAATCCATTCCAAAAACAAGATTGGATGCCATTCCCTATGTGGAATGTTGCAAACAACATCAAGATGAATTTGATGCGGGTCGTCACAAGCAAAAATCTCTTGCTGGTAGTTGTGACTGGAGTCTGGTATCAGACGATGAACCACCTTCGGAAGCATCGGATCTGCAACCCATAGAAACCGAATAATTCGTCGCCGTTGCAGGCTACACCTCGATAATGATCGGCACCACCATCGGTTCTCTGTTTAGACTCTTATCAAAATATCGGTAGAGAGCGCCGTTGATCGCGCGTTTAAACGCTTTGCGGTCCACCTCGCCGCGGTCGAGCGCTTCGACGTATGCCTTTTTAGCGCGCTGGATCACTTCCTTTGTAATGGTCTCTTGTTCAGAGCCGTAGATGAGCCCGCGCGAGAGGACATCGGGGTCGCCGACGGGGCGCTTGCTGTCGGCGTAGACCTTCATGAGGACGATGACAGTGCCGGACTTGCTCATAATCTTTCTGTCGCGCATGACGCGCTCACCGTCCCCGGCGGTGCCTCCGGTGCCGTCGATGATGATGTCTTGTACATCTATCTTGCTCTTCGAACGCCGGGCGGAGCCGTCGCGGTCGAACTCCAAAATCTCTCCATTACCGAGGAGATGAATCTGGTTTTCCGGGTAGCCGATCTTTCTGGCAAGTTCCGCATGTGCTGCGCGCATGGCGGGTTCGCCGTGCTCGGGGATGATGTGACGGGGTTTCACGAGGCGATGCATAAGAAGAATGTCTTCTGCGTTGCCGTGGCCTGTCACATGGAGTGCGAGTTCCTGGTTCGTCTTTACGATCGCTCCCTGCGTATGGAGATTATTGATGACCTTTGCGACGGCGCGTTCGTTGCCAACGATCGGATTACTGGAGAGGATCACCGTATCGCCCTTCTTCACTTCTATGTGACGATGCGTGCCAAGCCCGATCCTGGCAAGCCCCGCCATCTCCTCTCCTTGGCTGCCGGTCGTAAGGATGATCACCTCTTTGTCGGGAATTTTCTCCATGCCGGGGGCCACTTTGCGGATGAGTCCGCGCGGCGCTTTTATATAACCGAGGTTTTGTGCAATTTCAATGTTGGTTGTCATGCTGCGGCCGGAGACGAACACCTTGCGGTCGAAGGCTTTCGCATGTTCGATGACTTGCTGGATGCGGTTAAGCAGAGAAGAAAACGTTGAAAAGATGACGCGTCCTTTTGCGTCACGAATCAAGTTATAGAGCGTCTCGCTGATCTCCGCTTCACTCTTACTGTGACCCGATTTCTGGGCGTTCGTGGAGTCTGCGACAATCGCAAGTACTCCTTGTTCTCCCAGCTGGCACAGACGATGGAAATCTGCAGGATCCTCGTTCATGGGCGTGAGATCAAACTTGAAGTCCCCCGTATGCACGATGGTGCCGTACGGCGTATGCAGTGCGATAGCGGCACTGTCCGGGATCGAGTGTGTCACCTTTAAAAATTCCACTTCGATCTTCCCGATGCGTGTTTTCTGGCGGTAGGGAACGACATTGAGCCGCGCCTTGCTGGTCATATTTTCTTCATCGAGGCGCTTCCGTACCATCGCCATGGTGAGCTTGGTGCCGTAACACGGCGGAAAGTGAAGCTGCGGCAGCAAATGCTGCACAGCCCCGATGTGGTCTAGGTGTCCGTGTGTAAAAAGGATCGCTTTTATCCGGTTCTCTTTCCCCTTTAGTGAACTGATGTCTGGGACCAAGTAATCGATGCCGAGCATGTCTTCATCGGGGAACTGAAGGCCTAGATCAATGAGGTAGATGTCGGAGTCGAGTTCGACAACGAAGCAATTTCTGCCCACTTGCTCAAATCCCCCCAGTGGATACACGCGTAGTTTTCCGTCGCGAGGGAGATGCGTTGCCGCAGGTTTCTGCTGCGGTTGGGGATGGGGAGTCCCCTGCTGCGGACTTTTCGTACGAAAGGAGCGTCTGCCGTGTCTCCTATGAGGGGATGTTTGCCCCTTGCCTCCCAGACCTTTCTGGGAGTTCAACCATTCTCCTACTGTCTTCATGGAATGAATATGTGTAAAATTTAGTATCGTCTTCAGTGTAGTCCTCTTGGAGGAAGATTACAAGATACTTTTGTATGAACATCTATTTTTTGGCTTCAGATAAATGAATTTTTTGTAAAGATTTTTGTATTATTGTGCGTAAATTAGCAATAAAATGCAAAGGTTTCTCCATCCCCAACCTTTCAAACTTTCCCAACCTTTCAAAC
>CAYJSJ010000001.1:19366-69370 GCA_964373065.1 uncultured Candidatus Peribacteria bacterium
CCCAACCTTTCAAACTTTCCCAACCTTTCAAACATCAGTTCACTTGCCCAAATCTCGCCGCATCGGTAGCCTATGAACCCGTATGGAGATCACGGTGCAAACTGGGTGTACAACGCCGCGGCGCGGTACGACTCTCGTGTCGCAAAATTTCACGAGCTCCAGCGGAGAAGACGTTCTTTTACTGCTGCAGATGGATGGGGCTCCAACCGACGTAAAGACCTTGGAGAAAGAATATGTAACGGTGATACAGCACGCACTCCTTGAAACAGAGGGGGAAGCGAGTGCGCGTCTCGACGGAACACTCAAAGAACTCAATGGACTCTTTAAAGGTCTCACTATCAACCAATCCGTACAGGAGATCCACGCCATTGTCGCCGTCGTGGATACGACAGGGGTGCTCCACGTGTCCCATGCGGGGCGCGCGGAAGCCTACGTTGTCCGTAGCGGATCTGCGAGCCAAATCACCGAATATACGCGCGGCAAGCCCACGCCGGCATTCGTACATATCGCTACCGGCGGTCTGGAACCAAGAGATGTCATCATTTTTTCCAGCCAGCGGCTCCTAAGAACAGTCACGCCGGCGCAACTTGCGCAACTTTCTGCCAGAGGAGACCATCTGCTTGAGGAGCTTCTCGTAGAGCTGGAGGCGGAAAAGGAACAAGCGGCCGTTGGCATCCTCCATGTATCAGGACGGGGAAAACCCCTCTTTTCAGAGAAGCTGGGGAAGCCACCAGTCTCGAAACGCCGACGCGGTACCGGTACGACACTCTCCGCCGTTCTTGCATCTGCTGTACAGATGACTTCCCGTGTCAGTGACTACGTTCCTTCCGGGCTTTCCGGCCGTGTGCGGCTTAGGATACGGGGATTTCTGAAGGATTTGAAAGATCCCACGCGCAAGAGGAGAGCACATTTGTTACTTCTCGCGGGAACACTGGCTGCATTTGTATTCGTGTGGGCAATCGTGAACTTGAGCTCGTCCACCCAAAAGCGACAATCGCGCACAGAGCTGGAAGCACGGCTGGAGGAGGTGAACCAGCTCATTCGTACTGCAGAAAATCGGCGTCTCTCCGGAGAGATGGAAAGTGCCAACACCATCTTGGAACAGGCCGAGGAACGTACAAAGCAAGTGATGGACAACGCAAACAACTTGTTTCGGGCGGAAGCACTGGATCTGCTCGAACGTATCCGAACAAAACGAGAGGAACTCAATAATATCGTCCGCATTTCGCCGCGTCTTGTCGTGAATCTGACAACGAAAAACGACGCCATCGATGCCCAAGGATTCATAGGGTTGCCCGAAGGGAAATTCGTCGTGTATGACCGACAAAATTTATACCAGGTTCTGCTGAATTCCATCGACGAGCCTCAGCGTCTCGTGGATGACGAGCTCATTTTGGACGGCGACGATTTCGAACGGTACCAGACCACGGTGTTCCAGATGACCGATAACAGCATCGTGGAACTCATCAACGGACAGGCAACATCCATGAAGACGGAAGACCCTGCGGGGTGGATAAAGGGAACAGACATCAAATCCTATCTCCGGTTCCTCTATATCCTTTCTCCGGAAAATAACCAGATCTATAAGTACGAACGGTTCAGCAATCGCTACAGTGCGCCGTCCGAGTACAACGTGAACGGTGACCTAAGCGGAGCGCTCGATATAGCGATCGACGGCAATGTCTATGTTCTCAAAAAGGGAGGCGCGCTCATGAAGCTCCTTCGTGGAGAAGTGAGCCCCTTCACCATCCGTAACCTCCCCGAGGGAGCCCTTGCCGATGCCATAAAGGTATTCAAAGTGTTCGACGGAAATCTTTACTTCCTAGATGCCAAGCATGCGCGGGTCATCGTCGCGACGGACGGCGGCGGTTCGGGAGAAGGCTCATACATGAAGCAGTATGTTCTCGAGGGCGACCAGATCGGGGAACTCCGCGATATCTATGTGGATAACGAGCAAACGAAGCTCTACGTAATGGATGGAAAGCGAGTTCATGTGGTGGATCTACGGTGATTTGCTATGGTAGCCCCATGCGCGTCCTCACCTTCGGCACCTTCGACCATCTTCATGCCGGTCATGTGAGCTACCTCGGCTTTGCCGCCATGAAGGGAGATCTCTTCGTCGTCGTTGCCCGCGATCACCATGTAGAGGCAATCAAAGGTCACACCCCCGATCAGTCCGAAGAGGATCGTATGAAAGCGGTTCAGGATGCATTCCCCCATGCGACGGTCGTCCTCGGCGACGCATCCGATTACCTGAAGCCTGTCAGAAACATCGGCCCCGATCTCATCGTCATGGGCTACGATCAAAGGCTCCCGCCGGGAATCACCGAAGTGGATCTCCCCTGCCCCGTGGAGCGAGCGAAGCCTTTAGAGCCCGAGAAGTTTAAGAGCAGCTTTATTCGACGGAAAGCCTAAATAAAGCGAGTGAAGGATTCTCCGTACGCTATGCCAGAACGCACAATCAGCTGGGCACCGGCTGATTCTTAGGCTTGAGGAGGCGAACAAAATATGCTATACTGATCTGATTTATGGAACAAACACCAATTGTTGATCAAGGATCAAAAGACAGCCAACCTCTCTGGAGGCAGCTCCTCGGTGCCGTGATCGGCGGAGCCCTAGCACTGGGGCTTTACTACGGGTACGAGGTGGTCAGGCCGCAGGTGTCGGCGTATCTCACGCTTCCCGTGGCGGAGGGTGGGAGACTCTACGATCTTGGTGCATCGCATATTGCAGATAAAACGATGGACGAAGGAAACCGCAAGCGCATCCTCAGCCGCAATCTCCGGGCTGCCGGAACAATTCAGGATAACACGAGGAACGATCCGGCGCTCCTGGAAACTGCAGATAATCACGCGCTGGATATCGCATGGCCCGGTCACGATGAGAAGAATCCCAAATATGCGGAAGTGATGGGGATCGATCCGAAGGCGAAGCCCAATACTGAGGAAATAGGCGATGCCGCTCTGCAGCCGGCAGACGCAATGCTGGAGGAAGAAATGGCAACCGAGAAAATGGCAACGGGGGATGAGTGGGAGAATTTGTGGGGGGATATTCGTAAGCGCGAACAGGCAGACGATGCAGTAGCCTCAAATGCCGATGATCTCCCCGGTACCGGCTTTGGTCTGGGGTTTGTGGCTGCCGGCGCACTCGGTGGCGCCGCGGGGACGCGGTTTCACAAGAGACTCAGGAAGTTTCTTGGGCGGTAAAGGCGGCGTATGATTTAGGAGAGGTATGTCCGCACTGTTTTTCGTCGTAGGCCTTGTCTTCGGAAGCTTCGGCTCTGTTCTTATTACGCGCATCCCCGCAGGCAGGTCGCTCGGCGGGCGATCGCAATGCTCCGTTTGCAAAAGAACACTCGGGCCGTTGGAACTCATTCCTCTACTCAGTTTCTGCTTCCTTCGCATGCGATGTCGCGGATGCAAGGGGGGTATCGCGTGGCTGTATCCTCTTCTCGAGGCGGCAAGCGGCGCGCTCTTTCTTTTTGCATGGTTCCATCATCAAAGCGTACTTGCCTCCGCTCTGCTCTCTGCGTCGTTATGGCTACTACTCATCATCGCTGTCATAGACGCGCAAACGCGTTTGATCCCGGATGCTCTCAGTGTGCCGCTCATCGTAACGGGAGCGCTGTACAGCGCGTCTGTCGGTCAATTTTCCGGCGGAGGCATGGTGATCGGCATCGGATTTTTCGGCGGCCTCTTTCTCCTTGGCAGGGGAAAGTGGATCGGGAGCGGAGACATCATCTTGGGAGCGGGCATTGGGGCACTCATGGGAGATGCTCGTACGATGGTTGTCTGCCTGTTTCTCACGTACATTCTCGGTGCGTTACTTGTGTGCCCACTGCTGCTTACGGCGAGAATCAACCGAAAATCATACGTGCCCTTTGCTCCATTTCTTGCACTTGGCGCTCTAGTGACTATCATCTCTGCAGAGCGAATCGATCTATTGTGGCAGGTGTATTTTTGGTAATCCTATCCTCCATGAAAACAGTCGCAAGTAACCGCCGCGCCCGTTACGACTACGACATTCTCGATACCTTCGAGGCGGGCGTCATCCTCACAGGACAGGAAGTGAAATCGTGCCGTGTGGGGAATGTAAGTCTCAGCGGATCATACGTTTCCTTTCTCGGCGGGAAACCGGTCATGAAGGGCATGAAGATCGGCAAGTATGCGTACGCATCCGGCGAATACGATCCCGGACGCGATCGCACATTGCTCCTTCGAGGCAGTGAAGTAGCGAGGCTCCAATCGGAGCTGAATGAAAAAGGCGTCACGCTCATACCGCTCGAAGTGAAAGCAGGCAAGTACATAAAGATAGTTCTTGGCCTTGGTAAGGGCAAAAAACGATATGATAAGAGACAGAAGATTAAAGAAAAGGACATCAAGCGGCGGTTAAAAGAGGGTCGGGAGATCTAATGTCCAGGGTCATGTACCATGGCTCTCATGAACAGAGAGTATTCCAAATACTATGAGATCGCAGTCGAAGTTCCCGAGCATGGGAAAGGCCAAGAGTATCGCGTTGGTGGTCATATGATTTCTACGAGCGTCGGGAGCATAGTGTTCTCCGGGAAGGCTGCATTTTGGGAAGTGATGAATCGCGACATCACCGATACCGGTCATACAGATGATCAACATGAAGTGAGGATTGATCCGGGAAAGTACTTGGTAAAATTGGAGGAATTGTAGAATACTTCCATTCCCCAGTATTCCATTCCCCAGTATTCCATTCCCCATTCCCCATATGCCCCTCCTCCCTCCGCAGATCCAAAAATCCATCGAGGAGTTTTCTAAGCTCCCCGGTATAGGGCCAAAGTCTGCGGAACGTCTTACATTTCATCTTCTCCGCAGTGCGAAGGCGTCGCCGGAAGGTCTTGGGAAAGCCCTTCTGGAACTCAAAAACGAGCTCAAGTACTGTGACGAATGCCAGATGGTCACGCTACAGGAAAAATGTTCGATCTGTGATGACGCATCGCGTGATCACACCACTATTCTCGTTGTCGAAAGCCCTCTCGATGTCGTGGCGTTTGAGAAAACATCCTATACAGGTGTCTACCACGTGCTGCATGGCGTACTTTCCCCCATCGACGGCATGGGGCCCGAGCAGCTGAAACTAAAAGAACTTATTGATCGCTGTGCGGGAGGTGCGATCGAAGAAGTCATCGTCGCTACCAATCCGGATGTGGAAGGGGAAGCAACGGCCGGTTACCTCCGGCAGAAACTTTCGGGGATCGTCGAAAAAATCACGCGCCTCGCACACGGCCTTCCTATGGGCGCGGATATTGAATTTGCCGATCAAGTGACGCTCAAAGAGGCACTCAAGGGCAGACAATCACTCTGACTCTCTAGCCATTTCTTTTCTCTGGGAAAAGAAATAGCCGAAAGAAAAGCTGCTGGGAAATTTCAAACTCGCATCCGCCTTCGCCAAGGCTTCGTCGGATGCTCGAACATGAAATTTCCCAGATGGAAGCACGTCGAAGAGGAGAGATGTGCTGCAATCAATAGCTCCAGTATACTTGTGCGTTATCGGCATGGTCGGCGATTTCCCTGCAATGGATCTGTCCGCCCCGAATGTAGACGACACTGCCGCCGGAGTCAGGAATGTCGTGGGGCGAGAGGCGTTTTTTCTATCAATGCCGAAACCCTCGGACGCCAGTCAAAATCATAGGGATCTTAAGGTCATTGGCCTTCGCGATCACTTCCTCGTCGCGGATGCTTCCGCCCGGCTGGATGATGGCGGTAATGCCGTACTTTGCCGATTCTTCAACAGAATCGCTAAACGGGAAGAACGCATCACTTGCCATCACAGCTCCCTCTGCACGGCTGCCCGCGCGTTTCGCCGCTATCCACACCGCATCGATGCGGCTGGTTTGCCCACAGCCGATCCCCACCGTGATCTTATCCTTCGCAAAGACGATCGCATTACTCTTGCAGTGCTTGGCGACCTTCCATGCAAAGAGCAGATCATCGACTTGCCGGTCAGTCGGGAGCTCCGTCGTTACGCAACGCACATCGTTTTTCGTGAGCACTTTATCGTCATTGTTCTGTACAAGCATGCCGCCGAGAGCAGTGCGGTAGCTGCTGGCTGCTGGTTGCTGGCTGCTGGTTGCAAGAGATTCTAATGCGCGGATTTTTGGCTTCTGCTTCAGTAATTTCCGTGCAGCATCATCGAAACTCGGAGCGATGATCACCTCCGTGAAAATCTTCTGCTCGATGATTTTTTGAATGATCGTTTCCGTGCAGGGGCGGTTGAGCGCCACGATCACGCCGAAAGCAGAGAGCTTGTCGGTGTCGTAACTTCGCTGAAACGCTTCATCGATGTCATCATGCGAAGCGACGCCCGAAGGGTTTGCATGCTTAATGCAAGCAGCCGTCGGCTCGGAAAACTCGCACACAAGATTCCACGCCGCATCGGCATCGAGAATATTTAGGTAGCTGAGAGGCTTTTCTTGCTGCAGTACTTTCCATTTCCCTATTTCCCCACTCTTCATTCCTGATGCATACTTCTCATAAAACTTTCCCCATTGGTGCGGGTTTTCTCCGTAGCGCAGTGCAGTACCTTGCGTCAGCATCACTCCAGTATTTTTCCCTTCACTGAGCCATGCAGTAATCGCCGCGTCGTAGGCTGCGGTACGCAGGAACACTTTCGCCGCGAGTTCTTTTCGTAGTTGCAGGGCAGTATCCCCGCTCTGGGTTATTTCGATAATCACGCGATCATAATCTGCAGGGTCGCAGACCGCCGTCACGTATGTAAAATTCTTCGCGGCACTCCGTAGCAGCGTCGGCCCGCCGATGTCGATCAGTTCAATCATCTCATCATCAATCCCTACTCCCACTCCCTCTTCAAACGGATACAAATTCACCACAACCATAGCAATCGGTTCGATGCCATTTTTCTTTGCTTCTTTCTTGTCGTTTGCATTATCTCTTCTCATGAGAATCCCCCCCATAATCTTCGGATGCATCGTTTTTACCCGTCCGCCGAAGCATTCGGGGAAGCCCGTGATGTCTTCAATCGTCGTTACGGGGATGCCCGTGTCTGCAATTACTTTTGCCGTACCGCCCGTAGAGATGATCTCCCATCCCAGACCAGATAAACGCTTGGCGAATTCGGCAACCCCGCTCTTATTGGAAACGGAAATGAGGGCGCGCTTTAGCATTTCGATGCGTTTTGGAACGCTTCTGATTGTACAAGAGAAGAGGATATGATCCACATAATTCCCATAGATTGATCAAATAGCTCAATTCTGCTAAAATAAAGAGATTATTTGTGCCTGCTCCCATGCCGCCAAAAAACACAACAACTCCAAAGGCCGAAGACAAAAAACCGGCGTCAAAAAAGCCGGGAGCCAAGATTTTGGTCGTTGAGGATGAACGCCCGCTTGCGCACGCCCTGGAACTCAAATTGACGCACGAAGGATATGACGTAACCATCGCAACGGATGGGGCAGAGGCGCTCAAGATCGCAAATGCGGAAAAGTTTGTCATGATCCTCCTCGACCTGATCATGCCGAATCTCGACGGGTTCGCATTTTTGGAGCAAATGAAGAAGAAAACACCGGTGATCGTCCTCAGTAATCTTGGCCAAGACGAAGACAAGGAACGCGCGAAATCGCTCGGCGCAGTGGCGTACTTTGTAAAATCCAATACGCCCATCACCGAGATCATCGCAAAGGTGAAATCCATCATTTAATTTCTCTGTAATTCCTCTCCGGCACATGGCACTTACAGATACCGAACTCGGCGCAATCCTCATACAGCAGAGTTACCTCTCTCAAGAGGAACTGGATGCCAGCACGAAGCTCGCAAAGGGGCGCGGGATCATTTCGGTGCTCATAGAAAAAGGGTTTCTGACACAGTCTCTGTATGAGCAAGCACTTGCGGAACACTTCAAGCTTCCATTCTACGATATACAGGAGGCGCCACCTAAACCGGAGCTCATCGGAAAACTACCGGAGGCAGTTGCGCGTTCTTACCATGCGATTGTGGTGAAGGAAGACGGGAAATCCATCACAGTGGCGACGGCCGATCCCGGAGAGCCGACGCTCGAAGAGGCTATCCGCATGAACTACGGGCAGGAGGAAGCGGTGATGCCGGAGAAGGAGTCTGGAGCGTCGAAGGTCGAAGGTCAAAAGTCGAAGGTCAAAAGTCGAAGGTCAAAAGTCGAAGGTCAAAAGTCAAAAGTCGAAGGTCAAAAGCAAAAAGCAAAAAATATTTCAGGGGGATTTTTTGGCAAGAAGAAGAAAGCTATGGAGAAGTATGCGGGGAAGATCACCTTCGTCTTCACCTCGGAGGAAAACATCGAATCGGCGTTGCGCCATTATCGCAAGCCCCTCGCAACACGGTTCCAGCAGATTATTGACGAGCAGCGCAAGGTCGCTCCGGAAATTTTGGAGGAGATCCTTGCCGATGCCATTTCACTCAGGGCTTCGGACATCCACTTCGAGCCCCAGGAAGACATTGTTGTCGTACGGTTTCGCGTCGACGGCGTACTGCACGAAGCCGGACGCATACAGCGCGAATACTACGAAGGGGTGGTGAACCGCGTAAAGATCGAGGCAAATATCCGTATCGACGAGCACTTTGCTGCCCAAGACGGTGCCATACGCCATAAGAGCGCATCGGGCCCCATGGACATACGCGTGAATATCGTGCCGATCGTCGACGGGGAGAAGATCGTCATGCGTTTGCTTGCAGCGTACGTACGGACATTGTCGCTTGGAGATCTTGGATTTTCCAGTGAGTCCCAAAGCATTCTGGAGGCGGCGGCCCATAAACCCTTCGGTATGATTTTGACCACAGGACCGACAGGTTCGGGGAAATCAACGACGCTCTCTGCGCTGCTGAAAATGCGGAACCAGCCCGACATCAATATTTCCACGATCGAAGATCCGGTTGAATATAAAATCCGCGGCATCAACCACATTCAAGTGAATACCAAAACTAACCTTACATTTGCTTCCGGTCTCCGTGCACTTGTGCGTCAGGACCCCGACATCGTGCTTGTTGGAGAAATCCGCGACGGTGAAACGGCGGATATTTCGGTCAATGCCGCGCTCACGGGGCACCTGCTCTTCTCTACCCTGCACAGCAACGATTCCGCGACGGCGGTACCGCGTCTCCTCGACATGGGTGTTGAGCCGTTCCTCCTCGCATCCACGCTTGAGGTCATCATCGGCCAGCGTCTGGTGCGGCGCATTTGTCCGGAGTGTCGCTTCAGCTACTCCATATCTGCTTCGGATGCGCGAGGGCTCTTTGCAGGAGCTTCGGCATATTTTACCGGGAGCAAAAAAATAACGCTCTACAAAGGAAAAGGGTGTGAGGCCTGCGGGTCCACGGGGTTTCGCGGACGCATCGGTATCTATGAACTGCTCGAAGTAACACCTGCCATCGAGGAGCTCATTATCGCGCGTGCGACGAGTGCGGACATCAATCTATGTGCCGCCAAACACGGCATGAAGCTGATGTTTGATGACGGTTTTGACAAAGTGCTTTCGGGGATGACGACCATCGAAGAACTCATGCGTGTTGCAGCACCTCCTGCGATAATCCTTTCCCGCAAGAAACGTGGCTCGTAGCAAAAATAAGAAACTATCGGGAAATAAAATTTCCTTGCGAAAGCAGGAAGCAACTGAAACTGCCACGAAGCAAAAGGCGATCGATGCGCCGGATCCGGGCGGCGTGTCACAGCAGGTACCCTCAGTTCCTTCTGGCACCCCCCCCAAAAAGAAATTCTTTTCATTCTCACTCAGCAAAAAAAGTAAACCCGCTCTATCTACACCGAAGGGAAAACTCGGTCAGTTCTTTGCATCAGTCAATAACATCGGCATGGGGAAGCAACGGATCACCCTTATTCAGAGTATGGCGGTCATGATGAATGCTGGACTTCCACTCATAGAAACGTTGCACACGCTTGAGCGCGAAATGCGGAGCCGTGCAACGAAGAAAATCGTCCGGAGTATCGCAACAAGTGTCGAGGCCGGAGATCCGCTCTGGAAAGCTATGCAAGATCAGTATCTTTTCTCTCCGTACGAGCTGGCACTCGTACGCATCGGCGAGGAGGCGGGCAATCTTGCGCGTAATCTCGAATACCTCTCTGCGCAGCAGGAGAAAGACCATGCGCTCAAGCAGAAAGTAAAAATGGCCATGATCTATCCCACAATCGTACTTGTGCTCATGGGCATTATCGTCATGGGTCTCGGGCTCTTCGTGTTGCCAAACCTCATTCAGGTGCTCATCTCCATGAAAGCGGAACTTCCCATCACCACGCGCGGCGTCATCTATGTATCAAACATGTTTACGCAGTACGGCGCAATTGTTGTACCGAGTGTTATCGGAGGGTTTATCCTCCTCGTCATCCTTTCCAAATTCACCCGATTTTGCGTAGTCAGCCAGTGGGTTATCTTCCGGATACCCGGCATAGGTTCACTCATACGGCAGGCGACCATTGCAAGATTCGGCGTTATTCTCGGGGGGCTTCTGAGGGCCGGTGTGCCTCTTACCGTGGCCATTTCTTCATTGGAAAATGTCACCAATGTTGTCGTTTACAAGAAATTCTATGGGAACTTACTCTGGCACATTACGCAGGGCGACAGTTTCAGCAAGAGCTTTGCCGGCATAAAGGGAAGTACCAAACTGCTTCCGATTTCGGTGCAACAGCTCGTGGTCACCGGAGAACAGTCGGGGGCACTGAGCGAAATCCTCCTGAAAATCGCCGATATTTATGAAAAAAAGGCATCGGAAACCGCAGAAAAGCTCCCCATTATTCTTGAGCCGATGCTGCTGCTATTCATCGGTGGGCTCGTCGGCACCATTGCATTTGCGGTAATCACACCCATTTATAACGTTGTCGGAAGCATCGGACGATGACGATTAATTTTCAACGCCAGCTTCCCATTCGACGCAATACCTTTCCCATTCCTATCATGCTACGCTCCGCAATTGATTTCCTTCTCTACCCCATCATGCGTAAAAAAGGATTTACCCTAGTGGATGTTTTACTCACATTTAGCATCATCGCCATAACCGCTGGTGTATCGGTACCGGTGTACCAAAACTATAAAATCCGCAGCGACTTAGATCTCGCCGTCGTCCAGGTGGTTCACGGACTGAGCCGCGCGCAACTACTGTCACAGACGGGAAAAGAAGACGGCCGGTGGGGGTATCGTGTTCCCGAAGGAACCGTGTTTCTCGGGGAGAATTTTGTGGTACGCGATACGGATGAAGATGAAGTGATCGTGCTTCCGCCCGGCATCAGCGTGTTTGGGATCAAGGAGGTGGTGTTTGCACGCGTGACCGGCGTACCCTCCCCTACGGGAGACATTATTTTAGAAGCTTCCAATGGCGAGAGGCGCACGATTACGGTCGGTCAGGACGGAACGCTTTCTGCAACAGGAATAGAGGAAGCTGATTTTGCTGACACAGGCTCCGATACGGGTGCGCAAACGGGAGGCGATACGGGAGTGGTCGGAGGTGATACGGGTTCGGCGACGGGGCGAGAAACGGGCGGGAATACCGGCGCTGAAAGCGGGGGGGGAGACAGCGGAGGGGGAGATGGTGAACCGACGTGTGAAGATCGTTTCTCGGTCACCAGCGATGGTGCCGTCGAAACGACGGGAACCGTCACCATGACCGTCAAAGCCCTTGGTGCTTCCATTACGTATGGTGCGGGTGGACCCGAAGTGCAAGTAACATCATCGGTAAGTACGGATGGCGGTACGACATGGAATAGTCTCTTTGGCGGTGCAGAGATAGATGGAGGAGAACAGCAGATAATTCCGAATATTGTCTCGGGAGAACGTGTGCTTCTGCGAGTGAATGGACGCTATGGCTGGCTGTTCAATAAAACGTTTACCAGTAATGATGGCACGGGCCACATTCGTGTACTGAGAAACGGCGATACGCCGCCCGATGTGCAAGCGTTTGATAATCAAACGAGCCTTTCGCAGTTCTTGCAAGCAATTCTCGATGAAGAGGGGAACATCAGCATCGGAGCGTTCGACGTCATACTCCTCAGTGAACTCGGTTCCTTAAGCGGAAGCACCGCAGATTTTCAGGATGCGGTACTCCTGCTTTCCTTTGCGCAACATGAAGGAAGTTGTGCGAAGGGAAACGATCCCAAATTGAAGATCACATTCGAGCGGCTGGAGAATACCGGCAAGGGCAATGCAAAGAAGCAATCGTTCGTCGGCCAGGCCGGATGGGCATATGGTGACGGGCAATGGATTCCCCTCCTAAGCCCAGATGGGCAGGTGGCAACCGACGCGGGACTCACCGAAACGGTGGAAGGGCTCGCAGTTGAGAGAAAAAACGGCTACGTGCGCGTGCTCCTGCACGGATCGCACGGTCAGGGAAGCAAGGAGATAGTGGATGCCCGCGTAACATTGGAAGGCGCCAAGATTACAATGCTCGCAAACGATACGGGAACGAATGCCATGGAGAACCCCTTCGATAAAATCGTCAATGACGGATCCGGTGGTGATGAGGCGAGCGTGGCCGTCGGCAGCGGGTCTCTGCTCTTTCAAGCGCGTGTGACAACGGCCGATGACGCCGTTTCTGTACATTGGACTAAGAGCGTTTCCGGAGGAGGAACGGGAGGATCGACCGGAGGAGACGGCGGTGACGCAAGCGGGGACGACGGCGGAGCGGGCGATGGTGGAGATACCGATGAAGACGGATTTCCCGATGAAGACGATGACGGCGACGGTGATAATGATGACGGCATAGAAGAAAATGAAATTTCCGATGCCTGCGCAGCGCAATTCGCCGTAGAAAGCGGTCGTATCGTCTTGCAGGAAGGGGCAGATGTGACATTCCAGATTCTCGGTTCAGAAAGCCGCTATGGCGGCGGAAACGGTCCGGAGATAGAAGTGCGCTTGAACGCAAGCACCAATGGTGGCTCCACATGGAGGTCGCTCTTCGGATTCCGGGATGTCGATGGCGGCGAGAATGAAACACTCGCGGATCTTCCTTCAGGATCGTCCATAGTATTGCAAGCGGAAGGTCGAAGAGGGTGGCTCTTCCGTGAAGTAGCGTCCACTGCCGACGGATCTGGACGCATGAAATTACTTTCACGTGGACAGAGCGACCCAAATACGACCATATATACAAAGCCTGCAAGTTTGAAATCTTTCGTGAGAAACCGCATCAATAAGCGAAAAATCTCTATACAGTCCAATCAAATTCTTCTACTTGCGGAACTGCAGGAGCTTGGAAACGGCGCGGACTTCCAAGATGTTGCCGTCCTCATCACCATAGAAAAGCCTGCGAGCAAAGGCATTTGCGGAAAGGAAGAAAGTGATACGGGAGATGCGGGCAGATCAGGAAGTGCGAGCAGTGCAGGAAACTCAGGCAGTGCGGGAAGTGCGGGAAGCACGAGCAGTTCGAACGGCAGTGAGGGTACGCCGCAAGATCCGGAGATACAGATCTGTCACTTCCCTCCGGGGAACCCACGGAATCACAAAACGATTACTGTAGGAAGCTCAGCGTGGTCCGCGCATGCATCGCATGGCGATAGGCGCGGTCCTTGCGAAGGCGATGAAGACGGCGATGGCATCTTAAACTCCGAAGACCTCTGTCCGAATACGTATGTTCCCGAACCGGTACCAAGCGAGTTCATGCTCTTTAAACGCTACGCACTTACGCAAAATAGTTTCATCTTCCGCGTCGGTCCGCGTAAGGAGATCAGCGACTTCACGTTAAAAGATACGACCGGCTGCAGCTGCGAACAGCTCATCGATGTGGCGGAAGGCGTAAAAGAATACCGTTTTGGGCAGTTCCCGCGCGTGTTGCGGCAGATGCAGAGCCTCTTCCCCTTCTATACGGAAGGAGCAAGGCGCAACGGCTGCGGCAAAGCGGTTCTCGACATGATCAAGAAGAATATTTCCAAGGAATAGAGAGCATTCACAGAGGCGGCGCGGCATGCCGCGCCGCCTATGACCGAAGTGTGCTCTACGCTACCATGCATGCCGATGCCTTCCCGTAGGAATAGACGTGGCGTACTGATGCTTGACGTGCTCATCGGCCTCGCGGTATTTGCCATCATTGTCTCGGGAATCATTTATGCGATGCTGTTTAGCCAGCAAGGAATCCTGAGGAGTGGCGACCATATTCGTGCAGTGTTTTTAAACCAGAAAGCTATAGCTGCAGTGAAGTCCATGCGTGATCGCGATGTTTCTTTGCTCACCGAAGGAGCCTACGGTATCACCCTCGGGGTGTCGGGAATGTGGGAATTTTCCGGTTCGGGGACAGTGTCTTCCGACGGATACGTAACAACGGTGACCGTAGAGCCTCTCGATGGAGAGAATTACCGTGTCGCAGCAACCACGTCGTGGGAACACCCAATCGCCGGGAGCGGCAGCATTACGCTGACAACGGACATCACCGACTGGCACAGAGTGAAGATCGCGAGCAACTGGTCATCCATAGCGCTGGACGGAGCGTATGTCGATGACGGAACTCCACTCTTCAATGCTGCGGCGGTACAAGTTTCGTTCGCCTTCGTCACCAGTGAAACATCGGACGGAGGAAACGGTCTTTACGTTTTTGACATAAGCGATACAAGTGCGCCCACACGTGTAGCTGAAACATTCGATCTGGGTGCCCCCGGATATGATGTTCTCATCGTCGGCGATACGCTTTTCGTTGTTACGGGAGATGCGAGTGCCGAAGTGCGTATATTCGATATCACGGATCCGTCATCGTTTGATGCAGGAGATTTGATCGGGACGATCAACATTCCCGGATCAAGTAACGCCCGCGCAATCATGTACTACGACGGCACACTCTTCGTTGTGGGGAGAGAAGATGTGTCTGCAAGTGAAATCTTTGCCTACGATGTATCGGATATTGGCTCCATCACATTACTGAGTGATCTGGATGATCCCGGAGCATCGTTTACAGATATCCGGCTTTTGAGCAGCTACGCCTATGTAGGCAGCAGCGCGGATACGCGGGAGATCCGCGTCATAGACGTCTTCGATCCTGCCGATCTGCAGTTTGCTCCCGGCAACGGCTATAACCTTCCAGACACACCCGACGCGACGTCGGTCGTTGCCTTCGGAGGGTATGTGCTCGTCGGTCGCAACCAAGGCGATGTCACCGAGGAATGGCACTTGTTTGATGTGAGCGAGAGCCCGGTTCCACCCGTAGCCCCCTTCAATGCTGAGGCAGGGGCAAACGTGAATGCATTGGATTTCGAGCCGACTGGTACCTATGTGTTCTCAGCGACGAATCACGATGGTCAGGAACTCGTTGTTTTGGATGTCGACATATTTGCAGGGGGAGGAAACCCCATTGTGGAAACGTACGATACGATAACGGGATTCGGTCGTGGTGTGCACTACGATGCGATCCATGATCGTGTCTTACTCCTGACAAATACCGCATTCATCATTCTTCGACCCTGATGACGTACCTGCGCAATAACCAATGGCATTTGGACGAACAAGAGCACTCAATCACACATGCAGGTGAGCACATGCCACAGTGTACCGGTCATGTGCGCGGAGGCTACATTTTTCTCATATCTGTACTGTTTGTAAGCGCGATTGCGGTATCTGTACTTGGGTCATATCTGCTGCTCTCTATTGTCTCCCTACAAAATGGTATGACGTTCCAACAATCTGCGCAGTCATTGGAATATGCGAATACCTGTGCGGAACGCGGATTGATGCAGCTGTTTTTAGACAGTTCCTACTCCGGCAATGAAACCATGAATTTCAGCGACGGCAGTTGCGCCATATTGGTGGTGGGAGGGTATGGCAACGAAAATAGAACGCTCTGTACGGAAGGCATTGCCGGTTCCCATACGCGCAGGATGGAAATCCTCATCTCCCGATTGCTGCCGAGCATTCAGATCTTCGCATGGCAGGAAGTCGCCACCATTACCGCCTGTTCTTACTGATGCGCACACCGTATTCATTATCAGCTCCCCGAAGGGGAACGACGCTCGTAGAACTTTTGATGTTTCTGGCATTCTTTGCTTTAAGCAGCAGCGTCCTACTTGCGTTTTTCTTTATGACTACCGAGCAACGCATTCGCCAGCACACCATCACAACCGTGGAGCTATCGGGAGTGCAGCTGATGCAAACACTCGGGAACCGCGTTCGTTCGGCAGAGCGCGTGCTTGCGCCGGCAATCGGTGCGTCCGGAACCATACTTGTCTTGCAGCTCAGTGACAGCGCTTTGCATCCTACCATACTCGCGCTCTCCGGTACTGCGCTCTATGTCGCAGAGGGTAATACCATCAAGCGTTTAAGTGCCGCCGATGTGGAAATCAGTGGTCTTGCCATATATAACACATCTGTCACAGACGATCGCATGAGCGTTCTGCTGCGGTTTTCTGTTGCACGGTATGTTCCGCTGACAACACCCATCAATTACATACGTCCGTTTGAGGCACTGATACCGCTCTTTCCCGATAATCAGGAAAATGTTCCCTGCACGTGCGCAGTACCCTCCTGTGTTGATGGAAGCTACCGCTGGCAGTACTGCATTGATGCTGTTTGTACGGATGCGACTGTCGGTTTGCCATGCACATAATCCAAGCCGGTATGTACCGGTATGTCGCAAAGAGGTCATTTCCCATCCATTGATGCGGGCAGTCAAGACAAGATGGCATCGTTAGAGGAATCTACCATTACAATATCATCCAAGCAGAAGGTCGATGTATTACATTTAACCTTCACCATTTTCTTCCCTCCCACTTTATGAAACGCCCCCTTCGATTCTGCTCAGGGCGAGCAGGTTTTACACTCATCGAGCTGCTGCTCGTCATCGGTATTATCGCCATTCTCGCTTCCATCGTTATTGTGGCGATCAACCCGACAAAGCAACTTGCCGACGCACGCGACGCACAGCGCCGCAGTGATGTCAACACCGTTCTCAATGCGGTGTATCAGTATGCCATCGATACGAATGGCAACTTGCCGACTTGCGTTACCACGATACGAAAAGGCGTGTGCATAGGCGGCAGCGATTGCACAGGATTTGATACGGGGACCAATAGCCCCGTTGTCGGCGATGGCGTTGATGGCGCAGATGTCGGACTCGGGTGCGATCTCGATATTCTCACAGGCTCCTACGTCGTCAATATGCCTTCAGATCCAAGCGGAGCCCCGACGGATTCCGACAGTTACGCAGGATACGATATCGTGCGTGACAGTAACGGACGCGTTTCGGTGTACTCTCCATACGCAGAGAACACGACGATCAGTGTAACCAGATAATTGAACACGAAAAGGCCTCGGCAGCAAGCCGGGGCTTTTTTTTGCGCACATTCCTTGATACTATTTCCCAAGTGAGAGCATATATGCTCTTTAATTATCCTTCCTTCACCATTTTCTTCCCTCCCACTTTATGAAACGCCCCCTTCGATTCTGCTCAGGGCGAGCAGGTTTTACACTCATCGAGCTGCTGCTCGTCATCGGTATTATCGCCATTCTCGCTTCCATCGTTATTGTGGCGATCAACCCGACAAAGCAACTTGCCGACGCACGCGACGCACAGCGCCGCAGTGATGTCAACACCGTTCTCAATGCGGTGTATCAGTATGCCATCGATAATAACGGCAACTTGCCGTCCTGCATTTCTGCAACAAGCAAGGGTGTCTGTACGGGTGGTAGTAATTGTGCCGCCTACGACGGCGGTGTAAGCGGGCCTGCAGCTGGATGCGATTTGGACGCGCTTACGGGTGCCTACGTCGTCAACTTGCCAAGTGACCCGAGCGGTACGCCATCTGGGTCTACGGAATACTCCGGCTATGACATCATCCAGGCAGGAGGCCGTGTAACAGTGAGCTCTCCGTTTGCCGAGAACGATACGATCAGCGTTAGTCGCTAATCTAAGGCAAAAATCACGCTTTGACACCCTGCATCTGCGGGGTGTTTTAGCATAGGCATTATTTGTAATATATGGTAAAATATATGGATTATAGGCAATTCCATGCATCTTTCCGAAGAGCACTGGCAGGCAGACCCCGCACATCCACATCTGCGGACATCCATCCTGCGGCGCATAGCATTTCAGTCGATTCTTCTCACGTCACTCACTGCGATCACACTCTCGTTTTGCGCCTTTCTCATAGCACGCGGCGCACTGACACAACGCGTCTACGGGCAGCTTTCCGCCGTGGCGTATGAAAAAAAGGAACTCATAGAACAACGTATTCGTAGCGACAGAGAACGTACTGCTCTCCTTGCGTTGCAGGAGGACATCCGTGCCTTCGCCAATGGGAGTGGTGGTGGAAATGCATACCTATCCGGCGTGCTTTCCTCTCTCCAAGAGCAGGGCGTTCCTGCATTGGGGATCACGGTGTTCGATGGAAAAGGAACAACGCGCGCGCGGACAGGAACTCTAACCGATCCTCCGGATCATACAGTGCGTGCAACAGAACTTATTCCACTCTTTACCGATGAAGGCTGGGAAGGATACGCCGTCTACGCGCCGATAGCCGCCGGAGGCAATCTTCCTATCGGCACGGTGGCGATCCGCTATTCCATGCGGGAATTTCTTACGCAGATCCTCGTAGCGTCTTCCATCGGCGAAACCGGTGAAGCAATTATCGGTATGGTCGGAGACGGCGATGTCATCTTGTTGAATAACAAGTACGCCCCGGAATTTCGAAGCCCATTGAATGTCGGAACGCTGACGGATGCCCTGCGCACGGGGCTTCCCATGGCGAGTGCGCTCACGCAGCGCGAAGGGATAGCATCGGGATTCGACTATAGCGGCACCAATTCGTTTGCGGCGTACCGCTATCTGCCGTCGCTCGGCTGGGGGCTTGTAGTGAAGATCGCTCACAGAGAAGCCATGCGTGGTGTGACGTATCTCGCAAGTGTGCTTGCGACCATCAGCGTGCTCCTCCTCATTATTGCGGCATATCTTGCCTATCTTCTCGCTCGCAAATTATCGGAGCCCGTCATTTCCTTAAGCCGGAGAATGAGCGTCATAGGTCCAAAGAATTGGACAATGAAGCGTTCCGTAACTACGGGCGACGAAGTGGAACTGCTCGAGCGGGTGGCGGTGAAAATGGCGCGACGCTTGAAACAAGTGTACGAAAATCTTGAAAGCGTCGTGGAAGAACGTACGCGCAAATGGAAGCAGCAATACCTTAAAGACCGCACGATTTTGCAGACGATCGAGAACGGCGTCGTGATGGTGGATGCAAACGGGAATGTAACGGATGCCAATCCGGCTGCGATGGATGTACTGCGCTGCGATCGCAGTGCGTGCCTTGGCGGGCCGGTGGAGGAACTGTTGGATATCCGTGTGCATAAAGCGCGTCTCACGGAATCAAAGCACCCTGTGCGCGTCGCTCTGGCTACAAAAAAGGAGGTGCGATCGGCACCGGACACACGATTCAGCATCATGCGTTCGGACAGTATCCTCATTCCGGTGCTCTTAGTCGTAAAGCCTCTCCTCGACGGCAAGCAGCTCATAGGTGCGCTTATCGTCTTCGAAGATGTCACTGAGCAGAGACGCGTGGATTATCTGAAATCGGAATTCATATCGCTCGCATCACATCAATTACGCACGCCGCTCTCCACGCTCCAGTGGTACATCGAACTGTTTAGTGACGAAGGGCAAATGACCGAAGAGCAGAAAGAATATGTGACGGAAATGGACATAGCGACGAAGCGCATGAGCGCGCTCATTGATGCGTTGCTCCATGCGGCGCGCCTCGAGAGCGGCGACATTACGCCGCAGAAAAATCAAGTAGATCTTACGAGTCTGATTACCGAACTTGGTGAAGAATTACGTGACATGGGAAAACAGAAAAAAATCGCATGTACGATTGCTGTTTCAGATGCCAAGGTTTTTGTCCATACCGACGCGGTCCTGTTGCACGTCGTCTTCAAAAATTTGTTTAGTAACGCAGTAAAATACACGCCGGAAGGAAAGAACGTCTCTGTGGCCATGAAGGTGGTCGGAACGAACGTAAAAATTGTCGTTGCCGATACCGGCATCGGCATTCCCAAACACGAACAAAAACGGCTCTTCCAGCGACTCTTCCGTGCCAGCAACGTGCGAAGGCTGGACACCGACGGGAACGGTCTCGGGCTCTACATCACCAAAATGATCATCGATAGCCTCGGCGGAGAGATCACCGTGGAAAGCACGGAGGGGCGGGGAACGAAGATGGTAGTAACGTTGCCACTCGTTCAACCGAAGAAAACTACAACAAAGAAGAAAGTTGGAGCACCAAATGAGAGCTCATGAGAGAATGACACTTCTGATATACTGTAATCATGGCAGCAGATGATGTAGTACAACAGTGGTTTCTAGGTGCGGATCGTGCCTTACAAGCAGCAGCACATATGTCTAAGTCTCATGATTATGAATTTGCATTGTTTACCTTGCATCTTGCAGTAGAAAAAGCACTAAAAGGTTTATATATAAAAAATAATGACAATAGACCTCCGAAGTCACACAATTTGGAAGAGTTAGCTGAGCTATGTAGGATGGATGTGTCCGAAGAAGAACGCTTAGAACTACGAGAGCTAACCACATTTGCTGAATTTGGAAGATATGGCGATGCATCTTGGATCGAATCTGAAGCATCCAGTGAAAGAGCGCGATTCTGGCTACAGAAAGGAGAGAACTTTATATCTCGTTGCAAAGCACAAAGATGAGAAAGCCACCATCATTCCAGGATGGCATGCATGCTGCAAAATGTCTAAAAAATGCTATAAGCAAACGCAAAGATATATTAGTACACGAAGTAATACTTTTTGGATCAGTTGCTCGAAACGATGTTCATGAATGGAGCGATATTGATATTGCTGTCATTTGTGAACCATTCGAAACGTCGAAGCTTCGAGAAGTGATGACATTGTATGCTCTGCACCCAGAGCGCGACGTACGTATATCTATAGTTGTATTACATCCTGAGGATATGAAGAACAAATATTTGAGCATTGCACAGTCCGTGGAGGAGGATGGAGTAGTCGTGTAATGGAGCCACCTCGGGGATTCGAACCCCGGACCCACGCATTACAAGTGCGTTGCTCTGGCCAACTGAGCTAAGGTGGCATCTAACGCCGATTTCAGCTTACTTTATAGGGTTACATTGCACAATTCATCATTATAAGCGATAATAAAGATCCGCTCTTTCGGTGATCGCCCGCTTTAGGCGGGAGGAACGTCCGGGCATTACTGGAACGCCCTATGGGTAACACCCACCCCCTCATGCTCTCTGTCCATCGCAACCATGAGGGAGGACCAGTGCCACAGAGACGCAGTACTCTTGATTCGTGTTAAGAGGACGTGAAACGGCCAGACAGGAGGCAGGCTCCCGGCGACGGGATGCACTCGGTAAACTCTGGGCAATGCAAGGAGGATTTGGGCTCGCGGAAATCGTTTTGGTTCCGAAACACCGTGTGCCCCTCCGCACAGCGTCCCGTGCGTGAAAGCGCTCTGGGACCGAGGCCGTCGAGTAATCGCGGCCCCAGAGAGATGATCACCCCTCGGCGTAGTGTCGGCGAAGCGTAAGCGAAGCCGCACGAAACCTAGGACAGAACCCGGCGTATGAAAGAGCGGACCTACCTGCCGACAGGCAGGTCAAAAGACCCCGCCTGTCCGCCGTAGTCAGCTGCGGCTGACGAAGGTGGAAAAGGGGTTTTTTGTTATCCGGATGCAGTACAATATGTGCATGAAAAAAGCCGAGGCCGCCTTCGGACTCCTTCGCATCCCCGTCGACGCGCTTGCGGTGTTTGCAGCGCTCCTGCTTGCGTACAGGTTGCGCCTTCTCAATATCGATCTTATTCCCGGTGTGCAGCTCCTGGAGCCCGCAACGACCCTTCCAGATCTTCCCACATACATTTCCACATTCGTCATACCGGGTATGATCGGGTTTCTCTTCTTTGCAGCATGTCTCCGCATGTATGCCTTGCTCCTTACCCGAAGTGCGTGGAAGGAAATCGGGCGGTTTCTCATAGCGAGTTTCCTCTGGATCGTCGCTGTCATCGCCTGGTATTTCCTCATACGAAAGCAGCTCTTCTATTCTCGCATGCTGCTGCTCCATTCCGCATTCTTTATCGCCATACTCGGCATGATCGGACGCGTATCTGTTCTTCTTCTGCAGCGCGCATGCCTACACTGCGGTATCGGTGTGCGCAATGTCATTTCCATCGGATCGCAGGCAATCGTGTCTGCAGCGAGAGACACACTCCTCCATGATCCACGCTACCGATACCTCGGGCACAGGGCATCACTAATGGAACTTCAGGATCTGCGAAGAGATCACAGTATAGACCTCGTACTCCAAACCGATCCCGATCCAAAAAACTCCACGACCAATATTCTGATCGAATACTGTCGCGCCGAGCATATCGGTTATGCATTTCTGCCACCCGTTCTCGCCGAAAACCCTCACCAGCTGAGAACCGACCATATAGGGCTTGTTCCCATTCTGGCATTTCGACCGACGCCGCTGGATGGATGGGGCCGCGTACTGAAACGCTTGTTCGATCTCGCGCTCTGTACCGTCGCGCTCATTATTCTCGCACCGTTGCTCCTTCTCATTTCCATGCTCATCGTGTGCTGTTCCGGGTTCCCTGTCTTCTATGTATCGCGTCGTGTGGGGGACCCTGATCGAAGAACGATTCCCGTGCTTAAATTTCGCACGATGATCAACAATGCCGACAGCATAAAGCAATCTCTTGTCGAAAAGAGCCATCGCGATGACGGGCCTCTCTTTAAGATTAAAGATGATCCGCGTGTGACACGGATCGGCAAATTTCTGCGACACTCTTCACTGGATGAATTGCCGCAACTTCTGAATGTTTTTGTCGGCCACATGTCGCTTGTCGGGCCGCGGCCGCACCTTCCGGAAGAAGTTGATCGTTACGGAAGCTATGAACGCAGAGTCTTTGCCGTGAAGCCGGGGGTAACAGGTCTTGCGCAGGTGTCCGGACGGAGCAATCTACCGTTTCAGGAAGAAGTGCGTCTTGACCTTAGGTACATAGAAGAGTGGTCGCCATTGCTTGATCTGTGGATTCTCTGGCGTACGGTCTTTGTGGTGTTAGGGGCGAGAGGGGCGGACTAGTGTTGCTATGTTGCTATGTTGCTATGTTGCGTAATACGCCAAATCTCTGTGGAAGAGAGAGCGATGTCTATGGTACATTCTTCTTCCGTATGGACTCTTCCGATACGCGCTTTTCAAAAGCATTTGCGGTACTCATCATCGCGATTCTCGTTGTGCTTTCCTACAAAGCATTCATGGGGAATGGTGGTGCCGTGACGGGGAAGCCGATACTCAATGCAGTCTGCGAAGGGCAGGCTCTTGCAGTCGATTACCCGTACCAAGGGGGGATGATTCCTCCGCACGCATGCGCGCCGCAGTGCGAGGATAACGTGCAGCGGTACGTTCTCTATTCCAATGGAAAGGCCACGCAGTGCCAGATGCTTCCGGGATGTCTGGATTGGGGAGAGGATCAGGGAGTTACGTGTGTGATGCCTGAAATGAGAAAATAGTTCTCCTTCAGAACAAATTCATTTGCCAATTCTCCGGAAAATCACCGCTAGGAGGTCTTTTCGCAGGTGTTCCCTTTACTACTCCTGCGCACTTTTCCACGTACTGGCGCACCGTTTTTCCGTAGGCTTTTTCGAAGATGCGTTTATCCACGATCATCACGTCGCTCTCGTCGCCTGCAATGCGGCCGAATGTTCGTAGCAATCGGAACATGCGGTGGAGCAGGCGTGGAAGAGAGTACTCTGTAAAGGCATTGCGGAAGTGACCCGCGCGTTTGCCGAACACGGGTTGTGTGGGGTTATCGAAGGGAAGTGCGTCGATGACTAAGTGATCTACAGTACCAGGGGGAAGATCCACACCTTCGAATGTCCACGGCGTGAGCACCCAGACGGCCGGAGCTTTCGCCGCGAGGAATTCCGCCTGCATACGATTGATGCCTCCGCCGACATTTTGGCAAATGAGCGTTATGCCCCGTGCTTCCAGCCCCTCCATGAATTCCACGAAGTACTCTTCAATCACCCGTTTGCTTCCTGCGAGGACGATGGTTTTCCCATCCGGAGGATCGCTGAGAACTTTTCTTCCGGTAAGTTCATTTGAAAAACCGACGGAGACTCCCCCTTGTACGCGTGGTACGAGGGTGTTGACGGCACACGTGACCGTCCGATGCAGTGTTTCTTGCAGCGTCCCCGAGCTCTCTGGAGGGAGAAGCAGTGTAACGGGGTAACGACTGAAGAGATCTTGCTCCAAAAGATTTGCAACGCTTTCAGGAACGGAAGAAAGGCTTTGTGCACCGTCTTGGCGCACCTCTATCCACGTAATGCGCTTCAGCGCCTCCTCCGAGAGGCAGTGCGCGACGGCTTCAAGCATTTTCTTTGTCTGTGCGGGAAGCAGAGCATCTTCCCGAAGGTCGGCAACTTGAGCGCGAAGCGAGAACACCTCCACTGATCCGAAGTCACTTGGTGCAAGGTAGCGAATGTCCTGTTCATTGCGTGTTTTTTCAATCCAGAGCTGGAGCAGATCCGTAAATTTCATCAGTGCGTCATGCCCTTTGGAAGCGGTGCGGAGGTCGCCAATGTTAGAGTAGTGGCCATAGGCTTTGTTTGCCGTATCTTCCAGCATGGATGCATCATCGATGATGATATGCGACGCGGCATTCAGGGCACCGTGCGCTTCATGATCGGGATTCTGGATGAAATGAAGAATTTGCCGATGATCCAGAAGGATCACGGACGGTAATTTCGTAAATTGTTTCGTGTACGTTGTACTTTCATCCGTGCATGCAAGTTTTCCTGCCCAGACGGATTTTTCTTCGCCGTGAATCGGCGCTTCTGCATACACCTTCGGTGCATACCAGTCGATTTTTGTGAGGAGAGTCGCCTCGTCGGCACTCAGGTGTTTTTGTGTGCGGAGCAGAGCTACGGCTTTCGTGTCCAGCAGCAGAAACGGCGGCTGCAGCACCCGCACCCCTTTGGGGATCTCCAGTCGCTCCACAGTGGAAGTCAGGTTCTTGACAGCAATCCAGTGCACCGTTGCTTCATCCTGCACTGCAGAATGCATGATGCTCTGAAGGAATCCGGCATCCACGGGCTCTTCGATCATGTCGACGATGCCGATGGTAGGTTTGGCGAGGGGTAAATGTTGTTTTTTAGCTGGCCGTTTTTTCCGTTCCGGCATCCGCATCCACGGGGGAGCTCCTGTCGTCGTTCCCTTGGGAAGTGCCTGAAACAAGGCACTGTACCCGGGAGTGCTCCGCTGCATCACAGACTTGATATTCTTCATAGCGTCTGGAGGAAGCATGAGGAGGCGTTCCCAGCATCGCGCGAGGAGTTCCAGCGTCGTCCGCACATCCCCAAGAGCCCTATGCACAGGCTCATGTTCGAGAGCGAGTACATTGCTCATGTATCCGAGGGAATAGCTTTCAAGCTCCGGGAACACGAGTGATGCCAGCATGGAGGTATCGATCCACGGGCGGTTGGAAAGATCGATTCCTTCCCCTTTGAGCATCTTGATATCAAACGATACGTTCTGCCCGACGATGATGGTGTCGGTGCCGATACGTTGAACGATTTCTTCGCGCACGTCATCAAACGTCGGTCGCCCCTTGATCGTCTCTGCGCGAATGCGCGTGAGGACTTCTACGACTGCAGGGATCTCCGTCGGAATGTCGATGAGCTGCTCGTAGGTATCCTTCAATTCGCCATCACGGTACACGACATGCGCGTACTCGATCACGCGATTGATGCGAGGGAGGAATCCGGTTGTTTCCGTATCTAAAACGACGAAGGGGATTTTCGGGAGCTGCATGCGCCGTCATCGTACCTGTTCTTCCTGCAGATGCACGGCAAATCGCTCGTGAAGCATGACCAAGCATCGAGCAGCACCTATCAAAGAAATTCTAAATCCTAAACTCTAAATCCTACTCCCTATCAGCTACCAGCTACCAACTACAAGATACAAGAGACAAAGCTACCTGCTACCAGTTCCTTCTTCCGTCACCGCAGGCACCGCCTCCTCCTTCGCAGATGCAGCAATTTTCGTCACGATTTTCCTGCGCTTTCCCTTTTTCTTTCCATCCCCTTCTTCCTGCTCCTCGTGTTGGATTTCGGTTACGAGCACTTCCTCTCCGCGGATCTCTGCGAGCTTTGCTTTGAACGCAGGGAGCTCTTCGTAGTTGTACATATCGAGCTCGAAACCCGTTAATTCCGTTGCGAGACGGATGTTTTGGCCTTTACGGCCGATGGCCATGGGGCGCTGAGCCTCTTCCACAAACACCGCCGCGCGGCGTTTCACTTTCCTTCCTTCCGCATCGAGGTGTTCCACGTCATTGACGATGATCACAGCAGAGATAGCTGCAGGCTGGAGAGCGGTGGAGATCAGGCGGATCGGGTCGTCGCTCCACTCGATCATATCCACGCGTTCGCCGTTGATCTCGTCCATCACCGCTTGTATGCGTACGCCCTTTTGGCCGACACATGCGCCGATCGGGTCTATGCGAGGGTCTTTGCTCTTCACGGCTACTTTGCTGCGGAACCCCGCATCGCGCGCGATGGCCATCACCTCCACGTCGCAGTTTCGCACTTCGGGGATTTCGAGTTCCAGAAGCTTTTTCACGAGGCCTGCATGTGTGCGGCTGATCCTGAGCTGCGGCCCCTTGCCCGTGAGTTCTACGGTATCGAGGTACACGCGAATACGCTTGCCTGTGTAGTAGTGCTCGCCGGGGATCTGCTCGCGCCACGGCATGGAAACCGTCATACCCTCTATTTCGAGGGTCACCCAGTTCGGCTCCACTTTGGTCACGGTAGCGGTGAGCAGCTCGTGTTCGCGGTCTTTAAACATTTCAAACAAACTCTGCTTCTCCGCCTCCTGCAACTTTTGCAAAATCACCTGCTTTGCGGCTTGTGCCGCTATACGACCGTAGCCTTCCGGTGTGACATCTATAGTAATCTCGTCGCCGACGTCCACTTCGGAATTTACCCTCTTCGCTTCTTGCAGCGAAACCTCAAAGTTCTCGTTCTCCACCTCGTCCACCACTTCCTTCACGATCAAAATAACCGGCTCGTCTCTGCCTTCCAGAAGATCGACGCGGATTTCCTGTTCCTTATTGCCGTAGTCTTTCCTGTAGGCCGTGGCAATCGCTTGCTTTACGGCATCTAGCACTTGGTCGGCACTGACATTCTTTTCGGAACAGATCTGGTTGATGGCGGCTATGAAGGAGGCTTTCATACGAGTTAGGGTTAGGCTTGCCTGCCGTAGGCAGGGATAAGGATGCGAGAAGGCGACCATCTCGATCCAATCGAGATAGTCATTAATGTAATGTAGTGATCTTTTACGATTACGTACCTTCTAATCTTCAGTATACAGATTTCTGAGTTGAATGCAAGGTTTTTTATGCCAATGCTGGTACCCTTTCTGGTGATGAACATACTGACATTAACGGCAATTGCTGCATGTCTATCGGGAGTATTATCTGCAATGATCGCAGATCTCTGGCTCACGGAACGCATTTCCATCATCGGCTCCTTCATTGGCCTTCAGTATTCCCTCAATCCCGGCATCGCGTGGGGCATACGGCTCCCACCGGGCATTCAAGAGATTCTGATCGGCATCGCATTGATCATGGTGGGGTGGTATGCATTCCACGCTCTCCATGAGCGTCCCAGCTACCAGCTACCAGCTACCAGCTACCAGCTACCAGCTATCAGTTATGGCCTCATTCTCGGTGGTGGATTCGCAAACATCATCGACCGTCTTCGCGATGGCGTCGTCACGGACTACTTCCAAATCGGATCCTTTCCTATCTTTAATGTAGCGGACGCGTGCGTAACGATTGGAGTTTTGCTGCTGCTTTTAGGGTACATGGGTAGGGAGTAGGGGTTTGTATTGAGGGACTGGGACGATGGCATTCCCTAGCCCCGTAATACGAATTCCCTAGCCCCTATTTCTCCGCTTCTTCCATTCCAAAACCCACGTTTTCGCTATACTGCTTCCATGGACATCCGTTACCGAGTATCAGGAGGCATTCCCCTCCGAGGGGACGTCACCGTCAGCGGCTCCAAAAACGCTGCACTCCCGCTGATTGCGGCGTCGGTTCTCTGCGAGGGGGAGACAGTTCTAAAAAACGTTCCCTATCTTCGCGATGTCAAAGTGATGCTCAAGATCTTAGAGCACCTTGGTGCGGAGACCAGTTTTCAAGACGGTACCGTGCGCATCCGCACTCGTCACCTCCAGAGCAAACCCATTCCCGCGGAATTCGTTTCCAAACTTCGCGGTTCCATTGTGCTCCTTGGGCCCCTGCTTGCGCGGTTCGGCGTAGCGGAAATGTGCTACCCAGGTGGCTGCGTGCTCGGGAAGCGTTCGGTGAATGCGCATTTGAGTGTGCTTACGCAACTGGGAGCGGAAGACAGCAGCGTCGATGATGTGCTGCATCTGCAGGGTCGTCCGCGCCCCGCACGCGTGATCCTGCCGGAGTTCTCTGTCACCGCTACCGAAAACGCCATCCTCGCTGCGGCACTTACGCCGGGAGAGACGCGCATAGAGCTTGCGGCGGCGGAGCCCCATGTCTGCGCCGTTGCGCGTTGCGTGCGGCAGATGGGGGCGGCGGTGGAGGGGATAGGGACGCATGCCGTTATCGTCCGCGGGAATGCAAAGCTCTCGTGCGTCGAATACACCGTACCGCCGGATTACCTAGAGGCCGGAGCGCTGGCACTCGCGGGTGTCGTCACCGGAGGAAAGATTCGTCTGCATAACGTCGAATACGAAAATCTTCTGTTTTTCCTCGATACATTGAAGCGCATGGGGGTCGTCTGGAGTTTCAATGAAAAAGAAAAGACACTCTTTATAGATGGAGAAATCTCTTCGCTCCATTCCATAGAGGTGCGCACGAATATCGCTCCGGGCTTTCCCACCGACCTCATGGCACCCCTCGGTGTCGCTCTCACGCAGGCCAAGGGTGTCAGCCGCATTTTCGAACGGCTCTACGAAGGTCGCATGGCGTATCTCTATGAGCTCGAGAAGATGGGGGCACATGTAGAAATCTTGAATGCGCACCAGGCGCTCATCATAGGGCCGACGCCACTCAAGGGACGCACGATTGCCAGTAACGACATTCGCGCAGGAGCGGCCATGGTGCTCGCCGCGCTCTGCGCCGAGGGCGAAACGCTCATTACGGATGTGCGATACATCGAACGGGGGTACGATCATATGGACGATAAGCTCCGCAGTCTCGGGGCAAAAATCGAGAAGATCGAAACGGCGGAACCGGGGGATATCGCGAAGGAAACGACAGAGAAACACTTGCGTTCAACGGTTGCGAGAGGAGGATGAGGAGATCCAACAATCTGATTGCTCCAACTTCTTCATACCCCTAAGATCAAACGCATGATTACGATCACTTCCCTCGGTGGCAACGCACTTCTCTGCGACATTGACGGCATTGTCGTTGCAGCGTTTCCAGAAAAGCCGCGGGAGAAGGCGCAACTTTCGCTGCTCCCACATCCGGAAGAAGAAGTGAAGGCCGGTGTGATTTCGTGGCCGGGTGAATACGACACCGACGGTCTCTCGATCCACGGCATCGGCCATGACGAGGGGAAGCGCGTGAGCTATGTGGTGGATAATGACAGCGTGCGGATAGCATTCATAGCAGCCCCGCTTCATGAGTGGACAGATTACGAAACCGAACAGCTTGGTGATATCGATGTTCTGTGTTTGCCTGCAGACGATGCAAAGCTTGGGCAAAAAATGCTCGACGACGTCGATCCCCGTGTTCTCATTCCACTGCCGACGAACGATGAAAAAACATTTACCGATATTCTCAAAATCGCCGGAGCGCAGGGCAAAGAGCTGATCGACGAGTATAAGTTGAAAGGATCTCTCCCGGCCGAAGGCAGAGAAGTGGTGATACTTAAGCCTAGGCAATAATTATTCTAAGAAATTAACTTGCGTACATGTTCGCTGTGTTATGCTGAAAGCATGAAACGCATTCTCCTCACTGTCGGTCTTACATGTTCGTTACTGTTCCCCTTTGCGACGAAGGCGTACTTCGCTGAGCAGTTCAAACTGCCTGATCCCTTCCGCAAGCAGCAGTACTTTCCGGATCCCATGAGCTCGTTTCTCCCCGGTTGGCCGATGTGGATAGGGCGGCTGGACTCCATTTCCGGGTATTACTTTGGTAAGCGGTTCAATCAATTAAGCCAGAGCCAGCAGGCGATGGTGCGGCAACTTTCCAAGGAATGGCCGGGCTGGATCGGCGTACCGACGTGGTTGAAGAAGTAGGGGAGATTTCGTGGTTTACCATGAGCGAGTCAGCCGAGGGGCTGACGAGTCGAATGGTGCTCCCGATAGGAATTGAACCTACATTTACCCCTTAGGAGAGGGTCGTTCTATCCATTGAACTACAGGAGCAGATATAGAGTTGATTGAAGGAGCAAAGGAACCGATTCTCACTCGCCCACCGAAGCCTTGGCGAAGGTGGGAACTACAGGAGCTAAACTCAGTGGGGCGACTATGGTGGACAAGTAGGAGAGGGTCTGAACTACGAGAGCAGTGTAAGCGATATGGGATCAGTATTAAGGGGTAAGGGGCGGGATGCAATGATTCTATGATAGAATCCGATACCGATGAAGGTACTTACACTTCTCATCGGCTTGTTATGTCCTTTGCAGGTTGCCGCATTGGAGTTCAAAAACCTGAGCCTTCTCTATACCGACGCCCCGTTTCTCCCTGCCGAAGCCGCAGGGATCAGTCTGCTGACGTCGATCAATGCAGTCGAAGGAAATCCCGATGGCACATTTGCCCCAAACCGAACGTTGAACCGCGCAGAGTTTTTAAAAATTGTTCTCGCAAGTTATCCAAAGGTTCGTGTAAGCAAGAGCGATGCAGGCGATTGTTTCCCGGACGTACGCAGCAGTGACTGGTTCTCTCCGTACGTTTGCCTTGCTAAGAATCGCGGCATTGTGAGCGGTTACCCCGACCCGAGCGGAGATGCTTCGCTCCGGCTCTTCAAACCGGACCGTGCCGTCAACTATGCCGAAGCTATAAAAATTCTCGGAGAGCTCTACGATTACGTCGCATACTCTGCCCCCGATGAAGTGTGGTACGCGGGGTACGTGCGGGCGGCGGAGTTCCATAAGACGCTGCTTCCCTCGTCACTCAAGTTCGACCGTCCCCTCACGCGCGGCCAGATGGCAAGGCTTGCCGCAGGTTACCGTGCGGACTATGAAGGGGAACTTTCGATGTACCGCCTCTCGGAGAAGAGTTTTGATCTCGCTCTCGAAGAGCAAAAGAAGTTGCAGGAATCTGTGGAAGTGAAACATTCTCTTGCATCATCTTCAAGTTCCAGCCCTAACCCTAACCCTAACCCTATCGCCGCCAGCCGCTTCCTCGTTCTTAGTACCGAGGAACTTCTCGCAACGGGGCACTTCCGACCGCAGGCGGAGCCCGCAGTTATCCGCAATGTCGTCGCGGAATTTCGGCGGGAAGTAAAAAATATCGCCAATCTCTATTTGGTAGATGCCGCAGGGACGCACGTAGCCGAGCTTATGCCCGATACCTACGACAAGACCGACCGGACATGGAAGAATAGCGGGCCGCTCCAAGAAGCGGCAGTGATCGCCCTGCAGGGGGCTACGCTTGGGCTCGCTGCTCGTATAAAGGGGCCGGGAGCGGGTTACTCCGAAGAATTGATTCAACCCAAATTATTTTTTATCTATGCAAGTGCGTTCGGGGATCCCACGAATTCCTATCAGATCATTCCGACAAGTACTTCCTATCCTTCGCATCAAACGGCAATGGGGCGCATTACAGATGTCAGAAATAATCGCCCCGCACTGCTCGATATCACAGAGGGGCAGCGCCTACTTCTCGCGGAGTTCGTCGTGGAAGGAGAAGGCGTGGGTGGTGCCGCGGTTTCTGTAGAGAATCTCATCTTCACGCTTACAGAGCAGAGCGGCATCACGCTTTCCAATCTGCGTTTAGGCGCGTTTCATACTGCTACGACGATCGGGTGTTCCATGCAGGAACGCATTGCCATCAGTTGCTCTTCCCTTCCGGCTGCCATCGGTACCATTGAAAATGGCAGCAGCATCCTGCAACTATGGGGCGATCTCGCATTCACACCCGGTGCTTCCGGTCGAGGCTTGCAGATCGATCTTCTTAAGCCCGGCACAATCTCCACAACGATCAATCCTGGCGAACTCGGTCATGTGCAATGGACGGATGGTTCTGGAGAATTCAAATGGGTGGAGCTGCCGGAGCCTATAGCGACGGGGAGTGTGTGGAAGTGAAAGTCTTGGGTCGGGATGCATACATTCAAACCAATGAACCAACGCGTTATTCGTCCAGCGCTTCCGCAAGCTCCCGTTTCATCGTCTCTGCCGCCTTCCCAGCCGCTTCCCTCCAGTCTTTTCCACTGCTTGCAAAAATGATTCCTCGTGCGGAGTTGACGATTGCTCCCGTACCGTTCGGGATGAATCCGCGAACCACGTCTGCCGCACTTCCTCCCTGCGCACCGTAGCCGGGGATCAAAAACGGCACGTGCGGCATGAGGGTACGGAGGTACGTCATTTCCTCCGGATACGTCGCACCGACCACCGCCCCTATGCAAGAAAGATTGGATGCAGTGCCCAGGTGTTTGGCCGCCATACCTTCGACGATTTGTGCGAGGTGCTCGTGCACGGCTTCGTCGCCACACGGCAGATCTTGGAGGTCGCCACTGCTTTCGTTACTCGTTTTTACGAGAACAAAGATTCCTTTAGCATTCTTCTCACATCGTTCAATGAAAGGATGGATGCTGTCGGAACCCAAGTACGGGGAAACCGTGAGTGCGTCGATGGGACTGAGTTCATTTAAATACGCATCCGCATAGGCTTCGCACGTCGAGCCGATGTCATTCCTTTTGCCGTCCGCAATGACGATCAGCCCTTGCTCTTTCGCGTAGGCGCACACTTCCCAAAACACTTTCATTCCCTCCCAACCAAGCAGCTCGAAGTATGCCATCTGTGGTTTCACGCAGGAGGCCGTGTCCTTCACCGCATCTATGATGCCGCGGCAGAATTTAGATACCCCTGTAGCATCTTGGGAAATTCCTTCAGGGAGCATTTCCACATTCGGATCAAGGCCGACGCACACTGGTGATTTTTCTTGTACGGCCGCAGCAAGGGCGTCGGCGAAGTGCATGGGTACTACTGTACTGGAGGGCTGGGGCTAGGGATAGGGTTAGGACTAAATGCCTTTATTAGGCCAGATAAGAGTTTTCCAGTGTGATCGGTGAGAGCGATAGCGCCTCTGGCTTGAGATTCACTAAGAAATTCTAACTGTATTACCAGGAGGAGCAGCGCACGTGTTTCAAAACATTCTCCTCGGGCTATCGTGTATTTGTAGGCCTTATCTGCAGATCCATTTCTACCGAATCCTTCTGCTAAATTTGCTAAAATTCCAACAGATGCACGTCGTATTTGAGAGGTGAGCCCGAATCTTTCTTCATGTGGGAAATTTTTTGAAAGTTGATAAATCTCTTTTGTAAGTATCATTCCGATTTTCCAAGCCTCTAGGTCTGTGAATGATTGCATATGAATCAATAGAGAAATTCCAATCCTAACCCTATCCCTAACCCCAATCCTATTCCCCCACATTCTGCCTATACTGCAACGCCTCTGCGACATGCCCGATTTCGATCGCATCTGATCCTGCAAGATCCCCGATCGTCCGTGCCACTTTGATCGTGCGATGGTACGCGCGGGCGGAGAGCCCCATCTTCTCTGCGGCGGTTTTAAGGAGGCTCAGTGACGCTGTATCGAGCGTGCAGAGTGTGTCGATCTGTTTGACGTTCATCTCTTTATTCGTTTGGATCGAATGATCCCTGAAGCGTTCTGCCTGCCGCATGCGCGCTTTGAGGACACGCCCGAGAATCGTCGCCGTTGTTTCCGTGTTACTATCGGGTTTTTTCTGCAAGTCTTCGATGGGAACCGGTTGCACATCTATCGTAAGGTCGATCCGGTCGAGGAGCGGTTGGCTGATACGACGACGGATTTTCTGCGAAGACGAGGAGCCGTACTTTGCGGGGTTCATCGCCGCTACCATGATGAAGTCTGCGGGAAAGGTGACCGATCCGCTTGCCCGCGTGATCGTGATCGTTCTGTCCTCCAGGGGTTGGCGGAGCACTTCGAGCACTTGCGAAGGAAACTCCGAAAGTTCATCCAAAAAGAGCACTCCGCGGTGTGCGAGACTTATCTCTCCAGGGCCCGGCGTCTGCCCTCCGCCGACGATGGAAACGCCCGAAGCGGTATGGTGCACAACGCGGAAGGGGCGCGAAGAAACAAGAGGAGAATCGGAGGTGAGCAGGCTCGCTACAGAGTAGATCTGGCTAACTTCTATGGATTCCTCCGGCGAGAGTGGCGGGAGGATGCCCCGAAGTGCTTTGGCAAGCAGCGTTTTCCCCGCGCCCGGTGCGCCACTCAAAAGGACGTTATGGCCTCCGGCTGCGGCGATTTCGAGTGCGCGTTTTACGTGGTGCTGGCCGCGGACATCGGCGAAATCCACAAGATCACTGCTGCTGTACGCTGTGCTGCAAGCGGGCGGAGCAATAATTTCGGGGACGGCAGTGCCTTGGAGGATGCCGATTACATCCCGCAGATGCCGCACGGCGATTACGCGGACGCCGGGGATGAGTGCGGCTTCCGCGCCGTTCATTTCGGGGACGACAATCGTCTCTATTCCCCGCTTCCTGCAGGCAATGGCAGCGGGGAGGATGCCGCTGACGTGCCGCAGGCTTCCGTCGAGCGCGAGTTCCCCGAGGAATGCCATCGTCGGCCATTTCTCTTCCGGAACGTCGCAGAGTGCATTGGTCGAAAGGATCCCGAGTGCAATGGCAAGATCAAAACGCGGACCGGCCTTGCGGAGGTCTGCCGGGGCGAGGTTTACGGTAATCGTGCGGCCGGTGGGGATCCGAAACCCCGAGGAATGCAGTGCCATCCAGACGCGTTGCTTGCTCTCCTTGACGGAGGTATCCCCCAGTCCCACGATGATCATGCGGTCCTCCCCGCGCGCAGATGCCACTTCAACAGTGACTTTGTTGCAGTGAAGGCCAAAATTGGCAAAGGAAGTGAGCTGTGCAAGCATGCAAAAAAGTGTACTTGCGTACACCTCAGCTTGTCGATAGAATCAGGTGGACATTTGTACACTTTTATTTTCTATCTATGACAGAGATTCAGTCCATCGGTGCAGGCGGAGAGCGCATTGCAGAAGTATTTCTGCGTACGCTCGGCTACAGTATCCTTGCTGCAAACGTACGTCTCGGCCATGACGAGATCGATATCATTGCCAAAGATACCCGCGATGACGTCATTGTTTTTGTGGAGGTGAAATCCCGGCTGAAAAAGGACATCAACTACTGGCCATCCATGAATATGACGTGGGAGAAAAAGCGCTGCATGCGCCGCGCCGCACGGCGGTGGATAGCGCAGCAAAATTTCGACGGCGGCTTTCGGCTGGATCTTGTCTGCATAGCAGGCGGAGCGGTGGTCGATCACCTCATCAATGTCGGGTGGCACGATGGGGAGGGTTAGGGCTTGCCTGCCGTAGGCAGGTTAGGGCATGGAAAGGGAAATGAGCGTTACTGCGCCATGTTCGAGAATGCGTTTTGCAGGCCACCTCCGTTCATCCTCTTCACTCGCAAGCATCGCATCCCACGCGCGTTTCTTCTCCACTCCTTTCAAGCAAAATACCTGCGTTCCTGCGGCGGCAAGTGCATTGAGTGAAAGTGTGATCCGATCATGCACGGGGAATGCGTCGGTCACGGTGTGCAGTACGAGATGTCCATCGCCGAGGGATGCATCGCTCAGTGGCGGAAAGAGCGAGGCGATGTGTCCGTCGTCACCCATACCGAGCGTAAGGACATCGGGCAGTTTTTTGTCCCAGAGCCTATGCAGATCCTTTGCATACTTCTCGATGCACGCTTCGATCGGAAGTGTTGTATCGGGAAAAATAATGTTGAATGCGGGAATATTTGCGTGCTGGAGGAGCGTGGTTCGAATCAAAAACTGATTGGACTCCATGTCACTTGCCGGGACGTACCGCTCATCGACGAGAAAAATCGAAACACGGTTCCAATCGATGGTGCGTTTGCCGAGTTCTTCGTAGATCGCGCGGGGAGTACTTCCCCCGGAAAGCCCCATGATCGCATCCCCGTCTTGCTCTATGGCATCTCGGAGATGATGCTCAAGGACGTCTGCACCTCGGGTGGTGAAGTCGGCTTCCGTACAGGTATTGATGAGTTCCATGAGAGAGAGGTGGTAGCTGGTAGCTGGTAGGTTGTTTTGCCATTTGCTATTTACTATTTACATCCATTTCCTTCCCTCCTTCTCTATCCACAGGTCAGCATCCTCAGGCCCCTCTGTCCCCGCCGGGTAGAGGTGGAGCGGGGTGTTGGCATCGTCTAAGTGCCCCTGCACGGGATCCAAAAGTCGCCAGGCCGTTTGCACTTCATCAAACTGCAGGAACCATTGTTGCTTGCCGATGATGGCTTCCAAGATCAAGAGACTATGTTCCGGAAGGCAATCGCCGACGCAGACGAGCGGATCCACCATCACAAGGGGGCGAAACGACGGTTCCGTACCTCCCACTTTGGTCTGCATGGACATACGCATGCCGGCTTCACCCTGCAAGATGATATCGAGTCTGTTGGGAGTGGCTCCGTGTCCCACGGGTCTGGGTTCCTGGAACTGAATCGAAATCCGCGTCTCCTTTTTGCCGAGTCGCTTGCCGCTTCGTACGTAAAACGGCACCCCCTCCCAGCGTGAAATTTTCGTCATCAGCTTTATGCAGGCATACGTATTGGTGCGCGAGTAACTGGCGATTCCTGTTTCTTCCACATACCCCGGTACTGTTTCTCCGCTGATCTCCCCTGCGGAATACTGCCCCTGCAGCACGACATCATTCATATTCTTTGCGGGCGGCAGATAGAACTGATTGAGCGCGTCTGCCCTTCCTGCCCCCAGGTCTTCTTCGCTCTGGAGCCGCATGGTAAGGAGAGACGCTATCATCATCAGGTGGCTCTGGAACATATCTCGGAACGTTCCGATGGCTTCGAAGTATCCGGCTCTGCCCTCAAGGCCCGAGGATTCCATAGCAGAAATTTCCACATGGTCGATCAAGGTGTTTTTAAAGATCCGTTCAAGAACGGGATTCGCGTGCCGCAGGTAGTAGACGTTACGCACAGCTTCCTTACCGAGGTAATGGTCCAGCAAATAGATTTCTTCCTCTCGGAAACAGCCGACCAGTTGCTTCTTGATAGTCTCGAAACTCTTCAGATCATGGCCCACGGGCTTTTCCACAATGCAGCGAAAGGGATGTTTTCCGTCATGGATGCCTCCCGTGCACAAGTGTTTCGCAACCGCTGCGAAGGCCGATGGAGGAAGGGAGAAATAGGCCAGGCGGACGGAGGGAGATGGGGTTGGGGATCGGGTTAGGGTTGGGGATGGAGTCCAATTATTTTCGATGGTCGTAATGCGCTTCGAGAGCTTCGTAAAATCTTTCGGATCGTCGTACTCCCCTTGGTGGTAGTGAACGTGGGTGAGGAATTCCTGGAGTGCAGGTTCCGTTACCGCAAGCATATGCGTACGGATAGATGTTTCCACAAGCGTGCAAAATTCCGCATCGGTCATGTTGGTTCTGGAAAATCCGACAACGGCATAGTCCTTCGGCAGTCGCTTCTTCAGTGCAAGCACATAGAGCGCGGGGTAGATCTTGATCTGCGCCAAGTGCCCCGATGCCCCAAAGAGGATGAAGGAGAACGGGCCGGTGGCGGAAATGGAAGCACTCATGGGAGGGATTCTAGAGAAAGCTCCTAATGATGTCTCGTAAAACGTATCGGAATGAATTCCTTTACTGTTGCCATGTTAGCCGGCGGTTTAAACCGCCGGCTAACGTATGAGCAAATTTTAATGTTGAACTCAGAGGGATTCGGGGTAGACTTTCATGATAATGAGGCCTGAGGAGCTTAAGTTACGGCAGATTTGTGACCTGCGACCGGAAAGTGCGACACCGTACCAGTTGGATCTCGCAGCTGCGCAAGAAGCCTGCCGCATCGCAAATAATAAAGATGAGTCCTGTGACGCCGTCCGCTACGGCTTCTCACAAGCATGTGAGCGCTGTTTGCTTGGGGGCGGAATAAGGGCTAAAGCGCTTGCACACCATGCCGCATAGCGATATCGTGCTTTCACATCATCGCTTCTATCCAGAGTGGCGCAGAGGGAACCGGCCCGTTGAAACGCCCCCCAACCTAGATGAGCTGAAGTGCTTGCACTGAGCGAGTAAAGCGCGTCGAAAGGTGGGAAATCCGGTCCGCCATGGCGGAGAAGATAGCCAGATCTACGCTTCCTCCTCTACAGGCAGCGGTATTCTCAATATTCCATTCCCCATTCCCCATTCCCCCCATGTCCTACCTCTTCACCTCCGAGTCCGTCACAGAAGGCCACCCCGATAAAATCTGCGATCAGATCAGTGACGCCGTTCTCGACGCCGTTCTCACCGATGATCCCACAGGGGCGTGTTGTTGCGAATGTTTTACGACCACCGGCCTCATCGTCGTTGGTGGAGAGATCACCACGACGACGTACGTCGATGTGCAGAAAGTTGCGCGCGGTGTCCTTGCCGATATCGGCTACGACAATGCAGACTACGGCATAGACTATAAGAGCTGCTCCGTCATCAATGCCATCCATGAGCAGAGCCCGGACATAGCTCAAGGTGAAGATACCAAAAAGGCCAAGCACAAGGCGCAAGGTGCCGGGGACCAAGGCATGATGTTTGGTTTTGCGTGTAACGAAACGCCCGAACTTATGCCGCTCCCCATCACATTGGCGCATGCGCTTGCCCGCCGTCTTGCAGCAGTCCGCAAAGATAAGACGATCCCCTACCTGCGCCCGGACGGGAAAACGCAGGTCACGGTGGAGTACGGGGAGGACAATGTGCCGATACGAGTGGATACGGTCGTAGTAGCAGCGCAGCACCATGACGGTATTTCCTCCAAGCAGATCAAAGACGATGTCATTAAACACGTCATCCGACCTGTGTGCGGGAAGTACATCGATGCGAAGACCAAGTACTTCGTGAACGAGACAGGCCGATTCGTCATCGGCGGACCCCACAGCGACACAGGCCTCACCGGACGCAAGATCATCGTGGATACGTACGGGGGAATGGGCCGCCATGGAGGAGGGGCATTCAGCGGAAAGGTACCCAACAAGCAAGACAGGAGCGGTGCCTATATGGCGCGCTACATCGCCAAAAATATCGTCGCTGCAGGGCTTGCCGGCCGCTCGGAAGTGCAGCTGGCCTACGCCATCGGTTACCCGGAACCCGTCTCCGTCCATGTGACGACATTCGGTACGGGAACCGTCCCCGATCGCATGATCGAAAAGGCGATCCGCTCCGTCTTCGATCTGACACCTGCGGGCATCATAGAGACGCTCAACCTTCGCAGGCCCATCTACCTTGCTACCGCAGTCTACGGCCACTTCGGCCGCAAGGAGTTTCCTTGGGAACAGACAGACCGCACAAAGGACTTGCAGAAGGCAATTGCCGAGGCAAAGGCGACTTCGACGCCCCTTCATGTTTGATTTTGTATGCTCTGGGGGAATACGCTTACCATAATTTATGGAATTTGATAAGAGGAATTCATTGGCGGAGAGAGTGTGAGAAGGATGTATTGCAGCGGGAGTGGGAGATCCGTTTATGGGATATGAAGATCCAACACTGATGGATGAAAACACTGTCGCGCGCAGAGCGATCGAACTCGCCGGTCGAGATCCGAAGTCTGCAGATTTCTTCAGGGTTCTTGATTTCGGTATCGTTACGGAAAAATTTGAAGCGGCAAAAAGGGCAGTGGGTGAATATGCATTCGATAATAACTATGTACATCGCCGCTTTGCTTTGGAGGCACTGGCACCGTTTGATCAGGGGGCTGAGAAGATGTTGCAGCAACTCAAGCAATCTGAAGAAGAGAAGAGGATTGCGCAGGTACAGAAATTTGCCAATCAGCATTCCGTTGTCCGCTCCTGTGTGGGAGAGCATTAAGGCATCGGCATGATCACCGTTTCGGGGTAGTAATAGCGAAGAATGTCGAACGCGGTTTTTCCTTCGTTCGCTTGCCCTTTGGCTCCACAGCCGCTCATGCCGACACCGTGCCCTGCAAGGGGGAGACCTTTGCACCAAGGATCCGGCTTGCTGGCAAATACTTCAGCAAAGGGAAAGTTCTTCCAGCCGTTTTCCGCGGGGCTCCTTGTACGTCCGTCATCGGACGAGAAGTACGCCGCCTTCACAGTCGATCCGTTCTTCGTGAGTACAAGTCCGTCCGTTTCCCGAACAGCCTGCACCCAGCGGGGATTGGCCTCTGCAAACGCAGCGCCGCCGTAGGATTGAAATCTCTGCGGTGAATCGTCGCCGTCGTAGGGCATACTTGGGAATTTTCTCTGAGCGGGATCAAGATAATAGGCTGCATAACTCCTCGCCGCAATCGCAAATGCTTTTTGTTTTTCAAAATGTTCGGTATCCGGTTCTTCTGCGAGCCCCGCAAGATACTCTTCAATCGGCAATTCGTTGATGAGAACCAGTGCCCCGTCGATCACTCTGCATTCGAGCACGCCGCGGAAGCGGTTTCTCGGCTTCTTCCAGCTCGTGATCGTTATGTCATCTCCTTGTCCGTCGATGCGCACGATCCCCTCGCCGATCACGTTGCCGTTTTCTACGCCGGTGCATCCTGCCAATTCTTTTCCGAAAGAAACAGTCCTGCCGCCGGTGGAGACTTCTGCGTTTTGCCCCTCGTACGAGAGGCGGAGGCGGATAGAGGTGGGGTTAGGGATAGGGTTAGGGATAGGGTTAGGGATAGGGAGAGGAGGGGTTATTCTTTCCTGACGTACATTGCGTACCGCTTGCTGTCTCTGCACATTGGATCCTGCATTGCGTTGCTCCTTATAGTATTGCAGTCGCGCATCGGTTGTGTTTTGCCGCTCTGCCGTGCGGACGAGGCGCTTGGCTCGGTAGAACCTCCGCGAGAGTGCTTCGCCGGCATTCGCAAGTCTCGTCGCAAGTCTCGTTTCCAGGGTATCTGTGGAGGTTTTTTTTGCGATGGCAGGAAAATTGACACTCGCAAGGAGATCCCCCTTCACCACATTACTGCGCACCTGTGTGATTGCGTTGCTTAAAGTATACCCCGGACATTCTGTGGAAATGAGATCTTTGTGGCGGAGGATTGTCGGAAGGCTTTTGCCGTGGAACATCGCATTCTTCCCCGGATCAATGCCGTACTTTTTGCTCAGATGATCTAGTAGCCACTGGAGCGACTGCGTCTGCACTTGGGTCGGTTGCTCTTTCTCGAAATTCCCGAGCAATGCGATCCCTACCGTGCCCACATTGCCGCAGTACACATGCCCTCCCACGACGTTGTCGCCCCCTGCGCGACCTTCATAGATTTGACCGTTTTCATCGATCAGATAGTGGTACCCGATATCGCCCCACCCTCTGCCGCTTGCGTGGTACTCATACAGCGCGCGCACGCGTTCCAGAGGTGACCGCGCGTCACCCGTCACGGTGAGCGCTGTGTGATGCACCACAAGGAGCTTGACTGCAGGAGAGTACTCTTGTGCCCAGCGATACCGTTCCCCGCGCGCATCTTGAGTCACTGTTTTTTCTGCCGTAAACTCAGCGGGATAGTTTTTCTGGGAAAGCAGACAATCATCCTCGCGCTTGCTGCTGACGCTGCCATTACTACTCATGTTTCCGTTGTAGCTCTGTGTTTGGTCGCCTGATTGCGTTACTGTTGGTCCCGCAAGGAGAAATGATGCATCCGCGCCCCATTCTGAGCGACTAAGGATCCGAGGAGCGCGATAAAAACCGGTCGCTGCAAGTGCGTAGGAGGCCGGTGCCATACTCAAGGCAATGGGATGGAGTTCGATCCCGCCAGTTTCTCCGCGGAGAACGATGCGCTGTACGGGCACAGGGAAGATGACGAGATTGCTCTCGCGCATCGCAGGGCCGGGTTCGCTCTCCACTGCCATGTTCTGCCATGTGCCCTCTACCCGTATCTCTATGGATGCATCTGCAGCAGGAAGACGCACGCTAATTGCGTCGATCGGTTCCAGAAACACGATCGTTTTCTGCTGCATGCCGGAGGCCGCGAGCAAGAGAAGCGACAGCAAGAAAAAACGCATAGAGGTAGTGTACAGGATTCGTGTTTGTCGAAAGTCGTCAGTCTACGGATTGTTATTTCTTCTATGTTACTCTTGTCAATAAACACTATATCATTTGCGCAAATGATATAATGATAAAATGGCGGGAGTTTTACATGAGCAACTCTCGATACCGATCCACCATCTTCTCTATCGTAAACTTCTCCTCGGCAGTCTTCTTCCCTTGTCGGCCGATGCTTGTGCGAAGCCCACGATCGAACATCTTTAAAATGGCTTCCCTCAGGGCTGATTCTGATTTTGCAGGAATGACGATAGCATCCATTCCATTCCTCAAGTATCCGCTGATCCCGCAGGCATCCGTGCAGATTGTCGGTATACCCCGAAGCATTGCTTCTGCGACGACGAGACCGAAGGGATCGTTGCTCCGTGAGGGGAGAATGAGTACGTCGATCGAACGGTATATCTCTTCGATGTCTTTTACATGCGAACGAATCTGTATGCAGCGTTCCAATTTCTTATGACGCAACATTTTTTGGAGCCTGCGTTCCTCGGGGCCTCTGCCAAAGATCATCACCTCTATGTCCGGCAGATCCTTTACCGCATCTATCAAAATATCCACGCCTTTTTCGTGGCTCAATCTCGCTATACACCCAATACGTAATCCCCACTTCCCCACTTCCCTATTTCCCAATTTCCCAATTTCCCCATTTCCCCATTTCCCTATTTCCCTATTTCCCAATTTCCCAATTTCCCAATTTCCCAATTTCCCAATTTCCCAATTTCCCCACTTCCCCTCCATTCGGAATTGCAATGACATTGCGAAATCCCAATTTCCTGTAGAGCTCTGCACTCATCTCCGAGACACAGATGGTTGTTACATCATTGCTCATCTTGCGTAATGCAGAGAGCCACGGGTTCCATGTCAGCCACTTGCCGACTGAGTCATGCTCTATCCAAAGCACACGGATTCCCCTCTGTAGAGCGTAGGGCGTCAGCAGCATTTTTTCCGTGAGGCTTACCATGCAAAGGGCTCTTGGATCTTGGATCTTAACTGTGAGTGCTTGGATTAATTGTTGTTGCATTGTTCTCTTGCGCCATACAAAACTGATTGCGTCCCACTTGGTAACAGGCGGATTGCCGATGCGTAATGCGTAATGCGTAATGCGTAATGCGGTACAGAGCCGGAGCAGTACCAAACAGCTTCCGAGGAATGTTACGTCGTGGCCTTTTTCGATCAGTCCCCGCATAAGGCTTACGATTTGCCGTTCTGCGCCACCATGCGCGCTTTCCAGCGGAAATCGGGTGAAGAGGATTTTCACGAATTCATGGTAGCGAAAATAAGCTGCAGAAGGTATTATGGAAAGCCATATATACGTGCAAGCGCAGGCTTACCTCCTCCTGAAAATTCATCCCTAAGGATGCTCATGCGTGAGAAACTTTGCTCGCTGAGTATCCGGCGATTGCTGGAATAATCAATGGAATGATCGGAGATTGGAACAGTTTGGACACTGCTCTGGAAAGCGGTATGAGTCACTTGCCTACAGGTCTGCAATTGGAGGTACGTCGGTTGATTTTTCGTAGCCTCGGCATGCGGGAGCTCCCTATTGATCCCATAGGGTAAGCGTTTCAGTGATCGCGCTCACGACTTCATCTTCCTGAAACGATGTGCAGATGCACGTTTCTGCTCCTGCTTCCAAGGCTTCCTTCTGGCGCCTCTCTGAATTACTGGAGCTTACGAGGGCGATCCGTGCCTTCGGGTTCTTCTCTTTGAGGTACGCAATGATGGCCGGTCCCTGCTCCGTTGGCATTTCGTAATCTATGAAGGCAAATGCCGGCATCTCTATATCTATCAATTTCTTCGCTTCATCCGTTGTCGACGCACGGACGATCGTTGTTGCTATCCCCGATTTCTTCACAAGGACTTGGAGCATCATCGCTTTGCCGTCACTGTCATCGGCGATGAGAAATGCGGACATGACAGCATTATAACCCACAAGCGCTGGCGCTGCGCGCTATGCAGGCATCGCCTGAATGATCTCATCAAGCGTGCCACACACCTCCACCATAGATTTACTCGTACTATCGATCACATGATCGAAGTCCGCCGCTTCATCGTGGCTGCCGAGGTACACGCTGATGATCGGTTCCTCAATCTCACTGTATACTCCTTCTATCATCGCACTGTCCGGGCAGGTGATGATCACATTATTCCCCGCCTTGCGCGCTTCTTTGGCGCACTCACAGGCGATCATGGTCATGAAAGACTGCTGAAAATCGAAGATATCATCTTCATCCAATGTTCCCTCATCGCTCTCTACTTCCACATCCTGAATATCTTCGAGCGCGAGGTGTTGCCAGTCTTTGTGTGCGCACAGAAATTCATCGACAATGAGTGCGCGTGCCATTTCGGTGGAGCCTGCTACAAGGAGAAACATAGAGATGTGAGTATTAAGACATTATACCACAAAACATACTCCTGTGTTGAGGGTGATTTTGTGGCTTAACTAAGACAATATTAAAAGACTGCATCAATCCGTGCATGCCATCGAAGATGCAATCCACTTCTCCAATTCCGGACCACGAATTTCCTCAAGTGAGCAGTGAACTTGTTTTGTCTGTTTACAAGATGACGACTCGCTCGGAGTTTGATGCTTTGCATTAGGCATTCTTTTCCTTTCATGTGCCTTTGGATAATCAATGTCTTGTTCACCCATGTACGAAATGCGTTCCTTCATACAACATTGTGGGAAAAAAGTGCGCATATCTTGCAGAGGTCATGTGGCAAAAGCAACCTCTTTTCGTGTAATCTTTCGCTTTTTTTGGAACCTGATTACAGGCGGAACGTCGTCGCTTTATAAAGAGCAGTGGGCTGCACCAGCTAGGGAAGCTCTGAATAACGACTCAACATGCTCATCCGGAATGAATTCCTGCATTGCTGCAACGTTAGCCGGCGGTTTAAACCGCCGGCGAGCATTTGAGCGAAAAGACGAATTCATTCGTCAGTGAGCACACATGTCCATAGGCGGTTAGATGATTATCCAGAGCTCCCTAGGTTCTTGTCCCTTGAATATTTACTTGCCTATCACAGCTTCTCCTCCCATATACGGTCGCAGTACTTCCGGTACGGTGATTGTTCCATCGTCGTTTTGGTACATTTCCATGATCGGGATCAAAATCCGCGGGCTTGCGATGCACGTGTTATTCAGCGTGTGGACAAACTTCTTACTGTCTCCGTCGTCATAGCGAATATGAAGCCTTCGTGCTTGGAAGTCTCCCAGGTAGCTACAACTATGCGTTTCCCCGTAGGTTCCTCTGCTTGGCATCCACGTTTCGATGTCCTGCATATACACTTTGCCTTTGCCCATATCCCCTGTGCATACATCGATCACACGGTACGGGAGCTTGAGAGCCTGCAGCACTTCTTCTGCATTTGTGCGGATTTCTTCAAAGAGCTTCAGCGCCATATGCTCATTTGCTTCACAGAGCACCACCTGTTCCACTTTCTCAAATTGGTGCACGCGATAGAGTCCCTTCGTATCTTTGCCGTACGTTCCCGCCTCGCGGCGGAAACAGGCGGAGTATCCGGCGTAGCGCTTCGGGAGCTCTTGCGTCGCGAGGATTTCATCTGCATGGAAGCTGCACACGGTCACTTCGGAGGTCCCGATCAGGTGAAGCCCGTCACTTTGGATTGCGCCGCCTTCCTCTTCTTGCCCGCCGACGGCGTAGATATTGCTCTGATCCACGCCCGGGAAAAATCCCGTCCCCCGAAAGCAGTCGTAGGTTGCCATGAGTGGCGGGCAAAAGAGTGTCCAGCCTTTCGCAACTAGGTGATCCATGGTATATCGGAGAACAGCCTGATGGAGCCTCGCTCCGTCGCCCTTCAGGAAGTAGCTCCTCGCACCGCTCACTTTGGCTCCTCGCTCCAAGTCGATCATGCCGAGTGCTTCTCCCAGTGCCACGTGATCTTTCGGATGCTTCGGAGGAGATGCTCCGAGCAGAGTCTTGGGATCACCCAAACGGCAGACTTCCACATTTCCCTTCTCGTCTTTCCCAAGAGGAACAGTTGTGAGTGGAATAGCGGGAAGCATGTACTGCATCCGATGCCACTCCTCCTCCGTTCCCTTGAGCGCAGTCTCTTCCTTTTTCAGTTGTTCACTGATCAATTTCATTTCCGTAAGAATCTTTTCTTTCTCCCTTCCTTTAAGGCTTGGGATCTTCTTACTCGCTTCGTTTTGTTGCTTTCGCATCACTTCGATCGCCGGAAGCATCGAACGGCGTTCATCATCCAACGTCAGAAACGCATCGATATCGATGTTGATGTGCTTATCCTTCGCCGCTTTCTTGTAGGCTGCCGGTCGGGCGCGAAGGTCTGCGAGGTCAATCATCACAGGAATCATAGCTCCTTCATGTATGCCTTGCATCTATATAGCATCGCACCATTTCTGGATCGTCGCTTCCCTGCGGATTGCTGCCACATCCACACGCTCGTCATCTGCGTCTGCTGCGTTTAGATCAAACGGACGTTCGATCACTTCCTCAGTGGGGTCGTTTGGCATAGTAAAGTACTATAAAATATTCTTTGTAAAAATCAATATCCAAAATTCACCATGATTTCAGCGAACTTATGGCAAGGTGTTTAATTTTGGGTACAATGGCACGACATACTTCGATTCCTCCGTACGCGTGCAAAAAGACCAAAAATTCCGTCTAGTATCGGGCTTTAAACCGGCGGGCGATCAGCCGCAGGCTATAGAAAAGCTTCTCAAGGGACTTCGTGCCAATGAGCAGCACCAGGTACTGCTTGGGGCCACGGGAACGGGAAAAACCTTTGCCATGGCAAATATAGTGGCGGAGCTTAATCGCCCGACCTTGGTGCTCGCACACAACAAAACACTCGCTGCGCAGCTGTGCAGTGAATTCCAGTCCTTCTTCCCCGATAACGCAATCTCCTACTTCGTCTCGTACTACGACTACTACCAACCGGAAGCGTACCTGCCATCTACCGATACGTACATAGAAAAAGATGCGAGCATCAATGAAGAGATCAGTAAATTCCGGCACGCCGCCACTCACAATCTCCTTACCCGCAGAGATGTGCTGATCGTGGCTTCCGTAAGCTGTATTTACGGTCTTGGCGATGTGACCGATTACGAAGCGCTCGCGATCAAACTCCAGCGTGGCCAACCTATACAACGCGACACGCTCCTCCGCAAGCTCACAGAAATCCAGTACACCCGCTCCGGCATAGAGTTCAAATCCGGACAGTTCCATGTGCTCGGAGATACCGTCGAAATCTTCCAGCCCGGAGGCGACACCGTGTTCCGTCTGGAGCTTCCGTTCGATGAAATTGAGACGATCCAGGAAGTGGATTCCTTTACGGGTGAACTCATCACGGATCTTCAGGAGATCACCGTCTTCCCCGCGGCCCATAATGTCACGACCAAAGAAAAGATCGATAAGGCGATCGTGGGAATAAAGAGTGAACTGGAAGTTCGTGAGAAGGAACTGCACGATGCCGGCGAACTTGTGAAAGCGGAGCGGATACGAACAAGAACGGAGTACGATATAGAGATGCTTCTGGAGACCGGGTATTGCACGGGGATAGAAAACTATGTTCGATACCTGAATAACGATGACCGGTCCGGGCTTCCCCCGTCCACGCTCCTCGATTACTTTCCCAAAGATTTCCTCCTCTTTATAGATGAGAGCCATATTTCGGTACCGCAGGTCGGCGGTATGTACGAAGGAAACCGATCCCGAAAGCAGACGCTCGTCGATTTCGGTTTTCGGCTTCCCAGTTCTCACGACAATCGCCCGCTCATGTTCAAGGAATTCGAGGAACGCACCGGACAGCGCGTCTACGTTTCTGCCACTCCCGGAAAGTATGAGTACGCACACACGAAGAAGGAGCACATCGTCGAGCAGATCATCCGCCCCACGGGGCTCCTGGATCCTCTCGTAACGGTGAAGCCGACCAAGAACCAGATCGATGACATCACGAAGGAAATTCAGGAAACGATTAAACGCAAAGAACGCGTGCTCGTGACGACCCTTACGAAAAAATCCTCCGAAAAACTGGATGAATATCTCCGCGATCAGGGCTTCAATGTTCGCTACCTCCATAGCGACATCATTACGCTTGAGCGCATAGAGATCCTCCGCAAGCTCCGTATGGGGGAGATCGACATCATCGTGGGGATCAATCTCCTCCGCGAGGGGCTCGATCTTCCCGAAGTAAGTTTTATCGCCATTCTGGACGCCGACAAGCAGGGTTTTCTGCGCTCAAGAGACGCGCTCATTCAGACCATCGGCCGCGCAGCGCGCAACGTGAATGGCCACGTGACGCTCTATGCTGATCGCGAGACCGACGCCATGCGCGCAGCCCTGGAGGAAACCAACCGTCGGCGTGCAATACAGGATGCCTATAACAAACAGCACGGCATCACGCCGCAGTCCATCGTCAAAGCGGTGCACGACATCGCGGAGGCGGGCAAGGCTCTCGAGCTTCGTCGTCCCAAGCGCGACCACGGGAAGATCCCCCGCGACGAGAAGAAACGCCTCATCGAGGAACTGACGAGGCAGATGGAACTCGCTGCAGAGAACTTGGAGTTTGAGCGTGCAGCAGATCTTCGCGACGAAGTGGAGCTCCTGCGCAGGGAACTCTGAGGAAGAATGATCACACCTCTGCATATCCATGTGTACAATGCAGAGAAACTCCATATGAAAGCAATACAACCTATTGACTGGTAAGAAAAATATAGTATTATAGTTTCCCCTATGCAAAAGACATTCTCCCTCCTTGCAGTACTCATTGCCGCAAGTACCTCTATAGTTCCAAGCGCCGTTGCGTATAACGGTGTTATCACCGATGTTCGTGTGGGAGAGCACCCGTACGAAACACGTACACACGAAGAAAACCGCCGCAAAGAACTCAAGAAGCAGTATGAGAAGTACGGTTACTCTACTTTTTATAATCCCGCGTACCTCCACCCGATCTACGCTCGAAGAAGCGTGCTGCACCCTTTCTACCGCAAAGGCGGCACATCATTTTCACTCGACGGTCGGTTTGCACGTTGGCGCGGGTACCTAGATCCCATCACCGCCCACAAGCTCAGCCCGGATACATACTGCAGCAACTTCGTGTACCAGAGACTTCCCAAGGAAGAGCCCGTAAATCCGCAGTGTTTCTGACACGAAATACCGTAATCGCACATCTCTGACACAGAAATCTTCCATTGTCAGAATCGTTTTCCTATGGCGTGGTCACTATCCGTGCCTTGCATCGGTTTTCAACTGCATGGTAGGTTCACTCCTCTATGCGGAAATATTTTCTTTGTTTGGCGCTGTGCCTCATAGCGATCAGTTCACAGGCAACCGTCGCGCATGCAGCTGTATGGCAGACGTACGGTTCGTATGGATCTTCGTACAACAATAATTCCTACGGATCCTCTCGATCTACCTACGGCGTATGGTATCTCTATAATCCGACGAATACGACGTACACATGCCTCTACAAAAATAGTCAGGGTGAATGCATGGTCGAGCAGTACTTCGATCCCAGAAATGTTTCCTACAGGTCACAAAACTATGCGCCTGTGTACTCGCAGCGCGATCTTTACAATGAATGCAGAGACGCAAATCGTTCCCGTCCATCACGGAGCCGAAACCGCGTCCGGTACGATTGCGACTACTATCTCGACTATGGCAATGATTACTACGATCGCTACCGAGACTATGACGACGATGATGATTTTGGCAGTGATTTTTTTGATGATGACGACGATGATTGAAAGAAACCATACCCTAAACCCTAAATACTAAACCCTAAATACTAAACCCTAAATACTAAACCCTAAAT
>CAYJSJ010000001.1:69470-97181 GCA_964373065.1 uncultured Candidatus Peribacteria bacterium
CTAAACCCTAAATACTAAACCCTAAATACTAAACCCTAAATACTAAACCCTAAATACTAAACCCTAAACTACCCATCACCCCCTGCCAAGACTTTTACAGCATGCGCGTACCCCTCGGGTGAACCGGTATCGAGTCGCGTACCCTCGCACTCAATACCGTAGATCGGGATATGGCCAAGCTGGCTGATAAGAGCATCAATCAATCGTATCTCCCCGCCATGACCGGCGGCGATGCTCGGGAGCATATCGATTGTCGATCTTGGAATGATGTACCGGCCAACGACACCGAGGGAAGAAGGAGCATCGGCAGGTTTTGGTTTCTCGACGAGCCCCGTGATTTTTTGTAATCCGGCAATGCGGGGATGCACGCCCGAAGTCTTTGCAATGCCGTACCGTTCGGTTTGTGAACGGTCGATCTTTTCGAATGCGAGTACTGCACCGCGTTCATCGGTGCCTAATTTTTCGTAGGCATCCAAAAGTTGTTGCAACCCCGAACGCGCCCCATAAAACAGATCATCCCCGAAGAGAATCGCTACCGCATCGTCTAGCACCCAATCTGCCGCCTGCAAGATTGCGTGGCCGTCTCCGTGCTGTTCATCTTGATAGACGACGTGAAAATTGGCCTTGTCATACTTTTTGAGGTGCGCGACATGCTCAATTTTGCCTTTCTGCTGCAGTTTTTCCTCGAGTTCGGGATTTGCGAAGAAGTATGCTGGGATGGATTCCTTCCCGTGACTGATGACAAAGCATACGTCGGTGATGCCCGCATCGAGACATTCATCCACTATTTTGGCGATTATAGGCTCATTACCGATCGGAAGGAGTTCCTTGGGCACTACCTTCGTCCACGGCAGAAACCGCGTTCCCAGGCCTGCTACAGGCAATATTGCTTGTCGTATGGGCATCTGCAGCCAATTCTAGCAGACCTTCAGCCCTCTTTATTGACTTTCAAGAGGAATTTGACTACAATGATCTGATTTTTCTACCCACAAAATTCCATGCCGAGTAAAAAAGAAAACGCTCTGTCGAAAGTACAGGATCTCTACATTATGCAGATAGAGCTGTGGAATTTTCTGGATGACAGTGAGAAAAATATCGAGAAGCGCAAACATGCCGAGAAGACTCTTCGGGCATTCCGATCGCTCCTCAAGCAAGTCGACTGGCGCTACATGGGAGGCGAGGATGTTCTTGCAAGTCTCCAGTGGATACCGCAGGAAGTGCACCAGCAGCTCAGAAGCACTCCGGCGAAACGGAGGACTGCAAGGAAGGCAGTCGCTCGCAGAGTAACGAAAACAAAAAAGCACAGAAGAAAGTGAAGGAGAACTAAGCACGAATGAATGCATCAACGTTTCTATCCTTCCGAGATCCGAATGATTTTCACCTTCTCTTCTTTGGGAATGAGCACCTTCAGCACGGAGTCTTTGCTGAATGTTGCTTTCACTTTTTTCGGATCAATCTCTATGGGGAGGGTGACAGACCTCTCAAACGATCCCCAAAAACATTCCTGAAGATAGTATTGGTTGTCGGGGACGGTATCCGAAGGGGAGCGCGAACCGCGGATGGTGAGAACTTTTTCATCCACTTCGATGTCGATGTCGCTCAGTTTCACACCTGCGATCGGCGTGCGGATGATGTAATAGTTGTCGAGCTCGTAGATGTCCACCGCGATTTGTCCTGCGTGGCTGCCGCTGGAGCGAGAGGAGCGTCCACGTGTCGATGCGTCTTCTTGGGGCAAGCTTTCCTCATCCGCATGTGCGGGAGGAAAAGGCCTCTGCCCTGCCGCAGGCGCCTGGTGTTGACCGAAGGAACTGAAGATGCCGTGGAACGGAGAAGGAGTCATTTCCTGCAAGTGTACCTAGTCCCAGTGCATGTGCGCAAATTGTCGTCTACCGGAAGCTCTGCTCCACTGCTCTCCAGTAGCGACGCAGGAGCCTATTCTCCTATAGAGTAGTCCCATGTTTCACGCACTCATCAGCTTTATCGTAGAGACCGTCTCGATGCTTGGGTACACGGGCATTGTGGTTATGATGGCGCTCGAGAGTTCGTTCTTCCCTTTCCCGAGCGAGGTTGCCATGATCCCTGCCGGGTACCTGGCAAGCCAGGGGCAGATGAATGTATACATTGTCGTTGCATGCGGAGTCTTGGGATCGCTCCTCGGTGCGTGGCTCTGGGTAACGATTCTCGTTGCTATAGGGTACTTTGTAGGGGCAAATGAGCAACTGGTGAGGGAATGGAGCCAAGCGGCGCTGTTCTGGGTGCTCGGGGGATGCGCAGTTCTCCTGCTTCTGTATTGGAAACTTCGCAAATCATGACTGTTCTGCAGGCCTTCATTCTCGGCGCGTTGCAGGGCATTACGGAATTCCTCCCTGTCTCGAGTTCCGGACACCTCATAATTGCAGAGCAATTCATGCGGCTCACGATCGATCCCAAAGATATGCTGGGGTTCAATGTGTTTCTGCATGCGGGCACGCTTGCGGCATTGCTCATCATCTATGCGCGGTTCTGGATGCGCGTGCTGCTGGCGCCGTTTCGCAATGATCATACGCACAGAGAACTCCTACTCTTTCTCATCATCGCCACTGTGCCGGGAGCCGTTGCCGGGTACGTTCTCGAGGACACGATTGTACAAACTCTCCAAACACTTCCGATCGTCGCGTTTGCATTTGCGGGCACCGGTTTCATTCTCCTTCTCGGAGAGAATATCCCCAGGCGTTTACGGAGTGTGGCACGCCGATTGCTGCAGAGTGATGTGGAGCATGCGGGAAGCCTGAATGCGCGCGCCGCTTTCTTCATAGGTCTCGCGCAGGGTATCGCCCTCATTCCGGGGCTCTCGCGAAGCGGACTCACCATAAGTGCAGGACGCATAGCGAATCTCGATCGCAGCGATGCGCTGGATTTTTCCTTTCAGATGCTCGTCCCCATCATTGCGGGAGCAACACTTCTTTCCCTCAATGATGTTGCACGCGGTGATCTGCTGTTGCCGCCGTTGCATATCATTTTCGTGGCGGTGTTTTCATCATGTATGTTCAGTGCAATGACCGTTCTCCTCCTTCGTGCACTTTGTGCACGATTCAGTCTGGCATGGTTTTCTCCGTATCTGTTTGCCATTGCTGCGGTAACGATTGCGTTGTTCCTTGCTCAGTGAAGCCTCTCCCACTCTTTTGAATTTACCCTTGATCACTTGTATGAAGTGAGTACAATGCATCAACCTGAGGTAAGAATTTTTGCTTCCACACGTTCCCCCCATACTCATGTCCAGTGCAGTCCTCCGAAACACCATCCGCAGACTTCGTTTCGAGAAGTCGATGACACAGGAAGAACTGGCGTTGCGTACGGGAGTGAGCAGGCAAACAATCATGAGCATAGAACGCGGAGACACGAACCCCTCGGTACTGCTTGCTTTCAAAATTTCTTCAGCACTGGAAACACCGATCACCGATGTGTTTGCTATGGAAGGAAGCTTGGTGCCGGTGTAGCGCGTTGCTAGGTTGCTAGGTTGTTCTGAAGGAATTTCGATCAAGAACAGCACAGGTCGAAAAACTCGATGATATCGTTGCACATATCAAAGAAGCATTACGATCATTAAAGCATAAAAAATAGCCGTTATCATTTTTCGCTGTGGTAGATCGAAACTTTTTTGCTTAATTGCATCATGCAACAAAGCAAGATCGTATATCCTTTATAGAGAGCTGCGGCTCACATCTGCCATTCCATTCGTCTTCTGCAACGGTGACGAGCACGTCAAGCGGTTGGGGATTACTGCTTTGCAGAAGGGAAGACGCGAGCCCGAATCCTATCGATTTGATTCCACAGATGCGTGCCTGAAGATGCACAGAGTCTCTGCCACACGCGCGAACATCGTGCAGGGAAACGTGTTGCAACAGAAACACCGGTTCGCGGTTCCCCTGTCCGAACGGCTCAAGGAGACGGAGCTTTTCGCAGAATGTTACGGTGATCTCCCGCGGATCAAGGAGGCAATCCACGGCAATGGTCGGGACAAGGAGCTCCGGAGCGATGCGCGTATCGATATCTTCTGTAAGGCGGTAAACGATTGCTTCGTAATGCTCTTGAGCAAATCTGCACCCTGCAGCTTGCGCGTGGCCGCCGAAACTCTCGAGGAGATCGCTGCAGCGCGCGAGACCTTCGGTGATGTTATAGAGAGACGGGCTCCTCAGTGATGCAGTGCACATCGTTCCGTCCGTGTGTGCTATGAGGCTCGGTTTGCCGAAGGCTTCGGTAAGCTTTCCCGCAAGAAGCCCCACGATGCCGTGCGGGTAATCGCCGCTTATGCAAGAGAGCAGTGCGGGAGGAGACGAAGTATTGATTCCAGCAAGAACTTGCGCAAAAAGTGACTTCGTCATGGTCTGCCGTTCCTCATTGAACGTATCGAGTGATTGCATATCACTTCCTCCAAAGAGCAGTGCGCGGAGCGCAATATCGGGACTTTGCATTCGTCCGGCTGCATTGATGCGGGGAGCCATACGAAAGGCGATATCCGTTGCCGTCATTGCCGCAGAGTTTTTCTTGCAGCGATCTCGGAGCTCTGCAATGGGGCTGTTTGCTATGCGCTCCAGAGCTGCCAGCCCTTCTATGACGAGTGCTCTGTTGCCACCACGAAGTTCTACAAGATCGGCGACAGTGCCCATCATCGCCAGTGCAGTATCGGTATCTATGCCGAGCCAAGGTTTTTCTTCCATGGCGCGGATCAGATAATGCACAACGCCCGATCCCGAAGGATGCGGGCCTCCAGAGCTCCCAAGATCAGGATGGACGATAGCGTACGCGGGAGGAAGCTCCTCACGCGGACGGTGGTGGTCGGTGATGATGGTATCGATGCCGCGCTTCTTCAGCTCCGTAATTTCTTCAATCGCAGTAATGCCCGTGTCTGCAGTAATCAAGAGCTCAATTCCCGCATCGCACACTTCCTGCGCAATAGCAGAGGAAAGACCGTAGCCGTCGCGGACGCGATCCGGGAGGCGTACCCAGCCTTGTGTTTTCGTTCGTGCGGACTGTGACAGGGAAAACTCCACGCCTCTGCGTTCTAGCATGCGTACGAGCTGTGCAACGGCGGTCACACCGTCACAGTCATAGTCGCCGAAGATGCCAATTCGCTGCCCCGTTTGCAGAGCTTCTTGTATGCGTACGATTGCTCTCTCCATATCGGGAATAACCGGAAGTACGATCCCTCCATTAGAGATCGCAAGATCGATGTCGCGATCGGCAGAGAGGCGGAGCAATGTTTCTGCACCGCTACGTGCACGCACGTCTGGCGGAAGTATCCAGCGTTTTCCCGTGAGTGAAAGCTCAGCGGCAGTAGCGGCAGATGTGTGCATAGTTCGTACTCTACTGCACGGTTACCTATGCGGGTAGCGGCGACTGAGGTACGCTACTTGTGGCTTTGTAATTTCCGCTTCGGGAAGCCACTATATTTGTTCTCGGTTCCGGGAGAACCGAGGAGGGGAAGGGGAAATGGAATCTACAAAATACAAGATGCAAGAGACAAAGCTACCAGCTACCAGCTATCACCTACCTGCTCCCCGCTACCATCGCCTTCCCCGCCTGTACCTTCCACAGCGTTGCGATCATTGCGCCGATTAGCACCAGTGCCGCAAGCACGGAGCCGGCACCCGTCGGAGCCAATTTCCCCGCCGAAGAATGGAGAACCTGCGAAAATTCCGATGCAGCTTGGTTTTGGTTGACACGTGTGAGGAGCCGCATAGTGCGTGCGAGTTCCAGATTTGCAGCATCCATATTCGGCCCGGCATTCAGAAACGTCGGTTGACCGTAGAAAGTGTTTCCCTGCATGGGAACGGGATAGGCATAAAACGCCCCCGGCGGGAGCATCGCCGGGGCCGACCCGCGGAGCGGCACTTCGTCCTCTACCACTTCTTCGATCACAGGATGCTGCAGCGTGAATGCACGTTCCTGCTCTCTTACGCGTCTTGCGGCAGATTCCTTTGCTTGAATGTCTGAGCGTTCCTTTGCTTCGCGTGCGGCAGGAGGCAAGAAGAGTTCACGATTCAGGAGTACTTCCTCGGGTTCCAAGTACGCAAGAGTCGCTCCCGGAGCGAGGAGGAGAAGCAATGCCATTCCCAGAGTGAGTCTGCGCATATATCAGAGTATTATACAGGAAAAATGTACTATTAACAATCACTGCCTCCACCGATAACACACAAGTAAACTTCATGCTCGTCAAGGACTCCGTCTCCATCACTGTCTCTGCTGCGGGGGTTATATTCATTGAGATTTGGCTCATAGATTCCGTTGAGGTTTTTATCTTCCCCGCGCAAATCCTGCCCCTTGTTCACTTTGCAAAGACCATCACAGAGGCCATCGTTGTCAGTGTCCCATTTGGCAGGATTGGTTTCATCGATGTCCACGATACCGTTGTGGTTTTGGTCTTCTATGCCGTCGATGAGACCGTCGCCGTCACTGTCGCGTTTGGTCGGGTGGGTTCCTGCACGAAAGACTTCCAGCCCGTCCGGGACGCCGTCACCGTCTGAGTCGGGATTACTGTCACTCGAACCGTACGCGCGTTCCATGGCGGAATTGAAACCGTCATCATCGCGATCGATGCCAACAGGTATCGACGTTTCCGTCATGACATAGCAGGAGGTGCCTCCGCGAAAGACCTCCACTTGGTGGCGTATGAGCGAACGCGGACCTGCAGCGCTCTGGTTTAAGTCCTCTTCTGTCAGATTTTTAAATACAGAAAATGTTCTGCGCCGTTGCGTTTCAAGAATTCCTTTCCTGTACGCGCGTTCCGCCTCCGAAAGAAAGAGATCTCCGGGAAATCCCCGCGTCGTATTTTGAGCGGATTCAGCGAGATTATGCGGGAAGCAATATCCCCAGTAGCGGACCGTGTCCCCCTTGCGTGCAAAAAGTGTTTTGCGTGTGATCGACGTTATTTCTTCGGGGATATGTACTATGACATTGATGTTCGCGGGGATAGTCGTACCGGACATGATCTGCGCCGGCGAGATGGTGACCCATTGCAAGCGACCTTGTGTATGTGCCGGGAGCAGCCGACCAACAAGCTGCACTGAGGACTCATGCTGCATAAGCCCGTACGTAACGAGTGTTATTGAAAGCGTTCCGAGGCTTACTGTGGCCCACTTTAGGCTTGCGCGCAAAGTGTGTGTGTTTGTCGGGAACATCCTCTTATTATAGCGTAAATCGCTCCATATATCCAGCAGGTGCCGCATGACCTCTGCAAAGGCAAAAAACTGGATGACGGGGTGGCTTGGTGATTAAATAGACGTAATCAATGCTATCTGGCAGCTCTCCAACCATCCATTCCTATGTCCAAAGATTACTACGCAGTGCTCGGTGTCGATCGGTCAGCTTCAGAAGCGGAAATCAAGAAGGCATACAGACGGCTCAGTAAGGAGTGGCACCCCGACAAAAAGAAAGGCGATACATCTGCCGAACAGAAATTTAAAGAGATCAATGAGGCGTATGAAGTCCTCGGGAATGGAAAGAAGCGCAAGCAGTACGATCAATTCGGCAACGTCTCGGACGGCGCTGGCGGTTCGGGATTCGGCGGATTTGATTTTTCCAATTTTCAGCAGGGAGACCTCGGCGGATTCGGCGATATTTTCGAGAGTTTTTTCGGAGGAGCGGGGGGAGGAAGATCTCGGTCGCGTGTGGAGCGCGGCAATGACATGCAGGTACGTATGACGGTCGCGTTTGCCGATGTGGTGACCGGTGTCCGCAAAACGATCGCGATAGAAAGACTTGCCGCTTGCGAAGCCTGCGGCGGATCGGGGTCGGAAGGCGGGGCACTCATTCCCTGCTCCGCATGCGGAGCAACGGGACAGGTGACGCGTAGAGCGCAGTCGATCTTTGGCACCATTCAGCAGTCCATGGTCTGCAGTACGTGCAGTGGCTCGGGCACAGTTCCCGAACATATGTGCAAACAGTGCAGTGGCGAAGGACGCCGCCGGGAAAAATCAAACATCACGATCGATGTTCCCGCAGGGATAGATGACGGCCAGACACTCCGCGTTACCGGCAAAGGCGAGGCGGGGCATCGCAAAGCTCCGGCCGGCGATCTCTTCGTCGTGATTGCAGTCATACCGCATCCGCATTTTTCGCGCGAAGGCGCAGATATCCATTCTAGGGTTTCCATCCCCGTGCTCTCCGCGATTCTTGGTGCAGAGGTTTTGGTCGAGACGGCGCAGGGTATGGTGACGCTCGCCATCCCCGCCGGGACACAAACTTCGCAAATCATGCGTATAAAAGGAAAGGGCTTGCCGGTGCTCAATACGTCGCGCTTTGGCGATCATTACGTAGAAATCACCGTGAAGATACCGACGAAGCTCAGCCGCGCCGAGCGAACACTGCTGGAAGAGTGGAAGCATATTCAGTGATTGGTTGTTGGTTGTCGGTTGTTGGTTGTTGGTTGTTGGTTGTTGGTTGTTGGTTGTTGGTTGTTGGTTGTCGGTTGTCGGTTGTTGGTTGCCTGCTAATGAGCTGGTAGCTTTGCATCTTGTCTCTTGTAAGTTTTCATTGGTACCTTTGAATTTGGAATTTGTTTAGAATTTAGTGTTTAGAATTTAGAATTTCTTTGGTAGGTGATTCTGCGATGCCGCAGTTGGAATCCAATCACCAATCATAGGTAACCAATCATCACACATCCAAATTCTCCAAGCCGTCATCCTTTGACTCCACAAGCACGGGAGAGAGTTCCTCGCCGTCCCGCGCATTCGGCTCGTTCTTCATTTTGAGCACCACTTGCCTATAATCCCCCTCGCCGGCACTCTCCGTCGTCAGGTCAGAAAGTGCTCTAGTGTTAGCGACATAGAGGTGCACGATGCGGCGGAAGTACGGACTCATGGGGGCAAGGGCGACGCGGCTGCCCGTGCGGCGGACAAAGTCCGCCTTCTGATCGGCAATTGTACGTACTTTATCCTCCTGCGATCTACGGTAACCATCGACGTCCAGCACCAAAAACGGGCTCCGTTCAAGGCGGAGCTTTTGGCGGATGATGGATTTGGCAAGGTGCTGAAGTGAATTGAGTGTTTCGCCATGCCACCCGATGATGCGGCTCGGTGCGCTTGAGAGGATTTCCACGCGCACCATATCCGCCTCCTCTGTGGTGGTAATACCCTCGAAGGGAAGGCCGAGCTCGGTGAGCAGCGTGCCGACGATATCCTTGATCAGTGCATCCGTCATGTTGCTTAGAGGATAGCACACATCAAAAAAACCTCCGCAAGACTACGGAGGTTTTTTGATGTCGATTGAGAATTCCTTGCTTAGCGGACTGCGTCCTTCAGCGTCTTGCCTGCCTTAAAGGACGGAACCTTCATGGCAGGAATAGAAATGCGCTGCGTTGGATTCCTCGGGTTCACACCAATGCGCGCTGCGCGCTTGCTGACCTTGAACGTGCCGAAACCGGTGATGGTAACGGTGTTCCCTTTCTTGAGCTCCTTGGTCACGAGCGTGACGAGAGCGTCGAGAGCGGAAGCGGCCGAGCGCTTCGTGATGCCAGCGGCGTCCGCAATGGCGTTGATAATATCCTGCTTGGACATAAAAAAGTGGGGAAAAATGTAATCTCAAAAAGAAGTCTACGGTCGCGTTGCGCTAACGCAAGCGGAAAATACGCTATCTTCACGATTTGCAGTCGGAAGAAATCAAATTATTTGGCTTAAGATTGAGCAAATTCCTTGAATACGAAAGATGAACAAAGCGGAAAGCAAGGTTCACATCTGGACAATGATTTCATAGGGAACGCAAGTCTGGGAGCGTGATGTGGGGGGTTTGACAAGAGCGTCTCCCACTCTCTAGGCTTTCTCAACATGTCGCATCTCGTCATTGTCGAAAGCCCCACAAAGGCCAAGACCATTAAGAAATTTCTTGGCAAAAATTTCTCCGTGCATGCCAGCATGGGTCATGTGCGTGATCTGCCGAGTTCGGGACTTGCAGTAGACGTAGACAACGATTTCGAACCGGAATACGAGATTCCCGAAGGGAAGAAATCGGTGATAACAGCACTCCGGAAGGAAATTAAACTTGCAGAAGATTTGTGGATCGCCACCGACGAAGATCGCGAAGGAGAAGCCATTGGCTGGCACCTTGTGCAGGCACTGAAGACCAAGAAAACGCAGAAGGTGCATCGTATCGTTTTCCACGAAATCACAAAGTCCGCGATCGACGAAGCCGTAGCGCATCCGCGCGATATCAATCTGAAACTCGTCGAAGCACAGCAGGCCCGTCGCATCCTCGATCGTCTTGTGGGGTACACTCTCTCGCCGTTTCTCTGGAAGAAGGTGTACCGCGGCCTCTCCGCGGGACGCGTGCAGTCTGTTGCCGTACGCATTATCGTCGACCGCGAGCGCGAAATTCGCGCGTTCAACATCGAAGAATACTGGACGATCGAAGCGGCGCTCCAGAGCAGCAAAAGCAATGGTTTCACCGCGGATTTGAAACAGAAGGACGGAAAGAAATTCGTTCCCGTGAAAAAGGAAGAGTCCGACCGGGTACGTACGGATCTAAAAAATGCCGAATGGAGCGTTGCAGACATTGAAGAGAAAGAACTCAAAAAAACTCCGCCGCCACCCTTCACAACGTCCACCCTCCAGCAGGAAGCGGGGCGAAAGCTCGGGTTCTCCGTCAAGCAAACGATGGTGGTCGCTCAACAGCTGTATGAAGGAATCAGTCTCTCCAAAGGTGAGGGGCAGACGGGGCTTATAACGTACATGCGTACAGACAGCGTCAACCTGAGCACCAAGGCACTAAACGATACCAAGGAGACTGTGGAAAAACTCTTCGGCCGCGAGTATGTCCTTACAGAGCCGCGGATCTATAAGACCAAATCGAAAGGGGCGCAGGAAGCACACGAAGCGATCCGTCCGACAGAGATGATGCGGTCGCCCGAGAGCCTGAAGAACGAGCTCGATCATCAGCAGCTCAAGCTCTACACCCTCGTCTGGAACCGCACGATGGCGACACAGATGGCCGCCGTGGAACTCAAGCGTGTTGGCGTCGATATCGCGGCTCGCCCCGCATCGACGCCGCAGGCGTCTGGTGCAGGGGCAGCTTCCTACACGTTCCGTGCAACGGGACAGACTGTTCTCTTCGACGGTTACTATCGCGTGTACTCCGAAGGCGTGGACGCCTCCGACGACCGGCACCGCCGCGATGACGAAGAGGGCGACGAGAAAGCGGGTGAGAAATTCCTCCCGCCGCTTTCCAAGAATGAAGTACTTACCTGCGAGGAACTCCGTCCCGAACAACACTTCACGAAGCCGCCGCCTCGGTACACCGAGGCGAGTCTCGTAAAGAAATTGGAGGAAGAAGGCATCGGGCGACCGAGCACGTATGCACCGACAATTTCCACTATCCAGCAGCGTGGATACATTCGCAAAGACGGTAAGCAACTGGCCCCCGAAGAGGTAGCTTTCACCGTCACCGATCTCCTCGCGGAACATTTTACCGATATCGTTGATCTCAAATTCACGGCGCAGATGGAAGCCAAGCTCGATGACATTGCGGAGGGGAAAGCGGATCGCATCGGTTTTCTGAAAGCTTTTTACGGGCCGTTTAAAAAACTCGTCGACAGCAAGGGGAAAGAAGTGCGCAAAGAAGATGTGCTCAAAGAACGCGTGCTCGGCACGGATCCGCAGTCCGGGTTCTCTGTTGTGGTGCTCACCGGCCGCTTCGGGCCGTATGTGCAAATCGGAACGCCGGCGGACGTGAAAGCAGGCAAGTTCCCCCACTCCGCAAAAGTTGCGGGCGGCAAAGGGAAGCCAAAAAGTGCGTCGCTCGGCACGGGTATGACCAAAGAGAACATCACCTTTGAGCAGGCCATGCGACTCCTCAGTTTTCCGCGGGAAGTCGGCCACAAAGACGGCGAGCCGGTGACGGTGAATCGCGGCCGCTTCGGGCCGTACATCAAGTGGGGCACGGTGACGGTGTCGCTTCCCAAGGACGTAGACCCCATCACTATCGACCTTCCGCAGGCAATGGCACTCGTCAAAGACGCCAAAGAGCGAAAGAAAAAAGAATCCGAACCATTAAAGAGGCTCGGGACAGATCCCAATACCAAAGGGGCAGTCCTCGTAAAAGAAGGGCGCTACGGCCCCTATGTCACAGACGGAGAGACCAATGCATCGCTTCCCAAGCGCTTCCTCCCTGAAGATATAGATCTCGTTACGGCTTGTGAGATTCTGGAAAAGAAGCGTCATGCGCCGAAGCGAAAATTCACAAGAAAGCGCTAATTCCAGTGGTTTACGCTCCGGAAGTTCATTTAATAGTTGAATATTATAATATTTTCCTATTTATTCAACTATAAATATGCCAAAGTGTTGACTTTTATAGTTTAATTTGATATCATATTTACATATTTTCAACTATTAAATAGCTATTGCAGACGAAATGCATCCTTACCACGGGCAGTACGCTCGCTCTCTGAAATTCTTCAATCTTCAATCTTCAATCTTCAATCTTCAATCTTCAATCTCATGCACGCCACCACACTGCAATCCATCGCCACGCTCAAACGAGAATTTGATGCACTGCACGAAGGCAAGGAATCCCTCCTAGCGCTCCTCGAGGAGGCGGAACTTCCCGAAGCAGTCTTCAACTCCAATGCCATCGAAAATTCCACCCTCACGCTCGATGAGACCGAGCAACTACTCCTCCATCAACAGGTTCCGTCGCATCACACACAACGGGAAGTGTTTGAAGCCGTAAACCTTGCGAAGGTGAAGGAGTACCTCCGCGTCAAGAAGATGAAGGGCGAAGAGTTGAGCGAAGATGGTATGCTCCTCGTCCACGCGACACTGCTTGGGAATATTCAAGACGATTGTGCGGGGCGCTACAGAAAAGCAGGAGAGCATGTACGCGTCGGGGTGCACATCGCGCCGCCCCCGCATGACGTTCCGTCACTTATGGGAAAACTTCTTTCTGCGTACGACGATGAGCGTGCGCATATTCTCACGCGCATTGTCAATTTCCATCTCGAATTCGAGCGCATTCACCCGTTTCTCGACGGCAACGGCCGCACGGGACGTGCATTCTTAAACTTTCAACTGCAGTCGAATGGCTATCCGCCGATCATCGTTCCGAACAAAGGAAAGCACAATGACTACTATCCGTGCTTCGTCGATTACGAGTACGACGGTTCCACTAAGCCGTTCGAGCGATTACTCGCGGCTCTTCTCAAAGAGAGCTTCCACAAGCGCATTGCATATCTTCGCGGCGACGACATTGTGACGCTGAGCGTCATACGCAAGGATCATCCGCAGCACACACACCAGTCGCTGGCGACGCTGGCGAAGAAACAGTCACTCCCCGCATTCCGGGAGCGGGGACGGTGGAAAGTGGGAAGAAAAGGGTTTGCAGAGTGGGAAGAGGGGCATGAGCATGAGGGCTAGGGATAGGGAAAGAATTTGCTTCATGCTTCAAGCTATAAGCTATAAGCTATAAGCTACGTAGGCGCGTAGCTCAGTTGGTAGAGCACAGGTCTCCAAAACCTGGGGTCGCAGGTTCGATCCCTGCCGCGCCTGCCATAACTCAATCTTTCGGTTCGAACTTACCTATCAACTGCGTCATCGTGCTACCATAGATCGCACGCATGGTGCACATTGAGCTCAGTCGGCCGTTCTCATTTCTCCTCATACTCGGGGCGACTATAGGAGGACTTTCGGTGTTACTGCCGGATGCACCGCTCCAAGGCGACCTACTGGGGCAAGGTGGCGAGGAACCGCCGATACTTCTCATTCATACAGCGGAAGACGAGGTGCGCCGCGCACGGCTCGAGAGTGAGCTTGCCGAACGCCACATCGAAGTGCTCACCTATCAACTTAGGCGTATGGAGGATGAACGTACGGTGTTGAAAGATGCTCTCAACGAAGAGCAAGACGAAGAATTTCGTAAAGGATTACGGTTGCTGATGGATCTGATAGAAGGCAAGCGCCGCGCAGACAAGAACATGGTCGAATCCTTCCAGCAGATGTGGGATGCCAGACGCGCGGGACTTGCCGCCGCTGCACTGAGCGAAGATGATCCTGTGATCATTATCGATTGGCCGGTGGAACCCCTGTACGGCATATCGGCGATTTTCGAGGATCCGGAGTACGAAAAAATATTCGGTCTCCCCCACAAAGGAATCGATGTACCCGCACTGCAGAAAACTGCCGTCTTGGCCGCTGCGGACGGAGTGGTGGAAGAAGTCGTCGACAACGGCATGGGCTATAACTACATCACGATTCGCCATAATGGCTATGTGACGCTCTATGGGCATGTCAGCGCATTACTGGTACAGAAGGGCCAACGCGTTCTTCGGGGAGATGGCATCGCCCTCAGCGGCGGCATGCCGGGCACGAAGGGTGCGGGGCACCTTACGACAGGTCCGCATCTGCACTTTGAATTAATTTCTGGCAAAGGGAACATCAATCCGTTGAAATTCCTCCGAGCTGCAGGAGTGGAATTGCGGAAGTGATTAGGAGTGGTCGAAGTGCTTCTTCGCATATCCATCCGTCATGCCGGCAACATAATCTTTCACCGCTTCATGGAGTGGCGTTTTATGCAGCTTGATCAGTACTGCGATTTTTTCATTCGGGTTTTTATGCAGTGCTTCGCATATACCGGTGACGATCTGCTTACCTTCATCGGTGTACCGAAGGACATCCGGATGCAGATACATGTTTTGCCACAGGAAGCTGCGCAGCGTATCGAGCGAGGTTCGCATCTCGGTGGAAAAACGCACAGGACGTTCGGCGCGTGCATAGACATCATCCAAGCTCTCGATTGTCTGCAGAGTGATCTGTCGTTCCGTCTCTGCATAGAGATCGCTCACCAGCGCATCGATCAGTGCGCCGCGGAGCGATGTTCCGCGTTTCGATGCCGTACGTCGCAGAGTTTGAATGAGTGCAATCTCTTCCAAGTATTCAATGGCAAAGAGTTGCGCACGCAATCCGTCGTCGCAGTCGTGCCCCGTGTAGGCGATCTCATCGGCGATATTCACGATCTGTGCTTCGAGCGAAGGCCTCCGCGGCACCCGTACTTCCTTTGCTTCCTTAAAATCCTCTACATCCTCTACCTCCCCTCCATCAAACGGGGTGCGGTGTTTCAGCAGTCCTTCCAATACCTCCAGGTGCACGTTGAGCCCTGTATACAGCGACGAATGCCTTTCCAGAACCGTCACGACCCGTAGTGACTGCCTATTATGTTCAAATGACGATCTATGCGAACGCATCCAGGCATCCAATGCACCTTCTCCCGCGTGTCCAAAGGGTGGATGCCCGAGGTCGTGAGCGAGCGCGATGCTCTCGGCTAGGTCTTCATTGAGCCCGAGCGTCCTTGCCATATCCCTGCTGATCTGCGCCACTTCCATGGTGTGAGTGAGGCGCGTGCGGTAATGATCACCTTCTCCGGCGATAAACACCTGTGTCTTTCCCTTCAATCGGCGAAAAGATCGGCTGTGAATGATGCGGTCACGATCGCGCTGAAAAGGGAATCGCGTCGCATCCGACACTTCTTCATATTCTGTTCCAAGTGTTCCTTCCGAGGGTACTGCGTAGGGGGCAAGAAGTTGATTAGCCTCTGTAAGACGTGCAGCGAGATTTTTCACATGAGCAGTATACGTGTTTGTCTCTTGTCTCTTGGGCACTTTCACTTAAATATTCAAGAAAAACCCCACTCTCGCTGTGTGATCCGCAGTGAGTGAGGTGATCCGTGTACGGTATGTATCCGGGCGATCGTCGAGCAGGATACGCCTGTCCCCTTTGCATTAAGTGGGTGATCGCAACTTCGCACCACGATGCGAAGTGATTAGACCTCCCCGAGACAGCTGATTGAGAAGAAACGTAACCGCTTCATAACGAATCGTCGAGATGCATCTATCGTAGGACTTACATTGGGCACTGTCCAAAATTCGGCCTTGCCTCGGCGCGTTGCAAACGGATCAAGCAGCCATCTGTTAGCGCAAGCGCACGAGTAAGCAAACTTTTCATTTGGTCTGTCTTTCTTTACAAAATGTGGCTGCATGTTTAATGCAGTGTGCAGATGAGAACATTACTTGCACCCGATTCCACATGTTCCTTATCCCCGCCACGATAGGTAAAATAACGTTCAGGGTGGCATCTTGTGCAGTCGGGGTGCCTGACAATATTTCTTTGCAAAACGCCTGTGGCCTCAAATTGATCCGTTGCAGCTTTTTGGAGGTCGATCAGATCTTCATGAACATAGCGCGGATCGATTTCCTTACGGAGTATATGCTCGTGGTCGGCAAATTCTGCACATCCAAGGCAGAGTGAGGGGCCGGCCCATACGAAGAGTTCAGAGCTAGATCCCCTATACGTATCTTGCCAAAGTTTCATAAAGGCTCCGATCGTATTCGCCAGAATGCCGCGCCACCCTACATGCAGTACGCCACAGACATGGTGAATGGGGTCATAGACGGCGAAATTTTGGCAATCGGCTGCGCGGATGATAAGGTGAAGGCCGATGCGATCGGTGAGGACTCCATCCGCTTTCTCGGTACTTTCCATGGAATCACGTGCGATGATCGTGCGGTTACTGTGCACTTGCCAAAGCTGTACACAAGGATCGGGAATGGTACGGTCACCGTGTTTACCGAGAAACCGGACGTCGATGCGATGGTGGAATTGTTGGGGGAAGGGAGAGTGAAGCATAGAGAGTTGGCAGTTGGCAGTTGTCGGTTGTCAGTTATTAGCTTGAGTCGTGGAGGGATATACAATAGCAATTGCGGGCAACTGACAACCTACAACCTACAACCAACAACCTACAACCCGTGCAGCAACCGCGGAATCACCCCGATCACATCGAGCGCTGTGAAGGCATATCCCTTTTCTTTGTAGAGCTCCTCCCCCGCGCGTTTCATAATCGCACACCCATCGCGTGCGGCATCCAGCGGCGCCATGCCCTGAGCAATGAGTCCGCCGATCAGTCCTGCAAGCACGTCCCCCGTTCCCCCAGTTGTCAGCCCTGCATTGCCACCTTCCACGGCATCGGTGCTGTGGGGCCCGAAGATTCTATCCGTCGGACCCTTCACCACGATCACCGCCTGGTATTCGTTTGCAATCGCTTGCAGATCGTTTTCGTCCACTGCCATGCGTTCGAGTTCTCCGAGGTGGGGCGTAAGAACCGCTTGTCTGCCACGCACGAGCTCGAGTGTGTTTTTCTGGAGTGCTGTGGCATCCAGCACCATTGGCGTTGTGCAGGCTGCAATGATGTCCTCCAGCGCGAGGATACGCTCGCCGGTCTTTGCGATTCCCGAGCCGATCACCACGCAATCCAGTGGCGCTGTTAGTTCCAAAATCGGTTCAATGTCCGCATTCGTGATGCAGTCTCCCTTAAACGGATGCACGAACGCATTCAGCATCCACTGTTTCGCAGTTTCCTCATGGCAACGGGGGAGGCAGAGACTGAGGGTATCAATTCCCGATGCCTCTGCAGCAAGCGCGTTCATGATAGGCGCGCCGTGGATCAACCTGCTGCCACCGACGATGGCGACTTTGCCATTGTCGCCTTTGTGAGATGCGGGATCGCGTTGCATTGCTTGGAATTATGAATTAAGAATTATGAATTATGAAGGGGTTTCTCGTCATTCCTAATTCAAAAATCGTTATTCTTCTCTACAATTCATGTCATGACTGCCCTCATCTTCCTCATTGGTGTTATTCTTCTTCTCTCTGGCATGTTTTCCGGAGCAGAGGCGGCGCTTATAAGCCTGTCGCCCGCCGAAGTACTGGCGATTCGCGAGCGTCGTGCGTTTGGTGCAAAGCTTCTCAGTCGCGTGCATCGCCAACTCAATCGGACGGTGATCACCATCGTCATTTGGAATAACGTCGTAAATATCGTCGGTTCCATCCTTGTCGGACAGATGGTGATAGCGCTCTACGGCAATGCGCTTCTTGCGATCATGACGACCGCTCTCACCTTCGGCATCATCGTATTTTCCGAAATTCTCCCGAAAGCGATAGGCATGCACTATGCGGAACGGGTCGGGTGCTATGCCGCTCCTCTCCTCTTGTTTCTTACCGTGCTCATGCTTCCGCTCATCGTTACACTGGAATGGCTGACGGGATTTTTTAAAAAAGGAGAGCGCAAAGTCGGAACCGAAGCGCAAATTCGCTCACTCGTGACGCTCGGCAGGCATGCCGGCCACATAGAGAGTGACGAAGGGCAGCTGATCCACAGAGCATTCATTCTCAACGACAAACATGCGCGTGATGTCATGACGCCGCTCAAGGATATCATCTGGGTTCCAGACACTGCGACCGTCCGCGAAGCGGCGGGGAGAGTCTTTAAAAATCCCTATTCACGCTATCCGGTCTTTGGCGCATCGGTCAATGACGTCGCGGGGATCGTGCTGAGTCACGATATTCTGGAAGCGCTTACCGAGGGCCGCGATGGCGATATGGTGGGCACCATCCTGCGGGAGGCTCTCGTCGTCGATGGGCATAAACGGTGCGACGCACTCATGGCGCTCTTCCGCGATAGAAGCATCCATCTTGCGATTGTTCAAGACAGCGAAAAACATACGTTGGGGCTTGTGACACTCGAAGACGTTTTAGAAGAACTGGTGGGGGAGATCGAAGATGAAAAAGATACGGATGAAAAATAGCGGAGAGCTTTTACATTTACCTGCCTGTCCGGCAGGCAGGCATTCTACGTTCTACATTTCTCTATTTGCCTCATCATAGCCGCCCGAAACCTCTCCGAAGAAAACTTCCTCGCATGCTGCCGGATGTTCTTTGGATCAAGGTGCAGTGTTTCAAAGCGTGTTATTGCATCACAAACGGCATCCGCTGTTTGTTCTTCGAAGAAGATTCCCGTGACGCCATCCTCGATCGTATCGAGAACGCCCCCTTTGCCATAGGCGATCACGGGGGTGCCGCAGGCTTGGGCTTCCAGTGGGACGATTCCTGCGTCTTCCAGCGGCGCAAAGAGCAGTGCCTTTGCATTACCATAGAGCGAAGGCAGTTCGTCGTCCGGTACGAACCCGAGCATCTCCACGGTATCTCCGGCCATAGCGTTGAGTCGCGGAAAGTCCTGTCCGGTTCCTGCAATTTTCAAGGGAATTTTTTTGGTGTTCGCCGCTTCGATCAGGATATCAAAATGTTTGTAGGGGACGAGGCGGCCAATAGCGAGATAATAGGGGGTAGGGGGTAGGGGGTAGGGCTTGGGGAGCTGTTCTTGGAAGAATCGATCGCTGACGGGAGGATGAATCACGATACTTTCCCGGTTATAGATCCTCTTGATGCGTTCCTGCGTTGTTGCTGAATTTGCGATGAAGGTATCCACGCGTTTGGCGGTGGTGAGGTCCCATCGCCGAATGGATTTCAGACGCTCTTTAATCACGTGTCGCAGCATGTGCGGTATGCGGAAATCTTCCAGATATTCCTCTTCCATCTCCCACGCATAGCGCATCGGCGTGTGGCAGTAGCAGATATGGTGCGCGTTACCGGGCGGCACGATACCCTTGCCTACGGCATGCGAGGAGCTGATGATTACGTCAAACCCTCTAAGGTCGATATCTTCTATTGTCTGCGGCATCCACGACAGAAGCCACTGGTGTTTTCCTGTGAGTGAGAACCATTTCTGCAAAGGCGTCGTGCGGATGTCGGCGTTCTCCAGAGGACCGAGATTGTTGCGCTCTGCAACAGTCGTAAAGATCGGCGCGTCCGGCCAGAGTGCATGAAACTCCGCGATCACGTGTTCGGCACCCCCGTACACGGGAAGCCAGTCTGCAACGATGGCGATACGCATATATGAATGTTAGCGTGATCTCCTCTAAGATGCTTGTGTGCCCGTGCGAAAACCCCAGAGGCTTCCGAAGCGCTTTGCACGCCCCATTTCACCTGCAACGAAACGTTTTGTAAAAAAAAGAATGGATGTCCGTCGCAGGAAGCATGCCGGTGAGCGTTGGCGCAGGTTGGTGCGTCGCATGGGAGTCTCGTGGAAGTGGTTGCGTATGTCTCTGACACGATGGATGGCTATTGGCTGCGCCGTACTCGGCGCGCTCACGGTAGGATTCCTACTCTTTTCACCTATCGTGGAAGTACGGGAGATTCAGGTGACAAGGGAATCACCGCGACTCGATATCGAACAGGTACAGCAGGCACTCGCACCGATATTCGGCAGACGTATGCTCTTCCTTTCCTCATTTGAGGTGATGAACTTGCTCAAGGAGAGTCTTCCGGATGTAAGCACCATCACAGTCAGGAAAATCTATCCGTCCATACTGCATGTAGCTCTTTCCCTGCACCCGCTCGTTGCAAAGCTGCACATCACCGATCCGGATGCGGAGCAGGCTGTATCGGGAACGGGGGGTACCGTTGATTACCTCACCGATCAGGGAATCTATGTTGTCACTGTTGCCGCGCAGAATACCGAGACATTACCTGCCATTACTCTTGTGGATTGGGGTGTGCGGCCAGAACCGGGAACCGTCCTCATAGATCCTTTCATGCTGGAGCGTATGAAAGCCGCTGAGCTGACCTTGCTTCGGCAATTTGGGCAGGAAGTGCAGGAGCGCATTATTTTTGTGCGGTCACAGGAGTTTCATTTTCGCATTGCGGGCAGAGAGCTGTGGTTTGATCTGCGTTCTACGCTGAAGGAGCACATGGATCGGTATCGCATATTTCTGCGTGATGCCGGAGGCTCTGCGCGTACGTACATCGATCTGCGAGTGGAAGACAGAGTAATGTTCCAATAGGGCTTCGCGTGCACGCAGTGCGATTCAAATACATTATGGAACGCAGTGTCAATTGTCATGCGTTTCCCTTGTTTCGGCGCATACCATGTGTGCAAGACCTTGTGACAAGCGAAACCGCTTGACCCATGCAGAAAACTCTCTCTACAAAATTCAAAAGAACTCTTCTCGTTTAGCGATGAGCGTATTAGGCTGCACGAGATGTACCGATCGCTGCTTACGGCACTCCTCTTGGGAATGTTTCCGTCCATGAACGGCATGGCTACGGATGCCGCTGCTTTGCAGCGCGTCGTTGTGGAACCTCCGAGCGAACTGCTTTCCATAGATGAACATCTCTCCGCTTCGGGTGTCATCATTTACGATGCCGGTACCGGACAGAAACTGTTTAGCAAGGATGCTAAGGTGCAACGGCCCATGGCGAGCCTGACGAAACTGATGACTGCGGTTCTTATTGCGGAGAACCATGCTATGGGAGAACGCGTGACAATACCGAAAAACGTTACGGATGTTGCGGGGAATATAGCGTATCTGCCGCCGGGAACCACGTTCACCGTCGGCGATCTGCTGTCTGCATTACTGATCAATTCGGCAAATGATGCTGCGACTACGCTTGCGCAGTACCACAGCGGTTCCGTACCGGCGTTCGTCGCTGCGATGAATGAACGCGCCCTCGCGCTCGGCATGACAGCAACATCATTCCGTAATCCAGCCGGACTCGATAATCCAGCACAGTGGTCCACGCCCCAAGATATTGCGTGGCTTACAATGTTTGCGCTTGGAAATCCCATCATCGCAGATCGTCTCTCGTCAGCAGGCGGTCGCATCGTGAGCCTGCAGGGTGATACAATCCAGCTGTACCACACCCATGCACTCATGCATGAAGCCGGCCCTGTGACAGCGGGAAAAACAGGAACGACGAACGAGGCAGGACAGTGTTTGATGTCGGTCGTGGATGAAGGAGGCAAAACGTATGTCGTGGTGCTCTTGAATTCGAATCAGCGGTACAAGGATATGCAGACTATTCTTGACGTCATCAATCGCAAACAAGGCTCTGTTGCTGCGCGTGGAAACGGTCAATAGTCATTTGTGCAGTTCTCTGTTCAATGTCGAATGACATGTATCCCATCACCCATCCATCATCTGTTTTCTTGCTAGACTGTAGGGCATCTCCTCATGACACCCGTTTCCCCACTTCATCGCTGGCTTTCAGGACGTGTGCGAAACATATGTATTGTCGTTTTCGTGTTCGGTTCTTTCTTGCCGCCGTATGTTCCCAAAGTGGCACAAGCACCGCAGGAGTACGACCAAAATGCGCAACAATTTCTCTTGGTGGAAGACGGATTCATCAAAAAGACTTCTCCTCTCACGCGTCAGGGCGCCCGCAGGGCATATGCCAAGGGCACCATCCACACCGTGAAAGAAGGCGATAGTTTGGAACGCTTGTCGCGCTGGTACCCGGTATCTGTAGAGACGATTCGCTGGACGAATAATTTACAGGCGGGACAGCCCATCCGTCCGGGGGATGAACTCCTTATTCTGCCGGTGGACGGTGTATTCCATACGGTTTCCCGGGGTCAGACACTCTCGCGTATAGCGCAACTCTATGACATCGACATGGAAGCTATCAAAAAACAGAACGAACTCGGAAGTGAATTCATCATGGCTGGGCAGCAGCTCATCATCCCCGGCGGACGTCCGATCGTGGAGAAAAAGATCCAGATTGTCACGGTGGATACGTCTCCGGAAAAAGCTCCGTTACAGCCAGCAAAGAAACCGACGGTGGAACCCCCAAAGCAAAAGCCGCAGGAATTTACCGCAACTCCTACACTCGGTGTGTTGCAGAAGCCTTGCAGTGCTACGTGTTACTATACGCAGGGGTTCCATAGCAGTCACTTCGCCGTAGATATGCAAGACCGTTCAGACGGCGCACTCGGCGGTCCGATTTTTGCCGCGGAGGAAGGTACGGTTATTCGGGCGGACTACGGGTGGAATAGCGGTTATGGCAACGTCATCGAGATCGATCATGGTAACGGCCTCTTGACAGTCTACGGCCACAACAAGGAACTGCATGTGAAGGAAGGTGATATTGTCTTCCGTGGCCAGATCATGGGTTGGATGGGCAATACAGGGCTCGTCTATGGGGCAACGGGCATTCACGTCCATTTCGAAGTGCGTGTGAACGGTGTGAAGAAGAATCCGAGGTTGTACTTGGAATGAGTGTTCAGCACAAACGAAATAATGTCTGACACTGCTAGGGTGACTAGTGTGAGGCAGCGGCGTTCTTCTTCTCCGTAGTGCGATCATACTCCACCATGATCTTCACGAGATCTTTGTACTTCACCTTCGGTTCGTAGCCGAATGCCTTTTTGGCTTTGGAATAATCCGCGACGAGGGTGCTCGTTTTGCCGGGTCGCAAGAGCTTTGGGTCGATAGCCACGCGATCTTTTACACTCAGATCGCAAAGCCGAAATGCCTCCTCCAAAAAATCCTCCACAGAGTGCGCCTCGCCCGTGCCGATGATAAAGTCATCGGGAGTGTCGAGTTGAACGATGTTCCACGCCGCCTCCATATATTCTTTTGCGTAGCCGAAATCGAGCTTGGCACTCAGATCGCCGAGGGAGAGCGATTCCTGAAGCCCCAGTGCTATGCGCGCAGCACCTTTCGTGATCTTCCTTGTGACGTAAGAATCCGTTCTTCGCGGGGATTCATGGTTGAAAAAAATGGCACAGGACGCGAAGATCTTATGAACATTCCGGTAATACTTCGTCAGTGCCCAAGCATAGGATTTTGCGCAAGCATAAGGGCTCTGCGGGTTTAGTGGCGTCTCCTCATTTTGCGAAGCTGTATCGGTCAGACCGAACATATTGGAGGTGAGTGGCTGAAAGAAACGGATCGTGGGGTCAAGTTGCCGTATGATCTCGAGGATTCTTCCGGGGGCCGCACCCGTGATGTCCGATGCGTAGTCGACGAGGTCGTAGCTCCACCCCGCATGATCTTGGTCCGCTTCATTATAAATTTCCTGCGGACGCGCAGACGCAATCGTGCGATAGAGCGACGTCGCATCGGCGAGGTCGCCGCGGTGCAGTGTGATATCCTTCATCATGTGATTGATATTCACGGTGTTGCCTGTTGCAGATCTGCGAATGAGTCCGTGAACCTCATACCCCTTCTGGAGCAAGATTTCCGCCAGGTAGGAGCCGTCCTGGCCTGTAATGCCGAGGATGAGAGCTTTTTTCGTCATGAAACAACCCGGAACTCCGGTAACGGCACGATAAACTTCCCGCCGCCTTTTCTCCAGTCTTCCTCGCGCTTATAAAATTCATCGAAGAAGGCGTACGGCAGCACGAGGAAATAATCGGGGTTTTTCTTGCGGGCTTCCTCTTCCGAGAAAATCGGAATCCCCGTTCCCACGGTGCATTTGCCCCATTTCTCGGGGCTCCGTTCCGATGCGCCTTCTATGAACGTATGGTCGAGCCCATAGTATTGCAGGATGGTATTTCCTTTGGTGGAAGCACCGTAGACCCAGACACGTTTCCCCTTTGCCGTTTCTCTGCGAATGAAGTCCACACACAGCTTTTTATTTGCCTCCACACGCCGGAAGAAATCCATATGGATGTCTTTTCTCGCAAATTCCTTTTCCTCTGCGCGGTACTTTTTTAGCCGTGCGTCCGCGCCCTTCATTATCGGCGGATTGCCGTCCATCAACCCCGCATACACCCGATAGCTGCCGCCATTCACCAGATTGTGATGAATGTCGATGATTCTGAACCCGTTTTTCTCAAACAGGAATTCGAGAGCCGCAAGCGAATAAAATTCAAGGTGTTCATGGCAGATATTGCCGACGTCATTGGTATCCAGCATATTCTTGAGGCACATCAGCTGCGCGACAAAGACGCCGTCATTCGTCAGTGCCTTCGCCGCGTCTGTGATGAACTGATTGGGATCTTCCATGTCATAAAACATTCCTATCGCCGTGATCACTTTCGCCTTTTTCGGTACGGCCTTCCGGTAGTTTTCGTACGTCCAGAAATCATTGATGAAATAATCGAGACCCTGCCTGCCTTCCTCTGCGAGATTGCTCGCCGGTTCCACTCCCACGGTAACAATACCCGGAACTTCGTACGTCCGTAGCATCGTTCCATCGTTACTTCCTATATCCAGCACGATGTCTCCCGCTGCAAGCGGAATACGACTTTCGATGTCGCGTGTGATATCGCGCAGAGCCTTGCGCATGGTGTCTGTGACCCCAGAACGGTACCAGTAGAAGCGCGTGTACATGAATTCCTGCGGTGCGGTGTCTTTGAGTTGCACAAGGCTGCAGTTGCCGCACATCACCATGGTAAGCGGCGCTTTGAAGCCCGTATCTTTATGATCGACGAAATCGGAAACGTAGAGTTCTCCGAGGCTGTAGAGATGGCGTATGTCCTTTGATCCGCACACTCTGCAGTGTTCTATCGTCGTAAAGCTTTTCCGTTGGGTGGCGACGGTTCCAGCAGTCATTTCCTGCCTATCCTAATCTCAAGTACCCGAAGCGCATAGCGAAATCCCAGCCGAAGAAAGACGCGGATATCACTGTCTGTTTTCGATTCTCCGGCCTTCCGGAGCGTATAGTGGTACGGAACCTCTATAATCCTGAACTTCTTTCGGGAGCAGCCGTAGATCCATTCGGAGAAGTATTCCCCGAATCCGCGTTCCGAGAGGGGGACTTGGTCGAGCACATGCTTCTTTGCTGCCGCAAACCCGGACGTCCAATCCCGGAAGTGCCACCCGAGGATCAGGCGGGCGTAGGTGTTAAACACGAGGCTCAAAAACGACCGGAACCAATGTCTTTCATCCGTACCACCCGGCACGTACCGCGATCCCACAGCAACGTCATAGTCCGGAATTTTCTCTACGAGTTTGGTGATGTCCTCCGGCGGAATCCCGAGGTCGCAATCGAGCCACACCACAATCGCACCTTGCGCCGCTTTCGTTCCGTCTGCGAGTGCGGAGGCGAGCCCGCGCTTCTGGGTTCTTCGGATCACTTTCCAGCGGGGATTATGAAAGTTTTCTATCACCTCCCACGTGCGGTCGGGGCTGTTGTCATCTACAACGATGATCTCCAGAAGCGCATCGCCGAGGGTGCGTGTGATCCTTTCCAGAGCCTCGGGGATATTGTCGCGCTCGTTATACGAAGGCATGACGACGGAGATGCTGCGGCTTGCAGGCCGATGCGTTTGCGGAGGCTGGGGGTGCGTAAGCATGGAATTGTGAAACAGGATAGACTGTGCTGCAGAGGTTGTCACTCCCGTTCACACCATTCCACGATTCTTCCGAGATCACCGTTCCAGTCTCCCTCGAAGGCAGAAGGAGATATTTTCCTTGAGGCTGATCCAAAAACGAAGATCTCCTGCACGGGAACGCCTCGTTCTTCGAGTCTTTGACGCAGTATTCCCGCTACAGCCAAGGCATGCCGTCGATTGACTGGCTTGCGATTCATAGTAATTTTATTGAGCAGATTCTGTGCTTCGCCGATCCAATGCGCACTGTTCTCTTTTGTTGCATGGTCATTTGCCCATTCAAGATCGTCATACCGAGCCGCAATTGCGTTATCAGTCAGATCACCAAGAGCATCTTTCTCTATCTTATGCAGTGCCTCAGCGGCTTCTAGGCATCCTTGGCACCGCTTTTCCAATGGTTCACAACTTCATCCTGAGACATGGGCGAAGTATACCACGCCTGCATGCATCCAAGGCCATGACGTCCTGAGTAGTCATTAGCTGACACAGTATGTATTGACATAGCAAGAGGGCCACGGGAACCCGCAGCCCTCTTCCAAAATACTATTGGCTCATTTCTTCTTTCCTACAACCGATTTGGCTCGCGCATGCACCACACAACTCTGGAGCTCCTTAGCTTCCTCCTCCGTAATCAGACCAGCATCCACCTGACTCTGTACGAGGGCTTCTGTGAGCTGTGCCACCAGACGCATGTATGCACCATGATTCCGGTACTTTCCTCCGGGTGGAACGCGAAAATCCACGATACGGCCGATGCTCTCGCAGAGCAAAGGTTCTTCTCCTGGTGGCAGGAGAGGTTGTGGAACCACGGTTGTGCTTCCGTCAAGGTGCGCCGTGAAAATTCCTGCACTGGTAGAGACGGGGTCCCCTGGCTCCAGTGGCCGTTCAGGACATCCATTGCCCCCAGTACTTCTGAGAGGAGAGCTGGAAAGCCCTGGTCCCCTTGGGCATTCATCCTTCGGATCTGGCACACCATCACAGTCCTGATCCCCTGAGCATGGCTCTTGCGTTGGGCAGCCGTTATTCTGGGGCAAACCAGGGGTATCCTGGCACTGGTCATCAGGATCCGGAACCCGATCGCAATCTTGGTCGCCAGGACATTCACCGGGAGTGGGATTGCCTGGTGCAGAGCTTCCCCACCACGCGGGATCGGGGGAGTAGCAGCACTCAACCCCTGTGAAGCCGGCTGCCTCGAGACCGATTTGAAACTCTGCCATGACGTGCGGCGTTGCATTGTTAGGTGACGTTCCAAAGCCTGCAATTCCTGCCACACCTGATGGCATGGGGACCTGCTCGACATCGTTGATAAGAACTTTCTGCAACCCATTTTTGTCAATGAATACATCGTAGTGATCAAGCTCGAGATCATGGCTATCGACAGTCATGAAGTGGACGTGTACGGATTCGCCAGGAAGAAGATCAGTTGTCCTCTGTACCTCATCATACATGAGCATGAGCGTGTCGACGTTTGATTCAGGCGTGCCCTTGTCAGGATGCAAGTCTGCCTGATCAACATAGAGAACGCTCAAGAGCAGATTGTCTTCATCGAAGAAGGAGGCACTCTGAATGTCGGACCACTCTGCACTGAGATCAGGACAAGTAGTGAAAATGCCGTCCGTCACGTGGCAGTGATCAGACGGGCCGGTGGTGAAGTGACCGCCAGCATAGGCGGTCGTCATGCTAGCGAAGGCGATGACTACACTCACGGCGAAAAGTCTTGCCATACTATGCAACCGGAGTGTACGA
>CAYJSJ010000002.1:0-12461 GCA_964373065.1 uncultured Candidatus Peribacteria bacterium
GCGATTTCGTGAGGTGTGTTTTGACATGTTCGATGGTGTGACTGGTCATCTTTTCTTGTCATTCTCCTCCGTTTTCCTGCTCTCCGGGCACAATGAACCACTCGAGGTATTACGGCCGAAGAGGCTTTGGCAATCATGAATTACATAAGACAGGAAGACAGTGAAGACGTAGCAGTACATAAAAAAAGAGCACCTATCATTGGTGTGGAGGTTGTCGAGTTGGCACCTGCTTTAGATGATTGTCGTTCTACAGTACTTGCACATGCAATGATCATCGAGCTCATGGAATGGAATCAGGCGGGTACTGGTATTCTATTTAGCCCAGACGATGCAAAGGAGATACGAGAATTTTGGACCGAAATCAAATCGCTTTCACGGGATACCAATATTACCGATGCTAGAAAAGGACAACTCGTCAATAAAGAAATGGAGGCTGAAAAATGTATTGAGAAATTTGAAGATGAATCGAATACGCGCTACTCGCTATTAAGCGCACTTGATGATTTGAAGAAAATCAAAAACGAGATGCAGGTTATAGTTGGTTTGACAGTATAATATTGGCAGAGCAGCACTGTGGACGTATCTTTGCGGTTTCTGTGGAATGGATAAAATAGAATTCTATGACATGTATATACCAATATTTCTTTGCTCCGCATCGGTATGCTATGCATCGTATGAGTGATCCGCATTCAACATCTCGCTACACGGCCGGCGGCTCGGAGAATGAGTACATGGATGCTGAACAACAAGTTCTGAAAAACAAGAAAGGGCTCAGCAATCTGCAAGCACTGTACATCGAGGAAGAGAAGGCTCTCGCCAGAGCGTATGAATCCCTTTTGAGTGAAGTACAATCAGATACTCCGATGACGTCGGAACTGATTCTGTATGTGCATAGCGTGGTATTCGGCGATCTGTACGACTGGGCGGGCCGATGGCGCACGGTGACGATTAGCAAACCGGAAGTGACGTGGCCGCCTCCTGATTACTTGGACGAGGCGATGCGAACGTTCGAGTATGAGGTGCTGGCAATGCACGTACGATCAAGTTGGTGACGAACCTTCTCGCAGTGCAAACGAGAAGATTGCCCTTGGCATACGATTCTTCGGATGATGGAAGAAATCGCTACATCGAAGCCGCTAAAGCAGCGATTCTAAAAGACTTTAATCCGATGATAGCATTGATGAAGGATGCGCTGAACGCTTCGAAGCCTTCTTAATTTCACTCAAACACTCAGATCTGCTTTTCTTTGTAAATTTTGGGAGTCCTTCGATGACGCTGTCACGCTCGACACGGTCGAGAATGATCCGATGACGTACCGTGTCGTTTCTCAGATGCGGAGAGAACTGCCGAAGAGAGACTCCTGTGCCGAATGTCATGGTTATGTTATAGCATGAATAGAGGCCGTTTGCAGCTAAAATTTGGTTGTTGCTTGGCAACCTATAACTTGCACGCACTCATGTTGGCAGCCCCACGGAGAATCGAACTCCGCTTTCCTGGATGAGAACCAAGTGTCCTAACCGATAGACGATGGGGCCACGCGGTGGAATTTTAAGGAGAACTGGGGTCTATGCAAGTAAAAGGGGAATCTAAGAAATGCAGAATGGATTGTGAATAGTACAGAGAAAGGATTGTGCATAGTTTGTTATCCTCTATCCTTTCTCCGTTATCCACTCGCATGTATGCGTATTTTTGCTCTCGAGACCAATCTTGAAAAGATCAAGAAGCGCTTCTGCCAAGATGGCGAATGTGTGTTGCATACCACCCCTTTCCATACATTATCCTTCTTGTTTGCAAGCCTGCGGGATATTTTTTTGACCATCGTGTTCTTTTTCGGTGGATGGGCGGGTATTGCTTTCGGCTTGCCTGTGCTTTGGACGGTGGGTGGTCTTTCGGTTGCGTGGTTTATCTTGGTGTTTTTCAGCTTCCTGAAAGCCTATATCGATTGGCTGTACGACTGCATCATCATCACGACAGACCAAGTGATCCTCGTCGATCAGACTTCTGTTTTCAAACACGAGATCCGTCCAATGCACGTGGATAACATCGGCGCCATCACCACCACGACGCAATTCTGGAATATGTTTCCCTTCGGCATTATTAAAATCCACCTGAAAGAAGGGTTGGGCGGAGATACCATTATTCTCAAATATGTTCCTCGTGCGGAGGAAGTGGCGGTGATCATAACGGGTGTCGTCAAGGATTATCAAAGGCGCCATGAGGGATCAATGCAAACACCTGCGCAGCGCGCGTAATTGACCATCCGTCAGTACCGTGAGAAGTTCGGCATCACTTGCATTCTTTATGTCGTTCAATGAACCGAATGTTCGGAGAAGATCCGCTTTGGTTTTTTCGCCGATGCCGGGCACTTCATCCAGTGCCGATCCGATCATGCTGGTATGCATGCGTTTTTCGCGATGAGCATTGGCAAAACGATGTGCTTCGTCCCGGAGTCTCTGTAGTAAAAAGCCTGCCTGCGAGTTGCGCGGCAGATCAATCGGCAGACTTTCGCCCGGAATAAACACTTCCTCTTCCCGTTTCGCCAAACCGATTGCAGGAATACTCATCTGCAGTGCTTTCAAGACAGCCGTCACAGCGTTCAGTTGCCCCTTGCCCCCGTCGATGACAAGGAGATCGGGTGTACTCGTTAGTGAGGAATCTTCTTTCTGGTCTTTTGGTTCTGTCATCATGATGATTTCAGCTTCCTGATTTGGATATCTATCTACGAAATCCTGTATTTTCTTGTGGAGAATTTCCGGTCCGCGTTGGACGTTTCGAAAACCGAGTTCTGCATAATATTGTTCCAGATACGGTTTGCAGATGAGGTACACCTTCTTCTGTTGCTTTTTGAGGATAAACCTGCAGAGATACTGACCGAGTTTACCGCCACGGTACGTAGTATCCACCCACAGCGGATCAAGTTCGAGAAGATCTTTATGGTTTTTTACAATTGCAACAAATCCAACAATAGTCTCATTATCCTTTCGGGCAACAATAAAGTCTTTGTAGTCTACTGTTTCGGGTTCCAACGTACCCGGGTACTTTTTGATGATCTCTTTCATAGTATCTTCTTCCGATTTTCGAGCCTTACCAATAATAATTCCTTGCTCTTTCCAATGCTCCTGCTCATTGGAAATGTACCGAAGTCGTCGCTTCAACACTTCATTCATCGCTTTATAATCATCAATTTCTCCCGCCTTCACTGTTCGCAATGTGAAGGATCGGTACTCTTTATGTACAGCTTTTCCGTTTTTTATCACCACCATGGAGCCTACGGTTTCCGTGCCGCCGAGGTGCGAGATATCGTACCCTTCGATGCGCTTTGGAACCTCGGGAAGCTTTAGGATTTCTTTGAGCTCCGAGAGTGCGGTTTCTCTGTTCTTTTCGGCCGCTTCCCACTTGGCAAATTGTTGTTCTATCTTCTGCTCTGCATTCCGCTCCGCCATCGTGAGGAGTTTTGATTTCTTCCCGCGTTCCGGAGCGCGGATTTCCGTTTTCTTCCCGCGCGTTTTCCGCAGCCAGTCCATGAGCACGTCTCGGTCGCTGATCGGCTCCTGGATTAAGATAAGGTCGGGGATATCCGTTTCAGCAGAGTAATACTGCGGAATGAGTTCCGAAATTACAGGAGCGATGCTGTCTGCTTGTCCGGCCACGGCGAAACTGCGCTCATCGATCAGTTTTCCGCCTCGTTCCCGCAAGATCACCACCTGCGTTTTCCCCTGCCGCAACGTGATGCCGATGGCGTCGGTATTTTCACGCGACGTATCGGAGACCACCTGCTGCGTAGAGAGCGACTGAATGTAGAGCAATGTGTCTCTGAGCTTTCCCGCTTTTTCAAACTTTTTCTCGCTGGCCGCTTTCTGCATGATTTCCATCAGTGTTTTCACCGCAGGTGCTCTGTCACCTTTCAAAAATCGTATCATCTGCTGCACCGATGCTCTGTACGCATCCTTGGTGATTGCTCCGATGCAGAGCCCGTTACACTGTCCGATTTGCTGTTCCAAGCAACCACGCACGGGTTTCTTCCCCCTGTTGAGACTCTCGACAGAGCTAACACATGCTCGAAACCCGAACACTTCGTGGAGCATATCGAGCGTCCGTTTGATTTCGTACGCACGCAGATACGGTCCGAAATATTTCGCATCATCGTCTTCCATTCTTCGTACGACGGAAACGTCCGGATATTCCTGCTGCGTGACCCGCACATACACGTAATTTTTATCGTCTTTCATAAGGACGTTGTACTTCGGTTTCACTTCCTTGATCATATTTGTTTCGAGTATCAGTGCCTCGAGCTCACTCATGGTCACGGTAATATCAAAATCCGCGATGTGCCGCATAAGCGAGAGCTTCCATGGCCCTGCATTCGTATTGCTCGGCTCCTCCGTTACGTAACTCCCGAGCCGCGCTTTCACGTTCTTTGCCTTGCCGATGTAGAGCACGTCGCCATGCGCATCGAGCCACCGGTATACACCGGGGGAGGTGGGTGCATTCTGCACCCGCTTGCGTAACTGTGTAATGCGGTCATCTTTCATGCGATTATTTTGTCACAGTGTGTAAGAGTTTGGTACTCGTCTGTGTTTTCCTTGTGTACACTATGACAATACAAGGGTATTTCTCCGGGCAATCTCTTATGCATACACCTCTTGTCAGCGTTTTGGTCCTAAATTATCGCAATGCGCAAGCCACGGTGCAGTGCGTGCATGCGCTTCTTCTGCAGACCGTTGCGGATCACATGGAGATTATCGTTGTGGATAATCACTCGGAAGATGATTCCATCGGCGTACTGAGGAATCGACTGGCTGCTTTCCCGAACGTGCGTATTGTAGAAACACCAAACAATAACGGATTCGGATACGGCTGCAATTACGGTGCGGACTACGCTTCGGGAGAGTATCTCTTGCTGAATAATCCCGATAAAAAGCTCCCTCCGGACGGCATTGAGCGGCTTATTGCCACTCTCTGGAGCAAAGACACCATCGGCATCGTTGCGCCGAAACTGGTGCATGACGACGGAACGCGAAGGCTTTCCATGCGTATGTTTCCCAGAGTCATTGATATCCTTGCACGCAGAAGTTTCTTTCGCTTCCTGTTTCCGCACGCACTTCGGCGTTACCTTATGCTGGATGCGGACGCAAATTGCGCTCAGGAAGTGGATTGGGTTATAGGAGGGTGTATGCTTATCAGCCGTGCGCTCTTTGAGGACATCGGCGGTTTTGATGAGCGGTTTTTCCTCTTTTTTGAGGATACCGATCTCTGTCGTCGTTGCAGACAGGTAGGAAGAACGGTCTACTACGATCCTTCCGTCGTTGCGAAAGACAAGCAATCTCGTTTGAGCGGGGAGCGCTTCTTCGATCTTTTTTTCAAGAAAACAGGAAGGGTGCATGTTATGAGCGCGTGGAAGTACTTTTGGAAGTGGGGAAATAGGGAAGTGGGGAAATAGGGAAATAGGGTGATTTTGTTGACCTTGTCAACGCCTTCCCGTAGCCTCCTTTCGCTTTTCATGCAGATTATTCCACTCAAAGCAGAGGCAAGGAAGAAGGAGCAGGCAGCAGGCACGCTCCGCAGGAGCGGCAAGGTACCGTGCGTTCTGTATGGAAATAAGGTCAAAAATACGACACTACAATGCGACCACAGTGAGCTCTACCGCGTCTATGCGAAGGCGGGGGAGAGCGTTCTTGTGGAAATAGCCCTCGGGGAGCAGAAAATCCCCGCGCTTTTTCATGCTGTGGATTTCGCACCGGTGCGCGATGACATCATTCACGCGGACTTTTATGCGGTGGATATGAAGAAAGAGATCGAAGCAAATGTTCCGATCGTTCTTACAGGTGTTGCTCCCGCTGTTCGTGACATAGGAGCGGTGCTCGTCCATGTGCTCGATCACCTCACAGTCACCTGCCTTCCCGCGAATTTGCCGCAACATCTGGAGGCAAGTGTCGAAAACCTCAAGGAGTTCGATGATGCACTTCATGTCTCCGATGTCCATATTCCTGCAGGCGTCACGGTTGCAGAAGCACTGACAGCGGTGATTGCAACCGTACAGGAACCGCGCAGGGAGATTGTAGAGGAGGTAGTACCCGCAGAAGGGGAAGTGCCGGCAGTCACTCCGGAGGGTACGGCGATTGCAGGCGATGCGGCTCCGGCTGCCGATGCCGCCGCCGGCAAAGACAAGAAAGAGAAGAAAGAAAAGAAAGAGTAATACGCCTTGCCATGCTTACGCGCACGTTTTCTCTGCTTATCCTCATGCTCGCATTTGTCTGCGGGTTCGTTCTCTTTTTTCATGCGCCGGCAGCAAGCATGCCGCAGGCGCTCAGCGGCCGTGACCGGGAAACGCGCACGGTTTCCTTTTCGTCCGAAATCCTTTCCCGTCTCAGCCTCTTTCCGGGTTTTCGCAGCCGCCCCATACCGATCGCGGTCGTCATCGAAAACCACGAAGATGCACGACCCTATCAGGAAGGCCTTGCAGATGCCCTTATGGTGCAGGAGTACCTTGTGGAGGGATTCATTGCACGATTCATCGCGCTCTTTGATGCGCGGTACCTTCCTGTGGAGATTGGGCCCGTACGTTCCTTGCGATCCTATTTTCTCGACGGCGTAGAGGCGTGGACTTTGACAGTTTTCCATGCGGGAGGCAGTCCGGAGGCCTTGGATCGCGTGCAACGTGGCGATACCTTCTTCGCACGTAACTTGCTGTACTTTGATGATGAGACTGCATCCCTGCGGAAAAAAGGTGTGTCACCTCCCCACGACCTATTCCTTCAGAAAAAATTTCTGATGTCGCTTCTGGAGGAAGTTCCTGAGCGGCTCTTGCAACCGGTGCCTTGGCCGCCTTTCCCCGTGGGAACTCCCGATGGGGACGGGCAGACGGCGCAGACCATTCGGCTGAACTTTTTCAGTAGGGTGCACGACGTCGTCTTTACGTTTGAGCCCATTGCGGAAAAGTACGAACGCATGAACGGGGATACGCTGAGTGATGCTCGTCCCTCCACGGTTATTGTCCTAGAGGTTCCGATCGATTCTCTCGGCGAGTATGGACGTCTTTCCATGACGCTCACAGGGGAAGGGCGCGCGCTTGTCTTCCATTCCGGTACGGTGTGGGAAGGTCGGTGGGCGCGAGAAAACGTCGAGGATTCCTTTCGTATCGTCGATGATCGAGGGGAGGCAATTCCCGTGCGATACGGGCAGATATGGATGACAGTGCTCCCCACGCTGGATCGCGTGAGCTGGGAGTGACGGATTACCGCAGAAATTCCGGAAGAATGAGTGGATCTTTTATATCCGGAAGCTTTTCGATGAGTTCCAGATCCTGCAGCGTCACTTTCCCTATATAGAGACGTGCAAGTGAGTTGCCTTCTTTGAGATAGGCTTCGATCGCTCTGCGTCCGCGGAAGTACACGAGACCTTTGGTGAAGCACCCGGGAGCTGCAGTATCTGTAAGACCGCGTTTCATCATGACGCTCTGCGTGAGAGCCTTCTCGGCCGTCAGTCCGAGTTCCGCTTGGAGATATGTCCGTGTTTGCGCCAAGGAATGCTGTAAACCGAAAGCGATACCAAGCACGTTTTTTGGCGGGTTGAAGCGCTTTTCCGCATGAGGGCTCAGGACGCCGTTCTGGTTCCAGATCGCAAGACCCTCCTGCGTTTCTAGGTACCCTGCACATCCTCTCCTCAGCAGATCGTAGGGTTGGTGCGCGCCGTTTTCTGATGTGAGCACATGTGTTTCGATCTCGTGGGCAATGAGTGAGGCTATGTGCTCTTCTGTAAAAGTTGCGTCCGCACGCACATAGATTTTTGTACCGCCGACCGTCACGTCTGCTACCAGTTTTTTTCGGATGCTTACCTGCCAGTTATGGAGCGAGTATTGTTGCAGAATTTTTTCAAATCGATGTGCCGCTCGTTCAGCCGTCATGCGTTCCTTTCCCCCTATCTCCAGATCACAGGCGAAGCGCGCACGTAATTCCTCCTGTGCCGCTTGCACCAATACAGCGTCGGAGTTTCCGAAGAGTGCGAAGGATGCTTCCGTGAAGGACGTTGCGTTCCCGCGCGCTTTTAACAGCGCAAGTCTTGCGAGCAGTTCCTTCCGTTTTTTTTCGAGCAGAATACCCAATGGTGATTCATCGCGTACGACTTCTTGCAGACGTTTTTCTGCATCACCAATGTCCGTTCCCATTGCGCGATAGAGGAAGACGGGGTTATAGAGCGGGTCTCCGCGCAGACGATCCATTTCCTCTTCCAGATTGAGCGGCTTTATGTGTTTGAGTAACAACATTTCCCTGTCGATCTGCCCCAGTAATTTATCGACCGCGCGCACATCGGATTTCTTCACTGTGAGTTTTCTGACGGTTTTGCTGCTTTTCTTTGTCGGATCAATCAGGAAGCTGCTTAAATCACGAGAGCCGATGACAACGTGATTGCTCTCCGGAAGTCTCTGGATAACCGTTTGGATTTTCTTTCCACCGAGCGAAAATTTTACGCGATACAGATTTTCGGTCTCATCCGGTTCGATCCCATTTTTCTCCAATAAATCTATAACGAGTGCTTCCGGAAAGGTAGTTCGTTCCGTAGTACCGGCAACCGCAGCAATCACCTCGACGATCGATCCGTCGCCGAGCGTTATCTGAATCGGTTCCTCGACGCCGAGCGTTTTCTTTTCGGTTGTTCCATCCTTTTTTACGGGAGGTGTTTTGTTTCCGAAGAGATCCTGGCCTATACGGACACCTTTTTCCGGAGTTTCGACTGCTATCCCCTGCACGCGTTCCAGTCGTGCGCGGAGAGGTGCGAGATTTGCAACCTGTACCATGAGCCCTGCGCGTGCGTTCACTTCCAGAAGTGCAGGTCCTATCTGTTCATCGATGGCTATGTCCACCGCCAGATATCCGATGTTCGTAATCTTTTGAATACGTGAACAGATGAGGAGAATTTCCTCCCAGTAGGGAATACTGTGACCGGAAGGGGAGCCTCCGTGAGGCAGTTCTTCGACCATGTGATGGAACTGTGCCGCGTGCGTGGTGATACCTTTGGCGATATCGATCCCGATCCCGATCCCGCCGAGGTGAATATTTGCTTTACCGTCGCTTTCCGCGGTCGGAATACGCAGCATGGCCATGACCGGAACGAGATTGAAAACGATGACGCGGATATCGGGGAGTCCGGCGGGACGAAACTGGGCAAAGCAGTTGTGGGGCTTCAAAATTTGTTCAAAAAATGCGGTGTCGAGAACGCCTTTGAGCGAAAATTTCCCGTCCAAAATATCTTCGATATGCTCCCTGAGCTCTCTTTCGTCAATCGGTGTTTTGCCGTTCCTGAGGAACCTTCCGCGTTTGTCTCGCCCCTTTAATACAATGATGCCTTCACCGCCGTATCCTTGATTGGGCTTCAGGACGCATTCGTCAGGCAATTGCGTAAAATCAAAATTCCACGCCTGCTCACGTGTTTCAATCCTTCCATGAAGCTTTGCGACAGGAATGCCGCGTGCTGCGAGGTAGGCTTTCGTTTTCAATTTACTATCTGCGAGCGCGGTCGCCTTCTTCGGGTTAAAGGGTTTTATAAAAAGAAGGCTTCGTGCATTCAGACCAAGGACGCCGTGGGAGGAAGGGAAAGGAAACATTTACTCTTCTTGCTGGTGTTTAAAGACTTCGCGGAAGCGGAAATATTCTATGACTCTGAGTCCCGTCCAGCGACCGAGGAAGACATTGATGAAAAGAGTGATGAGAATAAATTCCGGATAGGCGAGGATAAGGGATTGGAGAAAGGAGAGTTGCACTATAAAGACGCAGACGAGTGCCGCAAGTACCGTTTCACCGATGCCCAAGACCGCCGCTTTCCAGCCTTCTTCCGCCTTCACGGTAAGGAAACTTTCGGTCATGGTGGACATAATCAGCAGCACGAAAATCGTGTCGCCGGAGAGCGTAATGCCAAGCGACGCTCCGATGCCGAGCAGCAGCAGCACCGTAAGGCTGACGACCGTGAGGATGATCGCGACTTTGGGGATGTAGAGCAGCCGCCAGCGTTTCATACACTCACGTGTCGCGTAGCCGGAGACGAGAATAAAGAGCAGGAGCAGCAGCCCGATTTTCCAGCCGAGTGCGAGGAAACTTAACGCAATGATTGACGGTGTATAGAGACCGAACGTCGTAATACCGATGACTTGCTTAAAGAATGCGAGAATGGTGGCGATGAGCGGGAGCATAAGCAGCAGCGTGACCGTTTGGCTGGAGACGCCGTGCGTCAGCATGTAGTTGACGAGCGACGAGAGCAGGTTCCACGGGCGGAAGCCGGTGGTGGTTTCATCCACGATGACAAAGTCGATGTCGCGCTGCGTCAGTTCTTCCATAAATTTCGTAATGCCGCCTGCGGACATAAGCGGATTGATCGCCTCCTTGCGCGTGACGAGGATTTTATCCGGCCGCATGACGGAGAATGGGCCTCCGGCCGTTCGTGCGAGGATCGCAAGACTTCTGTCGGTAATCAGAATGACCGTTTGGTTATGGATGGATTCCATCGTATCGGGATTGCCTTCCACCGCACGCATGAGCGCCTGCAACCCCTTGATGCCGTCCGTCCAGAGGACGATGGCTTCCGCACCGCTGATCGTTGCGCTTTCGTCGCTGAGCATCGCAAAAATCGATTCTTCCACTCCCAAAGGAATCGCGGATTCCTGCGGTTGCAGAATACGGAGGAAGACGTTTGCTTCGGCGGCTGCCATGAGATGCAGATTGAGCTTATCCTCCGCAATGCTGCTGTCTGCCACCAGTACGATTTTTCGTTCGTAGACTGTCACCGATTTTTGCGCCGTAAGCGTGACGCGTTTGCCGTCCACGGTCGTCGTGAGCTCCAGACGCAGTGTGACGACGCCCGGTTTATCCGGCGTGAACACCGCCTCCACAGAGCGGCTGATCGGTACGGTGCTCGCTCCTCGAAACCACCGGTACTCGGTGTTGTTCCCGAGGCCGCGGCTCGCAGAAGTATCCAGGACTATGGTTCTACCGACCGCCACTTCTTCCGGCCCTGTTATGATCGCCGTCGGAGCCTGCGATACCGCGATGGACTGCGCAAATGTACCCATCGCAGGCGCGAGCAATGTGATGGAAATTGCCGCTATACATAATCGTAATCGAGACATACGGAGGCATTGTACACGAATACGTTCACCTTAACGGTCATGTTTCCTCGCCTTCTGCGCCCGCCCTTTTTGTAGATGGAGCTCCTTATATTTCTTCAGCTGTCCCGTCAGTTTTTCTATGCAACGGTCCACCGCTTCCACCGCTTCGGGTCTCCGCGATTCCGCGCGGAGGACTTTTTGCGGGAGTGTGATCGTGATCATCACCTTCATGGCGTCGCGCTTCTTTTCGGTGCGTCGGTACTCGGCTTCCACCCGTATGGTGCTCGCTTCATCCTTCAAACGGCTGCAGTAGGTCGCGAGCTTGCCGATCTTCTTCGCTATTGACAAAAGTTCAATATTGTTGTAATTAAATCCCTTTTCAAAGTGCTGGATGTTCATGGAAATGCTTGGAAGACGACTAATTGGAGTTTGTAGTATAGCACGGCTCCCGCAACGCGCGGGAACTGGAAATTTTGCGCTGTTTCTGGTAAAATAAGAGGATTTCCTCACACACAAATCCATGTCGACTGTGCCAAACATTGAAAGCTTGGAAAGCCGCTTACAAAAAGCGACGAATGCACTTAGAAATAATGCAGTCGATTCCAAAGAAGAGCTTAAAACACTTCTCAAAGAAGTTTCGGATTCGACTAGAACAAGTGCGGAACTTAGCATACTCCGTGAAGAGATAGATGAGGTGCAGAATGCATTGAACAGCATGCCTCCTTCTGTCCCTACGCGAGCAGAGCAGACTGCTATTGTTGAAATTCACACCATGCTTGAGGCGCTTCGAGCGAAGGTGGGGGAGCCACAGTACTTTATTCCTGAGTACCAAGAAGAGGAGAAGAAAGCGTCGGGAATTTCCCAGTATTTCACGGGCGCGTGGACGAGTATCACGGCGGGGTTTGGTAGCGTGCTTTCATTCTTCGGCTTTCAGGCAGGAAAGGAACGCACAAGCAGTGTGGGAAGCTCGGCGATGCTTAAGGCTGGGCTTTTTGGTTTGAGTTTCGTCCCATCTGCGATCGGACAATATCTTCCCGGCTTTGAAGAGATGAAGGAGACCATGGGCAAAAAAATTGCGCACATAGAAGCGACGAAGAAAGTGGAGAAGTTTGTGGCTTCTGCAAACAAGAATCGTTACGGTCAAGATAAAATTGCCGTCGATCTTAAGGATTATGAATTATTTGAAACCCAGATGCATAAACATCTACAGGACGATTTTGTAAAGTTTCCAGGAAAACTTCCTGCGAAGGCTGGAGCTCTTGCCGATGCCGCCATTCGTGGCGGTCAGGTCAAAAACGGAGTGCCACTGCGTTGGGATGTCATCGCAGCAGCCAACATTGACGCATCAGCGGTAGCCGTTGCAGCG
>CAYJSJ010000002.1:12561-81139 GCA_964373065.1 uncultured Candidatus Peribacteria bacterium
CTCCATCCCAAAGGGCGGTACGGGTTCACCATTTGTGAACGCCGTTTGCTATTCGTTGCCTCCCCAATAGAGGTGCTTTCGGAACGCGTGATCGATATTCTGAAAGATGCCCCTAATGATGCTTCCGAGCAACTCAATTATCTTCTTACCAGCTTGGCAAGCGGAGATGCGGAAGCATTTGCAGAAGACTTCAAAAAGAAATTCGAAGGATTGGATGCAAGCGTGCGAACTGTGATTGCGGAGAACCTCAAGAAACTTGATATCAATGTCCTCAGTGCTGCCGTTATATATCAATTGGATTCCTTGCGTGCGGCAATCAATGTCGGGTTATCTCCAGCCAAAGCCGCGGGTGGATTTTTGCAGGGGGCGGGGGATACGGTGAAAGAATGGTGGAAGGAGAGCGGTGTGAACCCGGGGAATTGGTCCCCCGAAGCAAGGAAGTACGCGACCATCGGTATAGCAACTGCAGGAGTCGGAATCGTTGCGATCGGGCTGTACAGAGGACTGCGGTATTTCTTTTTCGGCAGTAAAAAGCACCGCGAAGGGGACGAGTCGGGAAAGTGGCATGGAGCAGTTGATACCACCAAGGAAGCTGTTTCCGGTGTGAAGGGAGCCCTGAAGAAGGCACTGATTTTCAGTGGAGTGGTCCTCGGAGGCCTCCTCGCATTCTTCGGCATCAAATACGGTTACGAAATGTACGAGAAGTTCCGTATGCTTGGGGATCTGAAGAGTAAAAGTCTCGAAGAACTCACAAAGTTACAGGTGGCTATGCAGAAGCAGATCAGTAATTTGGAGGCGAAGGGAAAAGACATTCCTGAGGAACTGAAGAACGCTGTGGAGGAGATTCGGGAGAGCATAGCAGATAAGGCTGCAACTACCGGCGCAGTGACAATGAATTCGGAGACGCAGGATGCGGTAAAGGATGCGGCTGAAAAGACTGCAGAAAAAGCCGGGGCAGTTTTGGCAGCCCAGTATCTCGTTCATTTTGAGGATCACCCAGATATTTCGTGGTCAAAGGGTGAAAAAGCGGAGACGCATGAGGAAAAGATTGTCGGTATTCTGCATGAATGGATGAATGACGAAACGATGACCATGGGCAGAATTTTTGCTGCAGTTCCGCATGGCGGTGTTTTTAACGTTACGCTCTTTCGAGCGCAACTCGCGAATCTTTATACGCCACCTTCCGTAGATGAAGAAAATAACGATCACTATCTGAATAGTGTGGAGCTCATCGTTCGTGCCTGCGTTCGCCATAGGAACCGAGTGGAAGAACTTTGCAGAGGGTCCGAAGATGGCACATTGGTGGATGCCCTTACCTTTCGGGAGTATATAGAGCGTCTGGGGAGCATGAATGCGCCCATACGGGTGCTACGAGATCAAATCAAACTTGGTTTGGATCCTAACGAATGGAACATTGAAGCCATCGCGCAGTCACTCTCCGACGATCCGCATGCCAAGCTGAAGCTAGCTGCGCTTATTGAAGGCAGTACATCCTTTAAAGCACTTGGTAAAAAATTTACCAATGCTGAAATCGATCTCCGTTCGCGCTTGAAAAATTTTTCCTTTCTCGATGTTCTCAATGTTATCAATAGTGATGCACTGGATATCAATCCTGGGAGCACCGTTAATCAGGTACGGGAACGATTCAATATTATTAAAAATAAGCCGCCCGCATCACTTACAGCAGACGATGTCATTGCACTTTCTCTGGTGGATGTTGTGCTGGAACACCTCCCAAGCGAAGAGCAATTGCAGCCGTTCTTTCATAACGTTTTTCCGAACGATACTTGGGTCGATCCCGAGGAAGGCCAGACCATTTCTTCGCAAAATGCTACGGTGATACATGGGTACATACATAACGAAATGTCCTTTGCCCTAGCGTCGCGCCTTGTGCAATACACCGGAATGATAGATGCAGGAAATCCTGCGGGTGTTGCCCTTATGCAAATGGAAATACTTAAATTTATCCGAGAGAAGGAACCAAGACGCATTGCGAGTTTATATTTAAAAACCAATGCGTATTTGGCGGCGATCAATCTTGGAGAGGGGGTGATCAGTGGAGAATTCCTTGAAACTCTTAGTCATGTATTTCCAAATATTGACGAACGATTGCAGCTCCAAATTCAGAGTACATTGTACGCGGTTGCACCCGAGATTTTCGAAAAGGGATTGAAAGCATTTTTCGGCGGGTCACTGGCCATGCTCGAGCCTGTCGGGGCGACAGTCCGCAAGCATCCCACTTTTGCCGGTACTGTTGCAACGATAGCGTTGCACAGGCCTGCGCTTGCTTTACTGGATTGGCGGATGCTCCGTAGAGATCCTTACTCAGTCATGAAATTACTTGGGAAACGCGGTGAACCGACACCCTTTAGATGGGTGGCATCCAAAATGGGGATGCGTTTTTCAAAAGACTCGTACCAAAGTGCACATCGACTTATAGAAACGTTGTATGAACCGACGCGCGATCTCGTTACCATGAGTAAATCTTTGTATTCCCCAGTCATGAAGCGTCTTGAGACTCTCCTTGCCGGAAACTTTTCCACAAGCGATATTGCCGCATTCAACAGTGATGTTTTGAAGCTAAGAGCAGATGCAGTAGCCGCAGGAAGGACTGCCAAAGAAATCAGTCTTTTTGACGATGTATTGGAGGGTTCAGCAATAGCAGGAAAAACGGACGATGCCGTGCGTGGGGCGATACGTGTTACAGCACATCCGTTCCGTGGACGCTTTTTAAGCCATGGCGTTCCATTTTTACTGGAAGCTCTTGGAGCATACGCCGCTCTACGGTATGACATTCCTCTTATGTACCAATACGCAGCTTCCGAGCGAGAAGCGCAGGAGGATGGTGCGCCAGAACTTGCCGAGCACTACCGTACGATGCAGTGGAAGAATTATGCCGATCTGGCGCGTGATGGAGGAGGCGGTGTTGCGTACTATTTCGGGTATAAAGCTATCAGACAAATGGCGGTTTCCCGTGCCGGAGGAATTCCGTTTAGAGGAGCAGTGAATGCTGCACGCGTAGGGTTTAGGGGTACGCTGGTCGCTGCCGTGGCGGTTGAAGCTCTTTTTGCTGAGTGGCAGATTATTCTCGATCGTCTCGGGGAAAACTTAAGCGATATTGAATTGGCAACCAAAGGGGGCAGGGGACTTTCCCGAAAGCAACTCGAAGATAAATTCCAGCACTATAAAGCAGAATGGAGCATGTGGGGATGGATGCCGAATTCTCCGGCGCAGTTTAACCGTTACTATTCTACCGCGCATTGGATCTGGGGCGATACTGCACAGGAAATGAACAGTGAAAATGAGATGATCCGTCGTGGTCTGATGGAGGGATATCTGTTTGAAAGGCTGTATCAGAAAGCGCAGGCTGGGGACATTTTCGCAAATGGCATTATCGCACAGATGGTTGAACACGACGGTGAGAAAAAACCCGGATGCGAAGTCGTTTTCGGCAACTACATCACTGCTGTCACAAAGTTTCTTGAGCACAGATTCCAAGCGAAAAATGATATTACCGCCATAACAGGGAAACAGGGGCTCGAAAGTGCACTTCGTGATGCAGACAACTATGCAAGCATGATGATGGACGTCAAGCAGTACGCTTTGGATATTCGCAGTGCGGCGGAAATCGAGGAGCAGCTCAGTAAGGCTTATGAAGAATTCTCAGAACTCGGGCAGAAAATTGCTCTTGCACCACCTCATGAAAATATCTCAGCGTACACGCAACGCCGTGTCGTATTGGAGAAGCAGATTTCTGAAGATCAGATGAAGCAGGGGTTACTGAGTCTCAAGGTACAGTGGCAATCCTCCACGGAACTTACAGGTGGGGAGAATGCCACTACGATCGCCGATCTCGCTTTTGATGCTCAAGGAAATTTAAAAGAACGGTGGAGCCCGCAGGATCTGGAGCGTTACCTCGGTGCCTACGCCGGAGCGAAGGAGCGCATGATGATCGAAACGGGGGATGTGGAGGATATGGCAAGGGAGTATGCGTCCTTCATGACGAAAGCGAAACCGCTCCTCGAACAGCTTACAAGCACGAAGCTGTCGGTGCTGGACCCTCTGCCTCATAACTATAGCTATGGCCGAAGCACCGGTTATCTGAATCAGAATATGTTGCCTCAACAGCGTAACATCCAACATGCCAAAGACTCGACTGAGTTCGGTGAGAACACCTACGAAGTTCTACGCATCTATTATTATCTATTGGAGGCGTATCCGCGCTTCGATACAGATGGTGCCCTGAGATTCAGTCTTCTCCATCTGCTCGGCATGGGTTGGCAGCAGTCTGGCACAACTCGTGAGAGAGCAGAGAAATTTGTTTACAGTAGAGATGCCATATCTCTTCATTATAGAGAGCTGGAAGCTCGTCAAAGTGAATTCGTACCTGTTGATCATTCTTCTGACAACGGCATTCAGAAGAGCAATGTAGGTGCATGAAGAAGGGAGACCGATTCGCTAAAGTCAAAACGTAATACGGGATTATTTGTTTCCGTTCGCCCCGTAGTATTCCTCCGTGTCCATCGGTATAGTTCCGTTGTGGAGTTTTTCAAAGCAACCCTGTTGGCATATCCGTTTTCGGTTTGCGTTTTGGTGATGATTGTTTCCGAGATCGTGAAGCAATTGAATGAAGGGATGCGTTTCGGTATGTGGTTCCGGCATGGCGGAATGCCCTCCAGCCACAGTGCATTCGTCACGTCTCTCATGATGGTGGTGGGAACATACGACGGTATGCGTTCCACGCTGTTTGCCGCATCCACGGTGCTTGTGCCGGCATCGTGTGGTACGACGCAGCTTTTGTACGCAAACAACTCGGGCAGCAGGCAAAAGCGCTTAATATCCTGCAGCAATTTGAAGAATTTTCCGAACGTGTCGGGCACTCCGTTCTGGAGGTGGTGGGGGGAATTCTCTTGGGCGGAGTTCTGACATATTTCGTGCTGGCCTACGTTGCCTAAAGCGGTACACTGCTTCTTGCTATGGCGCGACTTGCAGACATGCGGACGGATTTCCCCCAGTGGTACTTGGACGTCATTGCCGAGGCGGATCTTGCTGAACATGCGGATGTAAAAGGATGCATAATTTTTAAACCCTACGGCTATGCCATCTGGGAGGCGATGCAACGTGACCTCGATCGTCGTATCAAAGATCTTGGCGTTCAAAACGCTTATTTTCCGCTCTTCATACCGGAATCAATCATGGCAAAAGAGGCCAAGCATGTGGAGGGGTTTGCTCCGGAATGTGCTGTCGTGACGCATGGCGGAGGAAAGGAGCTTGCGGAGAAGCTCTATGTTCGTCCGACGAGTGAAACCATCATCTACTCAACGTTTTCGCGATGGATTCAGTCGCACCGTGATCTTCCGCTCAAGATAAACCAATGGGCAAATGTCGTTCGTTGGGAGATGCGAACGCGCCCCTTTCTCCGCACGCTGGAGTTTCTCTGGCAGGAAGGACACACAGCGCACGCGACGAAAGAGGAGGCGGACGCCATGGCGCAGACGGCACTTACGATGTACACAGATTTCGACAGGGAGTCGCTTGCACTGCCGGTCAAGAGCGGCAGGAAGCCCGATCACGATAGATTCGCCGGTGCACTCTACACGCTCACCACCGAAGCGCTTGCCAAGGACGGCAAAGCCATTCAGGCAGGGACGTCGCATAATCTCGGACAAGGGTTTTCGGAGTCCTACGATGTCTCCTTTCTCGACGCATCGGGATCAGCGCAGCGTCCGTGGATGACCAGCTGGGGTGTTTCTACGCGGCTGATCGGTACGATCATCGTGACACACGGCGACCAGAAGGGATTGCGCCTTCCTCCTTCCATCGCGCCGATTCAGGTGGTGGTGATTCCTATCTATAAAAGTGAGGAAGAGAAGAACAACGTTCTCACTGCAGCGTTAGGCATTTGTAAAAACCTCGGAGCGATTCGAGCGCGTCTGGATGATCGGGATGAAAAATCTCCGGGATTTAAATTTAATGAGTGGGAAGTAAAGGGCGTTCCGCTGCGCATAGAAATCGGACCGAAGGATCTGGCTGCAACAAGCGTGACAGTCGTACGTCGCGATACCGGTGAGAAATCCGCTGTGCGGATTCACGACTGCACCGAAGAGAAGGTGCAAACGTTCCTTTATGATATTCAGGCAAACTTATACGCTCAGGCGCATTCCTTTATGGAACATCACACGCATACGGTGGATTCCTATGATGCGTTACAAACGATTATCGACGGTGAAGGAGGATTTGTCTGGGCTCCGTGGGATGGAACGGAGAAAAGTGCGAGTACCGTGAAGCAGAAAACGAAAGCGACTATACGGCTCATAGATGAGAAAGCCGATGTTGCTGGCAAAAAAGACATCGTGTCCGGGGGCCAAGCTACAGTGATGGCACTGTATGCAAAGGCATACTAAACGAATGACCAATTGCACGTTGTTCATTTGCCATCATTCCTTTATACTGGGTCCGTCATGAAAAAGCTCTCCCTTCTCCTCGGTACGCTCGGCGGCGGACTCGCCGGATATCTCTTTTCCAATACGAAGCTTAGAAATCAGCTGGCAAATGCCAAAGATGCAGAGCATGCGGCCAGGTTACTCGGTGTGCATCTTCAGAAGGATGGCAAGAAACTCGCGAAACAGATTCAGGAGTTCATCGAAAGCGAAGAGGTGCAGAAGAATGTGCAAAAGGCAAAGCAATTTGCCAAAAAGACCATGGACGATGCCCGCCATGAGCTGGATTCCGCATTGAGGAGGGGCTCTACCGAGGTGCGCAAGGCGGTCGGTAATACTGCTAGAAAAGCGAAATCGAAGGCAGGGGCAGCCATAAAGAGTGCGAAAAGCAAAGCGCGATCGGTATCGCGGCGCGTGAAGACGAATGTCCGAAGACTCTCTTCATAGGCTGCATCCTGGAAGAAAAGGTCGGTAATGTTGTGAAAGACTTGCAATGATGCTACGGTTGCCTTACGTTATATCCCTTTATTTCCTTAGCTCGTACCTATGAAGACTACACGCTTTCTGCTCTCGGCTGCATCAGCACTGACTGTGCTCGCTGGTAGCGCAACCCCCGCTCTCGCCTATCGACGCGATGCACCTCCTATCCCTACGACGACGCTCCGTCAGAGTTCGGAGATTCGTGAGCTGTATGCAGACTCCTTTGCGTCCATACTTTCTCTTTCCAAGATGTACCGTGGTGAATCCGCTTTGGATACGACCGGTCGTTCCATGCTTTCGCGCGGACAGATACGTACTGCTCAACGCAATTACCGCCGCCATGTCCTCGGGTATCTGCGTGGAGTGGATTATCGCATCCTCAACGTTTCCGGTTATATGCGTGGAAACATGAATGCCACAGGCGACCTTCCGTTTAGCCTCGTGCAAACGGGCGGAGGTGATAACTTCGGTGACTGGCAATGGGATCGTCCGACACGCCGTGATATTCGCGAGAACAACATGTACCGTATTGATAACCGTGATCGCAATATTCTTGAGGAACGCAACTCCAGTTCTCGGTAATATCATTTTTTCTTTGCCTCTGGCAAGAAGCGGGAAGCTCCTCTACACTTCTGTGGAATTTTCCCGCTTCTTCCAATGTATCTTCCCGTCTATCCTCTCTTTGAAGACGCATTCAGCAACGCTCTCGTTACCGTGCTCTCCGCCGGCGCTCTCGCGCTTCTGACGGCGTTCATGTTTCGCATCCTCATAGGACTACGCAGTGCCGGTACCGAGAAAATGCAGGCCATCGCACGTCAGGTACGTATAGGTGCCATGGCATTTTTACGTCGTGAATACAGAGTCATCTTCCTCTTCGTCCTCGTTGTCGGCGGGCTTCTCTACGTATTCCTTGATACGGGCATCTTTCGTGCGCAGGCCGGGCTCTGGAGCCTGCCGGTGACATCCGGAAGTTTTGCTCTGGGTGCCTTTTGTTCGGTGCTTGCAGGGTTTATAGGTATGCGGACGGCCACTATTGCCAATGTGCGAACGACTCAAGCTGCACGCACCAGCCTCGGCGAGGCGCTTCGCATCGCTTTTTTGAGCGGGGCTACGATGGGTCTTTCGGTTGTCGGGCTGGGCGTTATCGGCCTAGTCGGAGCCATGCTGTACCTCATCCAAGAAATGGCGTTATCGCTTCCGGAAACTTTGCAGGCACTGACAGGGTTTTCCTTCGGTGCGTCATCCGTTGCCCTCTTTGCCCGTGTGGGGGGAGGCATCTACACCAAAGCTGCCGATGTCGGTGCCGACCTCGTGGGCAAGGTGGAGGCGGGTATTCCAGAAGATGATCCTAGGAATCCCGCGGTGATCGCCGATAACGTCGGCGATAACGTCGGCGACGTCGCCGGCATGGGTGCGGATCTGTTTGAAAGCTACGTCGGTTCCATTCTTGCCGCCATGCTCATCGGCATGACGACACAGTGGGGCAGTGTGGAGACTGCCGTTCTCTTTCCTCTCTATATTGCGGCACTCGGTATCGTAGCTTCCATTGTTGGTACGTTTGCGGTGCGGACAGGCAAGGGAAGCACCAACATTCACTCTGCGCTTAAAAATGGACTCTTTCTCGCATCTGCGATCGTGGTAGCGGGTACGTTCTTCCTTGCAAATACCATGCTTCCTCAGGGTGTCTGGTTTGGCGTGTTTGTCTCCATGGTCGTCGGACTTGTCGCCGGTCTTATCATCGGTCTTCTTACCGAGTATTACACGTCCGGAGAGTATGCACCGGTCAGGAAACTCGCCAATTCCTGCAAGACGGGTGCTGCGACGAACATCATTGCAGGCCTTGCGCTCGGGTACAGCTCCACCTTTCTTCCCGTCATCTTTATCGTCTCTGCCATAGGAATTTCTTACCAGCAGGCTGGTCTCTACGGTATCGCCATAGCGGCCGTTGGTATGCTTTCAACACTCGGTATCTCACTCGCAGTAGATGCGTACGGACCTGTGGCCGATAACGCAGGGGGACTTGCGGAAATGGCCGCATTGCCGAAATCCGTACGCACACGGACGGATGCGCTCGATGCTGCAGGCAATACCACAGCTGCAATCGGTAAAGGCTTTGCCATCGGTTCCGCCGCTCTCACAGCACTCGCCCTTTTTGCCGCATTCACCGAGGCAGCGCATCTCCGTGCCATCAATCTCGTGAACCCTTCCACGCTCATCGGTCTCTTCATCGGCGGTACGTTGCCGTATGTGTTTTCCGCCATGACGATGAATGCCGTCGGCCGCGCCGCATTCTCTATGATTGAGGAAGTGCGCAGGCAGTTCAAAGAGATCAAAGGACTCATGGAAGGCAAGGCAGAGGGCGATTCCGCGCGTTGCGTGGATATTGCAACGAAGGCTGCCATTCGTGAGATGGTGGTCCCAGGTCTCATGGCCGTTTCCTCTCCGGTCGTTGTGGGTTTGGTCCTTGGGTCTGAAGCGCTCGGCGGTCTTCTGGCCGGTTCACTTGTCACAGGTGTGCTGCTTGCGATCTCTATGGCGAATTCCGGCGGCGCATGGGATAATGCCAAGAAGTACATAGAAGCTGGAAACCTCGGTGGAAAAGGTTCCGATCCGCACAAGGCGGCTGTGGTGGGCGACACCGTGGGGGACCCTTTCAAAGATACCTCCGGTCCATCCATCAACATCCTCATCAAGCTGATGACGATCGTCTCCGTTCTGACGGTGGGGCTCTATTCAGCGAATGGGTTGATTGGGTGATTTTCTTTGGTACAAAGTTTTGTTGGTTTTGAGATTGGGTGGGGAGCCCTTGACTGACTGGGTTAGCGGGGTATCTTGCGTGTAAGATTTTCTTCATTGCAATGCCTTATTTTTCTCGCTCTGAATCACCAGCAGTATCGGAAATGCATTCAGAGTCTCTTGATGATGTCCTCGATGGTCTTGCAGAAGAAATGACAATATATTTGTTGAATGACCGCGATACTGATGAAGTGTGGGAAACCGAGAATGGATTGCGCGCTATTATTCGAGCGCATCTTTCTGAGATTCTTCCTACATTGCACACGGACAAAGCAGGAGGGGAACGGAATTTTGATATTCGCAGAGACATGAGAAGGAAAGTAAAAAATGGTTTCCTCGAAGATGTACGGCAACGGGTGACTTTGAAGAAATAGAGAGATCACTCTAGTTCTTGCCACTGTTCTTTACTTGCTTTTTCACTTTTTCTGCGTAGAATCCACGGCGGGCCTCTCCCCCGAACACTTCGGACGGACTGCCCAATTTTCGTTATGAATCCTCAGAAGAAGATCAAAGAGAAGATATCAAAGAGTACAACTCCCAATCGCAGTCATCCTCACTTCATTATTGTCACGGGGGGTGTTTGCTCCAGCCTCGGCAAAGGCATCGCGACTGCTTCGATCGGCGCTATCATGAAGGCATGCGGGTTCAAGGTGTCTGTCCAAAAGCTCGACCCATATCTGAACGTGGATCCCGGTACCATGAGTCCGTTCCAGCACGGGGAGGTTTTCGTTACGGACGATGGTGCGGAGACGGACCTCGATCTTGGTCATTACGAACGGTTTATCGATGAACCTATGAGCAAGCTTTCGACAGTCACCTCCGGGCAGATCTACCAGTCCGTCCTCGGCAAGGAGCGTCACGGCGATTACCTCGGCAAAACCATTCAGGTTGTTCCGCACATCACGAATGCCATCAAGAGCCGTATGAAAGAAGCGGCGGAGAAGAGCGGAGCGGACATCATGCTTATCGAAATCGGTGGAACGGTTGGCGACATAGAAGGGGAGCCGTTCCTTGAGGCTGTTCGCCAGATGCGATCGGAGATGGGGTCTCAGAATATTTTCCACGTGCACTTGACGCTGCTGCCATACCTTGGTGCGAGCAAGGAGCTTAAGACGAAACCGACGCAGCTGAGTGTCCGCGAACTTCGGCGGATCGGACTTCATCCAGATATGATCCTCGCACGCGCGGATCATCGTATTCCGAAGGAACTGCTTGATAAAATCAGCCACTTCTGCGGAGTCGAACGCAGCGCCGTTATCCCCGCGCTCACGGTGCACTCTATCTACGATGTTCCGCTGAACCTGCAGGCATACGGTATTGCTCAAATCATTGCCGATAAGCTCGGTCTTGGTGCAGTGAAGCCCAACATGCGAGAGTGGCAGGAAGGGGAGAAGCGCCATGACGCTGCGTCGAAGGTGATCAAGATAGCGCTCGTGGGCAAATATACCGGCCTCGATGATGCGTACCTGAGCCAGATCGAATCCATTAAGACCGCAGCAATCTTCGAGAAACGCAGGGCGCAGATCCTCTGGATTGACAGCGAGAAGCTGGAGAAGAAGGACAAAGGCCTTTGGGCGAAGCTCAAGTCCGCCGACGGTATCATCGTTTCCAGTGGCTTTGGAAAACGCGGAGTCGAAGGAAAAATCGCTGCAGCCAATTTCGCACGCACGCACAAAGTTCCGTACTTGGGACTGTGTTTGGGGTCCCAGATCATGACCATCGAGTACGCGCGCTCGATTCTCGGTGATCCGAAGATCACGAGCGAAGAATTCGACGACGAGAAGAAGCTTTCGCAGGAGAAGTATGTCGTACACTTCCTGCCCGGCCAGAGCCATGAAAGGAGCAAAGGAGGAACGCTTCGTCTTGGTGCGTATCCATGCATCCTGAAACCAGGAACGCAAGCGTACAAGGCTTACGGCTGCAAGAATATCTCCGAACGCCATCGCCATCGCTATGAGTTCAACAACGCATTCCGCACGCAACTTGAGGAAAATGGGTTCGTGATCTCGGGAACGTCCCCCGATGGACGTCTCATGGAGATCGTGGAAGTCAAAGATCATCCCTTTATGGTCGGCTCGCAATTTCACCCGGAATTCAAGAGCAGACCGCACAGACCGCATCCGCTGTTTGCTGCGTTTATGAAAGCGGCTGTGGGGAAGTAGTAGGGGAGGTTCTGCTGGGGCAGAGAACTGGATTTTGCGCGTTCCTAAGCTCTAAACTCTAAATCCTAAACAAATCACAATTTTTTAATGTTTCAATCTATTGTAGAGACAAGCAATATTTCTGTATGGCACCTATCGCACACAATTATGATTTGGAAGAACGGACAAAGAATTTTGTGAAAAGCATTCGAGATTTTATTAAACCTCTCCCTCGATCAGTGTCCAATTTTGAATATGTAAAACAGTTGGTTCGCTCATCGGGGTCAGTTGCAGCAAATTACATCGAAGCAAACGAAGCATTGAGTAAAAAAGATTTTTTAATGCGTATTAAAATATGTCGAAAGGAGGCAAAAGAAACAAGTTTATGGCTTGATGTACTAGAGACCGGAAACAGTCCGATGCTTCATCAGCAATGCAAAGTTCTCTATGAAGAATCTCGTGCATTTTGTCGTATTTTTGGGGCAATTGTTACCAATGCGACACGAGGAAAATAAGTACTACTACTTTGATCATTGGTATTTGGTTTTTTGTTTAGGATTTAGATATTAGAATTTAGCATTTCTCCTGCTATTCTGATCCCAGATGTCCTTGCTTTCCCTCATCGACGTTTCTCTCTCCATTCAGGAGCACCAAATCCTGAACAACATTTCGTTCGAAGTGGAAGAAGGTCAGGTCATCGGCCTCATCGGTCCGAATGGTTCAGGCAAGACCACACTTTTCAATGTGATTTCCGGATTCCTGCAGTCGACCGGCGGCTCGATCATCTTTCGGGGAGAAGATATTGCGAAGGTTTCCCCTTCAACACGCGCAAACATGGGGATCGGACGCGTATTCCAAAACTTCGGCATCTTCCGTGAGATGACATTGGAGGAGAATGTACTGGTCGCACTGGAGGCACTGCCCAAAGAACAGCGCAAGGCACTTGGAAACTTCGGAGACGTCGTCGATGCGACACTCGACATGGTCGGTCTTTCCTCGTTTGGAAAAGCAAAAGCTGGTTCGCTCTCCGGTGGGCAGATGCGTCTGCTTGAAATCGCAAGAACGCTGAAATCCGGCAAAGAACTCTTTTTGCTGGATGAACCGACGGCGGGTGTGAGCCCCAAGATGACGGGTCAGGTTGCAAAGATCATCAGGGAACTTAAGGAGAAGGGGAAGACAGTGCTCATTATAGAGCACGATCTTCCGTTCATCGCGAGCATCTGCGATGTGGTGGTGGTGCTGGACCTCGGACAAGTGGTGCTGCAGGGCATGCCTGCGGAAGTGAAACAGAGCAAGGTATTGCAGGAAATATACTTTGGTGCGGATCCAACGAGCTAAGTACTTGCCCCTAACCCATTTTTCTTGCACACTGTCTTCCTGATTTCCTCTTTTCCATTTATGAAAAAGCTTATCGCATGTCTTTCGGTTCTTGGGGTATTGCTCGCCTCCTGCGCTCCTGTTGCCAATGATGGAACGGGACCTATTAAAATCGGATTCATCGGGCCGCTGACGGGTGATGCCGCTGCTTACGGTGTCGATACCCTGAACGGCGTTCAGCTTAAGATTGAGGAACTCAATGCTAAGGGAGGTGTGAACGGTCGACAGATAGCACTCATTGCCGAAGACGGTCGTTGTACGGGAACCGATGCGGCGTCAGCAGCCCAAAAACTGGTGAACGTCGACAAAGTGGTTGCGATTGTTGGTGGTCAGTGTAGCGGTGAAACGCTTGCAGCAGCTCCTATTTCCGAGTCCGCCGGTGTTGTGCAGATGTCCCCATTAAGTTCAAGTCCAGACGTCACAAACGCGGGTGATTTTATCTTTCGCGATTATCCGAGTGATGCGTTGAAAACGAAGGCAATGGCCAAGTACTTCAAGGATGAAGGTTTGGCGAAAGTTGCCGTGATTACAGAGAACACCGACTTTGCTCAGGGGTTCCGCACTTCTCTGAAGAAGGATTTTGGCGATTTCATTTTTGATGAGGTTGTGGAGCCCGGTACGAAGGACTATCGCTCGCTTGTCACAAGACTCAAGAATTCCGATTTCGATGTTTTCCTGGCAAACGGCCAATCGCCCGCGACAATCGTTGCGATGACGATGCAGCTTCGTGAGCAGGGACTCGAGCAGACGGTTATTACGCATGATGCCGGGCAGGCTCAGGATACGATTACGGTTGGTGGTACCGCTGTGGAAGGCCTCCTTGCGATCAATGTCCCATCACTCGGAGATACAACCGCCTTCGGTACGGCATATCTTGCAAAATACGGTGCTCCACAGTCCTCCCTAGCATTTGCCGGTCATGCCTACGATGCCATGGGTATTTTGGCTCAGGCCATCGGAGCAGTCGGAACGGATGGAACTAAAATCCGCGACTATCTCTACGATCTGCCCTCGTACGAAGGTATCGTTGGTGATATCAGTTTTGATGACAACGGCGATGTTGTTGGTGTCAATTACAAACTGATTGAGGTGAAGCAGGGAGCATGGGTCGAACTGCAGGACATGGTGGTCGAATAGACCGTCTTCCATTATCCTATTAACGTGCAATTTCTCTGGAACGGACTTGTCGCCGGATCGCTTGCAGCCCTCGTTGCTGCAGGTCTTGCTCTTGTTTACGGTGTTCTCGGTGTCTTCAATCTGGCACTCGGACAATTGGTGCTCATAGGCGGATATTGTACGTGGTGGTTTTACCAAGTCGTCGGTCTTCCGTTATCGCTTTCGATTGTTGGTGGCTTGGCGGTAGGTGGAATTGTGACATGGATCACGTTTGAGATATTTGTGAATCCGTTCTATAAGCATCATCGTTTTCTGCCGCTGGTCACCACCATTGCACTCAGTATGATTCTCGATGCACTCATTCTTCTGCTCTTCGGAGAACGATCCAGAAGTATTCTGTCACGGGCTAAGGAACCAATTTTCATTCATTCTCTCGCCATCACTGTGGAACAGATTGTTTTGATTCTCGTGACACTCGCAACACTCCTTGCTTTCGCCTACATCTTCCACTCCACCGCATTCGGACGCCGCATCCGCGCTGTCGTGCAGCATGATCACGCCGCGCTCAGTCTTGGAATCAATGCACCCATGCTCCACCGCTTTATTTTCATTTTGAGTGGAATCTTTGCTGCGGCGGGCGGCATCTTCATCGGCATCGACCAGAATCTGACGCCAGTGTTTGCGTTCCCGCTCACCATCAAAGCCTACGCTGCGATCATCGCAGGAGGAAAGGGAAATTTTTGGGGTGCCATTCTCTGCGCGTACATCATCGCGCTCCTCGAGCAGCTTGTCGTCGGTGTGCATTGGTTCGGGCGCTTCTACATTTCTGCTGGGTACCAGCAGACGGTTGCGCTTGTTTTCATCATTGCTTTCCTGCTCCTGCGTCCGCAGGGACTTTTTGCCCATACCAAACGCACTGCATGATGGATTTCCTTCTTCACATTGTCGTTCTTATCGGCATCTGGCTTCCATCGGTTCTTGCATACAACCTTCTTTTCGGTAAAGGTAAGATTCTACATTTTGGCCCCGTTGGTACATCGCTTGTGGTTGCCTATGCCATTGTCATCACACTCAAGAGCACAGAGAGTTTTCTCCTCGCAGGGATCGTCGGTCTCCTTTTTGCAGTCATCCTCTCCGCGCTCTTTGCGTGGCTTTCGCTCCGTCTCGATCCCGACGGGCTCGGTGTAATGTCCATTGCCGTGCACCTTGCGCTGCTCGCCGTCATCCTCAATTGGAACAGTCTTACGCGAGGAGCACTCGGTATTCCGCACGTTCCGCGACCGCCGTTTCTGGATTCCGTCCTCGATTTTGCCATTGCATCAGCGATCCTGTGCACCTTTTCCGTTGCGGTGATTTGGTGGATTGACCGCAGCCGTCTCGGCAGGCAGCTCGAGGCGCTCGCCGAGCACGAGTGGCACGCGAAAAGCTTGGGAATCAACCGCACGGTCGTGCATTTTGCTGCCTTCCTCATCTGTGGCGTGAGCAGTGTAGTTACCAATCTTCTTTTTTTACCTTACGTGACGCTACTGCACCCCAATGATTACCAATTCCCCGCGTTCGTTTTCTGGATCATGCTTGTCGTCGCGGGAAAACCGGGGAGTGTCTTCGGTGTCGCCATTTCCACAATCGCATTGATTACCCTCAAAGAAGCAATCCGCTTCATTCCGCTTGCACCATCCGTGCTCGGCCCCGTGCGCTTGCTCCTCTTCGGTGTCATTCTCTTCGTAGCCGTTTGGTACCGTCGTGATTGTCTTTTCCCCAAACAAAGGATTGTTTAAGTAGTACTGTTCATCGTTTTCATCCGGAATGAATTCCTGCATAGTTGCAGCGTTAGCCGACGGTTTAAACCGCCGGCTAACGAGCAGATACACAGGCGAATTCATTCGCCAGTGGGCTTACTGTTGCTGTACGGTAGAGATTATTTTTCTGGTGTTTTCTCATGAACATCTGTATGGCGGTACAGCGTTTGATGCGCTAGGATAAGCGGTATGCAGAAAGATCATACCCGAGGGATAGAGATGGAACCGGATGGGATCGAGAGAGATGCCTTTCCTACGCTCGAAAAACTTGCGTACGCTGTCGCATTTTTGAACCGGTATGCCAAAGTAATGGATACGTATGGCGGGGACGTAGCCGCAGGCCTTATTCCCGTTCTCGGCGATGCCACCACTTCCCTCGTTTCTTCCGGTGTGCAGCTGGGTCTCGCGTGGAAAACAAAGCTCCCGTTTAAAGATCAACTGAAGATTCTCCTCGGACACGGAATGGATCTCGTCATAGGAGCGGTGCCCCTCGTCGGTGATGTCGCCGATTATTTCTACAAGAGCAACGTGTACGCCAAAAACAGGTTCGTCGATCATTTTCAAAAGAGCGTGGAGCTCTCCCTCAGGGCAGGGAGTATTTCTGCCAAAGAAGCCGAGCGTCTGCGCACCATCGCCGGCGTTTCGTAAGGCAACATCGTTTGGGAGCTTCCTATTTTTTTCCACTGAGGAAGTTGATGCCTTTCCCGATAGTTTCTCCTCCTTTCTCCGCGATATTTTTGAATGCATCCCAACTGCCCTTCAAGAATCCTTTTGCCGCCGCCTCAGGGTTTCCGGCAATCACTTTCGCATCTTCTACGATCCCTTTGGCGCCTGCCGCGGCACCTTCGAAAGCTTTTCCTCCGATTCCGCGGAATTTGTTCCAGAGATCAACGGCATCTTGCACATGCTTGGGAACAAAATTCTTCCAAAGAAAATTTCCGAGTGATTGCAGCCACTTCGCTACGGCTCCTGAGGCGCGGGCTGAAAGTGCCTTCAGTTGCACACCCACCCACTCGGCAGCCCCCGGGGTGAAATACACGCCGGCGGCGAGCAGGGCACCGACCCCAAGCGTAGAGAGAACTTTGTGCTTTCCCATCCATGCGAGAATGGATTCTTTCTGTTCATTGCGTTCGCGTGACTCGAAGTACTTTTCAAAAAACTCTCTGTCCTGGGCCGAAATTTCATAGGCGGGAACGCTCATGATGCGAGAAGGGAATGCTTATTACTCTCCAGAAGACCATGGCGAATATGGCTTACGTAGGACAATGCCTTCAGGTCCTCCGGCGATGCCACTTCCTGCAGACCAAATTCTATGAGTGCGCTCACGCCCAATGCTCCAATGCCGGAGAAATACAGATGGAGGGTTTCTTCATCAAGATGCGAGAAATCAACGCGCGCAATATCGCCGGTACTTTCGATTTCTTCCACGGCCTTCTTCACAAGATTCGCCACTGCAGGACGATTTTTCAGTTCCTTGAGTGTTTGCAGCCTTGTCTGCAGCAGATCTTCGGTCTCGAAACTGTCGTTTGTTTCCATTGTAACGGTGCCTCCCCACGCATCAGTGATGCTTTTGGGTACCTTTCCAAATAGAGCGTTCTCGGACTTTGTAAGAAGAAGCGTTTCCATAGCTTTCAGTATAATGAGCCATATCCACAATGCCAATATTCCATTAGGATTCTCCGTGAACCGCTTATGAACCTTTCCCAGACCATTCTCGGCATAACCTTTGAAAACCCTACGGTGCTCGCTTCGGGCATTTGGGGAATTACCGCTGCGGGATGGAAAGAAGTCGCACGAAACGGCGCAGGTGCTATCACGACAAAGTCGCTCTGGCGTAAAGAACATAAGGGTCATAAAAACCCTGTGATTATCGAAACCGAACACTGGATGCTCAACGCCGTTGGAGTGCCGGATGCCGGTCCGGAGAAGGCGAAGGAGGAGATCGGTGCATATATGAAAGATCACCCAGTGCCGCTCATCGCAAACATCATCGCGGAGTCCGTGGAGAATTTTGCGCAGACCGCCGAGGCGATCAAAGCACTCAAACCCGATGCGTTTGAAGTGAATATCTCCTGTCCGAATGTAGAGGACGAGTTCGGCAAACCCTTCGCATGTTCCGCACCCGAAGCGGCGAAGGTGACGAAGGCGGTGAAAAAGGTGAGCGGCAAGATTCCCGTCTTCATCAAGCTCTCACCGAACGTCGACAGTATTGCGGCCGTTGCCATTGCATGTGCGGAAGCGGGAGCCGATGGATTTACAGTCATCAACACAGTCGGTCCGGGGATGGCGATCGATCTCCGGAGTCGTATGCCGATTTTGGCCAATAAAGTCGGCGGACTCTCGGGACCTGCTATCAAACCGATCGCCGTGAAGTGCATCGCGGATGTCTATGCAGCGACGAAGGGCATGCTTCCTATCATCGGAACGGGCGGCGTGTACACGGGAGAGGATGCTTTGGAACTCATGCTCGCAGGAGCGTCGCTCATTGGCATAGGATCGGCAGTTTCCAAACGAGGAGCGGATGTGTTCCGCCAGGTTTGTGAAGAAATCCAATTCTGGTGCACCAATGAAGGAGTGGATAATGTTTCGGATATGGTGGGAGGGATGCATACGGTGGTGAAATTCTAAATTCTAAATCCTAAATCCTAAGCACTAAAACTCACGCAGAGCTCATATCTCCAAAATAACTATGTTGCATTGTGTCCTTTGGATTTGTTTGGGATTTAGGATTTAGGATTTCGTGCTTAGGGTTTGGTTACGGTAGACTATATTCAATGAGTTCAATTTCTCTCCAGAGCCGTCTTCCCCGCACCTACCACATCAAGGAGATTAAACAGGAGACCGAGATGGTGAGCACATTTACCTTCGACGGTTCACTCGGGGCAAAGCCCGGCCAATTTGTAATGGTGTGGCTACCTGGTGTTGACGAAGTGCCCATGAGTGTTGCCTACGATGATGGCGCGGAAACCAAGATCACGTTCTTTGCGGTTGGTGACATGACCGAAGAGCTCGCCAAAGCTAAAGTTGGGGATCTGGTGGGGTTACGCGGGCCATTTGGAACGCACTACGAATGGGACGCAGGTGATCATATCGTCCTTGTCGCAGGAGGCTACGGTGCCGCGCCGATGTACTTCGTCGCTTCGGAAGCCGTTAAGAACGGTTGTACGCTCGAAGCCATTGTCGGAGCGCGTGGCAAAGAGCATCTTTTGTACCTCAAGGAACTCGAGTCCCTCAAACATGTTTCGCTGCACATAGCTACTGACGATGGTTCTATGGGCCATAAAGGGTATAACACGCAGGTTCTGGAGAAACTTCTTGCCTCGTGCCCGCTTGATTCTGGCAAGGCAACGGCTGGCGATTGCTCTCCCATCGATACAATATTCGCATGCGGTCCGGAAATGATGCTGAAATCTGTCATGGACATCTGTGCGAAGTTTTCGGTTCCGTGCCAGCTCTCTCTCGAGAGGTACATGAAATGCGGGTTCGGCATCTGCGGCAATTGTTGCGTCGATCCTCTCGGTATACGCCTTTGCACCGAGGGGCCGGTGGTGAAAGGGGAGATCTGTGCACAGATAAAAGAGTTTGGGGAGTATCACAGGGATGATTTGGGGAAAAAGCATTCTTTTTAGCACTCTAAACTTGCGAGTGATAATGCACAGTGCTATACTGTATTTGTATTTCTCCCTTTTTCCTATGTTTGATGGTGGATCTGGCGGCTGCAGTTGCTAACTGTAGCATATGCCCAAAAAAGCGGCCCCCGAAGGGGCCGCTTTTTTTCATTCGTCTATTGCGGTACCGTATCGTTACTTTTGCTAGAACCGTATTGTCCTCTCGATCCAGATCACTTCCGCTTGTCTGCGGGAACTGCGCGCTTCCTTCAGGGAAGCGGTCTGCTTTCGGATTTTTATGGGGACGTTTCGATCGTTCTTCCCACAGATGTTCTCTGCATCACGGCAACGAAGAATATACAGCCCATGAAACCCAATGCCTGCAAGCACTATGAGCATGCCGAGGGCGATCATGCCAAATGACGGTCCTGTGTTTTCCATGGCGGCAGGGAAGACCGTTTGCTTGACTATGAGCATCGGCTCCGATGCATGGATCGTACCGAGGTACGCACCTTGTTCAGTCAATGAGGCATTCAACTGTATCTCCGTTCCGAGCAACCCTACAGCCGTACCGAAGATCATGAGCAATGTGCCAAGCGTGTGGAACCGTACATGGTTTGTGTTAATCGCCATTATAGATATTATACCATAAATCTATAAATTATACAAGTTCCCAATATACACAGCACGAAGTGCTCGTGACCTCTCCCTGTTCATTTACAGGACATGTCATATCAGTACAATGTCTCTACCGCGGCCCCATCGTCTAACGGTTAGGACATCGGCTTTTCAAGCCGGTAACGGGAGTTCGATTCTCCCTGGGGCTGCCAGTTTCGTGAAAGTGGCAGGCTGCGTTCGCAAAAATTCGAACAGATTTTAGCAGCTCCGCTCGCCGGCCATAACCTCTCGACCCTCGTAGCCTTGGCGAAGTGGGTTGGCGACGGCTGGACGACCGACCGTTTCGGAAAACCGCCAAAGAACCCGGAAAACAATCGGCTCGAACATTCTTCGGTCCGCCAAACGCAAACTTTTTCTCGATACTCATGCACAAATCTTATCACCTTTTTATGAGTGTACAATCGTACACCAAAACATTTATTCCAATGACGCACTACAAGTTTTGCACAAGTCGATATATATTATCCCATATGAAACTTCCAAACGACTTTATCGATAAGATGATTTGCGGCGATTGCATACAAGTGATGCGGAAAATGCCAGACAAGAGTATCGATTTAGTCGTAACTAGTCCGCCTTATAATTTAAAAAATTCAACAGGGAATGGTATGAAAGATGGAAGGGGTGGCAAATGGTCAGGAGCCGCACTCATGAACGGATACTCCCATCATCATGATGCAATGCCACACGATGAGTATGCTAAGTGGCAACGCGAATGCCTGACAGAAATGTTCAGGGTCATTACAGACGATGGTGCGATTTTCTATAATCATAAATGGAGAGTGCAGGCAGGGCTTCTGCAAGACAGACAAGACATCGTATCTGGCTTCCCTGTAAGACAGATTATTATTTGGAAGCGAAAGGGCGGCTTTAACTTTAATGCAGGGTATTTTCTCCCTACATATGAGGTTATTTACCTTATTGCAAAGCCAGAATTCAAACTTGTTCCTAAGGCAAATGCATTTGGAGACGTCTGGGAGTTTACGCAGGAGATGAATAATCCTCATCCAGCTGCGTTCCCCGCTGCTCTCATTGATCGGATTATCTCATCTACCACAGCACAGATAATTCTTGATCCATTCATGGGTTCAGGTACAACAGCCGTGGCTGCCAAGGAGCTTCGTCGACACTTTATCGGAATAGATATATCGCCTGACTATTGCCAAATGGCAGAGGAACGCATAGGCATAGCAAAGACCAGAGAAGTGTATAACCTCCCTCAAAAACAGCTTGCGTTATTTCACGCCTAGACTATGCAAATCTATACAAAGAAATCTCTCATTGAAAAGCTGCTGGAGATTGTTAAAAAGGGATGGATCCCAAACAGTCGTCATGGAAATCACGGCGGCATTGGCAATACTCTCGAAGACCTTCTCGGCATCAAAGAAAATAATTTACCAATTCCGAATGCTGCCGAATGGGAACTAAAGGCACAATGTCTCAACTCCACTTCGCTCACAACGCTTTTTCATACTGAACCATCACCGCGTGCTATACGCTTTGTTCCACAGGTACTCTTGCCAAAGTACGGCTGGGCGCATCAAGAGGATGGCAAAAAATACGCAAAAGGTGAAATGAGCTTCCGGCAAACAATACATGGAAAATCGCGAAGTGATCGTGGCTTCAAAGTAATGATTGATCGAAAATCACAGAAGATTTTGATTTCCTTTGATGCGCAAAGTGTTGACCCACGGCACAAGGATTGGATCAAATCTGTAAAAAAACGTGTTGGCCTTGATGAACTCAGCCCACAACCATATTGGGGGTTTGACGACTTGGAACATAAGGCCGGCACAAAGCTACTCAATACCTTTTACGTTCAGGCAGAAGTTAAAATCAAGAATAAGAAAGAATACTATCACTATGTAAAAGTAATGATGCTTCAAAATTTTAGTTTCGAAGGATTTCTGAAAGCATTAGAGGAAGGGAAAATCCTCGTGGACTTTGACGCTCGTACTGGACACAATCACGGCACAAAATTCCGCATGAGACAGGAATGCTTGCCGATGTTGTATGAAAATAAGCGAATTATCCTCTAAAGTATGGCACTAAACACTTCAGGAACTTTCTATAATAAGTTGAGCGGAAAGCGTGAAGATTCTGCTGATTTAAAATCATGTATCGAAAAAACGGTTACTAAATAAGAATCACTAAACCACCGGCTCTGCCGGTGAGACTTTCGTGTGTTCTACCATTCCGGCATTGATTTACGATGAACGCGGAGAAGCCCCTGGAAGAGCGTTTCCCCACGTTCATCATGCGATCTTTACAATCACAGAGTCACGCAGTCTGGGACTGCAAATACCATGTTGTCATTGTACCCAAATACCGCAAGAAAGTTCTCTATGGAAATGTCCGGGTGCAGATCGGAAAGATACTCAGAGAACTCGCGAAACAGAAGGAATGCGAAATCCTCGAAGGAGGTGCTCCACCCGACCACATGCACTTCGTTATTTCCATTCCTCCCAAATACTCCGTTGCCTACATGATGGGATTCCTGAAAGGGAAATCAGCCATCAAAGCTCATAACACGTTCTGCAAAAAACACAGAGTGATCGCACAAAAATCGCTCTGGGCACGTGGTTACTTCGTTTCAACCGTTGGCATCGACGAAGACACCATCAGAGCATACGTGAAGAATCAGATAGAAGAGGATCGATCGGAAGACCGCAATCCCAAGCTCGATCTCAGTCGGGACGAATAAGAACAGCCGGTGGCTTTGATTCACTTTAGCAAGCCCCTTCTAGGGGCTCTCCTCAAGCCACCGGTTCTACCGGTGGTTACTGACCAATCCCCCTCGCAAACGAGCTGCTTCTCTGACGAGTTCATTCCGGTACTTTCCGCCTCCAACTTTTACATCTCGTACGATCTGGCTAGCAATCACTATATTCGAATTTTGAGATGACTCTGGCATAGGAAAAATTATGCTATTGAAATGATGTACAATGTCAATAGCATAGCATCGTAAGGGGGCATTTTCTCGTGTCTGGACGCTTCCAAAGCCCTGAACTCAAACAAGTACAGAGGCCGTAGGTCAACTGTCTGCCGTTGTCGAACGCCTGACCATGCTCAAGCATCCCGCTACCATGGACACCATCGGAGAATGGCGCAGCAAGCGTGATGAGAAGACGATCGAAGAAGCGAGGAAGAGGCTGGGTGGTATGAATGTTTCTTATCAAGGACATCCGTACCTACCCCGCTTTCCACACACACGGCTCTTTGCATTTGCTGCAGTATTGTTCACCGTTATCGTGTGCCGCCCCCGCCGCGCACTTTGCGCCACAGCAATCTGAGCGGATTTTTTTCTGAAGAGTACCGGGAATCTGCCTTCTCACACTCACGGAGAGGTGCTTGGGGCAGTACTGTTTTCCGTGAGACTTTTTACCGCAGCCTTTCGTATTGCAGATGTCGCGTTGAGTTTGGCGAATGGCGGGAGAGGGGAGAAAGCACGCAACGTGCGCGAAAGCATAGTAGAGGCTTTTCACCGTTTTGCCAAGAAGAACGTACAGATAGTGCTCTACGATCGCAGGTTAAAAACAGGGTAATAGAGCTGCAGGTTGTGCGTCAGTGGGTCGCTAGAGACTGTAGAGCAACGATGCGCCTGCGATAATGCAGGCCAGTTGCAGCAATGAATATGTTGCGCGTGTTTCTTTATGCAGTGCGGGAATAAGATCTGCACCGGCAATATAGAGAAAATTTCCCGCGGTCAGCGGTAGCAATACCTCTTCTATGTTGTCCACGTGTCCTCGAAGAAAGAGCACGATCGCCACTCCGGCAAATGCGGTGAGCGCGGAGAGAAAGTTCACAACGAGTGCTTGTACTCTGGAATAGCCGCTATGCAGCAGTATGGAAAAGTCGCCGATCTCCTGCGGAATTTCATGGAGTATCACGGTAAGCGTTACGGCAATTCCAAGCTGCATATCGGCAAGATACGCAACGGCGATCAGCATGCCATCGAGCACATTGTGCGCTGCGTCGCCGAATAAAATCATATTCCCAACGGGGTGGATGTGCTGCGAACATTCCAATGAATGGCAGTGATGCCAGTGAATAAACTTCTCTATGACGAAGGAAAAGAGAATGCCTACAAACACCATCATCAGGGACGTGGAAAGATTCTTCGTTTCTTCAATCACTTCCGGTAGTAAATGCATAAAAACATTGCCGAAGAGCGCTCCCGTTGCGAAGCTGACGAGGTACTGGAGAATCTTCTGTACGATGTCATCGCGGATGGAGAGCAGGAAGATGCCGACGAATGAAATAAGGCTTACCCCCAAGACACTCAGGAAGATCCATGGAAGGACTGCGATATTCGTCATCATGGTTTTTTGCTCAGGGAAGTCGTAGCGGGCAGTATACCCCTGCTCGGCAGCCGGTCAAAGAGATCACATGTTTTTTCAGCAGCATTCTTTTATATTTTGGTACATTATCCCCATGCAACCCGTCGATATCCTTCTTCTCTTCCTTATTTTGTGGGTGGTTGCCATCGTTCTGATGGTGTTCACATCCGTGTTTCTGCGTGCTCCGTATGTTCCGACCCCCGTAAAGGTGGCAAAGCAGATGGTGCATTTTGCGGGGTTACAGGGGAAGGAGACGGTCTACGACTTGGGTGCCGGTGATGCGCGGCTTCTCATAGAGACAAAGCGGATGCATCCGCAGACTGTTGCAAAGGGGTTTGAGTTGTCGCCGCCCGTGTATCTGGCGGGGCTCTTTCGCATCTGGATGTCCGGGACATCCGTATCCCTCCGTATGCGAAACTTTTTTTCGCAGGATGTTTCCGATGCAGATTGTATTTACTTGTATCTCATGCCCGGAGCTATGAAGCGGCTGCAAGAGAAGTTTGAACATGAACTGAAGCGAGGGACGAAGATCGTGTCGCATGCGTTCACGTTTCCCGATCGCACGCCGCTGAAGACTATGCCAGTGCCGTGGCTGAAGGGAGAGAAGAAGATCTACCTGTATGAATGGTGATTCTGACGCATATGTATCGTTTTTACTTCTACGTTAGCTGGCGGTTTCAACCGCCGGTGAGCAAGGATTCCCGTGAGAATGCCGTAGTACGAAAGGAGCATGCCGGGATGTAGAGCAATATTGACCGATGCCAGAGGGATTGCCGCTGAAAACTCAGCAACACGTATGATCCATTCCAGACATGCCCATCCGAGGTACGCAACCATCTGCCCGAGGGGAAGAGAGATGTAACTGAGCAATGTTCCGAAACTGCCGAAGATCATGGCAAGCGGAATGAGCGGTGCAACGAGGAGGTTTGCCACGGGAGCGATGAGTGAAACCCTACCGAAGAGCATGGCGACAAGCGGCACAGCAGCGATCTGTGCTGCGACCGTCATCTGCAACGATTCGCGTATGGCAAATGTCTCGGGTACGCGACGAAAGAGGGGGCCAAGCAGTGGAGAAAGTTCCATGAGCCCAATGACTGCAAGGAAGGAGAGCTGGAATCCCGCGTCGTACCAGAGAATTTTCGGATTCCATACGACCATGAAAAATGCTGCCCACAGCAGCGAGAGGCGTGCAGTGCCGATGCGATTCATTTGAAGGGCAAGCAGCCCCAGTATTCCCATGATCGCCGCTCGAACCACGGCGGCACCAGCGCCGACAAAGAGCGTAAAGAGTACTATGGCGCCCACAGCCGGATAGAACCGGATGCGGGGCGGAAGCCAGAAGAGCAGGCTCCCGATAAACACGATGACGATGGTGATATTGTAACCCGAGATTGCAACGATGTGCGTGAGTCCCGTTATATTGAAGATCGTCGTCAGATTCTCCGGTATTCCTCTGCGTGTACCGGTAAGCAGCCCCGCCATAAACGAAGCGTGCGGTTCGGGGAAGAGACGGTTGAGCCGGTGTTCGAAACGGGTTTTGAGAGTATAGAGCGTGGAGATGGGGTTGGGGATGGGGATAGGGTTGGGGTTAGGGATAGGGATAGGAGTGATGGTGCCCCTATACATGACGGCATAGATGTCGTAGCGGCTTAGGTATCTGTCGTAGCGGAATGTTTCGATGGCGCTCGGGCGTTCGAGTTTGCCCAGTACCCTCACCGTGTCTCCGTAGAAAAATTCCGGCCACAGCCGGTGGTCTGTGACGAGAACCTTTCCAAGGAGTGGTGTGATGGTTGTTCCGGAGCCGTCTACCAGTGACGATACGGCGATCGTATATTTGGTCTGCAGCGGGCGGCGGTCGGGTTCGTCTGCCACGATTCCTTCGATGGTAACGGTGTTTCCCCGTGCATAAAAATCGACAGTGTTCGGAGTCTCTCTATGCGTAGTGCGCGCGACTGCAACAAAGGCGGTAAGCATTCCGGCAAGCACCGCCGCAGCTGCAAATTTTTTTCGCATACTAAGCACGGTTGCAAGTCCGCAGAGTCCGATGAGTATCCAAAACGGATAGGAGCGTTCCTGCCACCACTGCAGGAGGAAGATGCTTATCAAACATGATCCGAGGAAGCTGTACGCGATTATCGCCATGGCATCTCAGCCTGCATCGCTACATTTGCTATCGCTATCCACTCGGCGATCGAAAGTGTCTGCGGTCTTCGTTTTTCGTCTATTCCTGCAGAAGAAAGCAGTTCCAAGCCTCCACGGAACGTAGAGAAACTATTGCGGAGCATTTTTCGTTTCATGGAGAAGGCGATTTTCGTCAGTTTCATGATCTGCCGCAGCGTTGCTGCATCGGCGAGAGGTTTTTCGAAGCAATTGATGTGAATAACTGCGGAATCCACCTTCGGGGGAGGGAGGAATGCGTTAGACGGTACGTTGATTACTTTTTTGGGTGCGCCAAAGAGTCCGACGATGATCGTGAGCATGCTGGTATTTTTTACATCGCAGATCCTGTCCGCCACTTCTCGTTGCATGAGGAGCGTCATACGCTTCGGCGGTGTCTCGGATTCCAGGAAGACGTGCCTGAGCAGTGGCGACGTGATGTGGTAGGGGATGTTGGCGACAATTGTGTAATTGCCCTTCGGCATGGGGACATGGAGGGCATTCTGATGGATAGTTTGTAGCTTAGAGCTTGTAGCTGGTAGTTGTGTGCGTACATATTCTTCAAGCAGGGGAATCATGCGTTCATCCAGCTCGATAGCGGTGACTTTGGAGGCGTGTTTCAGAAGTTCCTTTGTCAGGATGCCGATACCAGGACCGATCTCTACGATGTGATCTTTTGGGTGGATCTGGGCAACTTCAACGATTTTGTCGAGCACGTGCTGGTCGATCAAAAAGTGTTGCCCAAGGTCGGTATTGAGCCGTACGTGGTGCTCTTTGCAGAAGTGCCGGATTTTTTCGCTGAGGTTCTTTATCTTCATCATTGACGATCGATATTCTACCAGTAGAATATGTGCTGTATATGATTGCTCGGATGTTTGTATTCGGCTTCTGGTATCTCCTCTTTACTGCGGGGAAGGAGCCGTTGCGTCTGAGGTAAAGCACTCTTCAAGCAAATCGCAAGGCACCTTCTCCACGAGGCACCTTTTTTTCTATTTCCCCTTTCTATCATGGCATTCACGTACATTTCCGACTTACCCGCTTCCAGCAAAATCTCAGAGTTGTATCCCGTTACTCCGGAGCACAAAATTGATGAACGCCGAGCTCAGATTTGCAGTATTCTGAGTGGCAATGATGAACGATTACTGCTTATCACTGGCTTATGTTCAGCCTTCCCCTTCGATACTGTTTTGCAGTATGCAGACCAGCTTTCGCGGTTACAGGAAGAAGTGGGCAAAAAATTGTGTATAGTATTACGTACATTCATTCAGAAGCCGCGAACGACCGTGGGTTGGCCTGGGCCGCTCAATCAACCCGATCCTCTTTGTGCACCGGATATTGTGAAAGGGATCCACAGTTGCCGCGCGATGATGCATGTTGTCGGTAAACAACTGCCTCTCGCCGATGAAATGCTTTTCACGCATAACGAGGATTATTTTGGGGCTCTCCTCAGCTTCACAACTCTTGGTGCGCGTAGTGCGGAAGATATGGAGCATCGATATATTGCTTCAGGAATAGATATGGCAGTGGGAGTAAAAAATCCTACCAGCGGTGATATTGAAGTAGGGGTGAACGGTGTTGAAGCAGTGCAAGCTCCCCATGAATTTGCACATCATGGACAGCACGTGCGTTCCAGTGGCAATTCCTATGCGCATCTTATTCTTCGTGGGGGTAAAAAAGATTCCAATTATGGTCCACGATCCATAGCAGAAGCTCATACATTGTTACATGAAAGAAAAGTGCGGAACCCGTCTATTCTTGTTGATGCAAGCCATGATAATTCTCGTCATGGTTTCGTAAAGGATCCGCTGCTTCAGGAACATGTAATAAGGGATGTTCTCTTTGGGATTACTTCGCGTCGAGAGGAGTATTCCTTTGTTAGAGGTTTTATGATGGAGAGCAATATGAAGGGGGGATCTCAAAAAATCAGCCCAACGATGGATCCTCATATCTCCATTACTGATCCGTGCCTAAGTTGGCAGGATACTGAGCGGATTATCCGTAATATCGCCGATCAGTTATAGTTTTCTTGCAAAAATAATGAACAAGAAGCAGCCCCTTGGTTAGTATCACTTGCTATGCGGTTTCTCTTCATCACATTCCTATGGCTTAGCATCGCGCAGCCCGTCCTAGCATATCCGGAGCAACCGCCGTTTGCCCAGACGTCCTTTGCAGAAGATTACGGCATCTTCCGCTGGTACCAGGGGTGCTGGTGGCGTGTGATCAATCGCTCTGATTACTACTTGTGTCGGCAGGGCGACCAGGAGCTTCTTCTCCTTCCGGATGGAAGTATTATTCCAAAGCCTTCGCTTGCAGGTGAAGGAGCGCCGAACACATTTATCGGTGGAAGTGATGGGGACAGCGGTGGCAATGGCAGTGGCGGAAGTAACGGAAGCGGTGGCAATGGCAGTGGCGGAAGTAACGGAAGCGGTGGCAATGGCAGTGGCGGAAGTAACGGAAGCGGCGGAAGTGAAACCTTGCAGGAGGAAGATATTCTGAGCAGGCGGCCATCGGGCAGTTGTAAGAGCATCAATGATGGTAAAGACGGCGGTATCTTCGGGTCGATTCCCTGCACATCGTATCCGGGAGTTTTTGGCCCTGTTCCACGGTATTGATTCAATACTAGTCGCATGGTGCCCTACATCCGGCATGCAATAATTTCTCCTTACTTGTAAGGGCTTGGCTGCAATTCAGATATAATCGAACTATGCGAATGAGAATCGTCATCATCGGCACACTTTTGAGTGTTCCGTTCTCTGCGATGGCGTTTACGTATGATACGTCGAACCTTCCGTACAATGATGTACCCGCTCATAGAGCTACGGCCATTGCGGTGAGTACCCTCACGGAGCTGGGGATCGTTCGCGGTAATCCCGACGGGACGTTTAAACCAGGTGTCCCCCTGAACCGCGCAGAGTTCATAAAGATCGCGATGGGGCTCCTGCCCCAAGACGATACGTTCCGGGTAACCCGCTGTTTTCCGGATATTGATCCGGCGCTTTGGTTTGCCCTTGCGGTGTGTCGGGCAAAGTCTCTCGGTATTGTGAGCGGGAATGCACTGCCGGATGTTTCGCCGGATTTGTGGCCTTTTGAGCCGACGCGATCTGTGAAGTATGAAGAAGCGCTCAAGATCCTCACCGGAATTTACGGTGTGCCGCTTGCGCAGGGATCCGGAGGGGAGTGGTACGAGAAGTACGTGCGGTCTGCAAATAGTCTTGATCTCTCCCTCGGAGACTCCACTCCGGGCAGCGCCCTCACGCGCGGGCAGATGGCCCGCCTTACGGTTGCGTTTATCGCGCATTCTCGCGGGGAACTGGACGCTCTCCGCTTCGCGGAATCACATCCTCCCATCCCCGTACGCACGGTGTTTGATGCTTCATCCTCGTCTTCAGAGGCGTTCTCTTCCCTATCTTCTGCAGCATCTTCCATTGAATCCGCTTCGGAGTACGACCCGCTTCTCAGTGACACATCCACCAACGATTCCGTTCTCGTCCTCGGCACAGTCACGCGCATTCTTGGCTCTGCGAAGCTGTTTTCCAATAACGAACCCATCCGTATTCAGTCCTTTATCATCGATCTTGTTGCCGGGAATACATCACTCTCTTCTTTAAAGGTGTATGACCATGATGGAAAGTTCCTCGGTACTGCCTCCGTGGATACCGCTACTCCCGGTGGAACGCGATTCCGTCTGCGCGTGAAGACGGATGGCATCGTGCTGCCGCATCGGCAAACATATTCCTTTTACGTTCGAGGCGTTCTTCGCCCAGAGGATACAGGGGGAACGAGCGGCGGCTCGCTCCAGGTCGATCGCATGGGCATAGAAGGCGTTGGTGCGTGGAGTACGCGGAATTACGAACAGTTTACGCAGGGAGAATCGTTTGCGCAGTCTACCGTTGCGCGTTCGGCGATCACTTCCATTACGAATGCCGGCGAGAGCAGAGCATTTCTCACGGAGGGAACGGATCTGGAAATCGGAGCGTTTCGGTTTGAAGGAGTCGTCGGCCACAGCGCGGCACGGCTCCAGATCACAGCCATCGACTTTACAGCCGGTCTTGTGAGTGCCATCACCTTGAGCAATATTTCCATAAAGGTCGACGGAGGAAACGAGCGTCATGCCTGTTCTATCGCAGGGAATACCATCACCTGCAGCGGCCTTCCGGCAAGCTTTGGCAGGTTGGAGGACGGCCCGAGAGTGCTACGGGTCTTTGCGAATATCAATGTCCCGGACACGACGGGTAGTGCTGCCGTACAGCTTTCCATCAATGATCCGGGGACCATCAGTTCTCCCGGGGACATTACGTGGACAGACGGCGTGACGACGTTTACGTGGGTTGACATCGACTATGCACCGCTTGCGCGGGGAACGTATTATTCGTACTAGCTGGTAGCTTTGTCTCTTGTCTCTTGTAGTTTTTCGTGAAGTCGTCTCACAACTACAAAAGTTTCAGTGGTGCGATGCTCAGTGCCAACGTCTTTGTCTGTCCGCTGTCAAACTGCACTTCTGCGATGTCGCCGCGGACGGAGCGAACGGTTCCTTCGCCAAACAGAGTGTGCAGCACGCGTTGCCCCACGGTGATTTCTTTGTCTTGATTAAAGTTATCGCTTTGGAAGTCGATATCCTGATTAAATTCAGCCTTCAAACCATGAGATTCGCGGAGGGTTTCGGCCTCCGTTCCGAGTGCTGCTTCGCCGCGTTTACTTGCCCAAGCAAATGCGCTCAGGACTTCGTCGCTTCTGCGTTCGGTGACGCTTTCGGGCAGGTCTTCGAGGAATCTGCTCGGGGCGTTTGCCTGCGATTTTCCCCAAAGGAGGCGCGAACGCGTGCAGAGAAGACGCAAATGGTGTTTTGCGCGCGTCATGCCGACATACAGAAGCCGCCGTTCTTCCTCCAGTTGCTCTTTATCGAAGAGGGAATTGCTGTGTGGAAAGATGCCTTCTTCGCACCCCGCAATCATGACGTGCTCGAATTCCAGCCCTTTGCAGAGGTGCAACGTCATGAGCGTGAGAGCATCGGTTCCCGTGTTTTGGAGCTTATCCACTTCCGATACCAGTGCAACTTCTTCCAGGAAGCTCATGAGGCTGGATTCCGGGTCAAGCGTGTCGTATTTGCGCATGACGGAGAGAAGTTCCCGGACGTTTTCCCAGCGAGTTTCTCCTTCCTCCGTATCGTCTTTCAGCCAGTGTTCCAGATCAATCGCATGGAGAAGGTGTTGCGTGAGCTCGCCGACGACTGCGTGTTTTGCTTGTTCTCGAAAACGCATGATGAGTTCCGTGAAGCGGGAGACTCTTTCCTTTGTCTGTACACTCATGTCGCCGATATGGTCGATGTTGCAAAGCGCGTCCCAGAGCGGCATGCCGTTTCCGGATGCGAAGGCTTGGATCTTTCCAAGTGTCGTAAGTCCTATTTTGCGCGAAGGAACGTTCATAATCCTCAGCAGTGACACCGTATCGTACGGATTTAAGATCACGTGCAGATACGCCAGAACGTCTTTCACTTCCCTGCGCGCATAAAACTTCACGCCGCCGACGATGCGGTAGGGGATACCGAAACGAAGGCATGCTTCTTCGAAGAGACGCGACTGCGCGTTTGTACGGTAGAGGATCACCTGATCCCGGAGCTTTACTGCTTTTCTCCTGAATAGTTCATCTGCCGCTTTGATCGCCTCGAGTGCTTCTTTCTTTTCATCTGCAAGTTCATGGACGATGATCTTCGGACCATCCTTCGTTTCCGTCCACATCTTTTTCTCCGGCCTGTCGGGGTTTGCGGCAATGATCCCGTCCGCAGCGTCCAGTATCGGTTGCGTGCTCCGGTAATTCTGTTCGAGTTTGATGCGGGTTGCATCCGGATATTCTTTTTCAAATTCCAAAATATTGCGAATGTCCGCACCGCGAAATGCGTAGATCGACTGATCGGGATCTCCGATTACGCAGAGGTTTCTGTGCTTTCCCGCAAGTAAGGAAATAAAGAGGTACTGCGCGTGGTTGGTGTCTTGGTACTCATCCACATGCAGGTATTGCCAGGTGTTTCTGTAGCGATCGAGGACGTCGGGGACTTCCTTAAATATGCGAACGGTTTCCAGAATCAAATCGTCGAAGTCGAGAGCGTTGGCTGCAAAGAGTGCTTTCTGGTAACGGTGGTACGCTTCTATGATCCGGTGCATGCGCGAAGTAGTCGCTTGCTTCTGGGCATCGCGTGGAGAGAGCGCTTCACACTTGAACCTGCCGACGTAGCCGAGGGCTGCTTTCGCTTTGAGTTCCTTGTCGTCGATCCCCATTTCTCTCAGTACTTCCTTCATCAGCCGCTCTTGATCGTCTTTGTCGTAGATGACAAACGTACGCTCGCGTCCGATCTTCTCGATGTCTCGCCGCAAGATCCGCGCGCAGATGCTGTGGAACGTTCCCATCACCGGCAATTTCCCTGCGTTCAAGTTCCACAGTCCCAGTGCTTCGCCTTCGGTGATATGGAGAAGATTTTCGATCCGTTCCTTCATTTCGGTCGCCGCTTTATTGGTAAAGGTCACCGCGAGGATCTGCCAAGGCGGCACCCCGTCATGGATCAGCTTGGCGATGCGGTGCATCAGGGCGCGGGTCTTTCCGCTCCCTGCTCCTGCGAGAATGAGGAGAGGCCCTTTCGTATGGAGCACCGCACGTTTCTGCGGTTCGTTGAGGTGGCCGAGGATGATTTCTTCGGCGGTCTGCACAGAGGACATTGTAGGGAACGCGTTCCTATTATCCGAGTTTTTTCACGTCTTCCTTCGAGAGCTTCGCTTGGGGTTCGGTGAGCGCCATCAGTTTCTGATGCACGGCCTCAGGATCGGCGGCAAGCTGTTTCACATCCGCGGTATTAAAATTTAAATTTCGCATCTTCTGCCTCTTGATGATCATTTCCTGCAGGAGTTTCGAGTCTTTGCCGCGGAGTTTGCTTAATGTTTCCACGCCATGTTGGAGTAGGTGATAGTCAACCGCATTTCTGGTGGAGATGTGAAAATCGAAGTGCGCAAGCATATCGACAATATTCTCACGTTCCTGCGGGTCCATTTCCTGTGCGAACTCATACTGTTCGATTTTTTTGAGACTGGCGAGAATCGGCTCAAGGGATTCCGGCGAGACAATATAGAACGTAAATCCTTCTTCATAAAATGCGGTTTGTTTTAGCTCTAGTACGGCATCCGTTGGAACCACGAGGAAGATGGTGGAATAAATGTCTTCGTTGCCTTTCACTTTCTTTGCCGTTTTCTTCACGGCGTCTTTCAGGTAATTCTGCAGGTCCTGTGATCGCGAGACCTTTGCGTCAAAAATGATGTATTGGTTTAAAAATCCGATCATGAAATCCGGTTTCAGATTTCCGTGGAATCCTTCGGGAAGATTGGCATTGTCATACGTATCGAAACCGAATTGCGGCTTTTTGCAAAGTTCTCCGAGCAATGCAATCACGCTCTGCTCATGGTCGTTCCACATGCGATCACGTTCTGCGAGTTCGCGTGTTTTATACTCTTCATCTTCCCGTCGAATCCGGAGCTTCTCGTCTTCGAGTGTCTTTCGAGCGGCTTCCTGCTGGGCGATCATGTCTTCGTGCTTCTTTTGCCTGCGGTCTTCTTCTGCTTCGTACTTCGCTATGCGATTCGCAAGCCCGTCACGCTCCTTCGTTGTTGATTTGTATTCAGACTCAAGACTTTTGTAGCGATCGTACAATTCCTTTCCTTGGCCAGAGAGCTTATCTTTTTCCGATTTCATCTCACTGAAACGATTGTTGATTTCACCAATCTCCTGGTTCTTTTTTTCCAGCTCCGCCTTGAGGTAGGGATCGCCGTCCTTCGCAGTGGCGTACATCTTCCATGCGATGAACCCGATGCCAATCAGAATGATTCCGGAGAGAATGGTGAGGATTGTCATGGACGTCAGTGTACCATCCGGTGTACATATGTCTACCCCTCATTCCCATCAGGAAGCCATTTATGCCCTTCATCCGCATCTTCCTGCAGAAATACTTGCATTCGGTGTTCGTTTTACTATACTCGTTCCTGTCCTCGCTGGACGGGTGCCATAAAGCCCCCTCCGGCGTGGCGTGAAACTTTTTTGTTCTGTATTTTCTCCTTTGCTCTATGTCCATCAAACGCACGATCAAGAAGAAGCTCATCACAAAGCACCAAACACACAAGAAAGATACGGGTTCCCCGCACGTGCAGGTTGCGATCCTCACCAAAGAAATCGATTTGCTTACCAAACATCTCCAAGAACATAAGAGCGACCACTCCGCTCGCAAAGGCCTCCTCGGCAAGGTAGCGCGAAGGCGGACGCTCCTGAATTACCTGAAGATGAATGCTCCCGATGAATACCAGAAGGTGTTGGATTCGAATAAACTTAAGAAATAACTTTTAGCTTCGTTAGCTGTTTCGGGACTTCGCATTAAATAATCATATGTCAAAAGTCTTACGACATATGACTTTTGACTGAAATGCGTACATACAAGCTAGCAGCTAACCTGCTCCCTAGTGGGTTTTTTGTCTTGCTTCAATTCTATTTCTAGTGTACACTTAAAGGTACTTTTCAATGTAATGTATGTTCAAGGATATTTCCATAAAAGAATTGCGGGAGCAACTATCTGATGTTGCCGATCGCGCCGAGCACGGTGAATCATTCCGTGTCATCCGTCGTTCGAAACCGTCATTTATTATCATGAATGTCGATGCCGAAGCCCCTGAGGAGGGCTGGGAAACCGTGGTGGATTTTACCGATAATGGCAAGAGGACAGGCATGCCGGTGGAGGATGTTCTAAAGATCATGAAGAAGATACGGAGATGATCATGGGGAATATTGAAAAACAACTTCGTTCCATTCCCGGAAGATACCGTGAACGCATCTTTTCGGTGATCGAACGATTTATGGTGCGTGATTTCTCTTCACTCGACCGTCAACAGTTACGGGGATACGAAAATATTTTCCGTATCCGTGTCGGAAATTACCGCATCATTTACCATGATGATGGAGAAGAAATCATACTGAAAGCGATCAGAAGGAGAAACGAAGCAACGTATCGTGATTTTGAATCACCTGCATCGGATGATAACGGAGAAAATGGGGATACGGTCTACAGAAAGTAGGGGTTTTGTCTTTCATTAGGGACTAGACATCATCTATACTCAGCACAGTTCCTTCCTTCCATCGCCACTTTACTTTGCGGGTTTACGTACGTGCTGGCACCGAGCTGCCTACCAGCTACAAGCTACAAGAGACAAAGCTACCAGCTACCAGCCGTCACATATGTGAATCCACATCAGTGAAGAAGAAGCGTTGAAGGAAAGGTTTTCGTACCTTTTTTCTCCTTTTTCTATGTTCGGTTCCTCCAAAGGTGGCACTGCCGCCATTGCTCAGAATAAAGAATACACCGTCGAACTCGGTGACCAGAAGCTTGTCTTTCGTACAGGCATGCTCGGTAATCAGGCAAATGCTACCGTCCTCTGCCAGATGGGTGATACCGTGGCTATGGGCAATGTCACCATCAGTAAGCAGCCGCGCGAGGGGATAGATTTCCTTCCGCTCCAAGTCGTCTACCAAGAGAAGTTCTATGCAGCAGGCAAGGTTGCAGGTTCTCGGTTCCGCAAGCGTGAAGGTCGTCCCGCGGATGATTTCGTCCTGCTCGGTCGTGTCATAGACCGAGGGCTCCGTCCGATGTTCCCGAAGAGCATCCATAATGACATCCAAGTTTTCTGTACTGTTCTCTGTTACGATTTCGATAATGAGCACGATATCGCTTCTGCAAACGCAGCCAACCTAGCAGTAGCTTTGAGCGATTGTCCGGCTTCCGGCCCCCTCGGTACCGTGCGCGTCGGTATGATTGGTGGTGAGTTGGTACTGAACCCCGGCTATGAAGCGCGCAAGAAGTCCGACCTCGATATGTTGCTTACCGCGTCGCTTGATCGCGTGGTGATGATCGAAGCGGGTGCCAACCAAGTACCCGAGGCAGAGGTGCTCAGGGCCATCGATTTTGGCAAGAAGTGGGCGCAGAACATCGCAAAGGCATTCGTGGATATTCAAAAGGAGATCGGTAAAGAGAAATTTGTCGTTGCGGAGGACTATACGAACGATGAGGCAAAGAAATTCCTGAAGGATTGGGCGCTTGCCGATATTTCTAAAGCCATCAAGGAGCCGCTTGCTAAGCTGGCACGGCGTGCGATTTTCGATGGCTTCATGAAGGGTGCCGCCGAAAAACTCGAAGAGAAGTACGGTCCTGCAAACGAGAAGGACGAACTCGTCGATCTCTATGCGCATGCCGGTGCGCTTATGGATAAGATTATCAAAACAGAGATGCGCCGCTTGATCCTCGAAGAGGGGATCCGTATGAGCAGCCGCAAAACTGACGAGATTCGCGCTATCGGCTGTATGGTCGATGTGCTCCCCAAGCGCGTCCACGGCTCTGCGCTCTTCCAGCGCGGAGAAACGCAGGGTCTTACAACCTGTACGTTGGGAGGGCCGGGTGACAAACTCCTCATGGAAGGCATGATGGGTGAACGCGAGAGCCGTTATTTCCATCACTATAATTTTCCACCGTTCTCGGTGGGGGAGACGAGCAACCGTCTCTTTACCGGCAATCGTGAGATCGGACACGGCAACCTCGCGCAGCGCGGTATAGAACCGGTGTTGCCCCCCGAGGAAACTTTCCCGTACACCATCCGTACCGTCACGGAGATTCTCGAGAGCAACGGATCTTCCTCTATGGCGGCGACGTGCGGAAGCACGCTCGCACTCATGGCGGCCGGTGTGCCGATTGCGGCTCCCGTTTCCGGGATAGCACTGGGACTCGTTTCCGATGAGGAGGCCGGAAAATATATCATTCTGAGTGACCTTCAAGACGAAGAAGACTTCGGCGGCGACATGGACTTCAAGATGACGGGAACCGAGAAGGGCGTTACTGCCATCCAGATGGACATAAAAATCAAGGGGCTTCCCGATTCCGTGTTTAAAGAGGCTTTGGAGCGCGCTCGCACGGGTAGACTGGAGATTCTCAAGGCCATGCTTGCTGCGCTCAAGGAGCCGCGCAAGGAACTGAGTCCGTTTGCTCCGCGCATCGAAACCATGCAGATCAATCCCGAAGATATTCGTTTGGTGATCGGGAAAGGAGGGGAGACCATCCAGAAGATTACCAAGGAGCTCGGTGTCGAGATCGACATTGAGGATTCCGGCATCATTTTTATCACCTCCGTCAACGGCGATGCGATGCAGAAGGCCAAAGAATGGATCGGCAATATTGTCGCAAAGCCCGAAGTTGGCAAGATTTATGATTGTAAGATTGTGCGTATCATCGACGGTGTTGGCGCTATTGCAGCATTTCTCGGAAGCAAAGACGGCATGATCCATATCTCCGAGCTTCAGTGGCAGCGAACGGAGAATGTAGAGGATATCGTCAAACTCGGTGATGAGGTGAAGGCGATGTGCGTCGAGTACGACGCAGTGGAAGGCAAAACACGCCTTTCCCTTAAGCAGATGACGGAGCGCCCGGCAGGGATGCCCCCCGATCGGCCGCGCGGGCAGCGCCCCGGCGGCGGCGGATTTCGTAGAGGACCTCCGCGACGGTGAATATGGAAGCAAACCTTCCCAACCTTCCAAACCTTCCGAACCTTCCGAACCTTCTAAGCCTTCATACCACCGCATTCAGCATCTTCAAGTGCACTCTCTCCCTCATTTGGAGGATGTCTTCAAATGCTTCGCGAAGTCCGTATGGGCTGCGATTCTGCCAGAGTGGAGTGATGGTATCGACGATATGGATAAGCTCGCTTAGTTCATGGAAGCTTCGTTCATGCGCTGTCCAATCGATGTTTTTTATACTCATGAGATCCAGCATCTGGTTAATACGGTGGAGTGTCCTATGCACCGCCTCCAGCAGGAGCTCTTCGCGTCTCTGGTCGATGGTGTACCGGTGGTTTTCGTTTTCGTAGAAATCGGGGATCTCCTCAAAGAGCGTTTGCAGTTGCCGATACGCGGTCACCAGATTTTCCCAGTGTTCGTTGTCAATAGTTCCATACTCCTCGAGGTAGCGCATCGTGTGGTCGAAGTCCTTTCGGGCGATGTACATGCCCTCGCGGCTGTTATGGAAGACGTCTTCGAACGTGAGCTTATGTACTTCTATAATGGAAAGCTCCTGCCTGTGGGAGACGAGCTTGGTGACGAAGACCGCGAAGACAAAGAGCGCGGTAATACTCTGTACACTTGCGACGATCTTGGAAAATCCATGCGGCACGATGTCCCCGTATCCTGTGGAGGTCGCTGTGATCACGCTGTAGTAGAGCGTGTTATAAAACCCCTGGAGCAAAGGCATATTATGGATCTTGAGTATGTCTATGCCGTGTTCCGAGAAGTTCGGACCGTGCTGGCCGTCTCCTATAAAACTCAGCAGGAAGTAGAGCAGTGCAAAGAAGAGCACCATGCCAGCCCATACCCCAAAAAGCGTTGCGTATTTGAGTCCCGTGAGTTTTTCCACCACCGTCATTGCCCAACGGCGGGGGTGCTTCTTTGTCGTAGTATTGCTTTTGAGGTTCATTGTATTTGACAGAATACAACAATATTATACAATAATCGTCAAAAACGAGCAAGGGCACTCTTTCTCTGTTTTGGGCTCAATAGCCGATGCGAGCACATTTAATGCGGCTTCTCCCCGCTTAAGGTACGGAAAATTCTCGCACCGACATAGTATGTCGCCACGGCAATGAGGCCGAGTCCGACGATTTCGGCTCCGCTCAAGCCGAATGCGAGGTCATTCGATGCTACTGTTTCGAGTGCCATTTACGCGGCAGTAGAGAGACGAGAATCCACTTGCTTACGCGTATGTCCGAAGATAGCTGAGCCGGCGTCAAGAAGAGGATCAATGGTGAGTAAGTCCAATGTATCAAATGCTCCTTTTAGGATTTTCCCGGGACGTAATGTCAGAACGCCGCCGAGAAGATTTGTAATTGCGGATTTTGCATCTCTTCGCATGTATTTAAGATGCCCTTCTGGCAGTGCCTCAGCAGGCTGCTCGCCGACAGCACCGGCGATCGCATTAGGGAATTTTGCTATAAAAGCAGCGGGAGCCATAAAGACTGACCCCACTGTCTGAAGATTACCATCGGTGCGAACATGGTAATTATGAAGATCCCGTCCAAACTGTTCGATGTCCCCCTTGCGCAAAAGTCGTGTTTCAGAGTATCCCGATGTGCGTACTATCTTCTCCATGTAAGGAATTATACTCCATTTCTCGTCGCGCAACCTAAATATCTTCATAAAAACTTGCATTCAACCTACCGGATCTGTACGGTAACGCGGCTTTCGAATCAAATCGAAACATCTGTTCTTTCCATCTTTTGAAATTGACCGCCTTCTACCGGCGGTCTTTTTTATTTGCGCGAGAGCGAGTCCGCCGCAGGCGGACGAGCCGAAGCGCAAATAACCCTGAGCGAGTCCGCCGCAGGCGGACGAGTCGAAGGGTTCCACTGAATCCTCTGAGTCACTCCTTTCTCTCTTCTGTCACCTCTGTTCCTTCTGTATCCTCTTCTCATGCTCCCGAAGGCATATGAGCCATCGGATACCGAAGACCGCATCTACACGATGTGGGAAGAGAGCGGGGCGTTCACGGCGGACCCAAAGAGCAAGAAGGAGCCGTTTACCATCAGCATGCCACCGCCGAATGCCACGGGTCAGCTGCACCTCGGGCATGCCGTGATGCTGGCGTTGGAAGATATCTTCATTCGCTTTGCGCGCATGCAGGGTAAGGAGGCACTCTGGGTACCTGGAATAGATCACGCCGCGATTGCGACGGAGAATATCGTCATTAAAAAATTGAAGAATGAAGGCATGAATGATCCCCGTGCCGAACTCGGGCGGGAGAAGCTCCTTGCTGCCATCCGAGATTTTGTCGCAGAGAGCAGGGGAACGATCCGATTGCAGATTCGTAAGATGGGCGCTTCCTCAGATTGGAGCAGAGAAGCGTACACAATGGATGAACCGCGTTCCCGTCTTGTCAGGGAGGTGTTTTGCAAGATGTTTGCGGATGGTCTCATCTACCGCGGGCATAGAATCGTCAACTGGGATCCGAAGCTGCAGACGAACGTTTCCGACGATGAATTGGAGTGGGAGGATCGTACAGATCCGTTTTATACCTTCCGGTACGGGCCGTTTCAGATCGCGACCGTTCGACCCGAGACCAAGTTCGGTGATAAATACGTGGTCGTTCACCCCGATGACAAGCGCTATAAGAAGTATAAGCACGGTGATACGTTTACGTGTGAATGGATCAACGGTCCTATTACGGCTACCGTCATCAAGGACAAGGCGGTCGATCCCGATGTCGGCACGGGAGCTATGACCATTACGCCGTGGCATTCGGTCGTCGACTGCGAGATTGCAGAGCGGCACGGACTGGATAAGGAGCAGATCATTGATTTCGAGGGGAAACTTCTACCCATCGCCGGAGAATTTTCCGGGATGAAGATCGAAAATGCGCGGGAGAAGATTGTTGAGAAGCTCAAAGAGAAAGGGTTGCTCGTGAAGGTTGATGAGAACTACGCACACACCGTTGCCCTCAACTGTCGCGGCGGCGGCATGATCGAGCCGCAGATTAAGTTGCAGTGGTTCATCGATGTGAACCGAAAGGCGGTTCCCTGGAAGGGGAAGAAGATGAGTCTGAAGCAGGTTATGCAGGATGTCGTGAAGAGCGGAGACATCACCATCATCCCTGAGCGATTCGAGAAGACGTATTTCCATTGGATCGATAACCTTCGTGATTGGTGCATCTCCCGCCAGATCTGGTGGGGGCATCGCATCCCTGTTTTCTATTGCGTGACATGTACGGGTGCTCAAGAAAAAATCGGAGGCGTATCAAGGGGTCAGTATCAAGGGGTAGGGGACGGAACGTTTGTATCCACCCGACCGATTGATTATTGCCCGAAGTGCAATGGGTCGATCGAGCAGGACTCCGATACCTTAGATACGTGGTTTTCGGCTGCTCTTTGGACGTGGAGCACACTTGTGGATTCAAAGATCACCGAGGACTATTCGCTGACATTGAAAGAGATCATCGACCAAAGCCCCGATATCCAAAAATTCCACCCGACACAGGTCTTGGAAACCGGGTACGATATTATCTTTTTTTGGGTTGCCCGCATGATCCTCATGACGACGTATGTCGTCGGCGACATTCCGTTTAATACAGTGTATCTACATGGCCTTATCCGCGATCGCAACGGTAAAAAGATGAGCAAGAGCAATCCTGAGACCATGATCGATCCTCTTGAAATGATCAGTACGTACGGCGCGGATGCGCTGCGCATGAGCATGATTGTCGGGCAGAGCCCCGGTAACGATCAAAAACTCTACGAAGAGAAGATCGCCGGGTACAGGAACTTCGTCAATAAGCTCTGGAACGCGGCGCGGTTTGTTCTCCTCTCGTGCGAAAAGATCGGTGTTGATCCTGTGCAGATTGGGGAAATCGGGAAATCGGGAAATCGGGAAATCGGGCTTGCAGATCGCGCTGTTCTTCATGGGCTTGAACTATTGATCGTTGATTGTACCCAGTGCTTGGAAGAGTATCGATTGAGTGAAGCTGGTGAGAAGCTCTATGTCTTCATTTGGGATTACTTTTGTGATTGGTACTTAGAACTGAGTAAAGAGGGTGCGAATCCCGAGGTGCTCATACACGTCCTGCGGACACTGCTTGTCCTCTTGCATCCGTACTGTCCGTTTGTGACGGAAGAACTTTGGTCGCATGTCAAAGCGAAAAATGCCGGGATGCTCATCGCTACGGAGTGGCCGAAGATACATCCTGAACGGCGAGATGAAGAAGCATACGAGCGACTCCAACGCGTCATCGGTGTCATCTCTGTCGTCCGCAGCATCCGCGCCGAGCGGGGGATTGAATCAGGCAAGCTGATTGACGTCATTATCCACACCGATGCGCATCTGGAACTTCTCCGATCACAGCGGGAGCACATCATGCGCATGGGACGCGTGAGAGATTGGACACTCGATGCCGTCTCGGTGAAGCATGAAAACTCCGCGAGTGCTTTTCTGTCCGGTATCGAAGTGCATATTCCATTGGAAGGACTCATCGATATCAAAAAAGAGATCGAAAAACTTCGCAAGGAGAAGGCGAAACTGGAGGCATTCATCAAAACCGTCGAGGGAAAATTGAAGAATAAGAAGTTTGTAGAGAATGCCCGCGAAGATGTGGTGAATCTGGAGAAAGAGAAGCTTGTGACGAGTACGGAGAAGCTGAAGAAGATTGAGGAACGATTGCTGTCTTTGCAGTAGTTTTTTTCTTGGGGGAGGAGGGAACCTTGTCCGGTTCCCTACCTCCCCCAAACCCCCATTACCCTCCTGACTGCAACTCATTGTTAGCGCATCCCCTTTAGTTAATCGTATTCAAGTGCATCTTCTTTGCACCTTTTACCGCCATCGCCGCGCCGCGCTTGAGCGCTTCTCTTCCATACCGCGCATGAAGCGTGTCCATTGCTTGTTGGATTCCCTCCGCCTCGTGCATCATGCGCGGCTCTTCAAAGAGGGAATACTGCATACAGGACTTGGGGTTTAAGGCATGGAGCCCCAGCCCTACTTGCGTGTACTTGTTTCCCGATTCAAACAGGCTTTCGAAGCAGCGCTGGATGTAGGGCAGCACCTGCTCCTCGGTATCTGCGGCAAACGGCAACGTACTTTCCTGTCGTTTCAGGGTGTATGCATGGTTACGAAGCCACACGGAAACTGCCTTGCACGCGAGTCCTTCACGCCGCATTTTTAGCATGGTGTAGGTCAAATGATGGAGGAGATGCGCGTACACCATCTCGCGAGAGCGGGTGGACGGAAAACTCCGCGTGCGTGAGATCGATTTTGGCGGAGCGCTTTCGATCGACACTGTTTCGATCATTTCTCCGAGAAGTTCACGTTGCATCGCAAGGCCGGGACGGCCGAAGAGTTTTTGGATCTGCTCCTGCGGGGCTACTGCGATGTCCCATGCGGTCTTCCAGCCGTGTGCGGTGCTATGGAGTGCTCTCCGGCGGCCGATCCCGGGGATCGCTTCGGCGGGACGGTCACGGAGGAACGCCTCTATGGGGTTAGGGCTAGGGCTAGGGTTAGGGAGAAGGATGGTCATGCCTGCGGGTTTTCTGTATTCGCTCGCCATCTTCGCAAGGAGCTTGCTCGGCGCGATGCCGATCGAGACCGTAAGATCGGTGGATTTCTGTACGGCTTCTTGCAGCTCTTGCATCCCGTACTTCAGATTGTCTGGGAGGACCATGCTTCGCAGATCTAAAAACCATTCGTCGACCGAGTATCGTGCGATCACCGGGCAGTGATCTTCAAGAATCTGCTCGATTTGTCTGGAAGCAAGCAGTGCTTCGTCGAAATCGGATGGGAGTGCGACCGCTTTGGGGCAGAGTTTTTTGGCTTCTGTAAGCCGCATCCCTGTCTTCACGCCATATGCTTTCGCTTCGTAGCTCGCGGCGATCACGCAGCCGCCGCCCATCCCCAGCGCGAGGAGCGGTTTCCCTTTCAGATCGGGCCGTTTTCTCTGGAGTGCGGAAGCGAAAAACGCATCAGCGTCGATGTGAGCAATCATGCGAGGGTTAGCCCCTTAATACTTGCGTATCACCCCGCCCACAACGCCTGCAACTTGCAACTCGTCCATGGCAAACATATCCGGATAAGCGGGGTTTTCCGCTTGCAGGTAGTACTTCCCTTTATCGCGGCGCAGTCTCTTGAGGGTAAATTCGCCATCCAATACGCCGACGACGATATTGCCGGGCTTCGGTGTCTTCTTGCGATGTACGACGACGATATCCCCTTCAAAAATTCCCGCTTCGATCATGCTGTCTCCTTTCACTCGAAGCAGAAACGTGGAGGAGCGGTCGGAAATGAGGTAGGAATCGAGTGTGATCATTTCTTCCGCTTGCTCTTCTACGGGGGCAGCAAAACCCGCGGAGATAGGCCCAAACAGCGGCAGCATCATCGGCCGAATACCCGAGTCACTTTCGCGGTCGCTGATCTCCAGTATTTTGATGCGCCCCTTCGGATCTTTTTCGAGGTGTCCTTCCCGTGTGAGAACATTCACCACTTTGGCCACGGCGTTTTTGCTGCGTACACCGAATGCAAGTGCGAGGTCGGCAAGCGACGGGGAATAGCCACGCTTGCGTTGAAATTCTCCGATGTAATTGAGCACGGTGCGCTGATGAGGAGTAAGGGACATGGGGGAATGGGGGATGGAATACTGGGGAATAGAGAGCCGAGAAGACGAACGTCCACCATCGTAGGTGTACATATGTGCACTGTCAACGGGTTCCCATTGAAAATAGATCGATTTTATGTCGGAGTTGTTTTTTAGTTTTTATGCGTCGGATGTTTTTTCCACATTCTTTGCCGCTTCCTCCGTAAGTATATCCAAGTCTTTCAGGCAACTGAGTTCCAGGTATGTAATGGTCCACACTGTTTGTTTGAAGACGGTGATGTACGCGAAGAAGTAGCTCGCCACCCCCACGAGGAGTACGCCGATCACCGTGCCGATGCCATAGCTGAGTGCAGGAGAAAGAAACTCTGCCAGCAGCAATCCGATACCGACGACGATGCCCGGAATAAGCAGAAGCATGACGACGTTGATGAGGATGCGCAGGCTGATGACGAAGAGGAGGATGAAGAGGAAGACGACATGCCCCAAGTGACTGATGATGAGCTTGATGCTTTTGCCGATTGCGACGAAGGGACCGAGCTTATGGATGACGATGGCTTCCTCCGCGAAGGCAGAAATAAATTTGAGCAGATTGCTAAAAAACCACAGAAAGAGCAGCAGCCCGAGGGGCAAGAGCAGGAAATCGCCGGTCGGCCCGTAACGGATCATGAGGGAGGCAATGGTGATGACCGTGGAAATGCCGGCAAGCACAAAGAGCTCATGCACCACAAAGATCGGTAAGAAATTGTAGAGGGCGAGGACCAGTCCGCCTTTCACCTCCTGTTTCATGTGCGATTTTGCCGCAAGGCCGATCACTGCCCCTTGTGCGAAATGTGGGAACACGAGCTCAATTGCGATCATGGTAAAAATAGTGATGATGAGCGTCCACGCAGCGCCATTCGGCATGAATGTTAGAAACAACTCTTCCATGGCAAAAAAGCTGATGGTTTCCCCCTTGATAGCGTAGAGGTAGAAGAACCATGATTGATAGATGAGGAGCTTCACATTCAGAAGTGTCTGCAGCAACGCGGAGACAAAGCCCCAGTAACGCATCTGCTTTTCGCGCTTGGTCATAGCCCAGGCTTTAGCGATGATTTCGCGGGGAGACATATGCGAGGGATTAGGGGATGGGGATTAGAATTTAGGGATTAGAATTTAGAATTTAGGATTAAGGGGTATCGGTTCTCTCTTCTGTACAAGATCTTGCAGGGGGGCGTAGCGGAAGTCGCGTCCGAGAAGAATGGTAACACGACGCTGCTGCGTTGCCGGCAGATCACTGGGGGCAGGAAGCAACGGAAGATCGAAGAGAGTTCCGAAGAAGATCGCGATGGAATCTGGTTCAGGAACTTGCAGAATCATCGATGTCGGAAGCTTCTCGGTCTTGGCATTCTCGATGATCGGGACGTCAAACCCGTATCGGATCAGTTCCGTTGCAAGTTTTCGTGCAATGCCGGGGGGTGCTCCGGCATTCAGCACGGAAATAGTCGGAGACTCCGCATAGATTTCCCGTTTGTTGAAGAAGAGTTCTGCAAGGGTATGGATCTGTTTCCACGTAACGGGGAACTCCGGGAGAGAGATCGGGAGGAACACCGCTGCACCATCGAAGAGATCACGGGGCGGTGTGTAGAGGAAGCCACCCGGTTCTATGAATCCGTCGTAAAGGGCATTGCGGTCACTCAGTTGCATCGTCATCACACGGTCTTTGTCGAGTTTTTCTATAAGTGCCGCAGCGCCGATCATTTCTCGGAGCGTCATGGTTGTTTCCACATTCTCGCGCATGATGCTGACAAATGACGTTATGGCTCCGGCATCGGTCAGGATGCCCTGCGCTTTCGCTTTCGCTGCCATGGCGCGGAGAAGTTGTTGCTGACGGGCGGAACGTCCAAAGTCGCTTGAGGAATGGCGGCTCCGTGCATATTTGAGTGCAGTTGCTCCATCGAGGTGTCGCATCCCCTGCTTGAGCATGAAGGGGTCAAATCCGTAGTTTTCGTCGGGGTATTCCCTGTCTTCAATGTCCATGGGGACATCGATGTCTACACCCCCGATGGTGTCGACAGCGCGGACAAACGCCGTGAAGTCTACTTTGACGCTGTGGTGGATCTCCAGGCCGAGCGACCGACCGATTTCGCGTGCAAGCTCTCGTAACGTTTCCTTCCCTGCCTCTGGGGGGTCCATGCCTTTCTTGTAGATCAGGAAGCTCCGGTAATCGCGATACAGGGTATTGAGTTTCCCTTTCCCCATCTTTTCGGTGCTGAGGAGGTAGAGATCACGTGGAAGGGAGAGGAGAACGGAGCTCTTTACGCCTGTGGGGTCGACACTTGCAATCATGATGGTGTCTGTAAGGTTCTTTCCATCATGTCCGGCGTCACCCTGCCCGAGCAGAAGCACGTTTGTGAACCCGCTTGTATCCTTCGGGAGCTCGGTGCCCGCAACGCGCAAGACGGAGGAAATACCGAGGCCGCGTACGGACAATATGGCCTTGCCGATGCCTGCGAGCAGCAGGAAGGTTATAAACAGCGAAACGACTACGAGCAGCAGACGCTTGAGGATGCTTCTTCGTCGGGAATTTCTCTTCTCCGCATCGTGTTGCTTTTTCCATCCCCGGTAGATGCCGAGGATCGGTTGGGAGATCGTGAGTGCGGCGATGAGGTACCCTCTCCACGAACCTCTGCGCGGTTTTTCACGAATTTTTCGTACAGTGAACGACATGGAGATAGAAAGAAATATGCTCTGCGGCGATCAAAATATCACAGCATCGGAACCAGCCTATCGAAAAGGCGGAACGTCTCATAGTGTATTTCCGTACATCCCTATGGTGTACGAGTGTTTTTGCTTAGCGATGGCAGCCGAAGCTTTTGTGTTATGGAGTGAAGAATATATATATGAGGTACAGGATTCCGAGAATAATTGGCTGATGGATCATGTAGATGATGAGGGAGTGACGACCGGGGAACGTTATCAGTGATTGGTTGATGGTGATTGGCAGTCGGAAATTGTTGCGGACATAGAGATAGTGTCCGACCCCGTACCCGATCAGCATGAGGCCGATCCAGGGAATTGGCGGATAGAAATCGAGAGTGGGGCGCAGGGGAGAGAGGGCGGGGGCCAGGGCGAGGGCAAGGCCAATGAGAATGGTGAATTCTTTCAGTCTCTTGAGTGGAATCAATACAAGCATTCCGAGCCCGATGCAGTGGAGGATTCCGAAGTAAATAAAAGTCTTCGGATCATAGATATACGTGACCATCGAAATGAGTGCTGCACAGGAGAGGACGATCCCTGCTCGTCTCAGTGGTTGTGCCGTAAAATTTGTTGCGATGCCGGCTACAATCAGAAACAGTGAAGCTGTCAGTATGCGAAAAGACTGCCAGACGGACCCGAAGAGATCTATTGGGAAGCCATAAAAATAGTAGAGATCAAATGCTATGTGAAAGACGATCATCATGATGATCGCGATCGTGCGCAGGAGGTCTATTTCGATGATGCGTTTCTTGGCCACAGCATGAGTGTACTGACTATCAAGAGAAAGAGCACAATCACTCTGAGCAGCGGAAGGTACGGAACAAGCGGGAGCAGACTGAGGCTCATGCCAAACAGTGAAACGGGAATAAGCAAACACACCGGACAGAGCAGCGTGATCACCCCAAGGCCACCCGCAATCGTAGAGGCGCGCCTCGCTCCGATGGGACATGACCCTTCTTTGATGCGAAAAAAAATGAGCCCTGTATTGAAGGAAAGCAGAACGATGATTGCAGTAGTGAAGAGTATTTCTTCTTGCGTCGGTTCCGGGCGCGGGAGGCGTGGGAGGAGATCGCCAATGAGCCCGAGTTCCCAACTAAAAAATATGCCGAGCAAAGCGGCACAGATGCAGAACGACAACCAGAAGATCGAACTCCGGAGAAGGGGCAGCATATGCTACGAGTTTGCACCCTTCCTGCAGCCGGGACAAGGCAGGCAGGTAAGCTTGTTACACCCTTCCTTCTCGCAGGTTCCGCTTTGGCAAATTTCCAGAGCAGGGCAGAAAGAAGACTGCGCCAGAACGATGCTTTCGTTTCGGTGTATATACGAATAATATCCGATCGACATACAAGCGATCGCGAGTGTCACGGTAAGCCACGGGGACTGTAGCATCTTGTGCATCAGTGCTATTATACCATAGATATTGCCTTTTTCGAAGCTGTTTTCTCCGAAAGGAGCCACAGCAGATGCCGCAGCCCCCCTTCGACAAAACGTTTATTTGAGTGCCACTTTCGCGCCTGCCGCCTCGAGTTTTTTCTTGGCTTCCTCGGCTTCTGCCTTGGGTACATTTTCCTTGATAACTTTGGGCGCGCCGTCGACGGTTGCCTTTGCTTCACCGAGGCCGAGTCCCGTGATTTCGCGCACTGCCTTGATGACGGCGATCTTCTGATCTCCGCCGCTTATGAGCTCGATGCTATAGGAGCTTTTCTCTTCGGCACCGGCGTCGCCGGCAGCCGCACCCGCGGACATCACGACGGGGGCAGCCGTGGAGATGCCGTATTCCTGCTCCATAAATTTCACGACATTATTCAATTGCACGACATTGAGTTTCTCGACTGCACTGATTACCGCTTGCTCCTCTTTGCTGAGCTTCGGTGCCGCTTTGGTGTCTTGTACTGCTGCTGGATCTGACATGGGAATTGGGGGGAATGGAAGATTGAAGATTGAAGATTGAAAATTAAAGATTGAAGAGTGCGGAAGGTTTCGAGTATAGCGAGGGAAACATTAGGATTGTGGAGGGGGGATAGACAAGGATGACGAGGTGTTCGGGGGTGCAGGAGAAGAATCAGAAGAAGTCTCCTTCGCATCTTTTTTGTCCTTTACACTCTCTCTTTTCCCTGCGACTTCTTTGAGTCCCCGAGCAAATCCCGAGAGCGGAGCGTTGAGCATGCAGGCAAAGATGGTGAGGAGTTCCAGTCGTCCCGGAATCTTTGCGATGGCGATCGCCTCCTCTTTGGTGATGGACTTTCCTTCAAAGACTCCGCCGATCAATGCGACTTGGTCCCGTTCTTTACCGAACTTGAAGGCAATCTGTGCGCCGGAGAGGGGATCTTCGAAACTGAAAATGCAGGCAACGGGGCCATCCAGAGTTTCAAAATCGACTGCAGGGTACCCTGCCTCTTTGAAGGCAATTTCCATCAGCGTCTTTTTGGCAACTTTCATCTCTGCTTTTCCCTGCTTGAGCTTTTTCCGGAGGGAAGACACATCGCCCACCGTGAGTCCGATAAAGTGGCTGAACATTACGGACGTGGCGCCTTTGAGCTTTTCTGTGAGCTCTGTGACTTGTGCCGTTTTCTGGACTTTGGTGAGTGCCATGCAGGAGGATTAGGGTAGAGAATCGGAAGACCGTGGAGAGAGGCAGACCACACTCAATTCGCCGGTCTCCGACCGGGAGACCAGCGAGGTACACGACACGACTCAGCAAGCCGGGGGCCGACTGAACGATGCTGTATACCTCGGAGGGTCTTATTTGGGGCCATCAGCCTTGCGCCCTCGGTCTTCGGTCGATGTGGGATTTTAGTGGAAAAATTGATATGGTCAAGCATTATGCTCTGGATTTTGCAATGCAATATGTTGTGGCTACCACACTCGGTTGCCTCCCTATGAGGGCATCCGTATCCTTTAGCTCCATGAAAGTATTACTCCAGCGCGTCACCGAGGCTTCTGTAACGGTCGACTCTACGATGATCGGCACTATCGGCAGGGGCTATCTTCTCTTTCTCTGCGTTCTGAAAGGGGATACCTCCGCGCAGGCAGCTCTTCTTGCGGAGAAGATCGTGAAGCTCCGGCTCTTTCCCGATGAGCAGGGCAAGATCAACGATCGTTCCATCCTTGATGTCGGCGGCGATATTCTCGTCGTTTCGCAGTTCACGCTCGCCGGACGTGCGGAGAAGGGGAATCGTCCCGATTATACACATGCTGCTCCCCCAGAGGAGGCGAAGGTGCTCTATGCATACTTCATCGGCAAGCTTCGGGAACTTGGAGTCACGAGGGTGGTATCCGGAGCATTCGGAGCTGTGATGGATGTGAAGCTTTGCAACCACGGGCCTGTGACATTATGGTTGGAGCGATAAAAATAGGTTTGGAAGGTTTGGAAGGTTAGAAAAGTTTGGAAGGTTTGGAAGGCCAAAAATGTATGCAATGCATCTGGATGGAGCGTGGAAAAACTATTAGAATTCCATTGTTATGGGAAGCATAGGTACCATTGAGCTGGCCCCCGTTCTCAAACGTCTTCGCGCAGGAGCATCGTACGATGACAAACGCCTCTCGTGTGCTTTTGCCATAGCGACTTCCGCATATGGGGATGCAGAGCATTGGACGGGCGAGTCGCTCATCAATCACACACTCGGCATTGTGGAAGAGCTGGCTCCATTCGAACCGGACGAAGACGCTGTCATTGCATGTCTCCTTCACCATGTTCTCGAAAAGAAGGCTATGACGCTTGTGGAGCTTGAAACGGAGTTTGGGTCCAAGGTTCGTTCTCTGGTTTCCGGTGTGCATCTTCTCTCCCATGTGACACTCGAGGGCAGGAGGCGCTCTATTGAAGATCTTCGCATTATGCTCATCTCTGTTTCCGACGATATCCGCATCTTGTTTATATGTCTTTGCGATCGTGTGCACTGCTTGAAGTTTGTCGACCGCGCGGAACCGGATCGTGCAAAGAGGCTCTGTCAGGATGTCTTACAACTTTTTGCTCCCGTGGCTTCCCGGCTGGGTATATACACACTCAAGCATAAGCTCGAGGACTCCGCATTTCCCGTCGTCTATCCAAATGATAGCGAACGGGTCATGAACCAACTGAGGCACGTCCACAGCGACTACCCGCATTTTTTTGAAAAAGCTGCAGATATGCTCATTACGTTTCTTTCGGAGCAGGGTATACAAGCGACTGTCGACGCTCGCGAAAAACAGCCCTTTAGTATTTTTCAGAAAATGCATAAGAAGAGCATCACGTCGATCAAAGATATCCATGATCTTTTTGCGTTTCGCGTCATCGTGCCGACGGAAGAAGATTGTTACCAAGTTCTTGGGCTCCTCCATCGTCTCGGCCGCCCCTTCCCGAACCGATTTAAGGACTACATTGCGTTTCCAAAGCCGAACGGGTACCAGAGCCTTCATACGACACTAGCAGGACTTGCGGATTTTCCTGATAGTTTTTGTATAGAGGTGCAGATACGCACAGCGTCGATGCATCGTGAAGCGCAGTACGGCGTTGCGGCACATTGGAGCTACAAGGAACATGGCGCTACAGAGCACGCGATGGAACATGTGCAACTTCACTCGATGCTGTTGCACCAAGAACAGGTGGATGACGAGACGCAATGTCCGACGTTTGCTGATCACATCTTCGTACTGACCCCGAAGGGAGACATTGTCGAGCTACCCGAGAGCGCGACCCCACTGGATTTCGCGTTTCAAGTGCATACTGATCTCGGGCTTTCTTTCCGGAACGCACGCGTCAACGGTTCCATCGTTCCGCTCGACTACACTCTGGAAAACGGCGATGTCGTCGAGATCCAGAAGCATGCCCGACCGCAACCGTCTTCCCAGTGGATGCAGATGCTCAAGATGGGCTCTTCCCGGAGCAAGTTGCGTCGCTATCTGTACGCACAAGACCGCCCGCATCTCATCACAATGGGTAAGGAACTCGTGAATGCGGAACTGCGGAAGCGCGATCTGCCGCTGCTCACCACGGATCTTTCGTTTCTGCGCATCGTCGACGCGGAGCACCTGACGCATCAGCAGCGTGGAGACGTCTTAATGAAGATAGGACAAGGTGCGGAAAAAGCCGCATCGCTCATGGGACGGGTGCCCCATATCCATGATCACCAGCAGAAAGAGACAACCGAAGAACCGCCTGCGGGCAGATTGCGGAGTGGCCATGAACACATAGGTATCGAGGGGAATCTTGCGATGCCCCTGCGGTATGCGAAGTGTTGCGCGGCAGAGGAGTGGCCGCGAGAAGCGATCGTCGGAAACATTAACCGCCTCGGAGAGGTGATGATCCATCGGCGCGGATGTCACATGTTTCAAAACACCAATCCTGCACGGAGGGTGCAGGTGTGGTGGAAGTAACGCTTTCTGGAGGGAGAACCTGTGAACGATACTATAAGAGCGTCGCAAGCGCGCGTTCGACCTTCGTCTGCCACTTGAGTTGTTCGTATGCCTGTGCACCTTTCTGGTACGCGGGAGCTACTTCCTTCCTCTGCCCTGCGTCTGCCTTGGCAAGAAAGCCCTCGACGATTTGGTCCATCTCTGCATCGGTCACATCGATGCTCTTTTCTTCCACCAGCTTCTGGATTCCGAGCCGCAATGTGAGGCGCTTTGTTGCCTGCTCGGCCATTTCCTTCATAAAATCTTCCGGTGGTTTCTTTGTTTTTTGCAGCCACTGTTCCACGGAAAGCTCCTGATGCCTCAGCTGCTTCGTGAATTCTCCGATGATTTGTTGCCTCTCCTCGTCTATGAGCTCCGGTGCAAGTTCCACTGTCGTGCAGTCGGCGATTTTCTCCAGAAGTGCACGTTCCTGACGTTGGTGTTCCATTGCTTGTTCCTGCCGGAGCATGGATTCCCGTATCTGTGTTCGAAACTCCTGCTCTGAAGCGGCATTGAGCTCCTTTTGCACGAAAGTATCCGTGAGCTCCGGTCGTAGAACTTCTTCGATCTTTGTTACCGTAACGTGAAACGTGACGGGCTTTCCCTGCAGCTGCTCTGCATGGTACTTCGCGGGGAAGGTGAGGGTGAAGTCTGTACTCTCTCCGTTTTTCATGCCGATGAGTGCGTCCTCGAAACCGGGGATGAGCACCTTCGATCCGATCTTCACCGCATGTCCTTTCGTACGGATGCCGTCAATTTCTTTACCCGATGCGTCGGTGCCGTGGAAATCCATCGTGATCCGATCTCCGCTGTGTGCCGCTCGATCGACTGTGCGAAACGACGTATGCTTTTCTAGGATGTATTCGACCATCTTCTCCACATCGTCATCTGTCAGCGCGGGTTCTTTTTTTTCAATGGTGATCTTCTTGATCCCCTTCAGCGTCACTTCCGGTTTTTCCACGAAGATGATCTTCAGTGTCAGCGGCTCCCGACTCTGAGCTTCCACACGCGGCTGGATGACGGGCTTGATATCCTGTTCTTTTATAAGTGATTCAAAGACGGATGGAAGCAGGTGGTGAACCGTTTCCTCGAAGAGTTTTTGCGGATGTATTTTCTCGCGCATCATGTGTACGGGTGCAGATCCTTTACGGAATCCGGGCAGTTCAATGTTGCGGGAAAGTTCGTGGAGAGCTTTTGCTTCTGCGGGGGCGGTGTCCGCTTCATCGAACGTGATTGTGCATTCGATGCGTCCGCCTTTGAGCCGTTTGATGACGGGTGGGAGTGACATAGGGGCGGGAAGAACATTCGTTTCTTTACTCCTTCTTCTTCCAATACACGAGAAGCGGCGTTGCGAGGAAGATGGATGAATACGTTCCGAGGATGATGCCGACCGAAAGCGTGAGAACGAACCAACGGATACTTTCCGCGCCGAGGGCCGCGAGCGCAAGCAGCATAATGAGCGTGGAGCCGCTTGTGTTGATCGAGCGAGAGATACTCTGGCGAAGGCTCCGGTCTGCTGTTTCGGAAAAGTCCTCCTTGCGTCCTTGGTCGGAGACATTTTCGCGTATGCGGTCGAAGACGATAATAGTGTCGTTTACGGAGTATCCGAGTACGGTCAAGAGAGCGGTGATAAAGAGCGTATCTACTTCGAAGCTTGAAAACTGTCCGATGACGACGAAGATACCGGTGGTAATAAGGAGATCATGCAGGAGGGTGATGACGGCGATGATGCCGAAACGCCACGGCGAAAGCCTGCGCGGAACTTTTCGGAATGCGAATGCGATGTACACGATGATGGCAGTCGATGCGATGATGAGTGCCCAGACCGCCCCCTTTTTGAGCGATGCGCCGACTGTCGGCCCGATGACGGTGAACTGAAGTTCACGGACTGTACCGGCAGATGCGGCAATGTGCTTGAGCAGTGCAAGGTGCTCCTCATTACTCATGTCGCGCATGCGCAGGAGTACGGTATTGCCCTTTGTTGCGGATAGTGCGACGTTCCCGAGCGGAGGGACACCGGTGAACGTCTTCACCGCTTCCGCAATATCCCCTTTTGTTTTGCCATCCGGCAGGGAGAGCTCCATGAGCGTGCCTCCCGTGAAATCTATGCTGAGCTTCGGCCCCGGCCAGACAAGCAAAGCGATGCTGAGGAGCGTCAGCACTGCAGAGAGCGGAACGAAGAACTTCGCGAGTCTGAGGTAGGAAATCATCGTGAGGCGGAGCCTAACGGGATCAGGGCAGGGAATCCAGCAGTTCCGGCAATTTCTCGTTTCCCCGAAGTGTTACGGTGCAGCGTCCATCTTTCCATAGAGAGGAGAAAAGCACGGTGCCAGTACCGATCTTTGTTTTTTGTTGTTCTTGGATGAACGCGCCGAAACGTTCCGGAAGTCTTGCGAGATTGATCTCGCCTGCGGTCGTCAGAATGCTGCGCTCGTGACGCTGTGGCAGCAGAAGGTTTCTCCGTTCATCCATAGCCGTAAAGAGGAGATCCCTTTCGGTACCGATCAAAAACCTCGTTCCGAGAGTGGCGGTAAAGAGCCCTTCCTGTGCGGACGTGCCGTACGTTTCACGCAGCGTCCAGCCTTTGTATAGGGTCTGACCCCTATGAATCATTGCATCGTCGCTTCGGATATCGACGGATGAGAAACGCGAATCGAGCGTTCGTCGTACGATGCGGGAGGAGGAGAGGGTCCCCGCATAGGAGGCATGTAGTGCATCGACGAGTGTCGCAGATCTGTTGGATGCCGGCAGCGATCCTTCGACGAGTATTCCTCCCGGAGCAGTGAACTGTACGCTCCCCGGCTCTGTAAAGAGGAGTGGAAGGTCTTGGAGCACACTGATCTCCGTACCGAGTCGCGCAGACAGTGATCGGAGTAACCCCTCGAGTATCGCAGCATCCTCCGGTGTCAGCCCAGCTTGTACATGGGCAAATGACTCCCTTCCATCGCCGAAACTGATGACGGCGAATGCTTCGGGGAGATTGGCGATTTCCTCGGACGCTTGTGCCATCGGTCGCTTAGTGCACAACGTCGTGACCGTACGTGCACGGTCATCCTTCATAAGGGCATAGGAGCTGCCGCCTCCGGTGAGGTATGCACTGAGTACGCGTAGCATCCATGAGGCTTGCGGCGGGAGCATTGCCGTTTCTCCGCGTATCCATCGTGATTCTTCGAAGATCCGAAGCCGCTCGGTTCCCATGATGAGCCCGGTAAGGAGAAGCGCACTCATGATCATGGCTGCGACTATCAGTGTGGCGACTCGAAAATACTGCTGCATAGGATGTAAGCTTATCTACCTCGCACCGGCGTTCCTACGCGTTCTTTGTACAATAAATGTATTCATACAAGAGTTTTATCCTCTGTCTATCGCAACTTCTTGCACATCGAACATGTTCTGAGTACGATATGCAGATTTACCAAAACAGTAAATCCAAAGACACACAAACGGCACGAGGTGCCGGGGCGGGCCCGCCTTCACATACATGATCCTTCACACTAACGCGCTTCAACGGAGAGAGGACGGTGTCCGCCTGAGGCGGATAGCGCCCTCTCTGCTCTGCGATGCCGTTTCATGGAAGAGAGGTCGCTCCATGCGATGCATCCACTCATTCCCCATGGATCCCTTGGCTTCGGCTTTGTCTTGGATTCTGGTCGGGGGCCTCGTCCGGTAGCGAGGATAAACGAGATACCGAAGCAAGGCAGGGAATAGAGGCCACCTCGCCTCAGTCATCTCTTGAGCGCTCGTACCTCCCTTCTCTTAGAATAGGTACAGATAGCGTAAGAGGGGTCACATACAAACAAAAAAGGCCAGAGGTAATTCTGGTCTTTTTTGTAGTTTCGCATGGGAAACCTACGGTTTCCCATGCGGAACCCCTTCCCTCTTAATGGAGTGCCTCCAGAGTGGCAAAGCCACTCTTCGGCACATTTATTTATTTATTGGAGGAAGTTCCTCTTGTCATTACACTCGTAAAGCCACTCTTCGGCACATTTATTGGAGGTAGTTCTTCTTGTCAATGCGCTAGCAAAGCACGTCTTTGTGATACGTTCATTTCTTCAATGCATCCAACTGTTCTTGGAGACCGGGAAATTTCGGGTTGATCTCCAGTGCCTTCTCGAATGCTATGCGAGCGTCCTCTGTTTTTCCAAGCTGTGCCGCCACGGTGCCAAGCAGGGAATAGGCACCTGCGTCTTCGGGCCATTTCTTCGTTGCTTCTATTGCCTTTACCAGTGCTTCTTCCGGGCGGCCGAGAGAAGCAGCCGCTGTGACGAAGCCCTCGTACGCTTCTATAGACGCCTGCGGATCGTCGGTCAGCGCTTCGTACTGGTCGAGGGCGAGGCCGGCGTTACCGATCTCGAGAGCGTACCGCGCAATGAGGCGTCGCACTTCGGCCTGCGGCACAAACCCATTTGTCAGTGCGTACTCAAAGAAGGTAATCGCGTTTTGTACCTCGTGCATGGCGGCGTAGGCGCGTGCGAGGAAATACTGGATCTCGGGTTTCTGCGGGTCGAGTGCGTAGGCGTGTTCCAAGGAAGCGAGGGACTGCTCGGTGCGTTCTGTCACGAGCTCGCAATACCCTTGCACGATCCATGCGTCGCGGTAATCGTCTTTCACGGAAGTCACCTGAACGAGGAGCGGGAGTGCCAATTCGCATTCCTGCACCTGCGCTAGCGCTCGGGAGATGAGCGTGATCAGGTGCGCATCTGCCCCGTCGGGAAAGAGCGCAAATTCGTCGTACGCCGCCCTGAGCGTCCGGGCATTACTGCGCAGAACAGGATCCCAGCCTTCCGCAGTGAGCGTCAGCTCTTGCATTGCCTGTTCATGATTCCCTTGGATGAGGGCAAGGAGTGCAAACCCGTAGTGCTGCTGCGGAGAATCTTCCGCGCTTTCGAGAAGAGTGCGTGCTGCCACAAGTTCTCCGGTTCTCAGATGGATGATCACTTCCAGAAGCACGATGTCTTCCGGGCGTGCACCTGCATTCTTCATGTTCCTGAGCGTTTCACGAATGCCTTTCATGTTTCTTCGTTGCAGCTGCGCTTGTGCGAGTTTCCGCAGCGCGGGGAGCCCTGCTCCTTCTTGTACCGCTTCTGCGTATGCCTGTTCAGCGTCCTGCCATTCCCCCCGTAGCGCAAAGAGATCTCCTTCCCTGAGCCGCAGCAGCGCAAGGTCTTGCGTTGCAACGACGGTATCGGAGAACAGTGCGGGTCCGGTACCCGGCAGTGTAAACTCTTGCAATGTTCTTCCGCTTGCCATGAGTGTCGATTGCGTCAGCTGCCACCAGAGAAATACCATCAGTAATCCGGCACAAACCGTTGCGAGCGCGATAGGAGCTATAATGCGTACGGGGATTTTCATACGGTAGCAGCGTACCATTTATTCAATCGACGGGCTCATCTCACCGTCTCGGTCTTTTTTCGACCTGCCACCGACAGTGGCTTTGGCGGAAGCTTCCGAAATATGTTTCGGGATCACCGCTTCTATTCCTCCCCACGATGCGTCCATGTCTTCAGGGAGGAGTATCGTCACTTGGTCGCCGACTTCCGCGCGATAAAATGTGACGGAGGCCAGAAGGACTCGGTAGACCTTGCCTTCGGCTAGTACTTTGTATTGGCCATCTTCCTGGATGAGCACGCCGACCACTGTTCTTCGCCGCACCGGTGCGATCTGTTTATAGATGAATTTTCCCTCATCAGTAATCGTCAGTTTCATGCCGTCTCCTTCAACAAGTTTGCTCTTGCTCGCGTAGTTTGCCGGAACAGGGTAGCCCTGGCCGGAAGCATCAATCATGTTTTGGCCGTCGAAGATGCCTTCGACAACTTTGCCTTCGATACTTGTTCCGGCTCTGCCTGCAGTGATGTTTGCTCGGGAAATATGCCGCTCACGATCCGTATCTGCCACACCTGTCAAATCGCGCAGCAGTGAATTCGCAGTTTTTAAGTTGGATGTCGCCGTTTCCAGAAGTTCCTGAATGTGGAGAAGCTTGTCGTCGGACATGTGGTATTTATGAAAGGGGATGAACGGAGACGTGGAGAGGAGTTTTTGTAAGCCTTTTCCTGATCTCTGTGTCTCTGAGCAAGCCGGTCTGGGCGCCAATCGCCCCCACCACACTCGCCGCCTGTATACTACCCGCTTCCATAGCTTCTTTCAAGCTAAATCCGTTCAGAAGTGCCCACGTGGCACCGGTGCCGAATGCATCACCCGCGCCGGTCGTATCCACGATGGTAGTGCCTTCCACCACGGGACAGCGGTAGAGGTACTGACCGTCACTTGCCATACTTCCGCGCTTTCCATCGGTGACGACGACGTTTTTTACGCCTGCTACAAGCAGACAGGAAATGGCCTCCTCAGATGTTTCACTCTTTGTGAATGCAAGCACTTCTTCTTTATTCAGAAGCAGGAGATTTGTGTACTTGAGGAGATCAATAGTATTTTTTGGTTCCATACCCTTGTCTATCTGGCAGCCACCGGGGTTCCATGTCAGACCGGTCTTGTCTGTTTTCAGCATCTCTACGATGTCATCTTGGATCACGCAGCTCTCCTCCTGCACATGGTTGAAGTACACCCAATCCATCGATTCGATCATCCGTTTGTCAAAGGTTGCCTTATGCAGATGTGCATTGGTGCCCGGTTCGTAGAGGATGACGCGCTCGCCAGAACCGCCTGAGAGAATGATGGAGAAGCTGCTGACCTCACCTTCGACGACGGTCACGCAATCGGTGTTTACATTCTGCTTCAAAAGATTTTCGATCAGCTTTTGCCCCCATTGATCCGACCCTACCACTCCTTCAAATGCGGCATCACACCCTAAGCGCGCAAGGCCAACAGCCGTGTTACATGCACCTCCGCCGCAGGTTTCGAGGATGTCCTCCACCCGGATCTTTGCTCCGAACGGCATGGTGAGCGCGTCGGCGGATTCGCCGAACGTACCCGGAAGTCGGACGAAGAGATCGTAGGTCGCGCCTCCGATGGAAAACGTTCTCTTTTGCATGAACTTACGGATGATACTTGGATTCCATGCTCAGCAGGAATGCCGAGGTTGCCCTGCTGTCCCTGGACCGCAGAAGATACCACCGATAGAGCACGACGCTTGCTCCGATTGTGAAAAAGAGCGCCCATGTAGGGATGCCCTCTTCCGAGAGGGGAACAGTGCCCGGTTGCCTTGGCCCTGCGTACGGGGAGGCGCTTCCGTGCAGATCAAGATTGAGAGGAACGGGGTCGGCTGTCCCTGCGGTAAAGCCTTTTCCTGTCGGTGTTCCTTGGCCGGTGGAAGCCAGATCACTGAGTTGTTCACCCGTTACCGCAACGGGGGTGAGCTTGAGATAATAGGGAACACCGTTGATGAGGTCTCTGAGCGTAAATGCGCGCAGATCGCTATTGAACACCCGTTGCTCCGTAAACTGGTCGGGCTCAACACCGTATTCAAGGAGGAAATTGGCAAGCGGCATGTTCTTTTGGAGCGATGTCCACTCGATAAAGAGCGCGCCGTCTTCGGGAGTAATGTTCAAATGAACACCGAGGACAGTGGCATCGATGATGTCGCTCTGTTCCGTGCTTTCGCGAGGTCCCTGGAGTGCTGTAACGGCGAAGAAATACGTGGTTCCCGGACGCAGTCCCGCGATGGTTGCCGTGGTGAGCGGCCGGTCGGTATCGAGGGTATACAGGAAATCATCGGGATCCGTGCCGACATAAATTCGGTAGGCATCTGCAGTAATATCTGTCACGGGATCCCACCGCAACGCAATCGCATTTGCCTGCGACTCGGCGATGACATTTGTTACCTTGGGGAGTCCCTTCAGGACTACCGCAAGCGGCACGGTTTCCTGCGCTTCGTTCTCGAGCGTATCCATCGCTCTGACAATCGCTTCATAGGTGCCACCCGGAGGGGCAGTGAAAAGCATCTGGTACTTTCCCGATGAGGCGTCTGTCGTTGTGAGGACGTGCGTTTCGCCATTCAGAGTTAGTGTGATACTTTTGACATTTGGTTCCGTCGTCACGACGACAAGCACGTCCGAGCCTTCGAGCGGGCTTTGGGGTGCGAAGGTGATACTGTCGAATTGCGGTGGTGTGACATCGATTCTGAAGGAGCGTTCGGTGGAGTTCTGGGGAGCGTCCACATCATGCACAGTGATCTTCTGGTCGGTTTTCGTCGTATCGAGGGGCACCGACACAGAAAAATTCCCCTGGCGGTCGGTTTCACTTTCGATTTCCTCTTTCCCGCCTGTTATGCTGATATTGATAAATTCTCTGCCTTTTCCTTCCACAAGAATGCTCTTTCCCTCGATGAGGTCACTCTTGCCGAGGAGCGCGCCGGGGGAAGGGGAATCGACTGCAATTCTCTTTGTCGATTGCGCGGCCTTTAATCGCGTGACATTCACCGTGAGGTTCCCGAGAGCGTCATTGATATCGGCAGGTATCGCATCGGGGCTCTCTGTCAGAACCATGGCGTGTTCTCCGGCCGTCGCAAATTTGAGTCCCAGTGTCAGCGTCATACTGCCTTCATTTGCAAATGCAAAATTATAGACTCCGAAGAGCGGCAGCGTCGCATCGGGATCGGTCGTTGCCAGGTAGATAGTCCCCTGGAAATCCAGGTATCTCTTCCCGTACTGATCCTGTGCAGTCAGTACCATGCTGAGTGCTTTGCCTTGTTCCACTTCCGGAACGGCTACACCTTCCTGGCCGACGATGTCGATCGTGAATTTTGCAAAGCGAGGAGTGTCTTGCGCCTGCGCGCGATACGGACTTCCACTGACATCCGCACGCAAGGGATTACTGCGGTAAAACTGCTGTGTACTCACGGAAGCGACCGGTCCGCCGAAACCTCCGAGTGTGGAGCCGGCTGAGATGCGTACTTCGCTCGCGAGCGTTTGGCCGCTTATGAGGTCAACGGCACGGAGAGAGAAGACTCCGGGTTTCACGGAGCGTACCAGAAAATCCTGTTCCCCCCTGTCGTTTGTTTCCCTGCTTAAGGGTTCTATCACATCTTCCGCTCTGCCGGAGAGTAGTTCCACTCTCCTTCCGGAGAGGGGGTTTCCGAACCGGTCTACGAGAACCGCAGTTGCTAGGAATTCCTCTCCGACATTCGCGGTCGACGTTGCGGTTTCGATGAAGCTTCTGTGCGGAGAGATACTGTCTGGGTGGACTGTGAGAATTCCTTTCGTTTTTGTATCATCACTACTGAGGAGTGCGTACCTTCCCGCCGTTTGCAGGTCTTTTCCTGCGATCCATGCGCGTGCGATTCCGTTTGGTTCCGCAGAGAGCGTGTACGAGGAAGATTCTCCGAGCGGTGAAGTCACACTCAGTGTTACTGTGGCATTCGGCGAAAGACCGGAAATGGTTACTTCGGTCGAAAGGCCGGCAACAGTATCCAGCACAGCCATTTCTGCTGCAGAGGTGAATGCAGGGAACGAAAGCAGGGCAACCGCGAGGAGTGTGTGTGTGAGTTTTTTCATGGAAATCATAGTATTCTACCATTTCAGGCATACATTCTCAATTCCTAGGAGTACGCAAGAACAAGATTTCTGTCTTTGTCCAGTGTGTTTGATTCCCTTGGTAACTACGGTTTCGTCATTTATGCTGTGCGCAATGAAGATGCGCATCACTCTCGTCTCTACATGTTTGCTTCTCGTTGCCTGCGGCGGCGGATCATCCGGTATCGTGTGTGATCGTGACTATTGGGATGGAACAGTCGGTACCTGTATTCCCGCAGGGTGGGACTCCATGAGCAGAGAAGTATTGCGCATTCGCGGCGTACCCGAAGAAACCATCGTCGGATTCCAGCGCCGGGATGCCGTTTCCGGACAGTTTCCCACCGTTGCCGTTACGCAGGAACGGCTCCCGAATGCCGTAAATCCTGCAGACTATAGCAGTGCAAGCATTCGGGCGATCAGTGTACTGAACGGTTATGAACATGTGGATACGAAAGAAATAACCGTCGATGGTGCGAAGGTGAGTCTCCATATTTTTACCGGACAGCCGATCGAGGACGAGCCAAAGCGGCGTTTCTATCAAGTGAGCACGACGAAGGGTGACCGCGGGTATACGATGACGGCCGTTTCGCCTGTTTCTATTGATCGCAGCCTTGAGCAAGAGATGGTGCTCATTTTGGATCACTTTACACTGTCGGAGCCTGTGAAGGAGGAGTGAGGCTGGAGGTGCCGGCGGGAATTGCACCCGCGTATGGGGGTTTTGCAGACCCCTGCCTTACTGCTTGGCTACGGCACCGACCCGACCGATAGGGGGAGCCTACACGAGAATACCGAAACCCTCACCCGAATGTCAGTGCCTCCGGCGCGAAGATCAGCAGAAGTCCTAGTGCGTACATCAGCAGTCCTCCAAAGATCAGTGTAAATCTGCGGTACTTCGTTGTGATGCCCGTTGCATGCAATGTGTAGACGGCGATACCGAAGATGATGAAGTCGTCGATCATGTACATCAAGATGAAGAGCCCGATGTATCCATATCGTGCCATGTCAGTGATGTCGTTGAATGCAAGGATCTGTGTAAAGACAGCGGGCAACCCTGCGGTACAGACCAGCTCGATCATATTCACGGAGACCGCGAGCACGGCAACGCCCAGGATCATGGCGGGCCATGCGGAAATCTGCATGATTTCTTTCATGCGGGCGATGGTTTTTTGCCTGCGACCCAAGTCCGTCACTTTGCACTGGTTCGGATCTTTCCCGAATGCTTCGTAGAGGTAGAATCCGCCGCCGCCGATCGCAACGAGGCCGATCACTTTCTGCACCCAGAAGTTGTAACCTATGAGAAGAAAAACGTTCAGCCATGCGGCGATGAAGAGGTAGTACACAGCTCCCGAGACCAAGAGAAACGTTCCTCCAATAATCCATACCTTCTTCATGTCATGTGTATTTATGAGCAGTGTCAGTAAGGTAATGAGCACCCACATCGCACACGGATTAAACCCGTCGAGGAATCCGAGAAGTATGGAAAGTGCAGGCAGCGAGAGAAGCGTAAGATCCACTGGGCCGATGAACCACAGGTTCAGCGTGTATTTTTCCAGATCCGCTTCACAGTCTTCTGTGCAACTTTCTCCTGCGGCGATCACATCGACACGCGCATCACTCTGCAAAAAATCAGCAAGCGGCAGACATCCGTCCGAGGAATTTCGACAGGTTTCGAGCCGTTTCTTGATCGCGTCACCGTGTTCATCGGTGTCGTACCCCTGGCTCACCGTTCCGTTGATGACGATGGTCGGCACACCTTGATTCAGCGCGGGTGCACGCTCTTGTAATCGGGAAAAGAGTTTCTGACTATCGATCTCTGTCACCTCGCGGTACTCAACGTCTATGTCATGCTCCTCCACATACGTTTCAAACGCTGCGCAATGCGGGCAGCCGTCGCGCACAAAGGCTACAACATCTGCGCCCCGTACCGAGAGATAGCGCTCTTCCAGCACAGGCTTTTTGAGTGCTCTGTCGGGGTAGAGTACGCTGAGCGCAAGGACGGGAATGAATGCGAGTACGAGGAAGGCGACGATGCGTTTCATGGAGAATGCAAGGAAAGATGCGCAAATATATGATAGTGTAGTTCGATGGATCAGGCATGTGACGTAAACTTATCAATCCTCTGTTTTCTTTTTATGAAGCCAAAAAAACAGACTCCATGAAGTCACAATGATTCTATTGCATACAAAATTTGATCAGAGTAGTGTCACTGTGTTTATGGGATGCGCATCTTCTTTGGATAGGCAGAATGGAGAATCTCTGATTCCGAATGATCATCAGGAGGACAATCAAGTATTTACAGCATTGCTTTCCGAAAGTTATGAATTTCGCGGATTTATCCGTGGTATTTGTCGCCATCCTCTCAGTACGGAACTTCAACGATTGATTCCTCATAACCACGCTTTTTTCAGGATTATGATAGAGGCATGGAAGAGCGGTAGGACAACAATTGATTCCGTACTCGCTCTCGCGGAGCACAATCATTCCAAGGTCGGGGGCTAGCTTTTTTGTAGTCGTCGTAAGAATTCATGCGGGCACTGTTTGTCTACGCACTATGTTTCTCGATCGGTCTATGCCATTCTTGGTCTTCATCTTCCTTGTTTGGTTTATATCGGTACTGCATCAGATAAGCGTCCTCCGTCGTATCGTCGTAGAAATCCCGTAGTACGGACACGGCACGAAAGCCCTGCCCCCTAAAAAAAAGCTGCGCTTCGAGGTTGGTCTCCCGCACTTCCAGCAGGAGGCGGTTGTGTCTCTGCCAGGAGAGCTTTTGGATCAGTTTGCTCGTCATCTGCTTCCCGACCCCGCTACGGCGTCGCTCCGGGTGAACAGCCAAATTTAGAATGTGCATAAGATATTTCTGCAATTCGTAGACCATGAATCCAACGACGCTTTCACTATGCTCAGCGACCATGCCGATGCAGTTTCTCTGCCGTAGACATCGGATAAAGTCTTGCTCCGACCAAGGAAACTCGAAACTCTGTTTTTCGATGTCGAGCACTTCTACCATGTCTCTGCGTATCATCCAGCGAATGTGTACGGCTATTTCTTGTTTCGTATTCTGCTCGACAGGATCAAGGTTTTCTGAGGGGGGGGGCATGTCGTGCATGTGTCTACAGGGGAAAATGTATTGAAAGCAATGAAAAGAGGGGAATGCTAATGGCGACCGGTAGCGCTTGCAAGTTCGATTATGATGTTTTCCTTGCATATATCAATAATTTGAGTACAATACTAAAAATACCCTTTCGACCCGTCCGCCTTCGGCGAGACTCGCTCAAGGAAAGTCACTACAACTCTATGTCAGAACATCCCATTCTACCGGCTTCGACAAATCCGAAAGACTTCGTGATAGCGACGATTGGCTCGCACTCTGCGCTTCAGATTCTCAAAGGTGCACGCGACGAAGGTTTCCGTACGCTTGCGATCTGCAAGAAGGGTTCCGAGCGTGTGTACGACAAACGCGGATACGACGTTGCCGATGACATTATTTCCCTCAATGCATTTGAAGATTGGAACGATGCGGTGGAGGAGGAGCTCATAGAGCAAAATGCAATCGTGATCCCGCACGGGTCTTTCATTGCGTATGTCGGCATCGATCGCGTGCGCAAACTTCGAGCGATGTACTACGGCACCAAGGAGATACTGCAGTGGGAGAGCGACCGTACCATGGAACGCAAGTGGCTTGAGCAAGCGGGGCTCAAGCTCCCGCGTGTTTTTACGAACCCCGACGACATAGAAAAACCGGTCATTGTGAAGTTCCACGGTGCCGGTGGGGGTTTTGGGTACTTTATCGCCAAAAGCCCCGAGCAATTCTGGGAAGTAAAGAACCGAAAATATCCTGAGCAGAACGATTACGCGATTCAGGAGTACATCGTCGGCGTTCCGATCTACGCGCACTACTTCTATTCACCCATCACAAAGGAGCTGGAGATCCTCAGTTTCGACAAGCGCTATGAAAGCAACGCAGACAGCATCGGGCGTATAAAAGCGGAAGATCAGCTTTCTGCAAACATTCACACGAGCTACACCATCGTGGGCAACATTCCCGTCGTCGTCCGCGAGTCGCTCCTGCCCAAATTCTTCGAGATGGGGGAGGAGGTGGTGAAGGTCAGCCAGACGCTCTGTGGAGGCAAGGGTCTCTTCGGGCCGTTTTGCTTGGAGTGCATCGTAACGCGGAAGCTCGAAATTTTTACGTTCGAAATAAGCGCTCGCATTGTCGCCGGCACCAATCCCTTCGTGGAAGGGTCTCCGTACACGTGGCTCAAGTACCGAGAACCGATGAGCACGGGGAGGCGCCTCGCACGGGATATTAAGCGGGCGATCGAGGGGGGACGATTGGAGGAAGTGCTTGGATGATTGGGGAGGAGAATAATGAGCGATGAATGTTGAATTACGGTGTTGATCACTTCATAATTCTTAGTTCTTCATTCATAATCCGCCTACATGGTTATTTCGTCACTTCTCAAAGGCTACGATCTAAAGAACGTAACTGTGGGAGTTCTTGGCGGCCATAGCGCACTGGATGTCTGCCACGGCGCGAAGCGGCACGGGTTTCGCACGGTCTGCGTTGCAGAGAAGGGGAGGGGGAGGACGTATGGCAAGTACTATATGACGAGGGAAATGGGGAAATGGGGAAATGGGGAAATTGGGTGTATCGATGAGGTTATTGTTGTTGATCATTTTAGTGATGTACTCAAAAAAAACGTTCAAGATAAGCTGAAAAAGTTGAATACAATATTTGTTCATAATAGGTACTTTTGGGTCTACTTCGATGACTTCTCTGCTGTGGAACATGATTTCCATATCCCCATCTTCGGGTCGCGGTCACTCCTCAAGCTCGAAGAGCGCGACCAGCCGTATAATCAATATCACCTTTTGCAGGATGCGGGGATCAGAACACCGAAGGTGTATAAGGGGTTAGGGTTAGGGTTAGGGTCGATGGGAATAGATCGACCGGTACTGGTGAAGGCTTCCGAGGCCATGCGGGGGTTCGAGAGAGCATTCTTCATTGTGTCTTCTGATGCTGAGTATGAACGAGAAGGGGCAAGACTCGAAGCTGAAGGAAAGGTACATGCCCATTGGAGGGATGCTACGGTCGAAGAGTTTGTCGTCGGTGCGCCGGTGAATTTTAACTTCTTCTATTCACCTCTTACGGGAGAGTTGGAATTGATGGGTACGGATACACGCAGGCAAACGAATCTCGATGGCTTCCTCCGTCTGACTTCGGACCAGCAAGAGAAAGCGCTCAAGCAAGTGCCACTGAAGATGATCGAAACAGGGCACATCGCCTGCACCGTCAAAGAATCGATTGTGGAAAAGGCATTCGATCTTGGTGAAAAGTTTGTCGCACAGTGCAAGAAACTTCCGAAGGAGCTGGATCCTTCCGGCAAGGGAATAGTCGGTCCGTTTGCGTTGCAGGGTGCGGTGGTCGCAGAGGAGGGAAAAGAGGATATCGTCATCTTCGATGTGAGCTTCCGCATTCCGGGTTCTCCCGGAACATTTGCCACGCCGTATGCGCGGTATCTCTATGGAGAGAGTATGAGTGCTGGGGAACGTATCGGGATGGAGATCCGAACGGCCATCGATTGTGGAAGAATCGCGGAGATTTTGACTTGATGAACATGTGGAATTTCGCGTAGGATCGTTCGTTTATGGAAACTGACCGCAGTGCCTTAGGCAAAGCAAAGATAATTTAATTGAAAGCTGTGCATAAATCATCGATACTGTTTTCTGTGGGGCTGTAGCTCAGTTGGGGCGAGCATCGCCTCGGCGATGCGAGCCATATAATGGGCGCTCGGCGCTCTGGCCATTGCGATTTTTCTTTGGCATACTACTGTTCGTTCGTGGGGCTGTAGCTCAGTTGGGGCGAGCATCGCCTCGGCGATGCGAGCCATATAA
>CAYJSJ010000002.1:81239-81479 GCA_964373065.1 uncultured Candidatus Peribacteria bacterium
TTGCGATTTTTCTTTGGCATACTACTGTTCGTTCGTGGGGCTGTAGCTCAGTTGGCCAGAGCGCCTGCTTTGCAAGCAGGATGCCGAGGGTTCGACTCCCTCCAGCTCCACCAACCTTCGCGCAGCGAAGGTTGTCATCCGTAGTCTTTTGCAAATGCCATTCTTTAGAGCAACAGAGTCGCTGCGGCTACGGCCTGCGGACCATAGCCCAGAGGCGACGGTTCGTTGGCAGGCTAGAAA
>CAYJSJ010000003.1:0-5609 GCA_964373065.1 uncultured Candidatus Peribacteria bacterium
CATAGTTAAAGAGAGAATGGTACGATGCTCCCGATGACCACTCTGACCTTCCTCGCCGGAGTCGCCCTCGCAGCCACCACTGCGGCCATAGGCCTTTGGCTCTGTCGGAAGTACCATGATACGAAGCGTGAGGAAGAAATGGTCTTCCTGCAGATCCTGGTACCTAAGAAGGAAAGTAAAGAAGACAAGGAAACATCTTCGGAACAGTTTTCCACCGGTCAGGATTTCAAAGAAGTTGTCGGCGTGATGGATCACTTCTACCAATCGCTCTACGGCCTTTATAACAGCCGTATCTCGCGATTTTTTTTCGGTCAGACCTTCCTATCGCTGGAGTACGCGGCACTGGGAGGGGAAATTCTCTTCTTTATCGTTTCTCCACGAAGAATCGCCCATCTCGTTGAAAAACAGATCACCTCGTTTTACCCCGATGTGATCATCGACGAAGTAGAGGACTACAATATTTTCACCACGGACTCCCATGTCGCCGCCGACGCGCTTTTGCCTGCGCGCTCCTTCTCGTTCACGTTCAAAACGTACCAAGAGATGAAGAGTGATCCGCTCAATGCCATTACAAACGCGTTTTCCAAGCTCAAGATCGACGAGGGCGCTGCCGTGCAGTTCATCATTCGCCCTGCGGCCTCCGGCTGGCAGAAGAAGCTCCAAAAGGCCGCAGTCACCATGATCAATCCGAAGAAGAATGCTGCCAGCTGGTTTAATCCCGTCAGCTGGATGGGGGCATTCTTCTCGCTCCTCACTTCCTCGGATGCCACCGATGTGGTGGATATAAAAAGTGCAGAATCCACAGGGAACCGCGTGACGCAGGTGCAGGAGGAGCGGAGCAAGATGCTCGACGAAAAAGCCTGCAACCCCGGCTACCATTGCGTCGTGCGCGCAGTGGCGTCTGCCGAGACATCGGCAAAGGCCCAGAACATTCTCTCGGGCGTACTCTCCGCATTCGCCCAATACGACAGCGTCCGTGGCAATGCGTTTACGCGCTCGCAGATCAGCAGGAAGAGCGACGTCATCGACCGTTTCATCCGCAGAAATCCCAGGCGCTCACTCAGGCAATACTTCCAATATAGGAAGATGATCGCCGGCACGGCGGAACTTGCGAGCTTTTTCCACCTGCCAAATATCAAGTACAACAAAGTGGAAACAATCAAATGGCAGAAATTCAAAATATCCCCTGCGCCAAAGGAGATCTTGAATGAAGGGCTGTACCTCGGAACCAATTCCTATCGCGGTGAAAAGCGCAAAATCTTCATGAGTAACGAAGACCGCTTCCGCCACTTCTACATCATCGGACAGACGGGTACGGGTAAATCGTCGATTTTACAGCTCATGGCGCGACAGGATTTTCATGAAGGGAAGGGACTCTGTGTCATCGATCCGCACGGTTCACTTATAGAAGATCTGCTTCCCTACATCCCGCGCGATCGAGCGGACGACGTCATCTATTTCAATCCTGCCGATACCGAACGTCCGATGGGGCTGAATATGCTGGAAGCAAGCACGCCCGAGGAAAAAGATCTTGTCGCACTCGATGCCATGAACATGATGGTGAAGATGTTCGGGGAGGAAATATTTGGGCCCCGTATTCAAGACTACTTCAGAAACGGCTGCCTGACACTCATGGACGACGACGAGGAGGGCGGAGCAATCACCGATTTGGTGAAACTCTTCACGGACGACGAATGGCAACGCTACAAAACTGCGAAAGTGAAGAATCCCATCGTAAAAAACTTCTGGGACAAGCAGATGGCTATGACCGGGCAGCGTGAGAAGCAAGAAATGATCCCCTACTTCGCCGCAAAGTTCGGCCAGTTCTACACAAACTCTCTCATTCGCAACATCGTCGGTCAGACGCGTTCGGCATTCGATGTGGCAGATTGCATGCAGCATGGAAAAATTCTGCTGATGAACCTGAGTAAGGGTCTTGTCGGTGACATCAACTCGCAGCTCCTCGGCATGATAACGGTCAGCAAGATCCAAGTTGCGGCCATGCGCAGGCAGCGCATGGGCAAAGAGGAACGCGAGGACTTCTTCCTCTACATCGACGAATTCCAGAACTTCGTCACGCCTTCCATCGAATCGATTCTCTCTGAAGCGAGGAAATACAGGCTCGGCCTCATCCTCGCGCACCAGTACATCGATCAGCTGGAAAAAGAGAGTAAGCTTTCGGGAAACGTAAGCCTGAAGGGTGCCGTGTTCGGAAACGTAGGTACCATGATGTTTTATAAAATCGGCCCGCAGGATGCCGAAGTCTGCGCCAAAGAAATGGCCCCCGTCTTCTCGGAGCAAGACCTCGTGAATATGGATGCCTTCAAAGGTGCCATGAAGCTCTCTGTCGGTGGCCAACCATCGCGACCGTTTTCCATCGAAGTGCCAAAACCCTGGACAGATACGACCTTTCCAAAGGATGAACAGGCCGCAGAGGCGTTTAAGCAACTCTCGCGTCTCACGTACGGACGGCAAAGGGAATTTGTCGACAGAGAAATACTACGACGTATAGGGTAGTCTACGCAGAGGGAGCGAATCGCGTTGAAGGGCGAATCAGGGGATTGTGAGGAATATTTGGTAAGAGCACCTCGTTACCGAAGCGCCACTGTCTCCACCGGTACCGCGTGCACAAGGTACCGCTCGCTGATACTATCGGGAGGCCAGCAGGTGAAGAGAATCAGTTCTTCTCCGTCGCCATTGTCTCTGAACGCTTCATCCGCCTTACTTGCGAGAATGGTCTGCTCATACGTCACCTCGTACACGTAGAGATTGCCCGCATACGTGACATAGACCTTGTCCCCCGGCTCAAGTTCGTTGATCTTGCGGAAAATTTTGGTGTACTCCGATACGTCCCACGGGTAGCCGGAGCTGTGGCCGTAGACCATAATCTTTCCGCCTCCGCCGGGATAGGCAAAGAGATGCCCTACCCCAAGCTTTAAAATATCAAGGACACTCTTCGTACTCGCGGCATCTGCAGGGTGGTTGATCGTAAGGTCGATGATACCGATGCTCGGCATGGAGATGGCAAAATATTTCTCCGATGCATACGGGTGACGTATGCTGCTGGCGACAGTCACATTCTTCGGTTCTGAAGGCGTGATACCGACGCTCTGCGCGGAGTTTCCATTGGTACTCACAGTGGTAATGCCGGCGTTTGACCCCGCAGTTGCCACAGGAACACTCCGCTGAACAGGAACTGCAATGCTCTTTTCCGGAGCCTTCGGTTCATGCCCTTCATAGACGAGCGCACCTATTGCTCGCATGGAATGTAATCGGTACACCATATCAAAGAACTGCCCACGGCTGATTGCCGTACCCAGGCGCAGTTTGCCCGTATGCATGAGAAGGTTCTTCTTCACTGCAGCATTGATGGAAGGCGTATACCACTGGTTCGCCTTATTTTCTATAAAGGAACTCAGCTCCGCCTTTCCTTTTACACCCTCGGCTTCAAATGTCCGCATGAGCATCGTCACGGCTTCCTCCACTCGGACGAGCTGATCGGGTCGAAACGTACCGTCAGGATAACCGGTGATGGCACCATTTTCGAAGGCCGCTTCGACATACGGTCCGTACCACTGCTTCTGATCAATATCGGAAAAAAGGGGGATCGGTGGCATTTTGCGTTGGAACGCTGCAACACGCACATCAAATTTCGAGCTTGCTTTCAAGATCACCTTCAGTGCCTCGACTCTACTTATTGGACTGCCGGGTCTTCCGAGCCCGTCACTATAACCGGAAACTATGCCCTCATTTCTGAGATAGGCAAATGCTTCTGCATAGTCCGTTTTTTCCGTATCGGGAAATCCTGCAGCATTCGGGGTACGCAGATGACCTTCGGCAAAGACTGCACGCGATGTGAAACTTGCAAGAGCGACAATGGCCAGGGAGGCAAGGAACCGCTGCAGAACGGGGCTACGAAACATAGGAAGATATGTTATACTTTTATTGATTTTTGTCAAGTATGCCTGATATGTCATTGCGTTTAATATTTTGCATAGAATCGACAATCCTGTAGATTCTCGGACATGGCATTGAAGATCGGAATCGTCGGGCTCCCGAACGTCGGCAAATCGACGCTCTTCAACGCACTTACGCGGTCGAAAGGAGCCGATGCGGCGAACTATCCGTTTTGTACCATAGAGCCCAATATCGGTATTGTCGAGGTTCCTGATCCGAGACTCCAAAAACTTTCTGAGTTCGTCCACCCGGAAAAGATCGTTCCTGCAGCGATTGAATTCGTCGATATCGCAGGCCTTGTGAAGGGTGCCCATAAAGGAGAAGGACTCGGGAATAAGTTTCTGGCTGCGATCCGCGAAGTGGACGCCATTTGCCATGTCGTGCGCCACTTTGAAAGCAGCGACATTATCCATGTGGAAGGTTCCACAGATCCCCTGCGCGACAGGCAGATCATAGAAACAGAACTCATCATCGCCGACTTAGACGTGCTCAATGGAAGAATAGACAAGGTCGCTTCGCAGGCGAAATCCGGAGAGAAGGAGAGGCTCAAGGAACTCAAAGCACTGGAGCAAGTGCGTGCAGTGCTGGATAGCGGCAGAATGGCGATAGAAACCCAACTGGCAGACGACGAGCGCTCTGTAGTGAGAAACGCACAACTTCTTACGTTGAAGCCTGTTATCTACGCCTGCAATGTTGCAGAAGAAGAACTCCATACACTCAGCATCCACAGCGCGCAGAGCGCCATGCATTTGATGGATGGGGCACAGGTCATCACGATTTCTGCAAAGATTGAAGAAGACCTCCAAGATCTCGCCCCCGAGGAAGCGGCGTCATTCCTCAAAGAACTGGGAGTATCAGACAGCGGCCTCGATAGATTGATTCGTGCTGCGTACGCGGCTCTGGGGTACATCACCTACTTCACAGCAGGACCCAAAGAAGTGCGCGCATGGAACATACCGGCGGGATACACGGCACCACAGGCTGCAGGTGTCATACACACCGATTTTGAACGCGGCTTTATACGGGCAGAGGTGATCGCCTATGAGGACTTTGTGCATCTTGGCGGAGAACACAAGGCAAAAGAGGCAGGAAAACTGCGGCAGGAAGGTAAGCAATACATTGTAAAAGACGGCGACATCATGCATGTTCGATTTAACGTCTGATCAATGATCTTCATCCCTCGCCAGGAACCGTTTGACTGTGAACACTGTGCCGTCCATGTTAAGCCCTTAATAGATGGCTCCTATCGGAACCACTGCCCGAAGTGTTTATGGAGTAAACATGTCGACCGAGACGGACCCGGAGACAGGAAAAGCGAGTGCGAAGGACTCATGAAACCGGTAGGCATCGATTTTCGCAGAAATAAGGGCTGGATGATCGTTCACCGCTGTGAGGAATGTGGCAAAGAGATACGAAATAGCACCGCTTGCGACGATGACATCTCGGTGCTCTCGTTGTTGTAATTATTTATTCACGAAATAAAATTGTGTTCATACTTTTTATTTTAAGCAAGGGCTCTTTCTATATCAACACTTGCATAACTAACTGTAGATGAATTACGATGCGCAGCACTTACCACCTCTTTGATGCGTTTTCTGCTCTTCGCCTCGGTATTCGGATTGCTACTTGTCGCATTTTAAACAACGTCCTCA
>CAYJSJ010000003.1:5709-23892 GCA_964373065.1 uncultured Candidatus Peribacteria bacterium
GAGTGGTTTGAGCATGCCCAAATCAATTCCCATCAACCATCTCCTATCTGAGCTATGTAGGCATCGGCAAGGCTTGTTTTCACCGCCAGTTTCTCTTGCACATTCCCCTCGGCAACGAGGACAATCTGGTCGGGAGCATCCTCAGAAGGGCTTGCAACGGTGACGTCGAACTTTCCTGCTTCGACGGAGGATCGGATGCCTTCCGGAAGATCTGTCCGCTTAAGCACCGCTTCTATCCCCTGCTCTTGGATATCTTTCTCAATCTGGCTTTTGAGTGCGCGCACCATCGAAGGCTCCGTTTCCAGCCCAAACTTTAGCTGTGCTAAAATTTCATTTCTCATCATTTCTTCCCGAAGATCTTCGGGACCTTTTACCTTTTGCCTCAGCTTTTCGTACGCAGCTGCGCTGAGTTTATATTTCTCTCGAAGGCGCTCGCGATCGGAGGCCGGGAGGATGTCGAGCCAGGAAGTCATGAGCATCCGCTCGTAGCACCGCAATCTATGCAGAGTTCACAAGAACCGTTCCGTTTCATCTTCGTGCTGCCACACTCGCTGCACAGAGACCCAGTGTAGCCCTGTAGCTTCGCCTTCTCCAGCACCGTTCCCATGGTAGAGACTTTCGCGACGCTTTCCTCCACAGCATGGAGCAGGTGCTCTTCTACTGCAGTTTCCATGACTTGAAGCGGTGCTCTGCCACCTTCGTCGACGACGGGAAGACGCATGGCAAAGGCGTCCTTGCTCTTGCTACCTGTCGCATAGGCCTGTTCTATTAAGTCGCGATTGTGGTACTTCATGGCCTTGTCCTTCTGAAGAAACTTGAGCGCCAGCCACCGACCGAGGTAATCCATGAGACTTTTGACCATGGGAATCTCCTTGTTGATGGTCATCCCCATCGGTTCAAAACGCGTGTGGACGAGCTTCTCACAGAGCACTTCCAAGGGAACGCCGTACTGCAGGTTCATGGAGAGACTGAGCGCGAGCGTATCCATAACGCCCGACAGCGTTGAACCTTCTTTGGCCATTTTGATAAAGATCTCGCCGGGCGTCCCGTCCTCGTACATGCCGACATGGAGATACCCCTCATGGCCGGCAACGGAGAACTTATGCGTGATCGACATGCGTTCTTCCGCAAGCTTGCGGCGACGCGGGACTTCTTTGATCACGATGCGCTCTTCCATGATCGTTGTTCGAGCATCCTTTGCTTCCTTTGCTTCTTTTGCCTCCTTTGCTTCCTTCGTATCGGACGTATTGCTGAGTGCCTGGCTCATCTTGCTGCCGTCGCGATAGAGCGCATTGGCCTTGAGACTGAGCTTCCAACTGAGGAAATACGCGTTTTTGATGTCTTCCACCGTCGCCTCGTTCGGAAGGTTGATCGTCTTGCTGATCGCGCCGGAGATGAACGGCTGTGCTGCCGCCATCATGCGGATGTGGCCTTCATACTGAATGAAACGCTTGCCTTCACTGCCACACATATTTGCACAGTCAAACACCGAGAGATGTTCCACTTTGAGGTGCGGTGCTCCTTCCACCGTCATATGCCCGCAAATATACGTATTGGCTTCGTTGATTTGTGCCTTTGAGAAGGCAAGTTCCTTCAACACATTGAGATGTGCGTCTTCCATCTGTTCCTTGGAAAATCCAAGACGCTGCATCGTCTGTTCTCCAAGCGTCCACTTGTTGAATGCAAAAGACAATTCGAACACCTGTGGAAGATTCTTCTCGATATTGGCGATGTCTTTATCCGTGCATCCCTTTTTTTTGAGTGACTCGCGATTAATGTGAGGAGCTCCTTCCAATGAGAGCGTTCCCATCACGTAGCGCATGATGCCATGTACTTCCGATTCGCCGTACCCTAGGCGAACGAGCGCTGGACGCACCGATTGGTTTGCGATCTTCATATAACCGCCACCGGCAAGTTTCTTAAATTTCACCAGTGCGAAATCCGGCTCCACTCCCGTCGTATCACAATCCATGAGGAGACCGATCGTTCCGGTAGGGGCGATCACCGTGGTCTGAGCATTGCGGAACCCGTACTTTTCACCAAGCGCCAGCGCTCTGTCCCAGCATTCCTTCGCAGGTTCCAAAAGCTCGTCGGGGCAGACATGTTGGTCGATACCGACGGGCTTGATGTGCAGCTGTTCGTACTCGCTTTCCGGTGCGTCGTACGCAGCACGACGATGATTTCTGATCACACGGAGCATGTGGTGTTTGTTCCGATCGTAACCGGAAAATGTGCCGAGCTTGCCCGCCATTTCTGCGGAAGTCGCATAGGACTGGCCGGTCAGTATCGCTGTGATCGCACCGCAGATTGCACGACCCTTCTTGCTATCGTAGGGAATACCCATGCGCAGAAGCATTGCTCCCAGATTGGCGTATCCTAGCCCCAATGTACGAAAAATATAGCTTAAATGCGCAATCTCCTTGCTCGGAAACTGCGCCATGAGCACGGAGATCTCGAGAACGATCGTCCAGAGGCGCACGGCATGCTTGAACTCTTCAACCTTAAAACCGGTAACCTCCGCGTGCCCTGTAGGTTCAAAGCCTGCTGCATGCGATCCTGCAGAGGTATGCTCTTCGTCATAGAACTGGAGCAGATTGATGGAAGCGAGATTGCAAGCGGTGTTATCCAGAAACATGTATTCGCTGCAGGGGTTACTGGCATTGATGCGGCCATCCTCCGGACACGTGTGCCAGTCGTTGATCGTCGTATCGTACTGGAGGCCCGGGTCCGCACACGCCCAAGCGGCGTAGCCGATCTGATCCCAGAGATCACGAGATTTCAGTGTTCGCTTTGGCACAGCATCTCGCCCCTCCTCGCGGGCGATCTTGAGCTCTGTGCGCCAGTAGAGATTCCACACGTCGTCTTTCTCCACGGACATAAAAAACATATGGGGGATACGCACGGAGTTATTGGAATTCTGTCCGGAAACCGTCTGGTACGCTTCTCCGTTGAAATCCGTATCGTAGCCTGCCTGCGCCATGGCTCCGACTTTTTTCTCTTCGTTGACCTTCCAATTGATAAATTGCTCGATGTCCGGATGATCGAGGTCGAGGCAGACCATCTTTGCGGCTCTCCTCGTGGTACCGCCGGACTTGATGGCACCGGCAGCCCGGTCGCCGATCTTGAGAAAACTCATAAGCCCCGAGCTCTGGCCGCCGCCGGAAAGAGGCTCTCCTTCACCGCGGAGACTGCTGAAATTGGTCCCCGTACCCGATCCGAACTTAAAGAGGCGCGCTTCGCGCACCCACAGATCCATAATCCCTCCGTCGTTAACCATATCGTCCTCAACAGATTGAATGAAGCACGCATGGGGCTGCGGGTGGGTGTAGGCATCCGGGCTCTTGATGACTGCTCCGGTTTCAGGGTCGCAGTAGTAGTGCCCTTGCGCATTACCGGTGATGCCATACACATAGTGGAGCCCAGTATTGAACCACTGCGGGCTGTTGGGGGCCGCCATCTGATGCACGAGCATGTAACTGAGCTCGTCTTCGAATGTCTGTGCATCCTGCAGAGTGTCGAAGTACCCGTGGTGCTCCCCCCAGTGACGCCAGCACCCTGCAAGCCTCCTGACCACCTGACGCACAGTACGCTCCGGCCCGGTGACGACCTGTCCTTTTTCATCTTTCACTATAGTTCCGCTCTCGTCATACTGGGGAACTCCTGCCTTGCGGAAATACTTGCTCACGACAATATCGGTTGCAACTTGCGACCAGCTTGCCGGAACTTCTGCACCTTCCATTTCAAAGACCACCGAACCATCGGTGTTTTTGATGCGACTCGTGCGTCGCTCATAGGTGATCTGTTCCAGTGGATCGCTGCCCGGAGACGTAAACACGCGCGCAATACTTAAACCGTTACCGCTTTTCCGAGAAGAAGATTGCAGATTTGTGGAATCGGTCCGAGAAGGCGCGGCGGGCATGATGGGTGGGGTAAGGAGTGATAACACACTATCTTGTGTCACGAGCGTCACAATCACACAAGATATTGAACTTCCGCACCACGGTCAATGTACGCATCGGACTGTGAACGCGTGCCCGCACCGGCTGAACTTTTTTCTCTTCGGCAGGCCAAAGGAGGGAAGAGTAGCACAGTGTTCACCAGTAAAAAATGGTCGTATCAGGATAAAAATATGCTGAGCGGTAAAGGGATTTTAGGATCGTGAGATACTCAGGTAGAATCACTGCGTGCACATTCTTGTCCTCGTCGCCGGCACCAACGAACCGAGTAACTCTCATATGCTCGCCGATGCGTTTATACAGGGCATACACCAAAGCGTCACTGTGTCCGTCCACAAGCGGAGATTGAAGGATATGCGTATCGAACATTTCTCTGTCGATTATTACGACCCGCACTGCAGCCAGGAAGAAGATTTCTGCGCCCTCCAGACGCTGATGGAAGAAGCCTCCGGATTCGTCATAGCAACGCCCATCTGGAACTTCGGTGTGCCTGCACACCTGAAGAACTTCATCGACCGCATGGGCAGCTTCGCACTGGACGCCACTCGGTCAAAGGGAACCCTGAAAGGGAAACCGTTCTACCTGATTTTTACCGGAGGGGCTCCATACCCCGCGTGGACTACACTCATGCGAAAGACGACGAGTTTTCTCCCAGAATCGCTGCAGTACTTTGGTGCTTCCTTTATCGGTCGGCATTTCGAAGGAAAATGCACGAAAGGCAAGGGGAAATTCGGGCTTGTGGTCGATGAGCGTCCGGAGAGCTTGGCGAGCGTCCGCAAACAAGGGGCCTCGTTTGCAAAAATTGTGGAAACATATGAGAGAACCGGAAAACCGCCTGCGCAGTACAGAGCACGCAGTACGATCATGCGTTGGGGGGAGGTGCTGCTGAAAAAGATCACGTAAGCATCACGCTTCGCTCGCTCCCATGAGGAGTATTTCTTCGTCGATCAATCCCGCTCTACGAAACGCATCCCAAGTCTTTAGCCCACCTTCGACGAGGATGGAGCTGATTCCGGGAAATGGAGAATGGAAAGTGGAAAATGGAGAATATGTAAGGCTCTTCCAAAGCGCATCCCAATCAAAATAATTTCTTTTGAAAGGAACATGTAGCACTGTAATTCCTTTCTCCAACAAGGAATGTTCTTTTGAGTCCTTTGAATCTTTTGAATCTTTTGAATCCTTTGCGTTTGTTCCCCTTTCGCATGTCACCACAATCGTTCTTGCACAAAGAACCTTTGCCTCGAGTGGGATACGAAGATGGGGATCGAGGATGATGCGAATAGGGTTAGAGTTAGGGGTAGGGTTGGGGTTAGGGAGGCGAATCGTCAGTATGGGATCGTCCGTGATGATCGTCTGTACGCCGATGAGGATGGCATCGTGCTTCAAGCGAAGATGTTGATGAGACCATGTATTTTGCTCATCGGATGTTATGCACATGCGCGATCCATCATCCTGCGCGATGCGTCCGTCACGCGTCTGTGCGCACTTCAAGGTGATGTATGGCCTGCCTTTTGTGCGAACACAGGTAAATCCACGATTGAGACGCTCGCACTCTGCGCGAAGCACAGGACCAATCACCTCGACGCCGGATGATCGCAACGCCCGTATCCCCTCCCCCGACACTCTTGGATCGGGATCGATCATGCCGATGACAACATGCTTGATGCTGGCTGCGATAATTGCATCGGTGCACGGCGGGGTTTTGCCGTGGTGACAGCACGGCTCAAGATTCACATAGAGCGTTGATATTGAACAAATTTTTTGTTCAACTTTTTGCAGTAGCTGAAGCTCCGCATGCGGCTCGCCAAATGCGCTATGCCACCCTTCGGCAACAATTTCTCCACCATGCACCAACACCGCTCCCACCATGGGATTGGTCCCAACCCGTCCCCTGCCTCTTTGCGCAAGCTCGAGACAACGGTGCATGAAGAAATCGTGACTCATAAGCACAGTATATCCTCTCCATCCTTTCAATCTTCTAAATCTTCTCAATCCTCTATATTCTCACAACTCCACCCCATTCTTCCGTATCTCTGCTCCCAGAGAAAAATACCTGTTCTCCATGTCTCCCGGTCGAAGACAGATAGGCTCAATGCGCGTATCGATATCCCACGTCGCTTTCCTGCACACGATAGCCTCCTCGAGACGTGTACGTCGAAATGCAGGCCCGACGATGGCGATATCAATATCGCTCTCCGATCTCGATGCATCGAGAGCCACGGACCCAAAAAGCAGCACGCGTTCGATCGGAATACCGATCTCTTGCAAACGTTCTTTGTACTTACGCCCGATATTCACAGCCTGATCTTTGGTCAAACGTTTATTCATTTAAGAAAATTTTAGAAGGAGTTCTTCTTCGTCCAAAACAGCGCGCATTCTACCATATCCTCTCAATCCTCTTCATCACCTCAATCCTTTCAGTCCTTTAGAGCCTCTAAAGCCATTTCATTTTGGTAAGATGATGATTGGCTTTTCAGATACCATAATGGGAGAAGGGGGAAAGCTACAAACAATATTATTGAGTGGAAGCCACCGCTGTATTCGCCCGGAAATTGTGGTCTTGGAATACGCTGTCCTGTTAAGCTAGCTCGAATCCCATCTAGCGATTGGTCTCTTGTTACTCCAACATCATCCTTTGTGTACTCCTCTGCCCTATCGATATCCTTTAGTTTTTGTACCGCAAACTGTGATCTACCTAATAGGAATCCGCTTACATTCCGAATGGTAATCTGATTGTCCTCTTCTGAAAAGCGCATTTCCATTCTATTCAGCATTAGAGATGCATTAGCGAAAAGCAGTGCTCGTACTCGCCAATATTCCTTACCGTTATTTTCTCGTTCTTCAACACTATTTACTTCCGCAATCAGATCATTGTTCAGTCCATCAATAATCTTCGAGAGTTCATCATCAGTTCCATCTTGTACTGATGGCAGTTGTTGCATTCTGTCGAGCAGACTTGCAACTGAATTGCTCTTTGATCTCAACTCTGACTCGGAGATGCCGCTCAGGATATCATTAATCGCATCTAATAACCGATTATTTGCCAATTGCGACTCATTTTCGACTGACATAGTTGTGAAAGAAAGAAATAAAATCCTCCCGTAGGGAGGAGACGATCTCGGTGCGATATGAGGATTATCGCATCACCGATGCCATCTTCTTCCTACGTAAAGAAGATGTATGATGCTTACCTCTTACTCCCCCCTCCCCGCTTTGCCACGATCTCCTCCGCAACGTTTCTGGGTACCTTGTCGTAGTGTCCGAATTCCATGGAGTAGCTTGCACGCCCCTGGCTCATGGAACGAACATCTGTTGCGTACCCGAACATGCTTGCCAGCGGAACATCCGCATGGATAAATTTGGCAAGCCCGCGATCCCCCTGTTCCTTGATGAGCCCGCGCCGCGAGGAAAGATCACCCATCACATCGCCGAAGAATTCTGCCGGCGTGACAACTTCCACCTTCATAATCGGCTCCAGGAGAACGGGATCTGCATTTCGCGCAGCGTTCTGGAACCCGATGGAGGCGCAGGTTTTGAATGCCATTTCCGAGGAGTCCACATCGTGGTAGCTCCCGTCGTAGAGCTCTACTTTTACATCGACAACCGGGTACCCCGCCACAATGCCGCGGCTCATACCCTCCTGGAATCCCATGTCGCAGGGCTTGATGTACTCGCGCGGAATCTTTGCGCCGACGATGTTATTTTCAAATTCGTATCCTTTGCCCGGCTCTTGGGGAATGATCTTAAAGACGACGTGACCGTACTGACCGCGGCCACCGGTCTGCTTGATGTACTTCTCCTCGTGGTCGACTTCCTTCTGGATGGTCTCGCGGTACGCGACTTGGGGTTTGCCGACATTCGTCTCCACTTTAAACTCCCTTCGCATGCGGTCGATGAGAATATCGAGATGAAGCTCTCCCATGCCGGAGATGATGGTCTGCGCGGTTTCGTCATCCGTGTGCACCCGAAATGTCGGATCTTCCTCGGAGAGTTTATTCAATGCCGTGCCCAGCTTCTGCTGGTCGGCCTTGGTTTTGGGTTCTACAGCAACGGAAATGACGGGCTCTGCGAAGGTGATGTTTTCGAGGAGGACCGGATGATCCTCGTCACAGAGGGTATCTCCCGTACGGACATCTTTGAAACCGATGACCGCCGCAATGTCCCCCGCTTCCACTTCGGAGGTCTCTTCGCGGTTATTGGCGTGCATCTTCACGATGCGTCCGATGCGCTCCTTGCTGCTGCGGGTCGTGTTATACACAAAGCTGCCGGACTTGAGCACGCCCGAATATACGCGTACGAACGTGAGCTTTCCGACGAAGGGATCGGTGGCGATCTTGAAGGCAAGCATGGAGAGCGGTTCACCGTTTTCGGGCTTGCGAAAGACTTCCGTCTCGTCATCGGGGTTGGTACCCTTGGCAGGAGGAATATCGAGTGGCGAAGGCAGGTAGGCAACGACGGCATCCAGCATGAGCTGTACGCCGATATTCTTGAGTGACGAGCCGCAGACCACAGGGTAGAGCTTGCCGTTGACGGTTCCATTGCGGATGCCTTTGATGAGCTGCTCGTCGGTGAGGGCGTTATTTTCGAGGTATGCATCGAGAATACTCTCGTCGGCCTCGGCAACTTTTTCCATGAGCAATGCTCGGTATTCACTCACATCGCTTTTCATCTCCTCGGGGATCGGTATTTCTATACGGTTCTCACCATGTTCCCCTTCAAAGGTATACGCTTTTTTGGAAACGAGATCGACAATGCCACGAAAATCACTCTCCGCACCGATCGGCAGCTGGATGGCAACTGCTTCCTTGCTGAGTCGATCGTGAATGGATGCAAGCGACATGTAAAAGTCTCCACCGGTCTTATCCATCTTGTTGATGAATGCTATGCGCGGAACGTTGTATTTATCCGCTTGCCGCCACACGGTTTCGCTCTGGGGCTCTACCCCCTGCGATCCGTCGAAGACGGCAACCCCTCCGTCGAGGACACGGAGGCTGCGCTCCACCTCGGCCGTGAAGTCGACATGCCCGGGGGTATCGATGATGTTTATGGTGCAGTCAATCTCTTTGCGGTCACTGTCTGTAGCCTTCCAATGACACTGGGTAGCGGCCGCGGTGATGGTGATGCCGCGCTCGCGCTCCTGCTCCATCCAGTCCATGGTGGCCTCGCCCTCGTGCACCTCGCCGATCTTGTAATTCTTGCCGGTGTAAAAAAGAACACGCTCGGTGGTCGTCGTCTTTCCGGCGTCTATGTGGGCGATAATGCCGATATTGCGTAAATGATTGAGATCCATTGGATGTTTATCTGGCAAGGTGGGCAAACGCCTTATTCGCCTGCGCCATCTTGATCACGTCCTGCTTCTTCTTCCAGGCGTTGCCTTGATCGGTGCTGGCATCGAGAAGCTCCAGGGCAAGGCGTTGCGCCATGGGCATGCCCTTACGATCGCGGGCTGCCGTGATGATCCAACGGATCGCAAGCGTCTGCTGGCGTTTGGGGGTCACTTCCACCGGAACCTGATACACAGAACCGCCGACGCGCTTCGGGCGGACCTCCACAAGCGGGGTTACATTGAGCATCGCCTTGTTGAAGACTTCCAAAGGCGCCTCCTTGGTGCGTGTTTTGATCACCTCCAAAGCGTCACTGAAAATCTTGCGGGCAATGGCCTTCTTGCCCTGCTGCATCACGCAGCAAATAAACTTCTCAATCAGGGGATCGGAATCCAGGGGGATGTACTGTTTGACTTTGGTGGACATGGGACGAAGTGGAAAGTGGAAAGTGGAAAGTGGAAAGTGCGATGTAAACGGATTATTTCTTTTCTTTCGGCTTCTTAGCGCCATAGCGGGAACGACCCTGACGCCTATTCTGTACGCCTTCGGTATCCAGAATACCGCGGATGATGTGGTAGCGAACGCCGGGAAGGTCTTTCACGCGGCCGCCACGCACGAGCACCACCGAGTGCTCCTGGAGATTATGCCCTTCCCCCATAATGTAGGCCTTCACTTCGTGGCCGTTTGTGAGCCTGACACGGGCAATCTTCCGCAGAGCGGAGTTTGGCTTCTTCGGGGTCATGGTCGTGACTTTTATGCAGACTCCCCTCTTAAACGGGCAACCTTTGGCCATGGGAACGTCTCGGAGATTTAAGGCATTCCAGCTGTACTGGAGCGCGGGTGATTTGCTCTTTTTCAGAGGTCTTTTTCGGCCTTTGCGGATGAGTTGATTAACGGTTGGCATGATGATGAATGGAGTAGCGGGGAGCGTTGAGCACCCTGAGTTTATCGAAGAGTGCGGATGCGTTGATGAACAGTGGGCACAGTGGTATAGAGGATACGGATAATCGCCCGACCGGCGCATTGATCGCGCCACGCTTCAGGCAAAAAGGAGACTAATGGGCGAAAACGGTTCTGTAAAGGATTTTCCAGCAATTTCGGAAGAAGGCAAAAGGGTGCTGCATAGCACCTCCCGATGCGGTATATTTCACATCTATGCTGGTAAATCGGGAACGTCGATCGTCGCTTGGAACGTTGGCTCTGCACGCAGCAGCAAACACTCTAATGGCCGTGGGATCGCTGAGTGCCAGCGCACAGGAAACGACGGAGCCGGCATCGTCTCCTCAGGTATCGCAGGAGATAGTAGTGACAGGCATGACCGAGTACACCGTGGAAGAACTCATGAAGCTCCTCGACAACGCTATTTTTGACACCAGACAGAAAGCGACTGCGGAATGTATTAACCGAGGAATGGCATCATTCAAGGATACAGGCACGCTTCCGTCGTGGGTCTCTGTATTGCCCGCCACAATCGAAGATACGCTGTATTCTAAGGAGCGAAGGGGGAGATCAAAGTATATCCTCGATCTCCTTCATGCAGTGGAACTGAAGCCGCTATGGGACGGCACGAAGCTTCGCGTTCCGGAAGGATGGAAGAAAGACGAGACGAAACCGGCCAAAGAGATCCTGCATGCGCTGCGGCAAGGGGGATCTACGGACATACATACCGAGAGCGCAACAGAGAAATTCCTCGCGGTACCATGCAGAGTGCCGGAAGACGGCACGTCGTTCTGGGACGTCTACCGCTCACTCCACAAACAAAGCGATGCAACGTGCACCATCAACTGCATGTCGGTGGGCGTTCTTTACCTCGGAGCTCCTCAATACAACGAAGCACTCGCATCGGACGGATCGCTCCTCGGAACGCTGCGAAATACCTCCGTAGGGAGGGCTATCCTCTTTCTTCATATGGAAGGGAATCTCCAGCTACGATCGTGGCGGTGTCTGGAGGCCACAGCGCACTTTGCGGACGGAGGCCGAGAACGATTGACGCTCGATAGCGTCTCGGGGACATGGGACGACGCTCTATATCTCAATCTTCCAAAAATGCAGGAAGGAAGAGAGACGGCAGACATCGAGGTGAAACTCCACTGCAGGGCATGGCCGATCGAGCGGTGCGTCGTGACCGATTTTCGTACACCCGAGCGGCAGGGAACGGCGGATGGGAGCCTTCGGTTCCTCCGCTTGGAGGAAACATGGGTGAGCAATTCCCCCCTCAAGGGCTCCTCGAAAATATACATCGTGCATGCCATCGATTATCGGGGATTCCCGAAACCCGCAGACGGAAAACTCCCTTACCCCAATAGAGTACACGACATAGAAGTGTACGGGAAAAACGGGGAGCCGATTCCCTTTTGCGAAGAGCTCTACAACGAGAATGCCCCCACCATGGCGTATGCCTTTCCAGAGGAGCCCTCTACAGTCATCCTGCGATCCATCGGGCTCAAACGAAGCTCAAACGCAAACAGAGAGCTCACGTTTCCGAGCTTCTCGCTTCGCTAAAAGCGTTGGGGAATGCGGTAGAAGAAATGACCGGTAGACGTCACTCGTACGATCGCGCAGGACATACGACGGGAAGAGATTTTAGTGTGATTTTAATCCGCAGGAACTACGGCGGTGTACTTAACTTTTTATACTCGTCCTCTACTTCTTTCAGTAATGTATCCACATCATCGAGTAATTTCTTTCCTGCTTCTAGGTTATTTTTATCGAATGTTCTCTCAAGAATTTTTTTGAGGTCTGAGCGCTTTTCGGAGAGCCATGCCTGTTTATTACTGTCATCCTTGATCAATTTTTCCATGTTTCCAAAGAGCTCATCACCTTTTTTTAATGCATCCGTTATCTTCTTTCGCATTGCGCGTATATGCTTATCGGCTTTAGCCTGCTGCGAAGCCTTCTCTTTCTGCGAAGCAGCATACTCTGTAGCGGCTGCGAGATCCCAAGAATTATCACCTTGTCTTATCTTAAACGATGTAGAAGGATTCGTGTTATAGATCTTGAGTTCGTGAATGGGGTAGCGAATGGGGCGGCCAAATTCAGGCTCTAGCTGACGTTTGGCAGACAACACTACTCCATGAGAACGAAGCCATGCACTCTCATCCAGCGTAAGATCGAAATCCACTTGCATAGGACGAAGTGCAACGGATGTTCTATCTGTTACGTCTGTAATCACAAATTCGATATTGATTCCCCGTCTTTCCCTATTGATTGAATTTTGCATGGATAAACGCACAACAGGTGCACCTATCGGCTCTGCAGCAGACTGTACGAAAGGAGCCGCTTGTATACGATTTGCAACCAGCTGACGCCGCTGTTCGAATCCCGAAAGTAGCGGAAATCGCCGTGAATCTATTCTCCTCGGGAAGATGACAGTGGATCCACCACCGCTGTAGTCTCCAAAATACTCTTCATGGACGCGCCGTTCCGCGGGATTCATGTAATACGTGGAATTCGGAAGGCTATTCGGATTATCCACACGCCTGATATTCATAATCTTCTGCGTCATGCTCGTTCCGTGCTGCCAACCCTTGCCAAGCTCGGCATCCAGATCGCGCTGCATACGCCGGTATGCCCTGCCTTCGTTGTACGCAAGCGTATTTGAGCCGAAGGGCACATCGCCCGGAATATGATGGCTGTATTGGGCCGGCCACTGCCGTCCCGATTCCAGAGCCCTCGCCTCTCTCCTCTGCTGCGTTTCGTGGTACGCCCTGTCGCTATCTCGAAAAGCTTTTCTCTCCAGTTCATAGCTTTCCTCCATCGTCTTTTCGCGCGTTACGTACCAGTCCGATGTGTAGGAGTCCCTTCTCCCATAGACGGTTACCTTTTTTTCCCTGTCGATGTACGAGAAGACAAGACCCTTCGGCTTCTCCTGCATTGCCCGTTCTTGGAGCTTTCCATCTGCTTCGCTTTGCAGCCGATCACGGCCTTCTGTGGTTCGGCTACGCTTACGCATTCCTTTTGCTTTGAAGTCTTTGTATTCCACATTAGACATTACATTCATGTGGACGATGAGTAACTGGAGAATGCCAAAATCTGTTCTCGGCAGAATTTTGTCTAAAAGTGCCTGCTCTTCTTTACTAAGCATACGGCTCAATGAACGGAAAATACTGTCTGATAGATTCTTCACTTCCTGTAGTGCGAGACTTCCGTCATCTTCGAGAAAGCTTGTGAGCATTGTGCGGAGTTTTTGAGCATCGTCTGTATTTTTGATCTTCTCTACAAAGCCTTTCAGCTTTTCTTCTTGCTCCCTTGCCTCCTCCGGTGTCAGATTTGTGGGTTCCGGATCAGTGCCTCCCGATGGAGTAACCGGAGACACTACTACAAAAATCAGCCTCCGCTCCTGCGTAAGCCTTCGACCCGGCCAATCGGGGAAAAGAGGCGGCATCATGCTGCGGAAATGGAATCTTCTATGGTACCGAGTGTGTCACCTTCGCTTTCGCTCGACGTACGCTTGATCTGCAGGAGCATCGTTTCTTTGAACGCGATCAGCTCCGCCTTCGCAAGCTGCATGTACCCGAGCATCATCGTCCACACTTCTTCAAATACATGGGCATAGTATGCGTAGCGTTCCGTACGGTGCTCCGTACTTTCCTTCGCATACATGGCATCCAGATCCGCAATAGTATAGGTGCAGAGCTCCGGCTCACGGAGCTCCATGAGGACATTGTAGAAATCCTCGAGCGTTACATCTTCCGGCTGTATGGCATCTGATATGTGTTTTGGCATTTCTCATTATTATAGCAGATTTCTCGCAAGCGGGGTAGCCCTGTTTCCCACTTGCTAAGAGATAAGGAAGGTGTACGATTGTACAGTCTTTGTGGGGCCCGTCTAGGAAGAATGACCGACTTGGTAATCGGTGATAGGGGTTCAACTCCCCTGAGCTTCACCAAAGACACATCGAAAAAACCCCGCATAGTCGCGGGGTTCAACACCAATTAGGAAGCTATCGACTTGGTAACATCCGTAGTGTACTACACAGCGACTACTGAGTCAACTGAACAAATATTTTATTCAGATTATTCCTCTTTCTTCTGCGCTTCATCCTTCCCTTCCCCACCAGACCCAAAGCGGGTTCTGTACACTTCTCCGGTCGGGATGAGCCGTCCGATGATCACGTTTTCCTTGAGGCCCTGCAAGATATCCACTTTGCGGGTTGTCGCCGCCTCTACGAGGACACGGATGGTCTCTTGGAAGGAGGCTCCTGCCAGCCAGCTATCGGTCGCAAGCGCCGCGCGCGTGATGCCGAGGAGGAGCTGTTCGTAGGTCGCCTTCTTTTTCCCTTTCTTCTTGAGTTGCTCGTTTTGGTACTCCACATCCCCCAGATCCACGGTCTCTCCAGAGAGGAAACTCGTATCACCGGCATCCACGATGCGGACCTTGCTGAACATCTTTCGCACAATGATCTCGAGGTGCTTGTCGTTGATGGTTTGGCCTTGTGAAGCGTAAATACTCTGCACCTCCTGTACGACGTAATTTTCCACCGCATAGGCACCTTGCTTGGTCAGAAGGTCATGGAGATCGTAGTGACCGAGGTTGATCGGTTGGCCCACATCCACCATGCCGCCGTTTTTCACGAGAAGCGACTCTCTGGGCCCGAACTCATACGACCTTTCCTGGATCTCCGCGTGCTTCACCTTCACCATGCCGTCCTCGGTGGAGGTCACTTTGCCGGCGATCTTCACTTTGATCGCGGATTTGTCCGTGGTGGATTTGGCCAGCACCGCACGCTCCTTCACTTCTTCACCTTTCTTCACCTGCACGGTATACCCCGTGGGGATCAGGTAGCTATCTTCCCCCTTCTCCAGCTCCAAGATATGCACGAGCGTGCGCGATCCGGAACGGGAGATTTTTAATTGTCCTGTAATGTCTGAAAGCACGGCCGGCGTGCGCGGTGAACGCGCTTCGAAGAGTTCTTCGACACGGGTGAGACCTTGGGTGATATCGCTTCCTTCGGCAACACCTCCCATGTGGAACGTACGCATCGTAAGCTGCGTACCGGGTTCCCCGATGCTTTGGGCCGCAATGATGCCGACGGGGGTTCCAAGCTGCACCATGGAGTTGCTGCCGAGATCCCATCCATAACACATTTTGCAAACGCCCTTCCTTGTGTGGCACGTCATAAGGGAACGTACGGCCAGCCTCTCGACTTTGTGCTCAGCTATAAGCGTTACCATTTCGGAATTGATTTCGTCGTTTCGCTCGCCGATCACTTTCCCTCCCGCTTTCAGCTCTTGCCCGAGCGTTCGGCCGAAGACGCGGCTTTCGAACTTCTCTCCTATGCGCTCGCTATCTTCACGCGTAATCACGTGCACGTCCTTGCAGCCGCAATCGTGTTCACGAATGAGGATATCCTGCACGGCATCTACAAGACGGCGCGTCAGGTACCCCGCTTCCGCAGTTTTGAGCGCAGTATCGGATTTCCCCTTGCGTCCTCCGTGCGTTGCGATGAAGTACTCGAGAACGGAGAAACCGTCTTTGAGGTTGCTCTGGATCGGGAGCTCGATCGTGCGTCCGGAGGGATTTGCCACAAGTCCCTTCATGCCCGCAAGCTGCGTCACCTGCCCCCAGTTGCCGCGCGCTCCGGAGTCGATCACATAGGATATATCGTTTTGCTCCTGCTTCAAAAACGTCTCCACCATCGCGGAGCTGATGCGGTTTTTAGCATCCGACCACACGTTGATCGCGTGATTGTAACGTTCTTCGGCGGTCACGAGACCCTTCCAGTAATTATTGTTGATGAGACGGACTTTTTCGTTCGCTTCCTCCAAGATCTTCTCGCGCTCTGGAGGAATGATCATGTCGGAGGCAGCGATGGAAACGCCGGAGAGCGTTGCGTACCGGAAGCCGATATCTTTCATAGCGTCTGCAAGAAACACCGTCTTCTCCGGGCCTGCAAGCCTCAGGGAATCAGCGACGAGAATGCTCAAATCCTTCTTCTTCATCGTGCGGTTGATAAACCCCAGCACGTCGGGAACCACTTCATTGAAGAGTAAGCGTCCGACGGACGTTTCGACCATATCGCGCTCCCCATCAGCGTTTTTCGTTCGAACATGAACGATCGCCTGAAGATCGGTGACGCCTTGGTCGTAGGCGAGGATGGCTTCCTGCGCACTCCCGAAGACCATGCCGTGCCCTTTTTTTCCTTCATGAATCTGCGTGAGGTAATAGCACCCCAGTACCATGTCTTGGGAAGGGTTTATGACCGGCTCGCCGGCGGAAGGCTTGAGAAGGTTTTTATTCGCGGCCATCAGCGTTGCCGCTTCCTCCTGTGCTTTCTCCGAGAGGGGAATGTGCACGGCCATTTGGTCGCCGTCGAAGTCGGCATTGAACGCGGCACAAACGAGCGGATGCAATTGAATGGCCATGCCTTCGATGAGCTTCGGCTGGAATGCCTGAATGCCGAGGCGGTGGAGCGTCGGCGCACGGTTGAGGAGGACGTGCTTATTTTTGATGACATCTTCCAAGATATCCCACACTTCTTTACCGCTGTCTTGGACAAGGCGCTCCGCACCCTTGACGTTATGAGCGAGCTCATCGCGGATGAGGCGCCCGATCACGAAGGGTTTAAAGAGTTTCATCGCCATTTCCTTCGGAAGCCCGCACTCGCTGAGCGAGAGCTGGGGCCCTACCACGATGACGGAGCGACCCGAGTAGTCGACGCGTTTACCGAGGAGGTTCTGGCGGAATCGCCCCTGCTTCCCCTTCAACATATCGCTGAGTGACCGGAGTTTTCTGCGATCACCTGCAGTAAAGAGTGTCTTTCCGGCGCGGGCGGAATTATTGAGCAACGTATCGACCGCTTCCTGCAACATGCGTTTTTCGTTGCGGCAGATCACTTCCGGCGCACCGATGCTCATCAGCTTCTTGAGGCGATTATTGCGATTGATCACGCGACGATAGAGATCATTTAAGTCGGATGCAGCAAAGCGGCCTCCGTCGAGTTGCACCATAGGCCGGAGATCCGGCGGAATCACCTGCAACTTCGTGAGAATCGTCCACTCGGGACGGATGCCCGCTTTCACGAGCGATGACACAAGCTTTATGCGCTTCATGATCTTCTTGAGCTTTTGTCCGGAGCTCTCATGGCGCTCTATGTGAAGCATCTCGATCATCTTTTCCAAGTTAATGTTCATCACGATTTCGCGCAGGGCCTCGGCACCGGTTCCGGCGCGGAAGACGTGTCCGAACTTCATGTTCATTTCCCGAAACTTTAGTTCAGAAAGTACGCCTCCCGTATGCAGGCGCTTCAAATCATCGACAGCCTCTTTGTGGTTCATCTTCAGGGAGTCGGTTTTCTCTGCGTATTCGGCATCGAGAGCATCGAGCTGTTCACGCGTGGCACTACCTTCCTGCAGCAGCTGCTTTGCCGTTTCATACTCCTTTTTCAGATGATTCCTGCGCTGCTCCATAGATGAGGCAAGTTCCTTTTCCGCAACGGCCTTGGATGCGTCATCCACTGTGATCACGACGTATGCCGCAAAGTACACGATCTGTTCGAGCGTCTTTATGGGGAGATCAAGGAGCAACCCGATGCGCGACGGGGAACTCCTGAGAAACCAAATATGCGTGACCGGCACTGCTAGGTTGATGTGCCCCATGCGCTCGCGGCGCACGATGGAACGCGTCACTTCCACCCCGCACTTTTCGCAGATGACACCCGCGTAGCGAACGCCTTTGTACTTGCCGCAGAAACACTGAAAGTTCTTCGTCGGTCCGAAAATACGTTCACAGAAAAGGCCATCGGGCTCCGCCCTCTGGGTGCGGTAGTTCACGGTTTCGGGCTTGGTGACCTCGCCGCGGGACCACGAGAGCACGTCTTCGGGGGAGGCGACGCTGAGCGCGACCGCATCGAAGGAATCTGTGGCTGTGGACTTCTTACCGGAGTAGCTGGGACCTGGCATGGG
>CAYJSJ010000003.1:23992-39110 GCA_964373065.1 uncultured Candidatus Peribacteria bacterium
CGAAGGAATCTGTGGCTGTGGACTTCTTACCGGAGTAGCTGGGACCTGGCATGGGACGGGGAGGTAGGGTTAGGCTTGCCTGCCGCAGGCAGGGTTAGGCAGGACATACGGAAGACCGCCGCGTTACCCTCTCCGGTCGTCTATCCCGGTGGGTCCGCGTCGTTGATGTGGGCCTAGTATAAGGAGAACGAAACGCAGTGCAAGTGGAAAAGATGCTAATTAGCTGGTAGTTTTGTCTCTTATAGCTTGTAGCTTGTAGATCGTTAGCCTCCCAGACCCTTTTCTATCTTCTCCGTGCCCTTTAACAGTAGATCCACACCTTCCCCAACCTGATTCACGCGGCGTTTGGTATCTTCAACGGCATCCCCTATGTCTTCGGTAATAGTCTTTCCTTTTTGCAGAAGATCAGCGGCCTGATCCAGTGCACCCGATGCCGTGAGCTTCACATCTTTGAGCAACTTCAATGCGTCTTCCTGTCGCTTTGCCACAGAAGTACACGCGATTAGTGAAAAAGTAATCAATGGAAGAAATACGAGGAATGGCAGTCGATTCATAAAAAGAGTGTACAGGAACAAAGAACAGCCAAGTAGCTACCAGCTATAAGCTATAAGCTATAAGCTATAGCATCTATTTCGCAAACAACTTCTCAAACGACCCCCCGGATTCCTCCAGCGCCGCATTGAGCGTCGCAAGTTCCTCTTTACTCAGCTTCAGCGTGGAAGACGCATTCACGATGCCGTCCGAGGTAACCTCTGTAGTGATGTTCTCTGTTCCTTGCAGTGACGCGTGTAACACGATGAACGCGTTGCAAGCATCACACTTGAGCTGCAGAAGCATGGCATCTGCAGACACAACACGCACCGATGCAAAATCCACAGAGACACGCTTCCCACACTGGGGACAGCGCATCTGCTGCTTGATCCGATCAAGGATATGCTGCAGTGTGTGGGGATCCAATTCCATCACTTATCAGTATACCAGATTTTGCTCTCCACAACAAAAAAATGTACGATACAAACGTGGTTCTGAGACGACATTCCCTCGGAGCGGCCATCGGGCTTATAGCGCTCTTTGTCCTTTCCGTTCCTTCCGTTTCCCCGCCCTCGCTCCCGGGGTTTGGAGCAAAAACAAGCGCAGACATCGGCATCGAACATGCTCTTCCGCTCTCACTTCGCATGGAGGTCGGCGTGAAGGCGAATGCAGGTTACGTGGAATTTTTAGCCGAAACGGATGAGACAATTTTCCTCAGCGTCCCAAGCACGTGGGTCCGTCGGGAAGTCTGGAATGTACCGATTTACGAAGTGACCTCGGAGGCACCTTCCCTCGGGTTTACGCGCTGGCATCTCCCGCCGCACGCCGGCATTTCCTTCCACATGCCGGATGCCCCCGCTTCCGTGATCCTGCATAATCCCTCAGACGTACAAATGAAGCTCGACCTTACATATGTGGACGTGAACTCGGAGACCGTCAAAAAGGAAACCGTGCTCATACAAGAACGGACGGTGAAGCTGTGGTAGCTTCGCAGCTTCGTAGCTTCGCAGCTACCAGATATCAGCTATCAGCTATCATCTACCAGCTATTCTAGCGACATGCACATCCTCCCTATCAGCACCCCGATCCTGAACGCAGGAAACAGTCTCGCCGAAGCACTGTGCCACGATGGAGAGATCTGCGACGGGGACATCCTCGTGATTTCTTCCAAGGCTGTGGCAACTGTCGAAGGTGCTGCTATCGATCTTGCAGCCCTAAACATTTCTGCGGAAGCCATTTCCCTCGCAAAGGACTGTGGCATCGAAAAGTCCACTGCCTTCTACCAGGCGGTGATCGAAGAAACTGCGCGCATGGGCGGTAGCATCATTCGTGGAAATCACGGCGTGGTACTCACGGAACTTCAGCCCAAAGGATGCACGGGTACGCTCCTTGTTCCCAATGCCGGCCTCGACAGCAGCAATATTCTCGATGGCTACGCAATCGGATGGCCGAGAGATCCTGTAGAGTCGGCAAAAAATCTGAAACGGGAGATCAGCTCGAAGATCGAAGGCGAGGTCGCCGTTCTCCTCAGCGACTCCTGCCTTTCCCCTCGGCGTGTCGGCGTAACGGCATTCGCGCTCTGCGCTGTGGGGATCGATCCGCTTGAAAGCCTCATCGGTACGCCGGATCTCTACAAAAAAGATATGACCATGACAGTGGAAGCAGTGGCCGATCAGCTCGCCGTTATAGCAAACTTTGTGATGGGAAATGCAGGTCAATCCAGACCTGCTGCAGTCATCCGCGAACATGGAATCTCCTTTTGCGATTTTTCCGGATGGGTACCGGGGATTGAGCGGGAGCGAGACGTGTATCATCTTGTCCTATGAACTTCGTTCTCCTCTCCTCCTCACGCGGCACCACCATGCAGGCCGTCATCGAAGCGATAGAAGATCGATCGCTCACGGCTCCCTGCCTCGGGCTCATAATAGACCGGGCGGATCGCGGGTGTGCTTCAAAAGCAAAAGTGGCACATCTCCCGATCACCATCGTAGAGAGAAAAGCGGGAGAAACCCGTGAGGGCTACGATAAACGGCTTCATGAAGCCATAATTTCTCTTGGCGGTCTTCCCCCAAACAATACAACAACAGAGCAATCCAACAATCCAACAATCATCGCCGCCCTCGGTTGGATGTACATCCTCTCTCCGTGGTTCGTACGCCTCTGGAAGAATCGCATGATCAATGTGCACCCTTCGCTGCTCCCAATGTACACTGGGGCACACGCGATAGAAGAAGCCCTTGCAGCAGGTGAAACGGAAACCGGAATGACCATCCACATGATTGATGAAGGCCTCGACACAGGGAACATTCTTGTACAAAAAAAGTGTTCAATAAATCCAGATGACACAGAGGAAACACTGAAAGCACGCATTCAGGAGCTGGAAAAAGAGTGGTACCCTAAGGTACTGCAGCAGATACATACGGGCGAACTTCGAATCGACTGATCCCCGCTCATTCGTTGATTGGTTGATTGGAAGTACCAATAAATAAGTAAACCAATAAACCAAACAACATATCAAATGAACCCTTCCATCTTCACGTCTTCTTTCGGAACTTTCCATTGATCGATGGCCATTTGTTTCACCGCCTTCGTCATAAGCGGACTGCCACAAAGGTAGATCTGTTTGTTTGAAAAATCCGTGATCAGTGATGCGGCGTGCTCCTGAACGAATCCTTTGAACCCAAACCAGTTCTGATCAGGATTGGATGCACAGACATGATAGGAAAACCCGGGATATCGCTTCGTAAAGATCTTGAGTTCGTCTTCCCAAAACAATTCTTTCTCCGAGAGCAGTCCGAAGAAAAGATCAATGTTTCGCATAGACTCCTCACGAAGAAACCTCCGAAGATGCGACCGAAACGGCGCTATCCCCGTGGCAGTGCACATGAAGACGTAATCCTTCGTTGTCGCTCTATCGAGCGTAAACTTTCCAAACGGACCTTGCATGCGAAGAGTCGATCCGGGCTTGAGAGCATCGGTGAGGTACCTGCTCATGCGACCATTTGGAACCAACTTGATTGCAAAGAGCAACTCCGCATCCTCGGGGCTTGACCCTATGGAATATGCGCGCGGTTGGATGTCGCTGGGATTTTTCATGAGCGGTACATCGAGCAGGATGAAATGACCGGCCTCGAAGGAAAACTCCTTGGGTTTCGTAAACGCCACTTCATAGATATTTTCCGCGATGAGCTCCTTCTTCGTGCAAGTGACCGTATAGGACGGTGTGGGCATGGAGGGAGTTTATCATAGGAGGATTCAAAGGACTCAGAGGACTCAGAGGATGCAATAGATTGCACGCACTCTTTTGAGTCATGTAAATCATTTGAATCCTTTGAGTCTTACTTTTCCGCTCCCACAAGCCCCTTTTCCAGTTCCAACACCTTCAGGAACTCATCGAATAAATAGTTCGCATCCTCCGGTCCCGGCGTTGCCTCCGGGTGAAATTGTACGGAGAAAAATTTTCCGGATGTGTGCCGTATTCCCTCGATCGTTCCGTCATTGGCATTGGTGAACCACAGCATCCAACCTTCGGGAAGTTTTTCGGATACGGCAAACCCATGGTTTTGTGAGGTAATGATACACTTTCCACTCTTTATCCATTTTCCGTTTTCCTCTTTCCACTCCTCGCACGGCTGATTCGCCCCGCGGTGTCCGTACTTCAGCTTATAGGTATCTCCGCCGATGGCGAGTGCCAGGAGTTGGTTTCCTAGGCAAATACCGAAGGTCGGAATAGTGCGACTGATGGCCCACGTGATATTTTTGATCGTTGCTTCGCACTTCTTTGGGTCACCCGGACCGTTACTTATGAACACGGCATCGTACGAGAGTCTGCTCGAGGCGAGATCGTAGTCCCACGGAACGCGATGCACCGTGACTCCCCTCTTGAGGAAGCTCCGGAGAATATTGTTTTTGATGCCGCAGTCGTAGACGATGATGGTGGGGTTGGGGTTGGGGCTAGGGTTGTAGGTGATGACTTCCTTGCAGCTTACTTCTGCAACCAGATTTTGCTCGTTGGGATCCGGGATTTCCCCGAATCCCGAACTACGAACCCCTGACCCCTGCACTATGCGTCCAAGCATAACCCCGTGCTCTCTGAGCTTCTTTGTGAGCGCCCGTGTATCGATCCCCGTGATGCCGGGAATTCCGTGGTGCTCGAGAAACCTGTGCAGAGAACTCACCGCAGTATGGTGGCTATAGTGCTCGCTGACTTGTGAAACGATGACACCACGGACGTGCACCTTCTCGCTCTCGAAGTTTTTGGAAAATCCCCATGTATTAAGCTCGCTGCTGGGTACGCCGTAATTCCCGATGAGCGGATACGTGAATACGAGGATCTGCCCGCGGTAACTGGGGTCTGTGAGGCTCTCGGGGTACCCGACCATGCCGGTGTTAAACACTACTTCTCCGTCAGCATCCTTTGCTGCGCCGAAGGACTCGCCGTGAAAGACGGTACCGTCTGTGAGGAGGAGGTGAGCCATGCCCTTAGAGCCTACAGGAAAAGCTCTGCAACACTCAACGGCGTTTTATAGTTCATCCCCGCTTTTTCACTAAGGAGTCTTCTTGAAAAAACTCAATATTTTGTCCTTGTATGCCCAGACCACTCCTGACCCAACTATAAGAGCTAAAGCACTCCATTGCCCGCTCAGTGCAGAACCACCTAGAAGAACTGTAGAAATCGTGCGTCCAAAGTTTGTCTTAAACCATGGGTGTTCATAGAGCAATCTGACGAGTACTCCTTTCCATCCCTTCTGATCAGTTATAGAAGTAAGCAAACGCGGGACATCATCGAAGAGACCAAGCTCACGCTTATCTTTCTTAAAACTCTCTCTTTGTATTTCTATTTCCTCCATAAACCGCTGAAGATTCACCCTGAGAGAAGCCATTTCCTTCAGAGTCACAGTTCCCGCAGGCTCTCCACTCGGACTCGGAAGGATCGCTTTCTCAAATTCGGACTTTAGTGCCTGCGCCATGCTATCGACCTTGGCTGTCCCGAGCTTCCAGCCTGCCCATGCCCCATACTTTTTATATGCTTCGTCGAATAATTCTTTGGCAGCTATATACTCTCTTGCAAGTGCGAGATTGCTGATGTTATGGGGCTTGGATGCATCGCGCTGTTCACGCTTTTCTCCATATGCTTCGCGCATCCTTTTGAAGACTGCTTGGAACTCTGCAATGTCTTTGGCGATCTCTGCTGCATTCTCTCCTCCATCTACATATGTGTGAAGCTTCTCACAAAGCTTGAGATCGTCTGCTATCGTTGAAGGACTCGTATCTGTAGGAAGAGAATAGTTCCAATAGTCTTGCCCAGAAATTTTCTCCAATGCACCTTTTCCTCTATTCACCAATGCCCTACGAATATTGACATACTGTGTAGGAAGATTTTTTGCTGCCTTAGACAATGTGTCAAATACTGCCTTAGCATCCTTAGCATCCTTAGCATCCTTAGCATCCTTAGCATCCTGCCAAGCCCTTTTCGCATTCTCTAGTGCAACGAGCTGCCTGTGAATTGTTTGCAATGCAGCAACCACTTTACATATGGTTTTGATATCATTGTCCCCATCCTTTCCCGTCCGCATCGTATAATAATAATATGGGTCTCCATCCATTGCTATCGCCTTCTCCAACTGTATGAGAGCATCTTTGAAATCTTTACTTTGTGTTTCAGACTCCATTTCCAGCACTCTCCGTAGATGTGTTCGATATCCTGAAATCAAACTGTAGGGAACAGTGACGAATTTTACCGCAGGGGATACGGTGTTCACCAACTCTCTGAAAATAGTTGTTTTACTCCAGTATTCCACTTTTTCTCTTTTCTGTCGTTCCTTTCTGGCTTGTTCTGTCTCCGGCTCTGCAATCTTTGGAGCTCCGGCAGGAACTTCCTTCTTTTCCTCGTCGCCTTCTTTCGTGGCTTCCACGTTTGCCTCTTCTGCCTCGTCCTTTTTTGCGTCTGTTGACATATATCTATTGTAGGGTATTTGAGTTTTTTTGTCCAGTAAATATGCAAGAACCTATTCCCTCTTTTCCAGCCTTGGGATGTATCCGAACAAACCTCTCTCCTGTAAAATTCGCATTTCGTGATATATTGTTTCTGCAGTTTTTTCGGTGATTGCTCCACCATGCACTTGCATTGATTCGGAAAGTTCCTGAAGAAATTTCTGTTTACGAAATGATTCGCCGTACATTGCCTTCATTCGTCTTTCGAGAACAGATCTGTTTTTTACACCGGATGGAAACCGGTCAAGAACATCCTGAAGAGATGTAAACATTTCTTTTGTATTTGTACTCACTGAGTCAGTGACGCATTCTATACCTACAGGAGGGGCATATTTGTCTGCATACTGGCGAAGGAGCGTGAAGCGATGTATGAACTCTTTGGACATTGCAGATCCTCCTGCAAGCTTTTCTACTGTTTTCGCATTTTGCGCACCAATGAGTTCCTCAATTTTGGATGCGGATGGAGGGTGCTCTTCCAGCAGACGCGCTGCAGCGAGAACTTTTGGAATGGGGACACGAACAAGATCGCGGGATTTTTGGTTCCATTCCTTCTTCTTCTCTTCCGTAAGAATATGCCTCTGATCTCCTCTATATTCATCGGGAATGTATTGATGTGGTCCGGGGATCCAGCCGATCCACTTGTAGCCGGGTTTTCCTTTGTAGTGCACATTGCTTTGGAGCTCTGTTTTCATTGCATGATCGAAGAGAATGGTAAGACACGCATGCCGAATAAGGTCATTACGTTGTGCATCCGTTGTAGTCCATTGCGTATAGTGCTTGTCCATGTCCCGAGAATGCGCAGCATCCAGGAGCATCGTAGACTGCAGTGCTGAATCTTTTGTCGATGGATAATCTTCCTCGTCAATAATGCGGCGGACATTTGATTTTTTTGGCTTCGCAGTACCTTCCTTTAGGTCAGCAAGCTTTGCTTCGGTTTCGATGACAACTTCTTCCCTTCGCTGTCGGAGATCGTCCATCTTCGCTTGATCTCTTTTTAGTTGTGCATCGAGACCTTTTACTTCGATATACAAAGCAAGTTCGGGAGAAATTTTAGCATCGTACCCCTGTTCATTCACGCGCGTTCGGAGGTCTTGTACCGAAGTCACTTCAGAAAGATTTCCGGATGCATCGAGTTCGGCAAGCGGAGGGTATCCGATTGCCATGAGTATCTGGTTGGAATAAAGATGTGCCTCAAACCAGAGATCGCTACGCATGTCTGTACCACCTTCTGCGGCACTAAGCAGAACAGTAAGCTCCGAACGTAGTTTCTGTCCGATTGTGGTAGCCAACGCTATCTGCTCAATCGGAGAGAGTTTTTTCTCGTTCTTCTTCAAAGCAATGAGTGCTGTAACCGCTTCGTCCACTTGTCGTCCTGCAGCCTTTATACGTTCGTAACGCGCTACGCCCCATGCGCCAAGCGATGCAAGTGAGGCATTGCCTACACCCGAAGCAACGACTGCAAGACGAACACCCAGAGCCTTAACGATCGCATGTAGCCCGGGAACCAATAGTACGAGGTAGTGCATCTTGGTCAGAATGTGCGTAAGAACGAGTGAAAGTGCGGCATGCTGCACTCCAAATTTTCCCATTTCCCAGATATGACTCCACGACCGCTCAGAGAACGAAGGCCCCGCATCAACGATCACAATACGACCTTCCGAATCCCGAAAACTGAGCGTCTTTGCAAAACCATACGGGGAGAAGTCTGCCGCCCACTGCGTAAAGGACTTATTGCCGACTCTGGTAACAAGATCGAGATTGTTTGTGTCTCCCATGCCGCCAACTCTCTGCACATTCTCGGAAGTCTGCCACGCCTGCACCGCAAGCATGGAACGACCGGCTTTTAATACGAGTGCCCCATATGCTCGTAGGGCATCATCCAGAGCCTTCTCATCTACAGTGTTTCCCTCTTCAGCTTCTTTCAAAATTTTCTGCAGATTGGAGATAATTGTACGATTTTCCGCTGAACCAACTTCATCGAATGCCGATTCAACTTTTGGCATCACTTCGTCATAGACCTGTTTCAGCTCCGCAGGGGAAGTAGTGAGACGATCGCTCACAATGTCTGTATCTTTTCCTAGAAACCACGTGAAGAACCGTAGAAGCTTTCTGGCTTTCTCATTGTCCGCTTGCGAATCTTTCAGAGTGTTCTCCGCCTCACTTTTGAATTGTTCAAACGCTTCTTTTTCAAGAATTTCAAGACGGAAGCGTTCGACGTCCTCACCGAGATTCCGCGCATATCGTTTACGATCTGCCGTTCCCCCCACCTCCGAAAGAAGCCTGAACCACGCGTGCATGGAATCCTGGACATGAAACGCAAATTCCGCCGCAGCGGGAAGATTCTGTGTTACCCGCTCTGCATTCAGATGCTCTCTCTTTTCCGAAGTGATAATTTTTGTGGCATTCACGTTTGTACCAACGCGCTCTGTAGCACTGGAGAATGACGTCACCACCGTCACGGTGTCACCCTTCTTCAATACGCGCGAAGGCATTTCCTTCTCTACCGCAGAGTTCACACGAACTCTTCCTTCCGCAAAGAGATTTTTGAGTATTGCATTCCGGTTCCTCTGCTCTGCAATGTTCTCTCGAAAAAACGCAGCATCGAACTTTGAGCGAATGAAGGCATCCAAGTGCAGATCCGGTTCAGCTCCATCGACGTCCCACGTCCCTTCAAGTTCCGTATCCTGAAGCATCTGCAATGCATCAAGGTGTACTTTCAAGTCCGCCTTTCTCCCTTGGTCGAGCAAAAGCGGATGGATGCGGATACTCTCACGGATGAGCCACTGCGTTGTCGCTATAACGGAGAGTTCATAAAACTCGGGAGGCACTGCCTGTTCAAAGGGGGAAAATGAATTCTTATCACTCCCCTTTAGGGCACGGAATCGAAGGAGATCAATGGCATTCAGCATTTGATCTCGCGTATGAACAACATCAAAGACAGACCACAGCTGTGCATTCACAGCAGGATCGTATTGTACCACCCGTGATTGCTGCAGAAGATTTGGCACCGCAATCGCCCACGTTTCCACCTCGGTAAGCATGCGCTCCCAAGCTGCTATATCCTCCTCCGGCATTCTCCTGCTATCACCCGTAGGAATCTCCCGCTGACGGTTCAGCTCCTTCTCCACAGCTTTCGCGGAATTCAGACCGCGTTCAGCAAAACTCATGAGGGCGTCTGCCGCATACGTGTACGCAAGCGAGTCTTCCGCTGCATGACGGAACGCCATGTGTTCGTGTAACTCCTTTCGGAGCGATGAGCGAAGTGATTCGTTTCCCCGTTCCTCGGAGCGATTATTATTGTTTTGTATTTCACCCATGTTTGTATGTGAGAGAAACTTCCTTACTGCGGAGGTAAGTTCTGGAGAATACGCTGAAGAGGATCTGTGACATTCAGGCTTTCTGCCGCCCTTTGCAGAGCCTCGGCAGCTGCAGGTGACTCTAGGAGCCCCTCCGCAGCTTGCGAAAGTTCACCGACCACGGCTGAATCCGCCCCTGTCGCTGCCTGTATGGCCTCAGCGATTTGAGCGTTTTGAATCATCGCCTCTCCCGGGCTTATGAAAGCCTGCTGTGCCAATTCGCCAATTTCCGCAGATACTACATCACCAGTCACCGGAACGGCGGCAGCCGCTTCGACGGAAATACCGGGCGTTGCAACCCCTATGTTTGCCAGTACTGTCTTAAAACTTTCGATCAGTGATGCTCCGTATTTTCCCGCAGTTGCCGCGAGAGTAGGGGTGAAATAAAGCAGGGCAATAAGTGCTGCTATACCCGCTGCCGTCGTGAGGAGCGGATGACGACGGAAAAAACTCTTCTGCTTCTCCATCTGCGCTTCACTCACTTCCCCCCGTACTGCATCGCGCATTTCGTTTCTAGCAACGTGCTGCCTGTACAAATCCCTCACATACCCGTGCGCCTCATCGAGGCGTCCGTTGATCTCTGGGTGCTTCTGACGCATGGTGTCGAGCAATTCCGCCTCCCCCTCCTTTGTATGGAGCTCTATGCCGTCGCGCAGATTGTAGTACTCGCGGATGCTCTCCGGGCTGTCGAATTCCGGAAGCATGCTTTCTATAGGCCGTTGAGCGGAAACTTCCGGGATCATGCGCAACGACAAACGGAATTATTCGCTTTGAATTGAGCATCGCGGATGATAGACATCGTCATGACTCCCTCTATGTCTTCGTCTGTTTTCGCATGTTTGAGCGCATAGACGATCATGCCACCGATGATCTTGGTACCAAGTAAAAAGAAAACATCGATCATCTGCGTATACGAGAGTTTTTCTACGGGGAAACTCGCCGCAACAGATTCCAATTCCTTGGCATTGTTTATCTTCTTCCCGTCTTTAAGAAAGGATGTATAAGGAAATTCCTTCGGTGCAAATACTTTGAGCCTCATCAGGAGGTCTTCCAGTTGCTCATGACACACTACATCCGGCTCGCGGACGCTCCACCCTTCACGCAAGCTTTTCGGCAGTGCCTCGTAGAGGAGCTTTTCTTCGCGGGTGAGGATAAGAGTCGTCATACTGTGCAGTATAGAACTTGATGATCGGCGCGCAAACACTATGTGACATACCTTTGTTACCGTAATCGAAGAGATTGCTGTCGGTCGATGACATGGGCACCAGCTACATCGCTAACTTGGAACGTCACATCCACGCTCTTGAATAATCCGGGAGGCACACCAGGTATGGCAGGCAAGGGAAAATCGACTGTGTTTGGACCTGAGCTCATGACTGGAATAGATGGAGTTTCCAGAAAGGGTGGTAACGCAGTTCCATCAGGATTCATACATTTCCAGACAAGCTTCGGCTGATATGTGTGTGCTGCATTCGGAGTCGGTAGAGATGCGGTGACCTTTTTATTCGCACTGTCATAAGTCAGAGTAAACTCTGTTGCCAGATACGCCTCGTGGAGATCAGTCCAGTATTGTGCGATGTCTCGAGCTTTATCTATAGGAATCTGAAACCCAGCTGCTGCCTCCAGACGAAATGCCTCGAAAAATGCGCCTGCGGCTGGCAATGCTTCAACGACAACAAAATCACGACCTGCGTCTACGGCATCTGCAATCGCAGGAAGGAGCTTCGTATTGACCCAATCAACCATGGGCTTCCCATAGCTTGCGTAGACCTTATCAACACCCATTTTTTTAAGAGCAGGCTTGATGGTTTTATCCCATTCTTTCGCTATGGCATCGGGGACTGTTTTTGTAATATAATTTGTCATCGCGTTCCATATCGCCTTCGCTTGTACCGGCATTGTATTAAACAAATATGCTTTGGTTGCAGCAAACGTTTTTTCAAACTGCTTCAGCGCTTCAGCCGGGCTAAGTCCTTTGCCGTCAAAGGCCAGCAATTCCGTTCGATCTGTCGCGTCTAAGCTTAAGAGGAGCACTTGATTCATTGTAAGGTCATTGCTTGCATTGATCACATGTTGCTTCATACCGTCTGTCACTTTCTTATAATCGCGAAGAACGCGATTGACTGCGTCTTGCATCCCCGAATCTGCGGTACCAATTTCTTTAATAAAGTGAGCCTTGAATTGAGAAAATACAAAATCGAAGTAATCGCCGGATACGTACAGATCATCCAAAAGTGCAAGCCCGCGATCTGCACTGATGATTGAAGGTTTTCCATCCGGATCTTGGTTCCTCTCTGCTATGAACGTGAGTACTTCCTCACCGGTCTCGATGAGGGCATCCAGTTGCTGATCCGGCGGGAGACTCTGAAAGTACTTTGGCACATTATTCCTGGCAGCGAAATTCAGTACGTACTGAGCGGCAAATGGAGGGATTGTACCTCGCTTTTTCTGCCATTCTTTCGCTTGATTGTAAAAATCCCGAAATTGCCGTGGACTGGTGGTCAACATATAATCAAAAATCGCACCCTCGCCCTCGCGGTGTAATTCGAGTTTATTCTTCAGGAATTCATTAGCCGCTTTGTCGTCCTTTGCACCTGTAAATGTGCGAACGACTGTATCGCGTCCTTCACGAAAAGTTTTCGCCATCGATTTTCCACCGACTGCTTCCATTGCCTCGGCAATGGATTCGGTAATTTCAAAACCGAATGACTGCTTGAGGTACGCTTGCCCGATGGCAATAGCCGCTCCCCACTTGGTAGCAGACCACAGGGGCGTGTTTTTGATCATGTTGTACACGAGATACGCAGAGACCACCAATCCACCGCTCAACACGGGGTGATCGGAAAATTCATCCCAGACAAATTCCTTGGTTTTCGTCAGAATATTCTCGAGGGAATGGATCGCTTTTGCCTTGTGCAATTCAGCCTGCGTCTTCTCTTCTATCTCGATCGCCGGTGCAACGGCAGAGTAGAAGCTACTTACGGCATCCGTGACTTTTTGCACTTTGTCGGGGTTCACCCTCTCCCATTCCACGCGTGCAGCATCGCTTACACTAGCTGCAATGTGCCACTCTCGCGCAAAATTCCATACATCTTGTTTGTCCTTAAAAAAGACTAAATCCCGCTTCATATTTTCCTCGTGCTCCGCACGTACTTCAGGTCTCATGGTTGCAAGCCTGTTTCTCGGGTTAGCCGGATTTGCAGGATTTGTTTCTATGGCATCATTGACGTGGGAGAGCATGCCCGACGCAACGTCGATGATCCTCCACGGTTGCGTGGTGAGCTTTGCAAAATCCAACCGATCGATGGAAGGACTATGGAGAATCTGCGCCGCGGCGAGGAAGGGATTCTGTCGTTCCAGATGCCCGCGGTCATACGGTATCTCTCCAGGTCTGCCCGAGAATGCGTTTGCGTCAGTCATGTTTGGTTATATGTGAGATGTAGTTTTGTTAAAAACTTGGAACGGCTCATTACTTTCTAGGAGTAACGAGCCACTTAGCAAATCTGAACGGTGCGGAGGTGATCTTACCGAGACCACCCGTCTGTTTCGTCTCGGACGAAAACAAACCCTTCACGCCGGTGTAGAGACCCTTGATCGCTCTACATCCTTCGTATGGTATAAACCCTCCCGCATAATACAGTGCATTATTCACCGGCTTACTCTTGCCGGTTAGTATTTGTTTGAACGTGGAAAAGTTTATGCCCAGCAGTTTTGACCGGTACAGGGTATAGATGAGCGCCGCAATACCGCCAGTTGCAAGTGCTGCGGCAAGCGGGGGGGAAAGTAGCGCAGCCGAAAGGGGTACCGCAGGCGTAATAGCGTTGATGGCAGCTGTAATGGGAGCAAGCATGTTCCAGCCTGCGTATGAGGCAAGGTACTGGCCAATTGGTCCTATCACAGGAATGGCAGCAGGTATATATTGAGTGAGCGTCCCAATCGCCGGTAACGCCCCTATGCCACCTGCAATAAATCTACTCCAGCGGGCTGTTCTTTCAACAATAATCTCGTTATCAACACCAAGAAGGCGTGCAGCCTTTTTGCCTACAACATATCCAGCTGTTGCGTACAGTGGAGCAGCTACAACCGAGGAGAGAAAAGGAATGCTCCCGAGAAATTGCATAGCGCTCTGAAGATGAAGAGCTCTAATAGCATGCGGAGAAAGAACGCCAGCGACGACGCCGAGCCCCGGACCGGCTTTTGGCCCAAGCATCTTTCCCAGTCGGGAATGTTTTCCCCAGTAATAACCGAGAGCTCCAAGACCTGCTGCACTGAGGGCATTTGATACCGTTCCCAAGCTCGAGAGATAGCTCACCGTAAACACAGGGGCACCCGTATAAATAGCAGTACGGAGTGCGGGGCTTTCTATCAGCGGAGCGTTTTCTGGGGGGACTGAATTATTATTTATTTGAGTTACTTCATCTGCTTGCGGTAGAGGATTTGCGGGCGCTCCTAGGGCCACGGGTGCAACTGGCGATGCAGGTACCGCAGTGAGAAGTGTGTTCAATTGTGTTACAACCTGCTGCATCAAAACATCAGGTGCTCCCTGCAAGCGTTGGTGCAGCGCCTGCAATTGTGGAACCAATTCGGGGGGTACTTCAATATTCGCCATAAATCCAACTATTATACCTGAAAACACACTTTCCTTCAATGGCGGAAAACGTACCGCAGGCAGTTCAGAGAAAGCCCTACACTTGGCCATATTTCCACCACTTATACCACTTCGCGTTTAAAACATTATGTATGCTTCATAGTTCGGTAGAAGTGATTATTGGCTTGAGGAAACGCTACGAGGTACGAGAGGAGGAAGTATTTGGTTCTCTCGATGCGTAGTCTTTTCATTGCAACTTGGTGTCAAATCATCTTCCTCCCCGCAAGCACCAGCCAGAGCACCGACTGCATGAAGAGCAGAAACCACGGAAAGCCGTTCTCGCTGCGGCCGACCTCAGAAGCACTCCGCTCCATATTGGCTTCCATCAGCGCATAAATACGATCGTCGATCGGAGATTCTGGGTACGGATCCTCGGAGTGCGCATTTTCGGAGTACCGCACATTGATGTAATCGATCGGCAGCAGATCGGTGATTTTTTGACTGGACACCTGAGAGGATTTTGATGAATAAATTTTTTGTTCACTAGAAGAGGACACATACTGATTTCTGCTCTTGCGGGAGGACATTTCCAGACTTTTTGATGTCTCGGACGGTAACGAAAGTACGGAAGGTACCGAAGTTACCGAAG
>CAYJSJ010000003.1:39210-40829 GCA_964373065.1 uncultured Candidatus Peribacteria bacterium
TACCGAAGTTACCGAAGGTACCGATGTGGCCGACGTCGGTCCCGTCGGCACCCTCGGTCCCTTTTTTAAAAGAACAACCGCCTCCAAGTGCCGCTCAATTTCCTCCCCGCAGTAGGTCTTCACCGTCAGCGTGATGTCGTAGACTCCGGGCGCATTCAATGTATGCGAGGGCGGATTGCATTTGGACGATGTCGTTCCGTCGCGGAAATTCCAAAAGCACGTTGCGTTGTTAAGCGTCCCTTTGAGCGCCATCGCTTCCAGATTGAGCGTGACTTTCGTATAGTCCGTCGTGCGTCCGGACTGCACAGTGATCGTAAACTCCGAGGGGGTCCGCTCATTTTTTTCACGCGGAGTGGGGACGCAAAACGCCGCGCGCGAACCGTCCTCGGTTCTCCCGAAAGAAATCCCTTCGCCGGTTTCGCTAATATCGATACGATCGATTTCGATTCCGTTTGAAAAAAGAGTGATAACTTCTCCTGCATTACTGAGGCTTAAGCCCGTCTGGTAGCGGAAAAATAGCGCATGCTCCTCGGGAGCAAGCACGTAGCCCGAAGCATTGCGCGCGATGATGATATGCTTTGATGATGAGTCTCTGATCTCCCATCCGGCGATATCGATCGGGGTGTCGCCGAGATTTCCGAGCTCTATCCATTCGTAGTCTTCGTTACCCGCGGGGTTGAGGAGGGCTTCTGTGATCCTGATGATTGAAGTAGTCGAAGGTACCGACGGTGCCGAGGGTATGGACGTCCCAGAAGAAACAGATGAAAATACGGAACCCGATCCGATGGAAGACACCTCGGTACCGTCGGCATCTTCAGCTATCAGCCCCGGCGTCCCAAACACTATTACCCCAGCATCAAACCCGATGGAAACACTCGCTGTCCTCCAATTCTCCTTGAGCGTTCCCGGAACCGAACGATCGATCCGTTCCATGGAGCTATGGGGTGCATTGCTCCCTGCAAACGGCGCGCCGATACCGTCATCTACCGCATCCACGAGGGCTCCGCCAGCATCCCGCAGTTGCAGATAGAGCTTGGTATTCGGGAGGCTGACGGCGGTCGTCACGATGTGCGGGTGTACCGCAAGGGCGGACGCCTCCGCACCATAATTTCCTATGAGCAGTACGTCACGCGGACGCAGGAGAATATCTTCAAACAGGATCATCACTTCATCGGACCCGTCGGACTTACGCGTGGTGATGGACCATCCATTCAGGTCGATATCTCCATCGGAACTGTTGATAAGTTCCAGCCACTCATCTGCCGTGGAGACCGGCGAGCCTGCCCAATTGACCTCGGAAATGACGATGCCCCGCACATCCGAAAGCGTAACCTCCGCACGTGCAAAGGGAACGAAAAGGACGCAAGGGAGCACGAAAAAGAGGAATGGAAGAAATGCCATAGGAGATACAGTCGACCACATGCATGCAACTACAGATACATCTCTGGGGAAACTTCGCCACTCCTCTGCCATTTTCTCCTCTTTTCCTTGCGAAAAAATCAGTTCTTTTACCCTTCGGAACGGCACGGCACACCAACCTGCAACCCCACTTCATCATCCTAACGCTGACTTCGCGGGGCAAGCCGACAACCGGTAACTGACAACTGACAACTGACAAC
>CAYJSJ010000003.1:40929-52997 GCA_964373065.1 uncultured Candidatus Peribacteria bacterium
GCTGACTTCGCGGGGCAAGCCGACAACCGGTAACTGACAACTGACAACTGACAACCGGTAACAGTCACCCTACAACCAAACCTTTTTAACCCACGAAAATATTCGCCTTACCGCAGAACTTCGTCTATGATGCAGGAGACAGCTTCTGTCACTCTTGAATGAGGGAAGGTTACCGCAGGACGGTTCTCCTATTTGATTCCACACACCTGAAGGTCACATGCAATCGCTCGCGATCCACGTACGTAATCAGTGAGCGGAATCTCCTTATTCGCCTGAGTGTCGGAAGCGCTTTAGCACCTTCTGACTACCACCATGGACACTGCATACATCATCGTATTCGTCGGACTTTTGGGAGGATTCGGCCTCGGGCTCCTCGTAGGATTTTTTTGGTTTTCAAAAAACCGCCACATCACCGAAAAGCTGCAACTGCAAATTGCAGAAAAGGAGCGCGAACTCCGCACTACGGAAAGCAAAGTGACGGAGGCAAAGAATGCCATAAAATCCGCAGAAGCCGAGGCGCGGTCGACGGCCAAGGAAATAGTCTCCGAAGCCAAGATCGAAGCGGGGGCCATTGAACGCAAGCTCACGGAGCAGCAGACGCGCCTCGAAGAAAAGGAAAAACAATTGGATGAAAAAGTACGCGAAGTGGAGCGCCAGCGCGGAGTCGTTACCGCAGAGCAAGAGAAGGTGAAGGAGCTCAAGACCGAGCTCAGCGACTCTGCCGCCAAGCATCGTGAAGCTCTCGAGACCATAGCGCAGCTTTCCCAAAAGGAAGCCAAGGATCAACTCCTGGAAGAAATCGAAACGGAGTTCTCGGGGTTTTTTGCCGAGCAGGTGAAACTCAAAAAACAGGGAATGGAAGAGGAGTACGAAGAGAAGGCAAAAAACATCATGGCGGAAGCCATGCAGCGCTACGCTTCGGAAGTCGCGACGGAATCGACATCCACCATCGTTGCGCTCCCGAGCGACGATATAAAAGGAAAGATCATCGGTAAGGAGGGCAGAAACATCACCGCATTCGAGGCGGCGACGGGCGTGGATATCATCATCGATGATACGCCGGAAGCCATCGTGATCTCCGGCTACGATCTTGCACGCAGGTACGTCGCGAAACTCTCCATGGAAAAACTGATCAAAGACGGACGCATCCAGCCTGCGAGGATCGAGGAAGTCGTCGACAAAATGAAGAAGGAAGTCGGCAAGATGATGTCGGAATTCGGCAATCGCGCGGTAGAAGAACTCGGCATCACGGGGTACCCTCCGGAACTTTTAAAGATCATCGGACGCCTGCGGTTTCGCACCAGCTACGGCCAAAATATTCTCAAGCACTCGGTGGAAATGGCGCACATCGGCCGCGCAATGGCCGAAGAGATCGGAGCAGATCCCCAGATCGTGGTGGAAGGCTGCCTGATGCATGACATCGGGAAAGCACTCGACCACGAGGTTTCCGGAACGCACGTGGAGATCGGCGTGGAAATCTGCAAGAAGTTCAAGATCCGCCCGGAGGTCCTCCACTGTGTCGCCGCGCACCATGAAGACATCCCCATCGCAAGCGCAGAGGCGTTCGTGGTGGCAGCAGCAGATGCCATCTCGGGCGCGCGACCGGGGGCGCGCAGGGAATCGATCGAAGCCTATATAAAGAGATTGAAGGAACTTGAAGAGGCGGCAAAGAGTTTTGAAGGGGTGCAGCGCGCGTTCGCCATTTCTGCGGGGCGCGAAATCCGCGTCTACGTGGATACGAAAAAGATCGATGATCTCGGTCAAGAGAAACTCGCCAAAGATATCGCGCAGAAAATCGAAAGCGAACTCACCTATCCGGGCGTCATCAAAGTAAATGTCATCCGAGAGCGAAGGGTGGAACAGCAGGCCACGTAAGCGTACGCTTACGTGGCAGGCGAGCTGACCACGTTGTGTTTTTATCGCAAAAACGCTATAATAAAGAGAATTATTCCGATAGCTTCCTATGACGAATCGTCTGCAGATACTGAGTGCTTCTACCTTTGCCCTGATCGCCGTCAGCGTGAGTGCTGCGGCCATCTACACATTATTTTCTCCGAATCAAGCACCTCCACTCCTTATTCCTACTCTCGGAACGCAGAATGCTTTGCTGGGACAATTAGTCTCGACCGGCGAAGTGGGTATTGCTCATTACCCGAAAGCGAATGAAGAAATTTCGCTGCAGGGGGATACTGTCGTAAACATTTTCAACGGTGTGTTCTGCGAGAAGACGACGAACCCGAAGATCACCGAAGATGAACGGCTCTCCAAAAATGTGCGCTTCTGGGTCTACGAGTACTCGGGTAACGAGGAATACGATCCCGCCACGAAACGTATAAAGAAGGGGACGCAGGACGGGGAGTTCTTCTTTTCTAATCAAGTTCTGCAAGAATCGGATTTGATTGATAAAAATACCCTCAAAGAATTCCGCAACGGGAGGAGCCAACTCGTCATGAGTGAACGTAATCTTCAGTTTAGCTGCACTGCAGGACTTTCGCTTCCCGCATTCTGCGGCGACGGCATCTGCCAAGATGGAGAGGGTAATGGCCAGTGCGCTGAGGACTGTACTATCTGTGGCGACGGAAAAATTTCCGGAAATGAACGCTGCGACGATGGCAATCTTTCGGGTGGCGATGGCTGCAGTGCAACCTGTACAAAGGAAAGTGGCTACGGGTGCGAAGGAGAACCGAGTACGTGCAAGCTGCTAATCCCCGCACTGCCAAGCATCGGCCTTAGCGCCACTTCTTCGAGCTCTGCCCCTCTCGCTGAACATACCGCATGTATGGAAGCGCAGTGCGTCATAGTCCTTGGAGAGGGAAGCAATGGCTGCGCGTCCGATGCGGATTGTGCAGAGAAACTCTCAAGCGCAAGTTCCAGCATCAGCTCAAGTTCCAGCATCAGCTCAATTCCAAGCTTAAGCACCAGCTCAAGTTCCGCTGCATCTGCGTCGAATTTTACTGCCTGCGAGATCGTCGACCCTGCCGCAGCCAGTCTTAAATTTAAATACAATGTGAATCTCTCGTATAACTGGGGAAAGATGAATGAGAAATGGTTCCAAGAAAATAACGGAACTTGGTACTTTCTCCACACAGGAAGCACCTTGAATATGGGCAGTACGCTCCACAAGTGGGGAGGTACTCCGTTGCTTTCCGCTGACGCAGCAAAAATTGCAGTCAAATTTCCGAAGATCTTCTACGATAAGCCGCTCGGAGTGCAAAATGATGGCAAACGCCATGGCATGTTCGATTGGCAGGAGAAATGCAAAGGGTTTGGAAATCAGTAGAACCTGACTTTGTTTCAAACACATACTTTAATGCTCAATCGCCTTCGGACCATCGGTGCATCCGCGTTCGCCCTGATCGCCTTCGGCACCAGTGCTGCGTTTTTGACGCAAACGCTCTCTTCCCCCGTGCGAGAGCGCATACTCATCCCCTCTCTCGGAAGCGGAAATCCCCTGTATGGACAGGTATCATCAAGCGAAACTCCCGTCGCAGAATTCAGTCCTTCGGATGCGGAAAAAGGCATCACGCTCCGGAAAGACACCCATAACTTCTTCTCGTGCGGCAGGCAAAGCGACCGTAAGGAGATCCATACCGATCTGTTGAAAGATACCCGCCTCTGGATGTACGAATTTACAGGAAACGAGCCGCCGTTTGCGGGGCGATTCTTTATCTCCCCAGGTGAACTCGCGGCGAACCCGCAATTTACAAGCCTCAATACGCTCAATGGAGTGGAGGAGGGAGAACGGTACTACCTGATGACGGAACGTGATCTAGAGTTCCAGTGCTCAAAAGGCATCTTCCTTCCTACAATCTGCGGCGATGGCATATTGAATGGAGAGGAAACGTGTGACGGTGTGGAAGGCTGCTCTGATGAATGTCGTGCTCGAACAGGTTTCACATGCAACAAAAACATCTGCAGGCTGCTCATACCCACGCTTCCGAAAGGAGAAACAAGCTCTGCTTCTTCCAGCTCTGTAAGCTCGATCGTTGAACGCACCCATACTGCCTGTATGGAAACGCAGTGCGTCACCGTCCTTGGAGAAGGGGCCAATGGCTGCGCGTCCGATGCGGATTGTGCGAGAAGCGGCTCCATCTCCGCCGCATCACAATCGATTTCTTCTTCTCCGGCATCTCCGCAATTTAGTTTTTCTATCAAAAACGCAAACCCCGACGCAAACGGTACGGCCGTACCTACAGGCATCGCTGGCATCGGCCAATTCCGTTTCACGGCGATTCCCCAGACCGGCGTTCCACGTGCGGAACACCGAGCAATTATCGATGGAATCGTGTTCACCGTGAACGCGACAAACGTCGCACTGAGCGCATCGAGCTTCTCTCTTTATGAAAAATCGAACACGGGAAAGAAAGTATTTTGCTCCCCGCACTACCTCAGTGGCGAAGAGTTCGGATCCGATAAAATAAGTGGAATATTCCTCGTCCGTTGCAGCGATCTGAAGGCAGGCATCGTCAATACGGAAATCAAAGAGAACGCCGCGCTTCTCTTCGTTCTCGAGGCAGATATTTTTAACCCGAATATCGCATCGGCAAGTGGAAAATCTTCTGCTCTCCATGTGAGCATAGAGAACATAACCGTTCCCGGAAAGGTGTTCGGCACGGGAAAAGATTCCTCCCACATCCGCTGGTATGACCGAGATCAAGCGACGAATGCCGTATTTGATTGGATAGAATTCAGTAAAACATCCGTGAAATCCACGCTCTATCAATCGTAAAATATGCGTACAGGACATCTGATCCTATCGGCCGTTGCAATTCTCCTGACCACTGCGGTGACGCGCGCATACCTTGCTCCAAACGAAGTTTTTACCGATCTCGTAATACCGGAGCTACCCCCAAGCACAGAGCGCACCGAACCGCAAGCAGAGGAACCGGAGGAAAGTGCACCCGGAGAAAACCCATTCGATCTGCCTGAAGCAGAGAGCGATGCAGAAGCAACTCCGGAGCCAAAAGCCGATACGTCCGAACCTTCCTCTGCCCCACTGCAGAAATTTTATCGATCCGGGGAATCCATAGAAACGCGCGAGAAAGCAATGCCTGCTCCATCGGATATTTTTGAGGATGCACTGCAGCAAGAGGAGGAAGCGGTGCCGGCTTTGGAACAAACGGATCCGGAGCTTCTTCAGGAATCTGAAACTCCGGAAGAAAACCTCGTCCCCGATGCGCCTGAAACTACGCAAGAGACAAAGCCGGCGGCTAAGCAATCCTCTCCAGTAGGGGTCCTCCTTGGACGCATCAAATATCTCATGGCTGCCGTGGGGCTTAGTGTCGGAGCTCTGCTCTACTTCTTCGCCCGCAAGAAATCGGCTCCCTCCCAAGCACCCGTGCAAAAGATGCCTCCCACGCCCGAAAACCCGCAGACACCGGAACAATCCTCCAAACGCTTGGAACACGCGCTCACTGCTCCGCCCGCACAGTAGCGCGAAGCAATAGGCGACACTATACTGCACGTATGCGTCGATTCGTATTCAATGTATCGATTGCCCTTGTATTGCTTTGCAGTACAACTGGCGTTTCCGCCCATGTCCTCGAAAACCTCGGTAACGCTCCTATCCGCATGAACGTTTCCAAAACCACACCTGTTATACCGGATCCTGAAATGCAACGCATGGCACTGGATATGGAACATGCCGAGTGCAAAAAACTCCTGGCGCTCGATGAGCGTACGCGCGGCATCTTCCTCGTCTTCAATCTCTTCCTCCCGCGGAAGGGGGCGCTGAAAAGCATCGTCGGTCCCGACTGCATGTTCCTTGGGAACGCGGTGAAAATCGCAACGATCAAAGATCCTGCACTCACTATGGGAGGAGCGACGGAATCGCTCTATTTTCTCCCGGATATGCACGCGCTCATCGTGTCGCATACTGCAGATAATTCCATCGCGTATGGCATGTTCTTTCACGAAAACGTAGACCCACTCGCATACTTTCTTGCGCGCCGTAAAACAGCCGAAAAATCCGCTGCTCTCGCTCGAACGTTTTCTACGGGTATCGCATCTAAAAATCCTCCCGCATTTACGGATCCTCTGCGTGCAGCAGAAATCGTGGAGCGCCCTTTTGCCTCACCGCTGGCCGTATTCAGCAAACATTCCCCATCCCCTCGAACCGGCACGGCACCTGCTTCCCAAGTGTCCTCGTCCTCTGTCGTCGCCGCAAACGCTTCGTCACCCGACAATACAGATACTCCTATCATCGGTCCGGCGAATGCTATGGAAGAAGAAGCTCCCGCACGTCGCCTCTGGATATGGGTGGTTTTTTTCTCGCTCATCGCCATAGGCGTTTTGATATTTACCCTGCGGCAGCGACGCATACATATGGAGAAATAATTTCTGAAATTACCGGGCGAGTTTCACTGTGCCTCTACGCATGGCAATCAGGTGATCACGCTTGAGTGCTTCTATGATGTCTCGTAACCACACCCGATGCGACGCATGCCAATCTATACAGACACGCTTGCCGATCTCCTCTTGCGTGAGCCCTGCGGGGCTATCGCGCAGTTCCTCGATGATCTTTCCGCGCACAATGCGATTGGGAACGAACTTCTGTCCCACCATGCGGCCGGGCTCTTTTTTTGGGGTTGGGGATGGGGTTGGGGTCTTATAGGCGGCCTTCATGATGCCGGCTTTCGTAAGGGGGCAGATGTCCCAGCGGGGGTGACGTTTGGTGCAAACGAGCGAACCAAAATCCATGAGCGCTGCATGCCAGTTGCGAGCATCTCCACTTCTCAATGCATTCAAAAGAACCTCCTCTGCAAGTCTTAAAAGGTATCGATCATCCTTCTTCCACGACCCGTCGGCGTTTTCCGGACCAATAAACACGCGATGAAGGATGCGGCGGATATTGGTATCGAGGCACGGCGTCGGAAGATTAAACGCAAAGTTCCGGATGGCAGCGGCTGTGTAGTGACCGATGCCGGGAATCGCTTTCAGGTCATCCACAGCCGTCGGGAAGAAGTGCTTGGTTGTCGGTTGTCGGTTACAGACAATACTTTTTGCTGCATCGCGGAGACGCAGTGCGCGATTGTTATACCCCATACCCCTCCACGCCAAGAGGACATCCCGATTGGAAGCTTGTGCAAGATCTGCAATGGACGGGAAGCGCTTAAGGAAATCCTTGTATACAATTTTTATTCGGCTCACTTGTGTCTGCTGGAGCATCACCTCCGATACGAGCACGCGGTACGCACGCTCCATGTCTGATTCCATTCGTATATCGCGCCACGGAAGTTCGCGTTTGTGACACGCGTACCACTTCCAGATCTCTGCAACGAACATAGGTACGCGCTCAGACTTCCTCATGCACTCCAGTATATCGAAGGCGTTCTCCTTGAACAGGGAATGTACTATTTGGCTTCTATAAAATAAAAAGACACTACAAGTTCTTTGAAATGAACATTCGCACTTGTAGAGGCTGCAGAGAAGAAATACGATGATTCCCTATGCAAAATGATGATGAAGAATCGGCATTCGATGACCTAAGCAACAGAGAAATTCTGAGAATCATGCTTGAGGAAATGGCCTGCGTGAGCAGAGAACTTAAGGAGGATTTCAAAGTAGAAATTACTGCTTTGGGTAAGGATGTTCAGGATGTAACTAAGCGTTTTACTACGCTCGAAAAGGATTTGAAGAATTTTACTTTCAAAGTAGACCGCAATCAGCTCACATTCATGCACATCATCGACACATACGATGGGAGACTTACGGCAGTCGAGGCGAAAGTGTAAAGATAATACATGACTTTTTTCGCAACACTATGAGCTTTTTTCCGTTTGAATGTATATATGGCAACGCACGGACACACCGCAGTCATCTCCTATATCTGGCGTTACGCTCGGAGGAATCTGCCGTGGCTCAGTGCCATGTTGCTCCTCGCGATTGCCTCTACAGTCTTTCACCTTTTGCAACCTTGGTTCTATCGCCAAGCGATTGACGTCATTTCCGAGCGTACGCGGGATCCCCTTACCTACGGCCAAGCAGTGCGTTATTTCGTCATAGGACTCGCATGTGCCGGTGCGGGCATCACCACACGCGAAGTAGCAGCCTTCATGCTCAGCACCGTGGAAATGCGCATGATGCAGGCCATGTTTTCGGATGTATTTGGCCATGTGCAACGGCTCTCAACAAAGTTCCACATCAACACGTTCGCCGGTGCAACCGCACGGAAAATCGGGCGCGGCGTCGATAGTGTCGAGACCATTATGGATAGACTTTGGTTCGATATTATACCCGCATTCCTCTTTGTGACGATTCTCACCGGAATTCTCACGAAACTTTTCCCGATTATAGGACTGACAATGTTTACGGGAATCGCCCTCTACTGCGTGCTTTCGATCTGGCTCAATCTCATCCTCGGCAAGCTTTTCCGTGATGCGGATAGCCAGGATACCCGCGTTACTGCCAACATGGTGGATGCGATAGCAGGCAACTCTCTCGTGAGTACATTCGCAAGATTCCAATACGAAGACGAGCGGCACCACGAACAAGTATCCGTATGGAGGAACAAAGTACTAAAGTCATGGCGGTATGCCACTGTGTTTGCGTGGATTCAATCGATTGCGCTTCTGGCGATTGAACTGTCGCTGGTTCTCCTGGCTCTCAACCTCTGGTTTAAGGGGACGCTCAGTGGGGGAAGTGTCGTCATGATGACGTTTTATATGGGACTCATGTGGGGATACATGCGCCAGATCGGCAATAATATTCGCTACTACCTGCATGGCATCAGTAATTGCGAGGAAATGGTGGGACTCGCAACTACGAACGTAGAAATAAAGGACAGACCGGATGCCAGAGTGCTCCGCGTTGCGGAAGCAATGATCGAATTCCGTAACATTCACTTCCATTACGATACTGCTAAAAGTCCTCTCTTCACGGATTTTGGTTTGTCGATCGCTCCGCGGGAGAAGGTAGCGCTCGTGGGACATTCGGGATCCGGAAAAAGCACGCTCACCAAGCTGATCCTGCGTCTCTACGAGCCGACTGGCGGAAGCATACGGATAGACGGACAGGATATCGCCGCAGTAACGCAGGAAAGCCTGAGAAACTCCATGAGTCTCGTTCCCCAAGATCCCATTCTCTTTCATAGGACGATCGCGGAAAACATTTCGTATGCAAAGCCGGAAGCGACCTATAAGCAGATCGAACGGGCGGCGAAGCTCGCCAAAGCCCATGAATTCATAGCAAACCTTCCACAGGGGTACGCAACGCTCGTCGGCGAACGGGGCATCAAGCTTTCCGGCGGAGAGCGCCAACGCGTTGCCATCGCTAGGGCCATACTCGCCGATAAACCGATCCTCATTCTCGATGAAGCAACCAGCAGCTTAGACTCCGTCTCGGAGCGTTATATACAGCAAGCACTGGAGACCCTGCTGCATAACCGCACGGCAATCATCATCGCCCACAGGCTCTCCACCGTTCGTTCCTGCAACCGCATCGCAGTACTCGAGCAAGGGAGCCTGATTGCATGCGCGCCACATGAAGAACTCCTCAGTACATGCCCCTATTATAAGGAGATGGTGGATCTGCAAAGTAAGGGGATGCTTGCAACGTAGGGATTTTCTTGACTCTTTTTGAGAGTCTCCCTAGACTTTTGCGGCGCAGTGAGGGTAACCTCTCTTCGTTTTGCACATTTTCCTTTCTTGAACATGGCTGATAGTAAAAAATTCAACCGGAATAAGCCTCACGTCAACGTAGGTACCATAGGACACGTCGACCACGGGAAGACGACGCTTACAGCGGCGCTTTCTATGAATTTCTCTCCAGATGGGGAAAAGAAGGGATTTGCACAGATCGATAACGCCCCCGAAGAACGCGAGCGCGGCATTACGATCTCCACCTCGCACGTCGAGTACGAGAGCACGAAGCGCCACTATGCGCACGTCGACTGTCCGGGACATGCCGACTACGTGAAAAACATGATCACGGGTGCCGCCCAGATGGACGGTGCTATCCTCGTCGTTTCCGCGGCCGACGGCCCTATGCCCCAGACACGGGAACACATTCTTCTTGCCCGCCAAGTGAACGTCCCCTATATCGTGGTGTTTCTGAATAAGATAGATATGGTGACCGATCAGGAACTTCTGGAATTGGTGGAAGTGGAAATCCGCGAACTTTTAAACAAGTACGAATTCCCAGGCAACAAGACGCCGATCATCAAAGGATCCGCACTCAAAGCACTCGAAGGCGATGCCGAACAGATCGGTAAGCTCAAGGAACTCCTCGAAGCCCTCGATACGCACATCCCCGAGCCGAAGCGCGAGCTCGACAAACCGTTCCTGATGTCCGTGGAAGACGTGTTCTCCATCAAGGGGCGCGGTACGGTCGCGACGGGACGCATCGACCAAGGCAAAGTGAAAGTGAACGACGAAGTGGAACTCGTAGGTATCAAGGATACTCGCAAAGTGGTCGTTACGGGCGTTGAAATGTTCCACAAACTTCTGGATGAAGGCTTGGCCGGCGATAACGTCGGTCTGCTGCTCCGTGGCATTGAGCGCGAGGAAATCCAGCGCGGTCAGGTGCTTGCAAAGGCCGGCTCCATTACGCCGCACACGCACTTCGATTCCGAAGTGTACATCCTCACCAAAGAAGAAGGAGGCCGCCACACACCGTTCTTCAAAGGGTACAAGCCGCAATTTTACATCCGCACGACAGACGTGACGGGTACGGTGGAGCTTGCGGCGAATGTCGAAATGGTGATGCCGGGCGACAATGTGAAATTTACGGTGACGCTCGGTGCTCCTATCGCCATGGATGAAGGCACTCGCTTCGCCATTCGCGAAGGTGGCAGGACCGTCGGTGCAGGTGTCGTGACGAAAATCTTGAAATAATAGAGGCCTGTGGCTTTCTCCCCGTTCTTTCTCCCCCTCTGTCCATGTCCTCCGCCAGAAAAGCATCGAGTGCCGCTCCGACAAAGAAGACAGCAAAAAAGACAGCGGCAGGCACCGGATCTGCAAAGGACATTGCGGAGTCTGCCGTACAGGGGGCGTCCAAGAAATCCAAAGGTGAAGCACGGAAAGTCGAATCGATTCGCATTCGCCTGAGTGCTTTCGACCATATTGTCCTCGATGAAGCAGCCGGAAAAATCACAGAAACAGCAGAGCGGAGCGGTGCCGTTGTCCACGGCCCCACTCCTCTTCCGACAAAGATTCGCAAGTTCACCGTGCAAAAGAGCACATTCAAACACAAAGACGCCCGCGATCAGTACGAAATGCGCATCCATAGAAGGCTTATCGATTTGTCTGAGACAACGTTTAAAACCATTGAAAGCTTGCAGAGCTTAAGCCTGCCAAGCGGCGTCGACATCGAAATTAAGATGGGTTAACTCTGCCCCCGGTCACCCTTACCACCACGAAGCATTCCCTTCCATTCCTAGCAAATGTCCAAGAGACCAACCCCAAAAAAGCGGCGCGCGAAAAGCTCCGGAAGGGCGCAATACGGGGAATACCGTCGCAAGCGTATGCGCAAACTCTACAATCGGATGAATTCCCCGTTTTCTGTGAAGGCAGAACCGAAGCGTGCAAAGAGTAAGTCTCTGAAAGGAATTACGAGGATCAAGGCCTAGAAGAAATCTGAAAGCGAAATTTAACACTTCTCCTATGCCCCCGAAACGCCACCAATCCCGGATCGCAGTGATGCAGGTACTCTTTCAGAGGGGGCACCGAACGGTGGACGCACCTGCTTGTCTCTCTGCTAGTCTCGCAGAGCTCGGCGATGCGGACACGGTCTTCGCATCGTCTCTGCTGGAAGGAACCATAGCGAAAGAAGCTGATTTGCGGAGCGCCATCGAGAAACATGCCCCCGAGTGGACGTTTGAACGCATGGACCCTATCGCCCGCCCCGTCTTGCTCCTCGGAGCCTATGAGCTCCTCTACGGTAACGACGCGCCTCCGGCTGTGGTGATGAATGAGTGCATAGAGATCGCCAAAGAATACGGGAGCGAGGAGACGGCGAAATTTGTGAATGGGGTGCTGAATGCGATTGCACATAGATAGGGTTGGGGTTGGGGATAGGGTTGGGGATAGGGTTGGGGTTGGGAATGGAATTTGGCAAGGAATGGAATTTGG
>CAYJSJ010000003.1:53097-65559 GCA_964373065.1 uncultured Candidatus Peribacteria bacterium
GGGTTGGGGATAGGGTTGGGGTTGGGAATGGAATTTGGCAAGGAATGGAATTTGGCAATATAAAAAAACCCTATCCCTAACCCTAGCCCTAGCCCTATCATAGGGACATGACGCAACCGACCTACGCCGGCCTAGAGAAGATCATCGGCGTTCGCTTTCGCAACAAAGCATTGCTTGCTCAGGCACTCACCCACAGGAGTGCCGTCCGACAATCGCGCTCGCTTGGGCACAACGAACGGCTGGAGTTTCTCGGTGATGCGGTGCTCGAACTCGTGGCGACGGAGTACCTGTTTCGCATGGGAGAGAAAACGGAAGGGGAAATGACGAATATGCGTTCTGCGCTTGTCAACGGCCAAAATCTTGCATCTGTTGCAGGTGATATTCGCCTGGGTGATTACATGTACTTAAGCCGGGGCGAAGAACGAAGCGGGGGTCGGAGAAAAGATTCCACGATGGCAAACGCCTTGGAAGCATTGATCGGAGCACTCTATTTAGACCAAGGTTTTGAGAAGGTGCAGATGTTCTGCAATGAATTTATTCTGAAAAGACTCCAGGAGATCCTCGCAGAAGGGAAGGACAGAGACGAGAAAAGCCTCTTCCAGGAGAAAGTCCAGGAAACCACCGGCATCACGCCGCACTACGAGGTGCTTGGGCATGTGGGCCCCGACCACGATAAAACGTTCACCTGCGGAGCGTTTATAGGAGAAGAGAAGATCGCGGAGGGGGAAGGAAACAGTAAGCAGAGAGCGGAAACAGCCGCAGCGCTTGCAGCACTAAAAGCGCGGGGGTGGAAATGATGCGACTGCACTTTTTCTCATCGTCTATTCCCATAGATCGCGAGCATGAACCTAAGCACGTAGAGAAACATGTTGAAGATATCGAGGTAAAGACTGAGTGCTAGTAAGAAGGGGCTTGCTCCCGTACGTGAAAGTTGCGCAATGCGCTGTATGTCATACGCAGTGAATACCGCAAAAAAGAGCACGCCTCCTCCCGATATGAGAAGCTCCATTTGCGTGGAAGCAAATGCAGGGACGAAGATCTGGAGAATACCGAGCGCGATAAGACCGAGAAGCCCGAAGAACAGCGCCCTGCCAAGGAAACCGAGGTTCCAGTGCGTGACCTTCGCAAAGACGGCCGAGGCACCTGCCATACACACCGTTGCGAGAAATGCATTCATGAGAATCACTCCTCCATTGGCATATCCTGCGAGAATAGAGAGCACATACGGCGTTATAGTGATGCCAGAAAGCACCGGAAACAGACCGAACAGAAGATAATTCAACGGAGTTTTATCCACCCAGAGCCTAGAGGTAAAAATAAGAATGAGCTCAGCAATAAGAAACACCACCTGAATGCCGCTCCCAAGAAGAGCCGTTGAATATTGTATTCCAACAAATATTCCTGTACTTGTCAAACCAAGCGCGACAGCGAAGAGCATATACACCTCCGCTTCTACGCTCTTTCCAAGCGTTAACGGCCTGCTCGTGACACCACTGTAGGACATCGAGTTGATGATACCTCAAAATGGCAACCGATACAAAAATCTGCTATAATAAAATGATTATGCCTCTCTTGACCGCAGGAATCGCCGGGCTCCTCCTCGGCACATTCCTCCCTCTTTCGGCACTTGCACAGGGTATAAACCCCTGTCCTCTGGGGGTACTTGCCTGCCCGGGCGGGGCTGCGGATGCATACTTAGCCAATATTCTCATACGTGGAGCAAAAGTAGCCTTCGGAGGCGTGCTTGTTGCCATGCTTGTCTGGTACGGATTTAAGCTGATTGGCGGATCCGATAACGAAAGTACGGTAGGTGAAGTGTATAAATCCTACGCGTTTGCCATGATAGGCACCATGCTCGCCGGAGGCGCGTTTGTCTTTGCAGATACCTTCGCCGTTGAGGGGCAGCTCGTAAACCAGGTGAAGGGGAATTTTATTATCACTGGCGTCATAAACACCTTCCGCGCACTCCTCTTCACTGCACTGGTCTTCAACATATTCTACCAAGGCTACCGTCTCGTTTCGTCCCAGGATGACAGCCAGACCGAGAAAGCAAAGAAGCAATTTATCTACGGTATGGTGGGAGCAGCTATCGTAATACTGGCAGATCGCATCGTATCTGCATTCACAGGAGTGAATGTCGGCATCATCAACTCCGAGGCCATCGGTATCGCAAACTTCCTCGGTACCATTCTCGGTGCCTTTGCGGTCATCGCACTCTTTGTCGCAGGCCTCTGGCTGGTTCTGGCCGTCAATGAACAAAACAAGGACAAGGCAAAGAAGATCATCATTACGGCATTCATCGTACTTGCAGTCACCATGATGTCGCTGGCACTCATCCGTTTGACCTTTCAGGCTCCTAACACATAGATGATGCTTCCCCCTCTTCTTTCGGCGCTCGTAGGAATAGTGCCAAGCGTAACTAGAGGTACAGCGCTCTTCTCTGCAGGAACTGCAAAGGCGCAATTTCTGGGCACGGATGCCGCTACGTTCGTGGGGGGAGACCTCGACAATGTCGCGAGCGGAGGATATGGCGATATAGCGGTCCTTCTAGCAGAGAGCGCAATGCCGTTTATAAACGGCATTGCGGTTCTCGTGATCGTGATCGCGGGCATGCTTGCAGTGGTCGCCCAAGATGAGAACCGCATATCAAACGCCAGAAAGGTGGTAGTGATGGCGCTCATCGGCATTGTCCTCGCAAATGTCGCACAGAAATTTGCGGTGGCATATACCACCGCTCTCGATTTCGACCTTGGTCCGGACGTACCTGGGGGAACGGCGATCCTCTCCACGGAAGTGATTGGCTTTATAAGCTTCATGGAGACACCCGTGGCGATCATCGCGATCATCACCATGATCGTGTACGGGATTAAAGCCGTCGTCGACTACGGCGGGGAAAAGGGCAACGACGCATTTCGCAAAGCGGTGCTCTCTGTGCTGACGGGCATATTAATCATTGCGATCAAAACCATTCTCGCAAATGCAGTCATAGACGGAAACCCAACGGGCATCATAACCCCCGCTGTAAAAGTGCTCTTTACCATAGTCGGCTTTGCCGCATTCATAGCGGTAATCGTCATCGCGGGATCGGGGATCTACCTGATCACCAACCTCGCAGATGAAAACCGCGCGCAGAAAGCGAAACAGGTCATCATCAGCGTTTCATTCGGACTCATCTTCATGCTGGTGATCTCGGGGTTGCTTGCGATTCTCACGGACGGAATTTTCTAAGCCACTTACATGCGAAGCGCCGCTTCGCATCCCCTGCGTACGGCTCTGCAATCGTGGGTGCGGATGTATGTCGCGCCGTTTTTGACCGCCACGCCAGAAGCAACGATCGTCGCAGGCAACCTATCCTCCGGTGGAAGACACTCCGAACCTGCCAAAAAAGATTTTCGCGAAGGGCTCAGAAAAATCGGCGCAAGGTTTTTGAGTTCCGCAAGGCGGGCAATCACTTCAAACGAGTACTGTGTATTAGCCGAAAGGAAATGCCCCAGCCCCGGATCAATGATCAGGCGGCTTCGTGCAATCCCCGCCGCTTCGGCCGCCTCCATGCGACCTTTGAGAAACGAAGCAATCGTCTCTATGACATCCTCGTACTCCCTCTCTTCCATGGTTGTACGAGCACTATGATCCTTTGCATACATGAGAACAACGGGTACGCCGAGCTTTGCAAGTGCTTCAAACATGCTCAGATCCCCTCTTCCCGCCGTCACATCATTGACCATGGTGGCCCCGTGGGCGATTGCTTCGTGCGCCACCTGCGCATGGAACGTATCGATGGAAAGATCTGCATTGGGGAAGGCGGATGCAATCGCATCGATCACCGGAATCGTTCGACGGAGTTCCTCTGCTACAGGTACATCCTTCGATCCCGGCCCCGTGGACTGGCCGCCGATTTCGATGATGTCCGCGCCTTCCTGCAAGAGCTCCCCCGCCCTGAAAAGAGCAGAATCGATGTGCGTGAATTTTCCGCCGTCATAGTACGAATCGGGCGTGACATTGAGGATGCCGACGATGCGGAAGGAGTGTATGGGACGATTATAGCTGCTTAGCAGCTAACGAAGCTAACGACACCACGCTTTCTCCAAGTATTCCCGTACACAGCGGTGTGTATTGAAGTATCCCAGCAATGCGATTGAGTTCTTCATGCGGCGAACCCAGCGAACGTGATCTTTGTAATAGTACTCCGGAATCACCTCATACTGCAGCTGCGTATAGAGGTCTTCCGCATCCACCTTGCGGTGCTCCTCTTGGGGAACCGCTCCAGCGAGCGGCCCGATCCTCCAACCGGATTCATAGTCTCTGCCGTACGCTTCTATCCACCAGCCATCGAGCGTGGAAACATTGAGCACGCCGTTCAGAGCGGCCTTCATCCCCGACGTTCCCGATGCCTCATGAAGACGCATGGGCGTATTCAGCCAAACATCCGCACCCGCGACGAGGAGCTTTGCGAGATCCGGATTGTAGTTTTCCAGGTAGACGATACGGACGCAGTCTTTCAGTTCCCTGCTCCGCTCAATCATGCGTTTGATGACGCCCTGTCCGAATGCATCACTCGGATGTGCATTCCCTGCGTGTATGATCTGCACGCGACCGCAACAGACTTCTTTCAGACGCATGAGGTTTGTATACAGAAGTTCCGGACGCTTATAGGAAACAACACGACGCGCGGCGGCGATCGTGAGGTGATGCTCGTTAAACGGTTCCGTAGCATGCTTATTTACTTCCTCTATAAGCCGTCTCTTTGCCGACTGATGTGCCGTCCAGAGCTTGCCATCTGGGATGGAATTTACTGATCGTTGAAGAATATTCGGATCTTGCTTCCAGCCCTTGCAGAAGGTATCAAAGAGGCGCTGCATTTCCGGAGATGCCCATGTGCAGTGGTGCACGCCATTCGTAATAAAATCGATATCGTGACCGGGAAACATTTCTCCGGATACCATGGAGTGAATACGACTCACCCCGCAGGTATAGTGACTGAGCGCGAGCGCAAGCTGCGTCATGGAGAGTGCGTTCTGCCCGGCAATTTCGCGGATGTGCCACGGAAGCTGATCCCCCACTACCGCGTACGCCATATCATACGGAAACACATCATGACCGGCTTTCACGGGCGTATGGGTGGTGAACGCACAGGAAGAGCGGACGCGTTCATTGCTCCAGTCCCGCTCGCGGAGGAGTTCGAGTGTCAAAAACGCCGCATGTCCTTCATTCATATGGAACGTTCCGATATCAAAGTACCCGAGTGCTCGGAGCATCTTGACGCCTCCGATGCCGAGGACCACCTCTTGCTTTAAGCGCATGAAGCCGTCTCCGCCGTAGAGGTGATTGGTGATTTCACGATCCTGCGGATTGTTTTCGGGAAGATCGGTATCCAGGAAATACACGAGGACACTCCCGCCCGATTCACCTTTGACCTCGTACTCGTAGCACCCGATGTGCACTGCGCGATGCTCGATCTCTACCGAAACCGTTTCGCTGCGTTTGACCATGTACTTTTTGGGATCCCACTCCATATCTTCGTACCGTTGGGAACCGTCTGAGTTAATATACTGGCGCATGTACCCGTGCCTCCATCGCATGGTCATGCACGCAGCCTGCACTTCCATATCGGCAGAGCTCCGCATAATGTCCCCCGCAAGCATCCCGAGCCCTCCCGCATAGGTCGGCATTTGAGCTTGGAGCCCTATTTCCATCGTAAAGTACGCAACACGGAGCTTTGTTTGCATATCGGGCTATTATAGCAGATTTTGTGAAGTTTCTCTACTACGCATGGGCTGCAAGCAGAAAGACGGAGACGAACGAGCAGCGTACAGCTTGTGCCGTATAGCCCATGCGGATTTGATCTTGTAGCATACGCCATATGAGCTCCCTCGATCCCCACATCTTCCGCGCCTACGACATACGTGGGCTCGCCGGAACGCAGATTACAGAAGATGCCTGCGTGCGTATCGGCAGAGCATTCGGTTCAGTATTGCGTGAGCACTATGGAACAGAGCACCCAAGCGTTGCTGTGGGGCGCGATGCGCGGACGCACGGCCCCGGTTTTGAAGAGGCGATGATCACAGGTCTGCTCGCATCCGGCTGCCGCGTTCTCTCCATCGGCCAGACACCAAGCCCTCTTAATTATTTTACGCTCTGTAAGAGAAACCTGGATGGCAGCGTACAGATCACCGCAAGCCATAACCCGAAGGAAGATAACGGCATCAAACTTCAGACCAGAGGTGCAGAGTCTTTCAGTGGTGACGACCTGCAAATGTTGTATAAAAAAGTTATTCAAGAGGATTGGCTTTCCGGAGAAGGATCTCTGGAAGAGACCGATGCTGTCACTCCTTATCTCGATTGTCTCAGCACGCTCTTTAAGGATGCGGGAAACGGCCTCAACGTGATCGCAGATTTCGGCAACGGTGTAGCCGGACCAGTCTACAACGAAGCACTTCTACGGAGCGGTGCTCACGTTACCGGCCTCTTTGTGAAACCCGACGGTACCTTCCCCCACCACGCAGCCGACCCAAGCAACAGAGAAACGCTCAAAGACCTGCAGGCAAAGGTGAAAGAAACCGGTGCCGATATCGGCCTCGCCTTCGATGGCGACGGCGACAGGCTCGGCCTCGTCGATGAAACCGCAACGATACGGACGGCGGACGAAGTGCTGCTGCTCCTTGCACGCGATCATCTAAAGCGGCATCCCGGCTCTCCCATCATCTTTACGGTCAGTAATTCCGGAGCCCTCGCATCGGAAATTAAAGGCTGGGGAGGCAAACCCATCATGACGACAGTCGGGCATTCCTTTGTGGAACACGCCATGCGCAAGCATGGCGCAACGCTCGGCGGCGAGCAATCCGGACACTTTTTTTGTGGTGAAGATTATTTCGGGTTCGATGATGCGCTCGTTGCAGCCCTACGGGTGCTCAAGATACTTTCTCGTTCACAAAAAACAGATAACGGACAGCCAAGCACTCTCTCCTCGCTCATCGCAGAGTTCCCCAAAGTCTATCAGACCTCCGAACTCCGTCCGCACTGCCCTGACGAGAAAAAAGCGGCAATCATCGAACGCATTACGACGCACTTCAAACAAACGTATCCGGTGAATGACTTAGACGGCGCCCGCATCGATTTCGGCGACGATGCCTGGGCGGGAATCCGCAAAAGTAACACATCACCCAAGCTCTCTATCTGCATGGAAGCGCGCAGTCCTCAAAAACTTCGGGAGATAGAAGGCATCGTCACAGAGCACCTTACAACCTATCCGGAAATCGCTCTGTAGAGAATCGCCAATTGGACTGTAAATTTTGTATAATCGACCGCTGCTTACTCTTGCAAATGATGATAGAATAGAGGGGATGTGGCCATTTAGTCGCCGTCGAAAGCACGAGTGCCGGGCAGATACGATCGTGAAACGCCTGATCACGGGTCTGATCATCGGCGGTGCCATCGGCTCCGTCATCGGGCGTCGCCTCATGGAAAAACACGAGGAGGACATGGAGAAAGAGGAGTCTGGAACTCTCCCCCGCTCATGACACATGCGATACAGTGCAGCAGACTATCGATGTGCAAAGCGATGCTGTAGACAATGTCCTGCAAGACCTTCAGACAAGACGGCTTGCGGAGTTTTGTAATCTTCCGGAATTGGTAGGATCTTAATCTGTCATCTCGCCGACCAAGCTCTTCTCCAACGTGTCACGGAGCCTCCGAGGGGTGCTTGTTTGCGTGAGCGCCCACATGAGTTTGACGATGGCGCATTCGAAGTTCATATCCTTGCCGGAAATAATGCCAAGCTGCTCCAAAACGAGCTGCTTTCTGTAGAGATGGAGATCTATTCTTCCGCGCAATGCTTGTGACACGATGACAACGGGGATTTCCTTTCGTGTCACCTTGTGGAGCCATGGGAAGAGATCCTCGGAGAGCATGCCGGGGCCGTACGCTCTGAGCACGATACCGTGGGGTTCAAAGTCCACTATACCATCAAGAAACCGCTGCGGCATGCCGGGAAACACCGTAAGCATGACAACGTTTGCATCGAATTCCGGACGGCAACTGAGGCTCCGCTTCCGACGAACGATGCGGTGGTCGGCCATGTGCACCTCGCGCTCGAAGTTCACGATCGGCGCGCAATTGGGGCTCTCAAAGGTCTGCAGGAAGGACGCTTCCACTTTCATGATGCGCGTCCCGCGGAGTACGTGCGGCCCCAGCGCAACACACACTTCGGCAATGTCCATTTGCGCGGCGCGGATGGCAAAGACCAAGTTCATACGCCCGTCGCCGGCAAGATCATTTATGGGCATGAGCGCACCCGTCATAACGACAGGCTTTCCCAGCCCCTGCAGCGCAAAGCTCAATGCAGAGGCAGTGTAGCTCATCGTATTTGTGCCATGGACGACCACGAACCCGTCAAACTCCTCGTAGAGCTCTTCGATAGTCCGCGCGATCTGCACCCAGTGTTCCACCTTCACTTCAGACGAACCGACATTCGCTATGGAATAAAACTTGAGTGCCACTTCCTTCTGGAGCTCCGGCAAAAACCTATGCACTTCATGCAGGGAATCCAGCGGCTCTATGCGGCCGGTCTTCTGGTTCACTTTCATTCCTATGGAACCGCCGACGTAGAGCAATGCAATTTTTGCGCGCGCCATTGTTAGGGTTAGGGTTGGGGCTAGGCTTGCCTGCCGTAGGCAGAGTTAGGCTTGTCTGCCGTAGGCAGGGTTAGGAGTTATGGGTACCAAACACCGCCTCCTCCACTTCCGCAAGCGTTCCTTCTAGCTTTTTTTCGCGATTGACGATCCGTACGTCGCAGTCGCCCGCATGATCGAGCTCGCTCTCCATGCTTGCGATGCGGCGCTTGAGTTCTTCGTCGGTGATTGGTGCGCGCCGTGTAATCCGATCTATGAGCTGATCCTTGTCTTCCGGAAGAATGAAAATCGATTGAAGCCTGTACGCCGATCCCTCATCGCGAAAATATTTATGTTTTCGCATGCTGTCAAAACCCTGCACATCCACCTCTCGGATAACAATCTTCCCTTCCTCGATTGCGGGGATGATTTCCTCAACGAGCGTTCCATAGCGCTCTCTGCCATGCACGACGGCATATTCCAAAACCTCACCGCGCTCTATGAGCGCATCGAACTGCTCGTCACTCACGAAGTGATACAGGTCATCGCCCTCCCCCTTCCGGCGGCCGCGCGTCGTCGCGCTCCTCGGGAAATGTGCTCTTGGATGGCGCTCCTTGAGCGCTTTGAGGATGACGCTTTTTCCCACGCCGCTGGGGCCGATGATCAGCACCAATTTGCCCTCCGGATGGACGGATGATTTGCCCTTCATTGCGCCCAATTGTAGCCGTTAATCCCCTTCCATTACAGCCCGAATTTTGCTACAATGGTAGGTTCGCTCTTTGAAAAGTAAAGGACACTTCACTACGGCACCCTCGCGTGCCGTATCGCAGGGAGAAATGAGAAGTGACACCGTACAAGCATGGCCTACTTGGCTCGTCTGAGATTCGTCTTAGGTCGCTGCTCAGCAGGTTCCATGTAGGTACGGTCCTTTCCCGGGACGCAGTCTCGGGCCCTAGGTTTCGGCCTAGGGTTTTAGTCACTTCTCGTTCCTCCCTGCTTGCCACGGCATGTTTACGTGTCTGTGGCTTGCCACGTCATCATGCATGACGCGACATGGGCACCTGACCATGCCCAGCATACAAACACACATATGGCCCCATGGAGCCACATATCCATGGCCCGATACCCGAGGACTCGGGTTCATACAAACACACATAAGGATTGATGCACCGAATGCATCACAAGGTAGGGAGCGCAGATTGGTCTCTGCAACCTCTAGGGCGTCTGCCCCACGCGGGCGGACGCCCTTTTAAGAAAACTCTTTCAGTTCCCATTCTCCGTTTTTTTGATCGCCTTCTCCTCTATGGCACCCGTGCTCATAAAACCGAGTATCAGGAACACAAGATACCCAGCTGCACATATGCCGATAAGATTTGCGAGAAACAACACCGAAGAATTATAGATAAGCACCGGCTGCCAGAGGGCGATGCCGATCCCAGCGGCACACAGTGGCGGTAGAAGCGAAACAGCGACGGCGACGCCGGCTATAGAACTGCTTAAATTTTCCTTGACCCACGCAAACGCGGCAGCGATGCCGCTGCAAAACGCAATGAAGATGTAGACGCTGGTATCGAGGGTTTCGGGGATCCAGTGTATGGCGAGTTTCGCTTCAGCAAATGCAAACGTAAGACCGGTGGCTGTCACAAGAGCAATGACGATAGAAATCATCAGAATGTTCAGCGATCGACAGAATGCCTTGGCGTTCCTAGAGACTAGTGAAAGAGAAATGGACAGCAGTGGCACAAGTAGTGGAGCAAGGATCATGCCGCCGATGATCACCGCAACATTACCGATCAGGAGCCCAGACGTGACAATGAGCGTCGCCAGAAGCAGCAGCAAATAATATCCGCTCTAAAACGTTCCCTGCGAAATCAGCCGATCGATGGCATCGTGCCGCTCCTTGCTGGAAGCACCCAGAAGCGACGGGTCCCGTTCAAGAAAAGGAAACATCGTTATAAGTATACATGATGCTCAGCTGCTATCGTAAAGATGAAGGTGGAATGGCAAATTCCGAAATCAGCGTGGCATTGGCATCGTTTCTGCGGACAAAGACGATGACGGAACGATCGACAAACACCGCCGCCCACATAGGGTCGCCGATACGCGCCATCAGAAACTGCTGCGCCCATGTCGTGCGATCTCCGTGATAGAGCACGATGATGTTGAAACCGTACTCTTGAAGTTTCTGATGCCAAACAAAGTCATCTTGCATCATGGGGATATAGGTAGACCGCCAAAACTCCGAAGGGTGCGACTCGGGGCGGTTATAGACGAACGGCCGAAGATCCGGAAAGAAATGATAGATCACGTATCCGCCGATATCGAAATTATTGAAGAGCGGCCCTTCGATCTTCTGCTCTTTAATAAATGCAGCCGCGGCATTCGCACTGGGTTCGAGGCCGAGGACGATCCAACGATTCCTCAGGAGCGACATCTGCCAGATGACGTTCACGACCAGCACAAGCACGCCGAGCGTCGTGAGTATTTTTTTGGGAAACCGATTCAGACCGTGGAACACGGAAGCCGCAAAGAGAGGAATGAGCAACAGTGCGCAAAACGCGATATGCCGCACGGCGAGAAAGCTCATGAGAATCAGGAGCACCCCGAGCACCGCAAGCGGCCGGTATTCCCGCAGTTTCCCGTGGTATGCCAGTAGTGCAATGGCAAACACGAATGCGACGGAGGAAAGAAAGAGAAGCGTGAAAGCGGGGTTCGTGATACCGATGCTTCTGAGGAACGGAAGCGACAGATTTTCGAGCACGGCGTAGCCGGGATCTCGGAGTATCCATACGGGGTAGAGTGCACCCGAAATTCCTGCCGGATTGAGCAGAGTTGCAAAGAGAGAAGCGCAGAGTATCACTCCGTACCGATTGCGATCCGGAGATTTTTTGAGAAACGCATCTGCGGAAAAGAGAGCGATCATCCCAAGTCCGAGGGGAAAGGACGCATGGACATTGACCCAGAGCAAGGAGAGTACCGGTATGCCCCAGAGGAGACGCCTGCTTTTGTTACCTGCGTGCACGGAGAAAAGAATCCAGAGGGTGATGGCACCGAAGAGATACGCAAAGATTTCCGGACGAATTTCATGACGGTACGCCAACATCGGAAGCAGCAGGATTGCAACGCCGGCCGCGATAAAGTTGGAGGAAATCTTCCGCGCGACATCAAGGATAAGAAGGAGCGCAGCGCAACGGAGCAGGATGGCAACGATGTGCAGGCCGCCCCAGCCAAACAGGGCATGGATGAGGTACAAGAGTAGTCCGGCCGCCCAGTGGTGATTGATGATGAGGAAATCCGGATTGCTCGCAGAGTAGAAATTGGTATAGAGGAGCGCTCCCCACTGATCGGGATGCGTAAAGAAAACCTTGCCATCCATAATGTGCCTCCCGATGTCCCCGGTGATGATGGTAACCGGGAACGCAAGCCACGCTATAAAGAGCAAAACGAGGAGAACGAGGAGAATGCATGGAAATGCGCGCTGGAGTGTCTTCTGTGCCATCGGTGATCAGTATATTTTTATTGGAGAGCATTGCATAGATATGCTTTGTACTGGAGCTAGGCTTCTGAAGATGGTAATGGCCTCGTACACACTGAAAACTGCTCTTCAAAGGAAAGCCAAAATTTGCTATAATTGAGGGATAATTCTCCCAAACATAACGCACTACTTCCCTTGTTCCATTATGGAACATACACATTGTTACTTCAGCAGATTGACCCAAGGAGAGCGACGACTGCTCTATTTTGAACAACCTGAGAGATCCAAGTCTGCGGCTCATGGCAGGTACCCCATATCTTAGACACACTTTGGACAACTTCCCCCTCTAGGATATGGCACAACGCCACAAGATCTCTGCCG
>CAYJSJ010000004.1:0-57052 GCA_964373065.1 uncultured Candidatus Peribacteria bacterium
TCATCGAATTAAACCCCATGCTCCACCGCTTGTGTGGGTCCCCGTCTATTCCTTTAAGTTTTAGCCTTGCGGCCGTACTACTCAGGCGGCGTGCTTACCGCGTTAGCTGAGGCACTGGGAATGATTGAACTCCCAACACCGAGCACGCATCGTTTAGGGCGTGGACTACGGGGGTATCTAATCCCCTTCGCTCCCCACGCTTTCGTCCATGAGTGTCAGTACATACCCAGCAACCTGCCTTCGCTTTTGGCGTTCCTTCGTGGATCAACGGATTTTACCCCTACACACGAAATTCCAGTTGCCTCTGTATGACTCTATCATTCTAGTTTCCGATACATCACGGAGTTGAGCTCCGAACTTTCATACCGGACTTGGAACAAAACCTGCGGACGCTTTACGCCCAGTAATTCCGAGTAACGCTTGCACCTCTCGTATTACCGCGGCTGCTGGCACGAGATTAGCCGGTGCTTTCTCCTGAGGTACCGTCAAAAATTTCGTCCCTCAGAACAGAAGTTTACGACCGGAAAGGGCTTCATCCTTCACGCGGTGTCGCTCCGTCAGGCTTTCGCCCATTGCGGAAGATTCCTCACTGCTGCCTCCCGTAGGAGTATGGGCCGTGTCTCAGTCCCATTCTGGCTGATCATCCTCTCAGATCAGCTACCCGTCATAGCCTTGGTAAGCCGTTACCTTACCAACTAGCTGATAGGCCGCAGGCCCTTCCCGTACCGAAAAATCTTTACTCTTGCGAGACCATCCGGTATTAGCCCGCCTTTCGGCGGGTTATCCCTGAGTACGGGGCAGGTACCAACGTGTTACGCAGCCGTTCGCCGTGGGTCTAAACCCACTCGACTTGCATGTGTTAGGCGCACCGCTAGCGTTCACTCTGAGCCAGGATCAAACTCTTCAAAAAGAGTGACTGAATCCCGTAGTCAGCGCAATGCGCCACTACAGGACTGGTCAAAGGAAAACTAACGAGAAAATTATAGTTAGTTTATTACAAATATTAATGAATCCATGCTCATGTCCGAAGACAAACGAGATGGATATCTGCACGTTTCTACACTACGATGCTGTGAAGGAGCTCTTGCCCCCACGCACGGATGCAAGAGGGCAAAAGCCGACTTACTACATGCGGAGAAACGAATTCTGCCTCCCTCTTCAGTGGTTCTTAAATGCGACATGGTCACCCTAAGCCTGTCGAAGGGTGGGAGGAGCCGCGTTATTGTAAGGCCTGCAACGCTACGGTCAAGAAATTTCCTTCAAATCAAGTACATTCTCTATCTCTTCGCCCTCCCCTGTCGCACGATCACTTCTGCAAGCAGCCCGAAGAGCCCTATCTGAAGCCCTGTAAGCAACATAAGAATTTCGGAATCCGAAATATTTCGCTCAACTACAAGAGACCGGAACGCAAGGAGTACACCAATAACGATGAGGAGTAAGGACGGGATGGCAAAAAATCTGAGTGGGCGGAAGTACGTTGTGATCCTGACGATGAGACTCAAGAAACCTGCGAAATTTTTTATGCCGTTGAAACCGGAGGAAAGAGAGCTTTTCCCCTTCCGTTTGAAGTAGTCGATGGGAACAAATTCCACGATGTAGTCGCTCGTGAGGGCGGCGAGCGTGAGGGTGAGCGTGAAGGAAAATTTCTGCGGAAAGAGATGCATAAACTCTTCCGCCATCGACTTCGTAAAGATGCGCATGCCGGAGTTGTTGTCCGGGATGTTCATACCTGTCAACATATTTGCAAGCATGGCGACGATCGCTTTGGCGGGTTTTCGGATCCATGGGATTTGCGCGCCTTTCTTCGTACGCGCACCAATGACCATGTCTGCGTTACGCGTACGTAACGTTTGGAGGAGCTGCGGGAAATCCGCGATGGGGTACGTTCCGTCTGCATCGATAATTGCTATCAGCTCGCCTTTGGCTCTGCGCAGTCCTGTCTTCATGGATGCGCCGTATCCTACATTTCTTGGATGCGTTATCACATGGATATCGGGAAAACGAAGGCCGGAAAGGATTGCTGTTGTTCTGTCCGTACTGCCGTCGTTGATGACCAGTATTTCAAACAATTCTCCGATGCCGGAGAAGACTTCGTACGCCTTCGTTACGGTTTCCTCGATCGCTTCTTGCTCATTGAAGACGGGGATGATGAGGCTGATCATAGGGTTGGGGTTAGGATTATAACGTACTTCCCGACCCTACCCCTATCCCTATCCCTTCATTATGAATTTTATTTCCCGTAAACCTCTGCGTTTCGTCGGTTTACTGAGGTATTTCCAGGTTTTACGTAGGGCATTGAACAGAGGGCCGACAATGGAGATCGGGAGGTGCTCGATGACCAATCGAGCGATGCTCAAGCGTCCGATGCCAAAGAAGAACCGCAGAATCCATTCTATGGCGATGCGCGATGCCGGGATCGATTCCGGCCGGTAGCCGTAGTCTGGTGGAATCTGTTTCCACCCATTTCTGATAGATGATCCGCGCTTTTTAAAGTCCAGCATGTGGCCGTGCATATCGAGAGCATCGTCGATGGTGATTTCTTCAAGCGTGAGGATCTTTTTTCTTGCCATCGATTCGAGGAGTTCCACCGATCGCGGATTGCGCCCAAGGAGTACGGAGTAGCCCCCTCCTTTGTTTTCATAGTTCGGACTCCACGCATCGCCGACGGAAATATCGGTGAGTTCATTGGTAAAATCCGCAAGTTGCAGCGATCCATTCGTAATGAAGAAGGGGATGAGGTAGTTATAGTGAAACTTTTCCGCCTTGAGGACTCTCCCGTCTTTGAGCGTGATCTCCAGATGCCCCGGCCACTGCCCTGCGCGAAATTTGAGTTCGGTAATTTCCGTTTCAGTGGTCACTCCGTGCGAGCGGAGGAAGCTTTTTATCGCTGCAAAGGTCATCTGTGTTCCCGTATAGGGACCAAGAACGTAACGAATGTTTCTGACGCTCGGGTGACCCATCATTTGGAGTTTCCTGATGCCGGCAACTTGATCGGGAAGCCCCACGTACGCGAGCGGACCGGTTTCACGCTCGAGTTTTGCGAGGATCGTATTGACCGGAGTAAGGCTGTAGACGCTCTGTGCGCACGCAAGAATCTCCTCCCGCGAGCGGGCGATCACCGGCCTTGCTCTCCATGGGACATCTCTCCCCATCTGCAAGCACACGGCACCTGTGATCTCTCCGGTTTCCAGAAGATGGATCAGCGTCTGCGATATCACACCACCCGACGCGCCGTTTCGGCGGATAGCTTCGTCGGTCGCATAACCGATGTAGGCTTTCTGGACGATTCCACTCAGAAAGTTCTCCGGCGTCTTGCTAAAGACAAACTTATTAAGTGCGGGATAATTGCAGTACCTCGCAGGGCATCCCTCATATGCGGCTTGTGGCACGGGTTTCGAAGTATCTGTGCGACGGACAATCAGCTCTCCGCTTAAAAGCTCTTCATATTGCAATGTTCCCTCGCTCACTCCAACGCACGTGCCGTCGCCGGTTTCGAGGCCGGGGTCGATGACTTCTGCCTTGAGTTTTTCCCAATACGGATCAAACATCTTTTTCCTGCACACAAACGTTCTGCGGAGAGCGATGCATCGGAGCATCTGTTCAGGAAGCATTTTTTCCAGCCAAGAACCAATCACCAAGAACCACTTCGGTCCCGCAGGAACGAGTACGCATGTGCGTTCCACACTAACATCAAGTCCCGCTGCTTCAATCGCTCCGAGGATTTCTCTGCGCGGTACCATGCGGTGCGGACCTTCACCGTGATCGAGTTTCAGTCTCGCCGAGAGCCAATGTACGGGTTCCCAGAGGACATTTGGGGTCGTGAGTACTAGTGTTCCGAGGGGCTTGAGCATCCTAGAAAGTTCAGTGATGAACGCCTGCGGCCACGGGACGTGTTCGAGCGTTTCGTAGCAGAGGATACAATCAAACGAAGCATCGGCGAATGGTTGTCGGAGCGTTGTCATTACCGAGACGGTGGCATCAACGGCGTTTGCCTTCAGGTTCTTCTCTGCGCGTTCCTTGAAGGTCTGTGCCATCGCAACGCAGGTGAACCGTGCCGTTGGATATTTCTTCGAAAAGAACACTGTGCCGTTTCCCGTGCGGCAGTCGATATCGAGCACGTGCGCATGCTCCGAGATCGTAAAGAGCGGGGCGCTGTCTCTGAACCTGCGCATATAGGAATCGATTTTTGCGTTCTGAACGTCGTAGTTCGGGGAGTTATCCCAGTGATCAGCCACGTCTTTGAGTGTCCAACTCATGAGAATAGTATTCTGACTTATCCCTTCTCCTTCAGGAAATAATATCCACCCAATAATCCGCTCACGATAATGCTGAGAAACATCAAAAACGCCAATGCGACGGATTGCTCCGCAGTTACGCCGTACGGGGAAAGAAAAAAGACGAGTGCTGCGTCTCTGGTACCGAGGCCGGAGGGGGCGATGGGCAGCAGTGAGAGCATGCCTGCAAACGTCAGAACTGCTATGAGGATCGGTATCATCGTAGCGATCCCCACGGCACGTGCCAGGAGAATCGCCCACACGAAATGGACGGCCAAGGAGCAAAGCGTCCAGACGGCGATGGGAAGTAGGGATTGTGGCGGCAGGTATTTGGTGACGAAACCCAGGTGATTCTTGTATGTAATAACTATCACGATTCCGATCACGATTCCGACCGCAGCCAAGGCAGTCCAATACCATCCGAACAGAATTCCAGTTCCTACAGCAGCAATCACACCGATAAAGACGGTATCAATCACACGGTCGAGTATCGTTATGGTAATAGCAGACACCATCTTCATACCTGTCGCCTTCAGATAGGCCGCCTTGCCCATCTCTCCAATCTTCCCCGGCATGATGCACGCCAGAAAGATTCCCACATTCACGATCTCCCAGTGCCTCCGAAACGGGAGCGATATTCCCGAAGTGTGTACCAGCACTTTCCATCGCTGTGTTTTACAGAAATAGATCAGGAAGACGAGCGGGAAGGAAATGGCGAGCAGCACGATGTTTGCCTGCATAAGCTCCCCAATCAGCACTTGCATATCGATTGTTGCTAAGATCCACACAAAAAGCAGTACGCCGATCAGTTTGAGCAGATGGTGAGTAGGGTTTTTCATGAGCGGGGTTCCTCGTCTGTGATAGCATACACATATGCTTGCAAAAGCCAGTCAGTACTGGATTCGTACTATAGAAGATGGGCAAGGATACACGTCAGTATCTTTGGCTGCATTCCAGACAATGTTGAAGAAGGTTGTGCATTTTGTTCCGTACAAGGTATTGCTGCGGTATACAAAACCAGAGGCAACCGTTCTGGATGCCGGTTGCGGGTGGGGGCTCGCAAGTTTTGCTCTCGCCGCTGAACACAGACATGTGACTGCTTTGGATATTTCCCCAAAGCTCATTGCACATCTGAAAACATTGCAATTGGCATTGGGGCGCTTGTACCAAACACATCTTACATTAACCATTGGAGACATTTTCGATTTTCCGATGACGGATAAGACAATCGATGCGGTGTATAGCGACGGCACGTATGAGCATTTTCTTCATGATGATGAGCGGAAAAAAATTCTGCAGAATATGTATGCAGTCTTACGGGAAAAGGGAACGGTGATTATTACCGTGCCAAATGTACACAATCCATTTTTTTCGCTAGCCGTCGACCACAAAATGCCACCCATGTATCCCTTTACCCTTCAGAGTCTCTCAACGGAGCTTGTCGAAGCCGGTTTCCACGTAGTGGAACACGGGTTTTATTTTGTAAATCCCGGGTATGCGCAATGGACGAAAGCTTCATGGATGATCCCCTGTATAGCAGTTGCAAACGTTGTATTTCCACTGCTTCCTCGTTGGGTCAAAGCAATCTTTGGCGTGCATTTCTACTGTGTTGCCCACAAAAGGTAGTTCAAGGCACTGCCCTACAGATGTGTTCATTTATACTTTTACAATGCATACATGCTAAACCTTCCGTCGTTGTATATTTCTGCAGCATCTAACGGTATCTGTGGGTTCCATCGCGATTCCTTATCCTTCAATATGTATTGTACGTGATATTTTTTGAGATACACCTTGTAGTTTCTGCGTATTGCGCGGTGACGCACGAACATCTTTTGTATAAATTTCTCTCCACCGATAAAGTCTATCTCCTCAGTCTTCTTCCATTCACCGGGCAATGCTTTTCCTGTAAGACCAAAAAAGAATGCTTTCACGCTCCCAAGGAGCGAGGGATCCGGATACATGTTTGCGTAGGTCATTGCATGCTCTGTGCTAACCCCGCGGAGCATATCAACATTTTGCCGCATAAACTCTGCATCGAAAACATCAACATAGTAGACGAGAAATCGTTCCATCAGTTCGTCATCTGGTATCACATGAAGACCCGCTTTTTTACTGAAGAACACAAAGTTCTCCGTGTAGAGCGGAATAAGCGCGCTCAAGCGTTCGTCTGCAAGAAAAACACTATCGCGGATATTTTCCACATTAATGAAAGCAAACAATGCATCGTATCCTCGTTGCAGCTCGTGGAGCTCAAGAATCTTTTTGTACTGCGGTATGTAGGAGAAGGCATTCATACGTATGAATGCCCGATTTGTTGCGGTGAAAACAAGCGCAAACAGGCAAAATCCGATGATACATCTTTCCAAGAACAGTGTTCGCCTTTTCAATGACACAGAAAATACAGTGATGCCGATAGCTGTCACCAAAAGACCCAGTAACCAAGGGTGTGTAGGAAAATCCGTCTCTTTCCCTGTAAGAGTGTTACTTGTTGCGGTGATGAGTATTGCAGCGCCTAGCAGCAGCAGCAGCGTTTCTCCGTGCGAGAGTTTTCCGCGCACACTCAGAAACAACAAAGTAATTACGCTGACAATAGTGTATTTATTATTGAGGACTGTCAGCGGCAGAATGGCGCGTGTTTCTATCAGACTGTTACGCATGCTCAGAAGTATCGACTCAGGGTCATGGAGAAGTGTTGCTATGACGAGTATCTGTGGAAGGACAAGAAGAACAATGCAGAGCCACATGGCAGATAAGTACAGAATCATACTGCGATCTCTCTTCCACACAGCCCACACAGAGAGCAGACCCACTGCGGAGAAATTTTGCATCCATAGATGCGGGTAGAGATAGAATGCAATTGCACAGAGCGCGCCAAGCACTACGTAGCGATTTTTTTGTCCTGGGTGTTCAAGAACACCAAGAAGTGCGATCATAAAGAGTCCGAAGACGGGAAACACTGTCTGCAAAACTGCGGGACGCAAGATGGAGTTGGAGACTGATGCAACGGCAAGCACGGCGATGCCAGCAGAGAGCAATCTGTCGTTATTGGTTAGCTTTAGATTGAGTACATACACTATGACACCGGTAATTACTCCGTACAAAAGAGCATTGACGAGGAAGACAGTATTGATGGGGAGCCCCATGATTCCTGGGAGTGCGCTGATCCACAGTGGAAGAACCATGGCTGGCAGCATCGCAGTATGATATTCGAGAATGTAAGGATTCCCTGCCCAGATGTCGCCGCGCAGGACGGCTTGTATGAGTGTTAGGTAATAGAGAGAGTCTGACTCAAGCTGCGTGAGTACTGGCGGAAGAAAACTGCCGAGCATGATTTTACTGAAGATAAACGGCACGGCGAGTGCGCTTGCAGAACCTGCCAATACGATTATCCATGCGGTAGTGTTTCGAATATTCATCATAAGGTGGCGTTATTCTTCCATACAGAAGATGACAGCGTTCGCAAACTGGTAGGGTGTGCCGAAGCCCGTGGCAACGGCTTCCTTTTGTGAGACTTCTTCCCACCGATGCGCGGATGTATGTTTCAGGTAGTACTGATGTGCACATAGTCGCCGTTCACAGAGATCACGCACTGCGTCGGGGTTATAGCCTACGGGAATCGTCACGAACATACGGCCGTTTGGCTTCAGTAACGTTTTTAAATGCTGCACAGCCCGTACAAATTTTGCCGGGTCTTTCGGGTGCTCGTCGAATCCGACATGCTCGAGCGTGGAAATACTGATGATAAGATCGTACGGTTCGTTTGGACGGAAATCGACGACATCTTCATGGATGACCCCGTCTCCTTTTTCATATTTATCCAGCACCTCCCTCGGCAGATCGGTGTAGTGGGAGAGCACGTTACCGACTTCCAGAATGCGTTTGCCTTTTGCTTGTTTCAACATATCGATCGCCACGGCGACCTCGACTGCGCGTTCGTTGAGAAAGGTCGTGTTGTACCAGTGGCAGAAGTAGTGATAATCCTTTCCGCGAAACCGGAATGTTTTGCGGCCCATTGTTATCCTATAGATGGGAGTAGACAGAACCTGCGTGATCAATGTGATCATCATCGCGATGGCAGAGAAGAGACCTTTGCGTTTCCACGTCTCCCGAAATCGGGCAAAGACGACGCCGAACGTGCCGATGAGTCCGTCATATGCGGCGTGCATTGCCGCACTGTACCGTGCGGTATCGAAGCGAGACAAGCTGCAGAGACTTGGGAGAACTCTTCCGATATGCTCCTCGTACATGCATCACATTGTTTGGCATATTCGGCAATATGCGAAGTATCTTGCCTGTGGAGGGACTGCTGCCGTCGTGGATTTCGGCATCTACTTTCTTTTATTGCGTTTGGACGTCTGGTATCCCATTGCCAATGTCATCGGAGGCGTTCTTGGGTTTTTTACCTTGTTTCTTCTGCACAAATACGTCGTCTTTCAGAAGCGAGACTCCTTCTTACGGCATCTGAAGCGATACTTTGCCGTCGATATGGTCAATCTGTTCATTATTACGATTCTTCTGTATTTCCTCGTCGATATGGGAGGTCTCGATGAGAGGCTCGCCAAATTCGTCGCATTCGCTCCGGTCGTACTGTGGAATTTCTTTGTCTACAAATTTCTCGTTTACATCTAAACCTTTTTCGCAAGATTGCGAGATCTACACTTTTTCAGCAGAAATCATGAGGGCATGTCCGCGCCGAAACAGCGGTATAAAGAGTGCGTCCTCCAGCCTGCAGAGCGGAATAAGTATCGCCAACGAAGCTCGTAGAGCTTTGTAGAGCAGTGATGTCTGCGCTTCGAGGAGTTCGCTTTGTGCTTCGAAACGTTTGCGTCGTGCCAGAAAGACCACTTTCGTACATTCCATGATGAGCTCCGAGAGCAGAAACATAGACTGGCGTGTTTGGAGTACTTTGAAGCCATTCTCCGTGAGCTTTCGTCCAAGATCCTGCGGGAAATATCCGTCGCGATAGTGGAATTCTCCGCCATGGTGGTGTCCGAGCTGTTTGAGTTTCGCCGTAGCGCGAAAGCCTTTGAGTGAAGGTGTCGTGATGACGACGCGCCCGCCGGGTTTCAGCACTCTGCGGATCTCGCGCAAGACGTTCGCATCGTCTTCGATATGCTCGATCACTTCGCAAAAGAGTATTTTATCGAAGGTGTTCTCCGGATAGGGAATGGTTTCCACGCTTCCGACCTGCACATGGGGCGTGATGTGTTTACGTACAAACTCCACTGATTCGGGACTGACATCCATGCCGTGGAGAGTCGCACCTGTTTGCTGCAACTTCAGGAGGAAGTAGCCCAAGCCGCAGCCTGCATCCAGCACGGTCTCGCCGCGTTTAACGTCCAATAGTCGAAGGATCGGTTCGCGCATGCGTACGTTGATATTGCCATGCAACACATGGGAACGGGGCGTGAGCGGCATGGAGAAATGGTACAATTCTTCGATCGAATTTCCATCTTTTTCTGCTGCGATTACCTGTGCACCTCGTCCATTGGTGGTATCGTACCGGCATGTCGGGGCATAGTCTCACTCATCTCCGTCAGCTGGAAGCAGAGAGCATCTTTATCCTTCGGGAGGTTGCGGCGGCGTTCGAGCACCCTGTTTTGATGTATTCCATCGGAAAAGATTCCTCTGTGCTCCTGCACCTCGCACGTAAAGCATTTGCACCGGGCAAGCCTCCGTTCCCGCTCCTGCACATCGATACGACGTATAAATTTCGGGAGATGATCACATTCCGAGATACCTATGTTCGCGATACGCTAGGGCTCGATCTGATCGTTCATACCAATATGGAAGGTATTGCGAAAGGTATAAGTCCGTTTGTGCATGGCAGCTCGTACTATACTGATATCATGAAGACCGAAGCGTTGCGGCAGGCACTTACCAAGAACAGATTCGATGCTGCCATTGGCGGAGCGCGAAGAGACGAGGAGAAATCCCGCGCGAAAGAAAGGGTCTTTTCTTTTCGTAATGAAACGATGAAGTGGGATCCCAAAAACCAGCGTCCGGAACTCTGGAACCTCTATAATACACGTATTCATCGTGGGGAAAGCATGCGTGTTTTTCCCCTCAGCAACTGGACGGAGATCGATGTCTGGATCTATATCGCTATGGAAAATATTCCAGTCGTCCCACTCTACTTTGCTGCCAAGCGTCCGGTCGTGGAGCGCGGCGGCACGCTGATTATGGTGGATGACGGCCGTCTGCCACTGGAACTAGGAGAGAAGCCGAAACAAGAAATGGTGCGTTTCCGCACACTCGGCTGCTACCCGCTCACAGGTGCTGTGCGTTCGCAGGCGAAGACTGTTCCTGAAATTATCGCTGAACTCCTTTCCTCCGATAGTTCCGAACGCAAAGATCGCTTGATCGATAGCGATCAACCCGCGTCCATGGAAGAGAAAAAGAAAGCAGGATACTTTTAACCCTATGCGCCCCTCCCCCGTCACCAAAGGCAACATCGATACGTTTCTTACGGAATATCATGACGCCGGTCTTGTGCGGTTATTAACGTGCGGCAGCGTGGATGACGGCAAGAGCACGCTGATCGGAAGACTTCTGATCGATGCAGCCGTGCTGCCGGGAGACACGCTGAAAGCGCTGGAAGAGGATTCAAAAACGCACGGAACACAGAACGGTGCGCTGGATCCGGCGCTCCTCACCGACGGACTCAAGGCCGAACGCGAGCAGGGGATCACCATCGACGTGGCCTATCGGTTTTTCTCCACACGCGAAAGATCTTTCATCATCGCAGATACTCCCGGACACGAGCAGTACACCAGAAACATGGTAACGGCAGCCTCCACGGCGGATATGGCGCTCATTCTTTTGGATGCGCGTAACGGTGTTCTTCCCCAGAGCAAGCGTCATGCATTCATCGCGTCGCTCCTCGGCATACGACACGCTGTCGTCGCCATCAATAAGATGGATCTGGTTGGGTACGACAAAGGAGTATTCGAAACAATCAAAAACGATTTCCTCGCATTCGCTGAACGGCTGGAAATCACCGATCTCCACTTTGTGCCGCTCTCCGCGCTCCTTGGCGATAACGTCGTAGACCAAAGCGACCATATGCCATGGTACGAAGGCGGTACGTTGCTCCATCTTTTACATACCGTACACATCGCTTCCGATCGCAATATGATTGATTTCCGATTTCCGGTGCAGTACGTCAGCCGTCCGGATGCGAAGTATCGCGGCTATAGCGGGACGATTGCGTCGGGATTCGTTCGTCCCGGCGATCCGGTGGTCGTATTCCCCAGCCACAAGCTTACGAACGTGCGGAGTATCGACACGTTTGAGGGATCGCAGGACAAAGCATTTGCTCCCATGGCCGTTACGCTCACCTTGGAAGATGACATCGATATCAGCCGCGGCAACATGATCGTTCCTGTCAATAACGTTCCCGAACAGCGAAAAGCATTTGATGCGATGATCGTGTGGATGGATGAGCAGGCAATGGAAACGAAAACAAACTACCTTCTCAAGCACACATCGCACATGACGATGGCACAGGTTTCTTGCGTACGGTACGCAATGGACATACATACTTTAAGCAGGAAAAACCAGAAAACGCTCGCGCTCAACGAAATCGGGAGGTGCTTACTAACGGTGGATGACTCCCTTGCTGCAGACAGCTACCGCAGGAATCGCGCTACGGGTGCATTCATCCTCATCCATCCCTCCACTCATCATACAGTCGCAGCAGGTATGGTGCTCGATCGCCGTACAGATGACCAATCGGATGCGGAAGATCCAGCCACGTTGGCGCACTTTCCCATTTTTTGGCTTACCGGCAATACGGGTGCCGGTAAATCCACGTTGGCACACGCTGCAGAGCGGCACTTCAACCGGAGCAGTCCTGCGTGGAGTGCTGCGGCACGGAGGCTTATCGTCCTCGACGGCGACGAGATGCGTGCGTCAATTTCGACCGAAGACGATCTCTCTCCACAGGGACGCAAAGCGCATAATCTTCGCGTTGCGCGGCTCGCGAAACTTTTGCAGAGCAAAGGATTTCTCGTGATTGTATCCGTGATTGCTCCGTTTGAGAGTGTTCGCAAAGAGATCATGAAGGTCTGCAGCCCGCTCTGGGTATATGTGAAGCGATCCGGTCTTGTATCCGAGGAACGTCCGTACGAGGAACCGGAGAACCCCGATTACATCATCGATCACAATCAATCAGATGCGAACGCCGCGTCACAGGCGCTCATTGATTTCATCGTGAGTCGGTTGTGATGAAACTTCACTCTAAAAATTCATATTGCAGCGGTGTTCCGCGTCTTATGTCCTGCTTTGCTTTTTTGCCGAGAACATTCGGCAGTTCTTTCGGTGGCATGCCGTTCCCCGGACGGATGGAGCGGACATTGTTCGTTGTAAATACTTCTCCTTTACGGATATTTTCTACCACAAAGAGCGATCTCCGGAACGGGACGCAGGATTTTTCATGTTCCGTATGCGTGTAGGAGACTTCGCCAAGCACGATGGGGTCCACGTTCACCGCATCGGGGTTGCTCTCTGCTTTTCGTACTGCCTCCGCCATTTCTTTGAATTCGTTCGGCTCGAGCGAGAAAGCGGAATCGATGCCCTTTTCGTTACGGGACATGCAGAAATGCTTCTCGATGACACATGCACCGAGGGAAACTGCCGCGACGGGGACACAAAAGCCAAGCGTGTGATCGGAGAGGCCGACAGGGACGCCGAATCTCGTGCGCATATCTGGAATCGTTTTCAGATTCGCTTCTTTCGGGAGCGCAGGGTAAGCGCTGGTGCACTTAAGTAAGATCAACTGATCATTGTCTGCCAGACGCACGGTTTCGACGGCAGCAGCGATCTCTTTTCTGCTTCCCATTCCCGTCGATATGATGATCGGTTTGCCCTTCCGCGCGATATGTTCAATCAAGGGGGTATCGACAAGCTCGAATGATGCGATCTTGTACGCGGGGACACCCATCTCTTCCAAAAAGTCCGTTGCCGTCGGGTTGAACGGTGTCGAGAAGAGATCCATGCCGAGATCGTTTGCAATCTTCTTGAGTTTTGGGTGCCATTCCCATGGTGTGGCGGCTTCTTCGTAGAGTTCGTAGAGTGTTTTGCCGCCCCAGAGCGTATCGCCGCCGATCGTAAATTCAGGTCGATCACTCTCTATCGTCAATGTATCGGCAGTATATGTTTGCAATTTTACTGCATCGGCACCCGATTCTTTCATCGCACGGATAATCTCCACAGCTCTATCGAAACTTTGGTTATGGTTCCCGGACATTTCGGCGATGATGTAGGCGGGGCAGCCTTCGCCTATTTTGCGGCCGTTGATGGAGACAGCGCTCTTCATGTACGAAGCGTATCTGTACTCAGCATGTAGTGGAACGAGGCGCGGCCTTTTATGTTTGTCGGTGCTCTTGCCGTAAATCCGGATTTTTCGAAAACAGCGACCGATGCTTTATTTTCAGGCTTGATGAACGCATCGATCACATTGATCTCGCAATCCGCAAAAGCCGCTCGGCATCCAAGCGTCACGAGTTCCGTCGCGTATTTTTTCCCTCGCATTGTCGGAGCGATACTCACGGAAATCACGGCATTCTTTCCAGTGCAATCAAACCGCACCTGTCCGACCGGTTCGTCTCTGTCATTGTATGCGACAAAGAAGCGATGGTGCACATCGGCCAATTTCGTTCGGAACCACTCCCTGTGATCTTCCCACGGAATCGGATCGGAAGAGAATGATGCCTTTCGTGTTTCCGGATCGTTCGCCCATTCCCAGATCATTTTGCAATCTTCTTCCCGCGCTGATCGCAAGCGTAAGCGGCTCCCCGTCATGCGCATGAGTACTCTATGTGCCCCATTTCCATCAATCATCTTCCTACCGCACATACTCATTTGTTCCAGACGATGTGTGTTCGCCAGCAATTGCGTGACTTGCGTCACGATGTTTTGAGTTTGCAGCGAGTCATACATTCCCAGATTGATCGTAGCTCCGGCAGCTTCCAATCCTTCCGCCACATTGTCTTGATTATGATTCTTTGCGGCGATGATGGTGAGTGTAGGAATTCCCATGTATGCAAGTTCATAGCAGGTGCTCCCTGCTGCAGAAATTGCCAGATCGTTTCCTGTGATCGTAGCAGGCATATCCTGCACGTCGGTCTGTATGTCGATGGGAAAAGTTGCTTTCTTCGCCATCGAGAGTACTTCGGATGCATAAGGATTTGCCCCTCCTAGGATGACAGTTATTTCCACAGGAATCGCAATGTTCAAGAGTGCTCGCAGTACTACCGGCGTAATATTGTGTGGATCACTTCCGCCGAGCGTCACCAGTATGCGTTTCGTTCCTCTAGACACTGCATACTCTTTTCTCTTCCACTCCCGATATTCCCTTCGTAGCATCGTAAATCGCGTACCAAGGAGCAGAGAATCCGCTTCCGTGTTCGTATAGATATTGCCGCATTGCGGATTCTGATTAAGGAGAATGTCACAAGAGTGCTTCTCGTTACATCGGTGGTCGTCGATGACCAGTAGATTCACACCTTCTTTTTTTAGAGTATGCTGATATGCATCATCAAAGCGGTACCCGTCGAGAACGATCCAGGATGCAGCATGGTTTTTTGCCATTGTGGCAGTTTCCAATGCGTCTTCTTTTCCGTAGGGGTTTTCTTGTAATGGAAGAACTATGCATCGTTCGTTCGTCAGCCGTTTTTCGTATGCGTCGCTGATTGCAGAAGAGAGAAACACAGCCTTTCCTCCGATGTCCTCCAGAGCTTGAGCAAGGGCAAGACAACGCATAACGTGTCCTGCACCGATCTCCGGATTTCCATCAACCCGAAACACTACAGTCGGCATACGTTCATCCTAGCATGCCGGAACACTGCTTTCCTCCATCTCCTTCGCTGTTTTCACACCTTTCAAAGCCATCGCCAACGCCTCTGAAGCCTCATGGAGATTGCCCATAGGTTGCACACCGCTTTTGATACAGGCAAAAAAATGCAGAATTTCATCAAGGTACATCTGATTCATCGCATACGACTGAGGAGCGGGGTACAGCGCTTCTAGATGGCCGTCCGTACCGGTAACGTGCACAATATTTTCTGTGAAATCCCACCTAATCGATCCTTTTGAGCCGCGGATATCGCATCCGCGTTTGTATTCGGGATGCATGAAGCTCAAATGCACATGGCAATCGACGCCGCTTTCATGCCGGATCCGGAGGCTTGCTTCACCTTCCACCTCCGGGATACCGATACGGCGTGCAGGAATTTTCGATGCGCGCTTGAGTGCACCCGGTCCGAAGTACCATAGTGCGAGATCGATTTCGTGAACGCACTCACGAATGGCTCCTCCCTGCGCAGGATCGGCATTGTAGGTTGCACGGATTCGTTTGAGGTTACCCTTGATGTCTGCTCGTCCGGTGAAATCAAATAACACGCGAACTTCGGCATCTCGCACTGTGCCGATCACACCGGAATCAAGAAGTTTTTTTACAGTCGAAGGGCCATGATGAAAGCGCATGTTGCAGCCGACCATGCAGATCAAAGATCGTGCATCCACTTCTTTCTTCAGTGCATCCACTCCTTCCATCGTATGATTGAGGGGCTTCTCGACAAAAAGCTGTGCACCGGTCTTTGCCGCAGCAAGCGCTTGGTTGACATGAAACTTGGTGGGGGAGCAGACGAAGACGGCATCGGGTTTTACTGTTTCCAGCGCTTCGATAAAATCTTCGTAGACGGTGCAAGAGAGTTCTGTTGCGAGAGTGGAGAGTTTGGAAGCATCAGGATCGGAGACGGCAATGTCCTTCATGCCGATCGCCTGCAGATTCCTAGCGTGCCTTTGGCCGATGGAACCCGCTCCGGCAATCAAAATCTTCATACCGAAATAGCGTACTAGATCAGCGTAGTGCCGCACAAACTTTCTCCACGGCTTTTATGGTATCTGCTATATCTTCATCCGACATTCCCGCAAAGATCGGGAGTGAGAGTATGTGTTCATACGCTTTTTCCGCATGCGGGAACTGCCCCTTCTTCGTGCCAAAATGTTCTTGATAATAGGGGTGCAGATGCACGGGAATGTAGTGCACGTTGACGCCGATACCTTCCGCGCGGAGCGCGCTGAAGATTTCCGACCGAGAGGCGTGCAGCCCTTCAAACTGCACAATGTAGAGGTGATACGCATGCGAGACATCGCTTCGCTTTTTGAGTGGACGCACCGCATCTATCTTCGCAAATGCAGTATCATACTGCGCCGCTATCTCCTGCCTGCGGGCAGTCCACTGCGGCACATGTTTCAGTTGTGACATACCGAGTGCGCACTGGATGTCTGTAAGGCGATAGTTAAAACCGAGGATGTTCATTTCATAAAACCATGATCCGGCGTCGTGGCGCTCGCGGTGATCGGAATTGATGCCATGGTTCCTAAACCGGCGCATTTGCTCGGCCATATGCCGGTCATCGGTCGTAATCATGCCTCCTTCTCCCGTCGCAACCGGTTTCACGGCATGAAAACTGAACGTACTCATGTCGGCGAGCGATCCTACACTCCTGCCTTTCTCGGTTCCGCCGAGCGCATGGCAGGCGTCTGCGACCAGTGCGAGGCGGTGGCTATCTGCGATGGTTTGCAATGCGTCGTAGTCGGCGGCCTGTCCTGCAAAATCAACAGCAAGGATCGCTTTGGTGTGTTTCGTGATCGCCCGCTCCACACCTGTAGGATCTATGAGCAACGTCTCTGGATCTGAGTCCACAAAGACGGGCGATCCTCCTTGATAGAGGACGACGTTTGCCGTCGCAGCGAAGGTCATGGTGGGGACAATCACTTCGTCACCTTCGCCTATGCCCAGTGCAAATGTTGCCGCATGGAGTGCAGCTGTGCCGCTACTAACCGCTACCGCCTCCTTCGTACCGACAAACTCCGCAAACGCCTTTTCAAATGCGGCGACGCTCGGTCCGGTTGTCAGCCAGTCTGTCTTCAGCACTTCCGTTACGGCGGCGATATCCGCCGCATCAATCAGCGGTTTGCCGTAGGGCAGCAGATTTTTTCGCACCGGCGTTCCGCCGTTGATGGCAAGCGATGCGGGCATCGTCAGAGTTTAAGCTCAGTTGAAACGGATTCTGCAGTTTTTAGGATGCCGGTTTTCAGATCAATGGTCGGATGAAATCCAAGAAGTTTTGTTGCCTTGTCTATACAAGGAATGCGCAGATAGATTTCCATCTTGAGAGGATCGCCGTGGATCACCTTGGCACTCGAGCCAAGCAGTTCTATTACGCGCTCCGCAAGTCCCAGCACCGTCATGGTTTGTAAGGGATTACCGATGTTGAAACTCTCTCCGACCGCTTTCTTGTTTGTCATGCATGCAAGCAGGCAGTCTACGAAGTCATCGATATAACACCATGCGCGGATGGGCGTGCCGTCACCGTTAATTTTAATATCCTTATTTTGCAGGGCGTTTGCGATGAACATTTTCATGGCGCCGTTCATGGTTTGCCCTGGGCCGTAGACGTTGAATGGACGCACACAGACGATGGGGAGCCCGAACCTCGTGTGGTAGGCATGGGCGAAGTGTTCGCCGGCGATTTTGCTAATGCCGTATCCCCAGCGCGATTCCCATGGAGCGCCCGAGCGCACGGGATCGGTTTCCGAAACCTTATAGGCCATATCGCCGAAAATTTCCGATGTGGAAAAGACAATGACTCTTCCTTGTACATCCAGTTCGTGTGCTACCTCCAGCACGTTGCTGGTGCCGATAATGTTTACCTGCATAGTTTGTAACTGATCATGCGACACAACATCGACGCCGATGGATGCTGCGGCATGGATCACAGTGTCCGCACCCTTCATGGAAGCCCGGACCATATCCTTATCGAGGATATCGCCCTTCACGAGCGTGACGTTTTCGAGCGTATCGTATCCGAGGAGACTCAGGCTATTTTTCAGATAGTTGTCGTAGACGATCACTTTGTGATCCGGCGCCAGTCGCCTTACGATATGCGAACCGATAAAACCGGCGCCGCCGGTGATAAACACAGTACGCATGTTGGCTGCTTTTCTCTTGGAAAACGTTTGAGTCATCATAAGCCCATGATACCGTATTGCAAGGATTTATAGGGCTATTTCCGTTTCTATGGAGTATTGCAAACGATGCTGTTATCCGGCAAACGCTAAACCGACCATCCTTTTCGATGAGCAGGGAATTTGTAGCGGATGCAGATTGCACGAGAGCAGACCGTCGATCGATTGGAAGGAGAAGTGGAGACAATTCCAAGAAATTCTCAAGGAGTACAGCGCAAAAGCACGGGCCAATGGAAGCGCGTACGATCTCATTATTCCCGTGAGCGGAGGAAAAGACAGCCACTATCAAACGCATCTGATCAAAGATCTTGGCTATAACCCTCTCCTCGTCTGTTATAATCACGGGTTCAACACCAAGCGTGGGATCCGCAATCTCACCAACATGCTCCGACAGTTCAATTTCGACCTCGTCCGTTTTACGTCGAGCCCCGAGGCCGCGCGTGTCATTTCGAAGTTCATGCTCAAAACTGTCGGCGATATAACGTGGCATTACCATGCTGGAATTATGACGTTTCCGATCAAGGCGGCAGTTATGTATAAGATTCCGCTTATTCTGTGGGGCGAACACGGACGTTCCGATCGTACGGGTATGTATAACCAGAGCGACATGCTGGAGTTCAGTAAGAAAGACAGGCAGGAGCACAGTATGCGGGGTTTCGAGCCGGACGATATTCTTCGGCACCCCAATAACACCAAGGTGAAGCCGGAGCACGTGAATCCCTTTTATTACCCGAGTGACGACGAGATCGAGTCCGTGGATGTGCGGGGAATCTACCTTAGTAACTTTATCCAGTGGAACGATCGGAAGCAGACAAAAGAAATGATTGAGAAGTACGGATTTGAAACCGCGATGACACGGGAACGCACGTACGTACTGCATTCCAAGCTCGATGATATCCATGCCAATGGTGCGCACGATTATCTCAAATACCTCAAATTCGGTTATGGCAGAGCAACGGATGATGCGACGATCGACATCCGGCACGGACGCATGACACGCGAAGAAGGTATCGCAATGGTCAAGAAGCATGATTGTGTTCGTCCATCAGACCTCGATGTATGGCTTCGGTTCGTCGGTATGACCGAAGAAGAGTTCCTTGGTCACATCGAGCATCTTCGCGATCCGCTCATGTGGCAGAAGGACAGCAAAGGGCAGTGGTGTGTGAAAGATTCTATTGCCAATCACCTTAATGATGAGGGTGTGGATTTAGCGCGGGTGACGCAGGTAAAAGACCGCAAGATCATCTGTTCCGCCAATCAGCCTTTCTCTTCCCGGGATGATCACATCCCCGAGGATACGGAGTATATTTGGTTATGATAGATAATCATGGCTCGGGAAACCGTCATGCAGTACCATTGATCCATGGCTGATTACGAGTCTGTATTACGTGCTTTTCATAATAAGAAATTGCGGTATCTCACCGTGGGCGGCATCGCCGTTCATTTACACAGGTACGCGCGGTTTACCGATGATACGGCGTGTATTCTGGAATGTAAACTCCGGTATTAGCATCACACTTGCTGCAATGATCTTCACAACTTCTTGGGATGTCGGCCGGAAAGACGATTTGTACGCCCGGAGGACTCATCAGCCCTTCTTTCATCTCTGGGGTCACAGCTGGAAAATCGAGTGGTATGGCATGCGGGGGCAGTTCGAAAAGTTCCTGAAGTTCGTGCAGAAGCATGGAAATGTTCCGTATACTACTAACAGCGCCCCCCTTTCGCTTTTATGAAAATTATTCTCAAAGCATTTGACGACGACATGGGCAAGTTCCTGACGGAGAGCATTGCAAACGGGCTTCCGATCGAAACGTGCATCTCCATCGTCGATGATCCGAATAAACTTCCCGATCTTGACGAGAAGGTTGAACACATTTTTCTGTCTGCAAAGGCGCTCCGTGCTGGGCAGTACCCGCATGTGGACTGGAATACTATTGCGCCACTCGATGAGGAACTCATCGAATCCATGCGCGATTGCGAAGCGGTGTTTTTAAAAATGGTAGGACGGTACGCAATTTACCTGGACATCCCCTATGATGAGCGCAAACGGCAGTACTTGCGGCACTTGCGGTACTGGAACCACATGCTGGATGAGAAGAAGATCGATCTCTTTGTCATGCGAGGAGCTCCGCATCAATGCTACGATCTTGTCATTTGGGATCTGTGCAAGCGCAAGGGTATCCGCACGATAACAATCCCATATTTTTTTTTAGTAGATGCGTTCAGTGTGGGGGAGAACTGGGAAGAGGTCGGGAAGCAGATCGGCGATCGTACGGCGGAATTGCAGAAGCAATACACCGACCCGAATGTCACAGTCCCACTTTCTCCGGAATATGAGGAGTATTACTCCATATACACAAACAAGCAAAAACAGCTGTGGTACATACAGAGGACTCATCCGCATCTTACGCACAGCGTTTTTCTGGCAAAGTGGCTGCATCCGGCGTTAACTATCATGCAACGCAATCCCAGCTATTTTCTGAAGTGTGTCATCTCACCGGATTTTTGGCGACGGAAATGGCGTCATCACCAAACACGAGCATGTTACGACTCCCTGGTGGAGGAGCCCGATCTTACTGTTCCTTATATCTACGTTCCGCTCCATATGCAGCCGGAAGCAACGACCTGCCCCATGGCCGGCGTGTATGTGGATCAGGAACTTATGGTGCAAGTGCTTGCGGCTTGCCTTCCAAAAGGTGTCAGAATTTATGTGAAGGAACATCCCAACCAAGGAGAGCTGTGGCGTGATGTTGAATTTTATCAAACATTGCATGCCATTCCTTCCGTCACGCTTATTTCTCGCACTTTCAGTTCGTTTGAATTGACCGAACATGCTGTGGCAACGGCAACGGCAACCGGAACCGCATGTTTCGAAGGATTGTTTCGAGAGAAGCCAGCGATTATGTTCGGGCACAAATTCTTTCAATATGCTCCGGGAGTTCATCGTGTCCGCACAACCGCGGATTGTCGACGTGCCATAGAGAATATTTTTGTAAAACAACAGCGCCACACTTTGCGTGATATGCGTATTTATCTGAAAGCAATTGAGGATGTAGCGGGTGTAGGTCTACAGAAGACGTGCACGGTTCGACCACCCGAAACCAGGACGGAGCGGGCAGTGAAGATGGGAGAATATGTTCGGCAAAGGATAGAGCAAAATAATATTTAATTGTGCACCATACGTTATTTTTACGGCTTACGGCACAGGTAATACATCCAGTTGTCTTCCGTAAAGTAGGGTTCGCTGAATTCCCGGCCCTGCAGATCGAAGACGCGGATGTCCGTGAAGCCAATCGATTGCAGTTGTTCCTTCTGAGCCATGGGTTTGATGTAATATTGCCGCAGATTAAGGGCATGAGCTCCTTCATTGATGATGACATGGTTCTGTGCACTGACAATTTTCCATGAAGGATTGATGGAACGTGTTTTATACCAACGCCGGAGACTCATGCACGTACGCCGCAGATTCCTGTTCCACTGAACATGGAAGAGTTTCTTGGCTCCGAAGATATTGTGTGTGGAGAAAGCAAAATACCCTCCTGGCTTAAGAAGCTTTTCAATGCCATGCAGGGTGGCCAGCCTGTCGCTGTGCGGCATGTTATCAATGCCGTTAAAACTAAAGAAGATACAGTCAAAGGGTTCGTTAAACGGAAGGTTCCTGGCGTCACATACCAGGAACTCAATGGAGGGAAACTTCTTTCTGCACTCGGCAATCATGGCCTCAGAATAATCCACGCCAACGTACGACCCGCTTCGGGGTGCAAGGTACGGCGTCGTTCGCCCCGTGCCCACACCAAGGTCAAGAACACGCATACTTTTGAAATTCAAAATATCGAAGATGACTTGCTCAGGTTTTTGCAGAGTATCCTCGCTGAACATATGCACAGCCTTTCTTTTTTCAAAAGCTTTCAGATTATGCGCGATCATATCATTGAAGGTTTCTTTACTGTCTTTCATATGGTTTCGCTATGAGAAAGTTACGAATGTTCTGTCAGTCGTTTCCGTAAGGCATCTGTGAATGCGTCTGTACTTTCCTTCACAGGAAGATCCGAGTAGTTGAGGTAGTACCAATCCGTTATGGAGGCATGCATGCGAGTGTCCTCCACCGCTTTCATAAATCGTCGCACCGCTCCAGGGTCCGGCTTCACTTTCTTTCGGAACACTTCATCCATTGCCTTACTGCAATCTTCACATGTTTTGATCCAGAATACCGCTGGGGCATATTGGTAAAAGACATGACCGAACAGCAATACGGGCTTTCCTCGAAAAATACCCTCCAATCCCGCCGTACCCGTTCCCGTGGCAACGGCACTGCAATGTTCGCGGAGTGCGAAGGTGCTGGTTTCATGCGTCACGAGACGAACATTCGGCATGGCGACAAGTTCTTTGTAGAATGCGAGGTTACGTCCTAGTATTCCGGCTTTTCGTTGCCGCGGATGTTCCTTCACATAGATCAGGACGTTGTTGGGAGCCGTGTGCGAGAGCAGATGTATCGAAACCGTTTGATCGACGAATGCCCCCGCCATAGGACACGTGGAACATTCCGGCTGATACTGGAGAGGGAAGTAGATATAGGGCGTTTGAAGATCGGGTTCCACCGCATGATCATCGTAGAATTTTCGCAAACGGTATTGTGCCCATGTCGATTTCATCTTGTGCAATCTGCGCGCCCATTTAAGGGAGGACCACAGAGAAGGAAGCCAATGCAGGAATGCACCCGGAGTCGCCAAGATTCTCTGGCAGTACCTCTGGAGCGGGCCCTGCGGTTTTTCGAGAAAGATAAACGGGTATTTTCCTTCCTGACTCGTCTGCTGCTTACAGTACTCCTCCAACTTCGGTGAAAGCTTAATATCGGAGGCCGGTACCGTGCGGAGTTCCTCGAGACGATCCTTGATCTGTTCCGCCGACGCTTCAATGTCCTCCTGCAGGAATGCCGTATCCCGTATAGGGGTGGCATGGGAAAAGATTGTGCGGATTTTCTTGTGCTTGCAGAGAGCGTAGATGAGGTGGTCAGGCATCTCATGCGGCAGGGTCGACGAAAGGAGGAGGTTGATGTTCCGCCGCTCCAAAAAATCGTTCCAGAACCGCAAGTGCAGCAGGTATCGTTGTTTGCGTTCCAAATATGGGATTGTTTTCGCGTATTCCGCGCGAATCATCATGTACATAAATAATGCTTCGCAGTTCCGCATATCCTCAATGATCTTTTCATCGAGCGGGAGCAGCTCTGCGTGAACCGCCCCGGCGTAGAAGCCGTTGCGCAGGTCGCTTGTGTTGAACCACGGCTGGTTTTCCGCACTGAGTTTCGGATATGCATACGGTTGTGCGCTGAGATTTGCGCAAAACTCAAAGGGAAGATCCTGCATGATGCATTTCAATGCCTCATGGCAAACGATGCCGTTCCAGCGCAGTGTGATGGCACGAAAAGGTTGTTGCATAAACATTGCAGATCTCTTGAAAAGAATACAGGCAACTCTATCGCGAGAACAGCGGTTTTTTACGTTTCTGCCCTACATGAAAGAAGTATGCACGTACGGCATATCTCGCCATTTTCCATCAGTGTTTCCGTTACCTCTGGTGAGCCATACTTCCCGGAATCGGTGACGCAACTACCCGCTGTTTTAGCAGGGAAAATCCCGAATGAATGTGGTTTTACGGCTGATCTTCTATGGTATGCTCCCACACACTTTCCATATTCTTTGTCGCGTTCACTCACCATCGACGGGGTCTTCATCGACGACACGACCGATGCGTATGTGATCGCCGAAATCGGTCACAACCATCAGGGCTCGATAGAAAAAGCGGAAGAGTTGTTCCATGCGGCGAAGCTTGCGGGAGCTTCCGCCGTCAAATTGCAAAAGCGCGACAATAAGAACCTGTTTACGAAAGACTATTATGACAGACCCTACGAAAACGAAAACAGCTTCGGCTCCACCTACGGTCAGCATCGGGAAGCATTGGAATTCGGACGCAAGGAGTTTGAACGGCTTATCGCTTTGGGCAAAAAAATCGGCATCATGGTATTCTCGACGGCGTTCGACGTACCCAGTGCGGATTTTCTCGCGGAGCTCGACATGCCCGTCTATAAGATTGCATCCGGCGACCTTCGCAATACTCCGCTCATCCGTCATATCGCGAAAATCGGAAAGCCCATGATCCTAAGTACGGGTGCCGCGCTTATGGAGGACGTGCGTCGCGGGTACGAAGCGGCGCGCGAACATAACGATCAGGTCGCCGTTTTACAATGTACTGCAACCTATCCCGCGCAGGTCGAGGAGATGGATATACGAGTCATCCAAACGTACCGCGATGCTTTCCCCGAAGCCGTCATCGGGCTCTCCGCGCATGACCATGGCATCCTTATGCCTGTCGTCGCATATCTGCTCGGCGGACGCATCATTGAGAAACATTTCACACTGGATCGTGCCATGAAAGGGACGGACCATGCGTTCTCGCTGGAACCACTAGGGCTGAAGAAGGTGGTTCGTGATTTAAAAAAGGCCCGTATCTCTCTTGGTTCCGCCGAGAAGCGCATGTTCGAATGCGAACGGTTGGCATCGGTCAAAATGGGCAAACAATTGGTTGCTTCTCGCGATCTGCCGGACGAGCACGTGGTGGTTTCGGGAGACATAGCGATCAAATCTCCGGGAGGAGGTATCCCGCCCTATGAACTCGAGATGCTGATCGGTCGACGTCTAAAGAAAGCTCTCTCCAAAGATCATGCCTTCACAGCTGGAGATTTTTCCGCATGAGCATAATTCTCAACGTATTACCGGCCAAGCCAGCGCTAGTTGTTTTTGATTTTGACGGGGTCATGACCGACGATGCTGTCTATATCGGAGAAGATGAACGCGAATGGGTGCGTTGCGAGCGCGGTGACGGTATGGGCATCTCGGAGCTCCGTAAACACGGAATTCCGTTGCTTGTGCTCTCTACAGAGAAGAACTCTGTCGTGGCTGCGCGTTGCAAGAAGCTTTGCCTCGAATGCATGCAAGGGTGTGACGACAAAGCCGCAACATTGAAAAAAATCCTCGATGAGCGCGGTCTCCCCGCTGATCGCATCGTGTACGTTGGAAACGACATCAATGATATCGCGTGCCTGGGCATGGTCGGATGCGGCATTGCAGTCGCCGACGCGCATCCTCGCGTCCTTGCCGTGGCGGATGCCGTGCTCACCCGACCGGGTGGCCACGGTGCAGTGCGAGAACTCTGCGATTTGATCGTGCAGAAAACGACGGGAACAATGGCGACGACGTCCGGCATGGCGCCGCTGACACGGCAGGAGCGCTACGAGCGAAACAGAGAATACATCGAGCGCGAAGGCCTTGATCATCTGATCGATTTTCAGATCAACAATGATTTTAAGGAGGGTGTGTTCGACGCCGTCAGCGGCAGGCTTGCGACGCCATTCCCGCCGGACCCGGCGGATCTCTCTCGGCTCCATCAACTTATCCGCAAACGCATGTCCTTCACCGTCCTCGAATTCGGCGTAGGGTACTCCACGCTTGTCATCGCCGATGCACTTCGGAAAAACCAGCATGATTGGGATGGACTGAAGCACAAACCCGCGATTCGGAACCGTTTCATGTTCCAACTGTTCTCCGTCGACTCTTCCAAGTCATGGGTCAAACACGCGCAGAGATTGATACCCCAGGATCTCGCTGACCGGGTCCACCTGCATTACACCGAGGTGCACATCGGAACTCATAACGGTCAACTCTGCCATTTCTGCGATTGTCTGCCCGATATCATTCCGGATTTCATCTATTGCGACGGTCCGGGCGTGAAAGACGTACAGGGTGAGATCCGCGGATTGAGCTTTCAATGCGACGAGCGCACCACCATGCCTGCCGACTTGCTTCTCATGGAATCCACCTTCCTTCCGGGAACATTTATTCTTGTGGACGGCAGGACGAACAACACCCGGTTCCTGCAGCGCAATTTCACGCGGACATACATCGTGCGACACCACCGCCAGGACGACGTTACTACGTTCGAACTCAACGAAGAGCGATTGGGGAAATACAATATTTTAGGATCGGATTTCTTTTAGCAGGACGGAGTATGCGTACCCGAGGCTGAGTAGAAATGAGCGGCAAGAAATACCGAGCGAAATTGCGGGTGGCTGCTGTCGGTTTATCCCGGATTTTGGCATGCTGGCGGTATACCACCATGCAACTGACGCATAAAACACTGGGGCGCACCGGGCTCTCAGTTTCGGTCGTAGGACTCGGAACGGTCGAGATCGGGATGGAGTATGGCATCGGCCCAAAAGCGGTTCCCGACGAACGGACAGCGGTCGAACTGATCAAACGCGCAGTGGACGCCGGCATTACCTTCATTGATACGGGGTTCAGTTACGGCCTCGCAGAGGAGAGAATCGGCATCTCCGGTATCCGCAAACTCCCCGGCGTCGTCATCGCGACAAAATGCGCTCAGGAACTCGAACGCGGCTGCGATCTGCGCGGGAACGAACTTCGGATGCTTATCCGAAATCAGGTGGATGAGAGTTTGCGACGCCTGCGGCAGGACTCACTCCAGCTTTTGCAATTACATTTTGCGACCAAGGAGCAGATTGAGCGCGGCGAGGTGATTGACATCCTCCGGAAGATCAAAGAGGAAGGCAAAGCGCAGCACATCGGCATCTCGACGCGCGGAGAGGAAGCGCCGCTTGCGGCAATCGCCACCGGATTTTTCGATACCGTGCAGATCGCCTACAGTATTCTCGATCAGCGGATGGCACCGCGGGTGCTGCCGGAAGCTTCTCGCAGCGGGGTGGGCATCATTAACCGTTCAGTTTTTCTCAAAGGCAGCCTCATTCCCGCTCGGCGAGAGCTGCTGCCGAGCGCGTTGGTTTTGCTGAAGGAACGCTCCCGTTTGGCCGAGGGAATCGCCGCCGATCTTGGTATGGACCTGCCTTCGCTCGCTCTGCGGTTTGCCCTCAGCAATCCGAACATTACCACTGCACTTATCGGAACGACGAAGTTGGAGAGACTAACGGCGGCTGCGGCTGCGATGCAGGCGGGTCCGTTGCCGGAGGATGTCGTGAAGCGACTGCATGCACTCGCCATCGATGACCCGCTGCTCGTGGATCCCTCCAAGTGGCCGCCGGTCTGAGACGATCACTTCTTCCGCTTCTTTTCTTTCAGAAGCATCTTGTAGACCATTTCGGCGTGATGAAGATCCGATGGCACATCGATATCCGTAGCGCTGCGGGGATCGAGTACGTACCCGTGGATATTCTTTCCCCAGATATTGTCATATTTCAGACTCTCGGGGCGCAGGACGAATCGGCGTCGAGTGATGTTGATCTGTCCATCTTGGAAGTACACGGGAAACATCCGTTGAATCTGCTGTCGCGGTTGGTCGGGACCGCGAAGACGACGGTACGCGTTGTCCATGAATGGTTGCATCGGTCCCGCCTGACCGATGTTCGGCATCTTCGGCGCTTTAAAGCGCCACATTTTGTAGGGATGATCCATGGCAGGCATGACGCTTTTAATGCCGTCGGCACCGCTTTTTTCCATGTAACGGATCATGGCATCAATATCTTCGGAAAATCGCAGCGGACTTGTCGGATACAAATTAACAATGAGTTCTGGCGTCCAGCCGAATTCCTCCTCGACCCACGTCACCGTATGATGGAAAAATCCGGCATCTCCGCTTTCGGACTGAGCATATTTCGCCGGGCGGGGTGCCACCAATGCTCCGTATTTACGAGCCTCGCGGGCGATTTTTTTATCTTCCGTCGATACGACAACCGCATCAACCAGTTTGGCTTTCGATGCGACTTCGATTGCCCATGCCACCAAGCTTTTGTCGCCGATTTTCAGCAGGTTTTTGTAGGGGATGCCTTGCGAGCCGCCCCGGGCGGGGATAAGTGCCAGAACCCGGACGGGTTTTCTCTTGGGATTTGAGAGCGTCATCATGGAAAGTGTGTACCATGCTACCATACCAGCGAACGTATGAATGACTACGCACAATTCGATCTTCAAGGCACCGTAATCCTTGTTACAGGCGGTGCCGGATTCTTGGGGAAGATCTTTGGGGAAGCGCTGGCGGGGGCGGGAGGCACCGTGATTCTCGGGGATCTGAGTGAAGCTGCGGCAGTGCAAGCGGCCAAAAGCGTAGCGCCGCCTTCGGGCGGTACGGTCGCGGGCATGAATCTTGATGTTACGAAGAAACAGAGTATCGACACAGCTATTGCAGGGATCATTGATCAGTACGGACGTTTGGATGTTGTCATCAATAACGCCGGCATCGATCCGAAATTCGATGCGACTGTTGCTGCCAATGACAAGACGTTTGAGAAGTACCCAGAGGATCATATCCGTAAGAGTCTGGAAGTGAATCTTCTGGGCGCAACGCTCGTTGCACAGGTTGCCGTGGAGTGCATGGTTGAACAAAAGGGAGGCGTCATCATCAATATTTCTTCGCTCTACGGAATGCTCGGCCCCGATCAGCGGATCTACCCGCAAGGCACACAGAAACCGGTGGATTATTCGATTGCCAAGGGGGGGCTTGTGATGCTCACGCGCTGGCTTGCGACGTCCTATGCATGCAAAGGCATTCGTGCAAACACCCTCACACTCGGAGGAGTGCTCCATGACCACCCCAAGGAATTTCAGAAAACGTACGGTAATAAAGTTCCCAACGGGAAAATGGTGGTGCCAGAAGAAGTAGGTGGCACCATTATCTATCTTGCATCCAGTGCCTCTACTGCTATGAACGGGCACAACCTGGTTCTAGACCACGGATTTTCGGTGTGGTAAAAGGAGTATCTTGCGAAGCAAATGGGCGTGTATGTGCGTGGCAATATTCTTGCAAACGATATGGAGGCTTAAGTGTCTAACGAAAAGTTTGCAGCAGGTACCGGATGAACGGTGTGAGTGACGATTCTACTGGAACAGGGGCTAGTTCGATGATGTCGACACCCGGTGCAATGCGTTTGATAGCACGTTCCTCTTTATCGGCGTACCCGATGATGTGCGTGACGCCGTAGTATTTGAACGGTTCCATGAGCTTCCCACGTTGAGAGAGGAAATCGATGGTTGTCGGATGTATCGATACGTTGCGCTGAGGAGAAAGGAAGAAGAGATCGGAACGCCGCGGACTTGCGACGACTGCATCATCAGGAACGGATAGTAGCGCTGCGGTTGCCGCCAAAAGCTCGGGAGTGCGCGAGCGGGAATACAACTGCGCGAGCACTTTGCGATTTGCTTGTAGTAATTGCACGCCGATGATGCAAACAATAAAGAAAGCCAGTAGCGAACGTTGCATTGCCGTTAGCTTCCACGAACGCCCAAGTGTCCCTACGATTTCTTTAACACCAATACCTGCGAAGAGAGCCAATGCCCATGTGTAGTTACTGATGTGCGAACTTACGAAGAGCAGAAGAAAACGCAGGACGATTTCCATGGAGATGATGAGTCCGCCAATCCACAGGACGAGCAACCGATGCGTACGCCATGCGATGGCAATGCCGGGAAGAATGAAGAGCCAGAGGAAGGCACCTCCTACGTTGTCTACAGTGATGTGGTCGGGAATGCTGTTGATAAACATCCATGCTCCCGTTGCCATTATTTCGAAGACTGTGAAGTCATCAACGCCGAAGATGATCCGGTAGTTCTTGTCTTCCAAATTTTCGATGAACGAACTCCCTCCTACGCGTGCACGGATTTTTGCATCATATTCTTCTTTATAGTGCTCGAAGAGAAATTCGTCGGGGTACAAGTGCCCTTCCCCCGGCGTCGATTCTTTCATCGGCGACAGTAATGTTGTGAAACGCTCCAGAGGAGACGTGCTTTGTTGTAGAGCTGCCGGCACCATCGGTAACAAGAACATGGCATATGCCGTAGCCGAGAAGATTCCCACGTGCACAAGTGCCACCAGCAGTTGCTGCCGTTTTTGCCAGAGATAGACAACGACAAACCATGGGAGGAAGGCGAGGTAAGAGTGTTGGATACCAAGGGTAAGGCCGAAGAAAATTCCGCTCAATACTACGGCGATCCATGGCCTCGTCGCACGGAATCTAATGAACGTGCCGAAGCTCAGGAAGAGGGGGAGGAATGCGTAGCAGTACCCGCCGAGCGATGGTGCGATGACCCAGGAGAGAGGAAGTAAAGCAAACACGGCAACCGAAGCCCATGCGATGCCTCTCCCGAAGAGCATCTGTATGCTCCACCACAATGGAAAGAACGACAGGCAGAACGCGACGATGCTCACCGCTGCCCAGCCACTGATGTTGTCCCATGGGACCCAGGTGTGGATGAGACTGGCAATGACGACCAACATATGCTGCCTCGTATCCGTGACGAGTCCAGTTTCCATAAAAATCCGCGCGGATATCGAGATGTCGGATGCGGCGTAGGGGTACCCGATGAGCAGTATTGGCAGCATCATCAGACAGAAAACGCCGAAGGCAAAGAGCGCGAGAAGTACCCAGTGCATGTGCGTGGAAAACTTCGAAAAACGCATACTGCGCCATGCTACTTTAGCCGTGCCTTTCTATGCAATGGGAAGCAGATATTCTACACTCTGCGTGTGATTACGGTAATTGACTACGGGATGGGCAATCTGAAGTCCGTATGCAATGCCGTAGAAGCACTTGGGCAGGAGGTGTGTCTTACGCGTGATCCGGAACGTATCCAGACGGCTTCCGGCATTATACTTCCCGGCGTCGGCGCATTCGGGGAGGGTATGCGTAACCTGCATGCGTTCGGTCTTGTCGATGTTCTCAACCGGGAAGTCATCGGGAAAAAGAAGCCGTACCTCGGTATTTGCCTGGGGTTGCAATTCCTTGCGCGCACCGGGTTTGAGGATGGCGAGCATGCGGGGCTCGGCTGGGTGGAGGGCGTGGTGAAGCTCATCGAGCCTCAAGGCGACGATCACAAGGTGCCGCACATGGGATGGAATAACGTCGAGGTACTTCGTGATTCGGTGATCCTCAGAAATCTTCGGAAAGATCCCGTCTTCTATTTTGTCCATAGCTACGCATTGGTGCTCGATTCCACGGAAAAAGGGATCCTGACATCGGTCGCCGATCATGGTTGTACGATTACCGCCAGCCTCGAGAAGGACAACATTTTCGCAACGCAGTTCCATCCGGAAAAAAGCCAGAGCACAGGGCTCATGGTTCTGAAAAACTTTATTTCCTTCTGCGAGAGCCATGCTCAAACATAGACTTATTGCCTGTCTGCTCTGGCGGGATAGCTTTCTGATCCAGAGTAAGAACTTCAAGCACACCAATGCCGTCGGGTCTGCTATGACTGCGATCGATTTTTTCAATACGTGGGCGATTGATGAGATCGTTCTCCTCGATGTTACGAGGAAGAAGGACAGCCGCGACATGTTCCACCGCGATCTTTTGGAACTTTCCAAGCGGTGCTTTGTTCCGCTCTCGGTTGGCGGGTGGGTACAGAGTGTCGATGATGTGCGGCAGCTGCTGACGGAAGGTGCGGACAAAGTGATCGTGAATACCGCTGCACTCGAGGATGAAACATTGCTACCCGCCGCCGCCAAGAGGTTTGGTAACCAGTGCATGGTGGTGTCGATCGATGCAAAGATGAATGCAGATGGTACGCATGAAGTGTTCACGCATCGCGGGAGCACACCTACCGGCGTTTCCGCCGTTACTTGGGCGAAGAAGGCGGAGAGTATGGGTGCAGGGGAGATCTTCCTTACGTCGATTGATCGCGATGGATCTCAGAAGGGATACGATTTGGAATTGATCGAGTCGGTGAGTGCGGCAGTTGATATACCCGTGATTGCGTCCGGAGGGGTCGGGGAGTGGGAGCATATGGCCGCAGGCATTCGCGCAGGTGCTTCAGCAGTCTCTGCGGCCAACATTTTCCACTACTCCGACCAGAGTACAAAGAAGGCGAAAAATTACCTTTTTAAGCATGGCATCGATGTTCGTCGGCCGGAATTTTATGATATTCCACTGCCGCGCATGCCCGTCTACCGCGAGAGCAATGTTTCCGGGGTGATGACGGTGGAGGGGACTTGACTAATTTGTAATATCGGTTAATATAGCGATATGACTGAATATACGAATCAGGGGAAGGGAACAGAAGAGCTTCCCTCTCATGAGTAATCCCAATCGAGGGCGCAGGTTGTTGCTTTTGGTATTGCAAGCGGTTTGACTGCCGCACTTACTTCCGAGGTGGATATTCCAAGTGCGCTACAAAAGGCACAGTGGATGTATGAAACACATCCGAACATACTCGTAGATGCCGTCGTTCATTCTTTCGAGGAGCACCCGGAACTTCGCGAGAAAATGTACCGTTATTGTTTCATGGGTGAAGTGCAGGTTCAGGCATTCTTCCTCGAGGTTTTGGAACGCATGAAAGGAGATCCATCGATTTGTGTAGAGCTCGGCGCTTTTTTATTGAAGAAGATTCCTAAGAAGGAGCACGAAGCAATGCAGTTGCTACACTCCTCGAAGAAGTATTTCACATCGGAAGGTAAAGAAGATCCTCGTGCTTTGAAACTACTCTCGACTATTGCGTATGAGGAGTATAGGCCGCTTCATAGAGAGGCTGAGCCCGTACTGAATAGCGTGAAGCTCTATGCGTATGGTGCTAAAGATGTACAGAAAATATGGGATGAACATCCCGCGGAATTAGATGCACTGAAGAATGCAATGGAACATCTACGGGAATCTCTTCGAAAGGATTATGCACGAAAAGATTTATTCTCCGCTCTCCCGACTCACAATCGTTTGGTTGCCCTGGCATGGGATAGCCGAAGGCTGTCTCCACAGAAAGCATTAGATTTGTTTACAAACATACTTGCAACATACGATCGTGTAACAGTCACAACCGGTTCTGCCGATGATCAGAAATTACGTACGCTCAAGAGTAATACCATCAATCGTTTGGAGGAAGTGTATACCGCCATGGGTAACGCGGAAAGAGCACAGGAGATGAATGCACTTTTTAAGAAACTCCGACCGTCTACGAAGCCAGCCACCCCGAAAGATCCCTCCCGATAATCTTTTCCGTCAGTGCGATGTCTTTTCTGTAGAGATCGCGGAGTGTTTTTTTTGCTTTCTGCGACATCGGCTTTTCCGCCGGAGGATTAACGTTGTGTTTCTGCGACATGTCGGGAACGAAAGTAGGATCAACGTCGAGGAACTTCAGGCACTCCTCTAGGACTGTGAGCGGACTTTCGACGAAATCCTCGTAGAGAAAAATCTTCAACCGCTCACGGGGGAATTGCGCACGGTAGCGCGCGAGTTGCTCCCCGTAAAAGCCGCGGCTCTTATAGCTGCGCATAGGATCGAGATCCTCAACGGCGAGGCATTCTTCAAAATTCTCGCGCTTCTCTTTTCCCTGTCGCCCGCGCATGAGGTAGTGCGAGTACGCTCGCTCGACGGGATTGCGAAGAATCACGATCATCTTGGCATCCGGAATCATTTTTCGGATCAGTTCCGGCGAATCGGGAACTGCAAGGTAGGCGGGGGACGTTTCTCCGATGGCTTTGGCGTCCCCGGCTTCGGCAAAGAGCGTGCGATACTCGTCGCTGTCCCTCACCGTTCTATCAAGCAGGCAGAGTGCCGAATCCTGCGCGAAGAAGTTCGTCTCTTTCTGCGGGAGCATGAAGATCTCCGGATGCTGCCCGAGGTAGTGGTGCAGGGACGTCGTCCCCGCCTTCGTGGCGCCGATGATCAGAAAAGTGGGCAGTCGCATTGTTCGGAGTCTCTTGCCTCGGTAGTATATGCCTGATGCGCAAAGAAATCGCAATCGGAGGCCGAAAAATCGGCGACGGACACCCGCTTTTCATTATCGCCGAGTGCGGAATAACCTGTAATTATGATCTCACGATCACAAAGAAACTCATCGATGCGACCGTTGCGGCCGGGGCGGATGCCGTCAAATTCATCTTCTGGTTTCCCGACGAAATCATGTGCGATACAACCGTGACGGCGACGTACCAGACTGTGCGCGGAGAAGAGGTGGTGAACATGTACGAGCGTTTTAACTCTCTGCGCTTTACACTGGATGAATGGAAGGAGGTAAAAGCCTATGCCGACAAGAAAGGCGTCATTGTTTTTTCCACAGTCAATTCTCCAAGCGGCATTACGTACGCGGAGGCACTGGGGCTGGATGCGTATAAGCTGAGTTCTTGGGACTATAACGACTTGCCACTCTGGAAGAAAATCGCCGAAATCGGCAAGCCGATGCTTATAGATACGGGACCGGTCTTTGACGAAGATGTAGAGAAGGTGATGGGTATTCTGCGCGGTGCGGGTAACGATCAATGCGTTCTGTTGCACTGTTTTCATACAAAGAACTATGCCGAGATGAATATGCATGCCATCCCGTACATGCGCGAGACGTTTGATGCATTGGTCGGGTACTCGGCTGCGGACAGCGATGACAAACTGGACATTATGGCGGTTTCTCTCGGTGCGTGCATGCTCGAGAAGCGCATCACCATCGACCGATCGCTCCCCGGGCACCACCACGTTCTCTCCAAGCTTCAAGACGAGTTTGCGGCTTACGTAAAGGAAATGCGCGATGCGCATGCTGCACTCGGGACGCATGGGCTTACACCCAGTGCCAATGATCTTAAGGAACGGAAGAAATTCTTCCGGCATCTTGTGGCCAACAAAGATCTTGCCGCAGGAACCGTCCTCACAGCGGAGATGCTTGCTAGCAAGCGCGGCGAGTACGATGTTTCCCCCGAGCATATCGATCAATTTATCGGAGCGGTACTCAAGCGTGATCTAAAGGAGAACGCATCCATTCTGCATACCGATGTCTAAGACGCTCTGCATCATACCGGCTCGGGGAGGCTCCAAGCGGTTCCCCGGAAAAAATGTAGCGCTCCTCAATGGAAAGCCACTTCTGGCATATGCAATCGAAGTTGCAAAAGCGAGCGGAGTCTTCGATGCGGTGTGCGTTTCATCGGATGATCCACGTACGTTAACGATCGCAAGAGAATACGGAGCGGATATCATTCACGATCGACCGGCGGATCTGGCGACCGATGCCGTGCAGCTCAAAACATTGTGTAAGCATCTCCTTGAAGAGCTTTCTCTAAAGGGAACGCCATACGATACGTTTGCACTTCTGATCCCGGTAAGCCCCCTGCGTACGGCGGAGGATATTCGGAAAGCGTATGCACTCCTGCAATCGTCGGATGCGCATACTGTGATGAGCGTCATGCGCTACTCGCACCCTGTACAACTTGCTGTGTGCATTCGAGATGGCTACCTGAAGCCATTTTTTGGATCTGAGCATTTGAAACCCGCTCAAAAACTCGAGCCGCTCTATCGGCACGATGGCACTGTCATTTTTTGTAAGACCGACGCGTTTCTGCGTGAGGGAGATTTTTACGGATCAAAAGTCATCCCTTACGTAGTGCCTCCGGAACGTTCGGTGAACATCGACGAGCCGATGGATCTGCAGTGGGCGGAGTTTCTCCTTTCTCGATCTTCATAAGGCGCATGCGGATAGCTCTCTTTGCGTCTACGGCCGATCGCACGAACGGATACGGTAACATCACCTGCGCACTCTCTACACATCTCCATGCGCTTGGGTGCTCTATTACGCTCTTCCTTCCAAAAAACGAGGAGACATTGGTATCTGATCTTCGCTTTCCATTTGAAACGCGCTGCGTGCTTCCGAAGAACGTGTTCCGCCTGTACCAGCGAGAAGGATGGAAGTTTTTGCGCTCGGTTGATGTTGCAAGGTGCGATATTGTCCATTCCCTCTTCGCGTTCCCGTACTGCATCACAGCGCTCCGGTCTGCGCGGAAGTATGGAAAGCCGTTTCTCATGGGGGCGCAGGGAACGTACGGTGTGCGGCCGCTCACACAGTTTCCAGAGCGGTTCTTCCTTAAGCAATGCTACGCGTCTGCGAAGGCGATCATGACTCCCAGTGAATGTACCAAGCGAAAGATCATTGAATATGCCGGGCGGGACTACCCGATCACGGTCATCCATAATGGCGTCGATTTCGATCGTTTTCAGAGGAATATTCCCAGTATCTTGAGCCGCTTTGCGGGGAAGAAGGTGCTGCTTACGGTCGGCGGACTGAAGGAGCGCAAAGGGCAGGATCTTGTACTCAAAGCATTGCAGAAGATCAGACAACGTCGCAGTGACGTCGTCTATGTGCTCGTTGGCGAAGGAAGCTGGGAGCAGGGACTCAAAACTCTTGCGAAGGATTTGGGTGTATCGGATTGCGTCATCTTTGCGGGGAACAAGACGGGAGATGAGCTCGTGGCGTATTTTCAGGCGTGTGATATCTACGTGCATACGCCGAAAGTCGTGGACTTGAATTTCGAGGGTTTCGGCATTGTCTACTTGGAAGCGGGTGCTTGCGGTAAGCCGGTTGTCGCGACGGATGCGGGTGGCATACGCGATGCGGTTATAGATGGGGAGACTGGCCTTATCGCGCCTGATCTGGATGTCGATGGCATAGCAGACCGCATTCTTTTGCTCCTCAATGATCCAATGCTTGCAGCAACGATGGGGGATGCCGGACGCGCCTATGCGCAAAAGAACAACTGGAACACTATTACGAAGCAGTTCATGCGTCTTTACGAACAAGAATTAGGAATTACACATTAGGAATTACGGGCGAAAAACTATTCTTCATTCTTCATTCTTCATTCATAATTCTCCTGCATACGAGCTTTCATGTCTTCCATGCTTATCACCGGCGGCGCAGGCTTCATAGGGGTGAATGCTGCCGATTATTTTTTGCAGAAGGGATGGGAAGTGACTGTGCTCGATAACTTCTCGCGAAGGGGGACGGATATCAATCTCGCCTACTTGGAAACGACGCATCCGAAAGGACTGAACATAGTTCGGGCGGATATTACAAAGGATCTAGACGCACTCACTCTGCTGTGTAATCAGGTCGATGCAGTAGTGCACTTGGCAGCGCAAGTGGCTGTGACTACGTCCGTGGTCGATCCCCGTTCCGATTTTCTCTGTAACGCACTCGGAACGTTCAATGTCCTCGAGGCAGTAAGAGCTGCTAAAAAACCGCCAATCATGATCTACGCTTCGACGAATAAAGTGTATGGCGGTTTGGATCATATCGGCGTGGAAGAAGGAGAAAGACGTTACCGCTTTGCAGGCGGAATCGATGCGGTTTCCGAGCGTGAGCCTATGGATTTCCACTCGCCGTACGGGTGCTCCAAGGGTGCGGCCGATCAGTATGTGCGGGACTACGCGCGGCTCTATGATCTGAAAACGGTCGTGCTCAGGCAGTCTTGTATCTATGGCCCCCATCAAATGGGTGTAGAGGACCAAGGCTGGGTTGCGTGGTTCATGATCGCCGCGATGTTTGGACGTCCCGTGACGATCTATGGCAACGGCAAGCAGGTGCGCGATCTCCTCTATGTCGATGATTTGGTAGCCGCATACGATCTCTGTATTCGGAAGATCGATGCCATTTCCGGCCAGGTATTCAACATGGGTGGAGGACACGAAAATACATTGTCGCTTCTGGAATTTCTGGATGTTCTCAGCAATGATCTTGGTATGGATGTTGAGCGTTCATTTGGCGGTGTGCGTCCGGGAGACCAGCCGATATTTGTGAGTGATAACGGAAAATTTATGAAAGCGACGGGGTGGAAGGCAGCGACCGGCACGTCCGAAGGGATCCGGAAACTTCATACATGGTTGACGGAAAATACAGAAAAATTGCAGAGGTTCTATGTCTAAGGGGCTGCGGGAACATAGCAAAATGCAACAGCCTTCGCCAAGTCTTCCTGACGGACAGGCAGGGCTACGGCCGTCAAGAATAGCAAATGCCTGCCTCAGTGGGCCGATGCGATTTTTTCGACGCATGTACAAACGTAGTCCAGCTGCTCATCGGTGATCGCCAGTCCCGAAGGCAGATACAACCCGCGTTCTGCGATATCTTCCGTTACGGGGAAGTGGCCGCCACCGGCGCATTTGCCCTTGAGAGCGGGCTGGCTGTGGCAGGGGAAAAAGAACTCACGGGTATCTACGCCCATGTCCTTCAGCTTGGCGCAGAGCGCATCGCGCGACATCCCGAACCCGTCTTCGACGAGCACCGCGTACATCCAGTAGACGTTCTCTGCGTACTCTTTGGTGATGGGCAGACGGAGGCCGGCGATCTTTCCCAAGCGCTTTGCATAGTAGGCGGCCATGGCGCGCTTGCGCCGGAGAAGATCTTCCATCTCCTCCAGCTGGCCGAGGCCGACTGCGGCTTGCAGGTTGGTCGGTCGGTAATTGTAGCCGATTTCCGTATGTACGAACCTGCGGCCGACGGAATGTGCCAAGTCTTTGAGCGAGCGGACGCGCAGGGCGATCGCGTCGTCATTCGTGCAAACCATGCCGCCTTCCCCTGTGGTGATGATCTTGTTCCCATAGAAGCTGAAGGCGTTGACAAGGCCGATTGATCCGCACTTCTTCCCTTTATAGGTGGCACCGTGCACTTCCGCCGCGTCCTCGACGATGGCGATGTTCCTGCTCTTTGTAAGATGCATGATGGGATCCATGTCGCACGCGTGTCCGTAGATGTGCACCGGCATGATGGCTTTGGTTCGCTTGGTTATTTTTTCTTCGAGAAGCTTCGGGTCGATGTTGTAGGTCTCCGGGTCCACATCCACAAATACGGGGGTGGCTCCGGTGTAGACGACGGCAAATGCCGATGCGATCATGGTGAAATTAGGTACGATCACCTCGTCGCCCGGTCCTATATCCAGCGATAGGAGCGCAAGGTGCAGGGCGGCAGTACCGCTCGTTACAAATACGGCATGCCGAACGCCGATATACTGCGCAAATGCATTCTCAAACGCGCCGAGATACGTTCCTGCAGAAGACACCCAGCCCGTATTCATGGCTTCCATAACATATTTTTTCGCATTCGCAGTGAGCAGAGGCTCGTTGACCGGCACGCGGAGGGCGGGAGTCATGGGACGGTGCGGAATGTTTTTTCCCTCTCTTTACCGGGATAAGGGCCTTGTTTCACTTCGAGGAGTCGCGTCGGTTCCAGCATGGAAATCGCGTGACCGCCCCGTAGCAAGACGATGCAATCGCCGCTACGCGCTGTCCACGTATCAAGGACGTTCCACTCTTCATCAAAGACTTCTATGCGCATCGATCCGCTCTGTACCCAGAGGAATTCACCGACATCGGTCAGTGTGAGAGCTCTGCCGTTATGGCGATGCGCGGGGACTTCGTAACCTTTATCTCGCTCAAAGATGCCGACCTGCAGAGGGTCTTCGTTCTCGGTCGCAAACCGCACGCCACTACGAACATGAAGATCTGCCCGAAAGCACTGTGCATAGGTTTTTCCGTCTTTTGCGATGGTGCGGACGTCATCCATACCCCCAGTATAGTCAGATCGTCTCTTAGGTACGAGTGAACCTATCACTTTCTTCTGCTAGGCTTTCGGTGTGGGTGCTCGTATACAGCGTTGGCTTCCGGAGATCGCTTTGGCGGCTGTCACGCTCTTTTTTTGCTTTCGCGAGCTTGGAACCTTTCCCGCACCATGGGTGGACGAAAGCCTGTTTATTCAGGTAGCCCGAAATGTCGCGGCCGGCAGGGGGTATGTATTGCAGGTGCTGCACTATAACTGGCCGGTGCCGTATATCCTTGGCGTCGGCCCGACGCTCATAGTACCCTCCGCTTTCACACTCATGCTCTTCGGCGATTCCGTTGCCGCAGCACGCGTCGCAACCGCAGGCATGACCTTTCTCGTAAGTTGCCTCTTTTACATCTACTGCCGCACGATCTCCGATCGTCATCGTGCGCTCTGGGCAACGGCCTTACTCGTAACGCTTTCTGCATTCATCAATACGGGAAAACCCGTGCTCGGTGAAGTGCCGGCATTCGGATTCCTCCTCATTGGCCTCCTTTTGCTCGAGCGAACGCAGACCGCGCGCGGTGCTCTGCTTGCCGGTGTGTTTTTTGGACTTTCTGCTATCACCAAAGTTCCCTACGGCATCATTTTTCCAGCATTACTTTTTTCTTTTATTACTGAGATTATCTTTCAACGGAGAGAAGCTGCACGTCGTCTCATTCTTATCGCCTTTCCCGCCGCGTGTCTCTTCCTCTTCTGGCAGCTTGTTGAACATGTCTCGCGTCCCGGAGGATTGTACGAGATGATCCAGTATGGATTTTTCTATGGTAACGAGGGAATGTTTTTTATTATACGAAAAGATCCGCAGACACTTCTCCGCTTTCCATTCGTATACTTTGGCATACTGTTCTTGGTGTTTCTTGCAGGTATCCAGAGGACGAAAATGAGCAAACACTCCGGCTCGCGCGTTTTTACTATTACATTCGTCCTATTCTTCATACTCTATTTTGCTCACGGTCCACTGTGGTACAGGCATCTGCTACCGGCACATATTATGATCTTGCCGTTTGTTCCTGTCGGTATATTTTCACTTGTGTCACGCAGGGTTGCACTATGCATACTCACATTCTTTGTTGCAGCACAGGGTTGGTGGCAGCTTGATCACCGCGGCTCCACGCCATCGGGCGAGGCGCAGGGGGCGGCTCAGCATGTCCTCGCGGCATATAACGACGTGCCCATGGTCATTAGTGCTCCGGATGCGTATGTGCTTTTGCCGGAAGTGCCGCATAGGCTTTTTCTTTCCGAAGAAGTTCTCGATAGGGATTTTAGGATGTTTCCCGATCTTCCGATTGTGCAGGAGGAGCATTGCCTCCCGTGGCTCCGAAAACTCGGGTGGGAAGAACAGTCGGCACTGGGAGAGCGGATCACGGTGCTGTACCGAAGATATGTTTTGATTGCGCCTCCCGAGAGCTGCAATCCATGACGAAAGCGTACAGAAGTTTCGCTTCTGAAGCACTTTTTGTCTGCAAGTTCGTTGTTTCCATATAGACGGGCGCGGTTCCGTTCGACATAGTATGTGTATGAAGCGAAAACGCGCGTTGATTACGGGCATAACCGGTCAGGACGGTTCGTATCTTGCGGAATTGCTTTTAGAGAAAGGGTACGAGGTCCACGGCGTGACGCGTCGCGCTTCCACATTCAATCGCGAACGTATCGACCATCTGTTCTCCGATAAGCGTCACCCCGATAAACCGATCGAGCTCCACTATGGAGACCTTGGCGACAGCAATTCACTGCTTCGGATTCTTATGAAGATTCAGCCGGAGGAAATTTATAACCTTGCCGCGCAATCGCACGTCGGCATCAGCTTTGATATTCCGGAATATACGAGTGATGTCACCGGCATGGGCGTTGTACGTTTCCTCGAACTCATTCGCAGCATCAGCTTGCCAACGCGGTTTTACCAAGCAAGTTCCAGCGAACTCTACGGTAAAGTGCTCGAGACTCCTCAGACGGAGGAGACGCCCTTCTACCCACGGAGTCCCTATGCATGCGCCAAAGCGTACGCGTTCGACATCACCCGCAACTATCGCGAGAGTTACGGCATGTATGCTTGCAACGGCATTCTCTTTAACCACGAGTCCCCGCGACGCGGCAAGAACTTCGTCACCCGTAAGATCACCTATACGCTCGCCGCGATGAAGGCGGGCAAACAAAAAGTGCTGCAGCTCGGGAACCTCAACGCCTGTCGTGACTGGGGCTATGCGCCCGAATACGTGGAAGGAATGTGGCGCATGTTGCAACAAGACACACCTTCCGACTATTTGCTTGCCACAGGCAAAACCTCTTCCGTGCGGGAATTCCTTGAGTTGTGCCTTACGCGTATCGGTTACCGCTTTGAGCGTAAAGGGAAAGGCAATGATGAGCAATACATCGATACGGATACGGGCAACGTTCTCGTGGAAATCGATCCGCTCTACCAGCGACCGGCGGAAGTAGATACGTTGCTCGGGGATCCTTCCAAAGCGAAACGAGAACTTGGTTGGGAGGCCAAAACGACGCTTGCGGAGCTTACTGACATTATGCTCAAGGCGGATTTTGGATTGTATGGGATGAAAATCTAGTTAGCTTCCTTAGCTTCCTTAGCTGCGTTACAGTACCAAATACTTTCTCCCAGATTGTACGATCAGGCTTTTATTCAACACCGATTTCAGATCGTAGATGATGCCGCCTTCTTTCGTCGCATCAATACATGCCTGTGTTCCGAGATCAAGATATTCTTGATGTTTCACGAGGAGTAGCACTGCATCGAAATTGCCGTCACTGAGCGATCCTTCCCGTACGCCGTATTTCGAGTATGCATCGCTCTGCACATGCGGATCATGGGCACAGACGTCACACCCCTCTTTCTGCAGCGCTTTGATGACTGCAAATGACTGGCTGTTTCTGGTATCGGGAATATTTTCCTTGAACGTGAGCCCCAGCACGAGAACTTTTCCGGTTTTGCCCATGGACGTCACCGTTTCTTTTGCCACGAATGCCGCCATACCGTCGTTGACTGAGCGGCCTGCGGTGATGATGTGCGTTTCCATGTTCATCTGCTTTGCTTTCTCTACCAAATAATACGGATCAACGCCTATGCAATGCCCGCCGACGAGACCGGGTTGAAACTTCAGGAAGTTCCACTTGGTCCCAGCAGCTGCTAGTACGTCTGTTGTAACGATGCCGATTTTATGGCAGAATATAGCGATTTCGTTGACGAATGCGATGTTCAAATCGCGCTGTGCATTCTCGATCGCCTTGGCCATTTCCGCAGTTTTAATATTTGGCGCTCTGTGGATACCTACTGTGACGATCGATCCGTAGAGTTCCACCAGAGTATCGGTCGTCTTTTCATCCTGCCCGGCGACGATTTTCAGGATTTTGTCGATTGTATGTTCCTTGTCACCGGGGTTGATGCGTTCGGGGGAGTAACCGAGCGTAAAATCCGTTCCACACTTCATTCCGGAATGCTCCTCCAAGATCGGTCCGCAGATTTCTTCTGTGGTGCCCGGATACACCGTTGATTCATAGACGATGATTGCGCCCTTCTTCATATGCTTTCCGACCGTCTCGGATGCCTTGATCACGGGAAGGAGATCTGGGAGATTCTTTGCATCGACGGGTGTCGGAATCGCAAGAATCACTACGTCACAATCCTCCATGCATGCGGGATCGGTTGTGTAGTTGATCGTGACGTTTTTCAGATCCCTTTCGTCAATCTCGTTCGTACGATCGCGTCCGTTCTTCAATTCCTGTATACGCTCCGCGTTGATATCAAATCCGTGTACGGTGCAGCCGGATTTCGCGAAAGCATGCGCGAGGGGGAGGCCGACATAGCCAAGGCCGACAATGCTGAGTATGGGTCTGTTCACAGCCGGTAGCATAGGGTTAGGGCTAGGGTTAGGGCTAGGAAAAACTTCAAAACCCAACCCTATCCCCAACCACAACCCTTCGTTATAGTTCCCCCAATGATTCGTACACTGCTTTTCTGGAAAACATCTTCCGCTCCACTGCAGTTCTTGCGGTACTTTTTCGTGGGAGGAAGTTCTGCAGTCGTCGATCTCTTCGCGTTCACCGTGCTGGTGAAATATGCAGATCTGCACTACATTCCCTCGGCGTTCATCGGTTACATGGCGGGCCTTGCGTGGAATCATATGCTCTGTGTCCTGTGGGTGTTTGATAGTAAACATAGTCGCACAAAGGAGCTTTTGATGGTGTTTGCCATCGCGATCGGCGGTCTTCTCTGGACGTGGGCGATCCTCTCTATCCTCATAGAAGTCGCAGGTATAGATGAGGTGTATGCGAAGATGATTTCCCAGATACTGGTGCTCTTTTGGAATTTTTCGATGCGCAAGCTTTTCGTGTTTCACTGATATTCTTTCGTTTCCCATCACATAGGTCATGAGTAAGAAGATTGCAATCATTGCAGGTGCCGGACCCGCCGGTCTTACCGCTGCATATGAGTTACTGAAGCGGACGGATGTCATGCCGATCATTTTTGAAGCAACCGATGCGATCGGCGGCATCGCACAGACCTTTAATTACAAGGGCAATAGAATCGACATCGGCGGCCATCGGTTTTTTAGCAAGAGCAAGCGCGTGATGGATTTCTGGTTCACTATCCTTCCGCTTCAGGGTTCTCCCGCTGCCGATACGGTCGAAAAGGGACACGAGATCGATTACGCGACGGAGCCGGCTCCCGATCCCGAGAAAGACGACAACGTCATGCTCCAACGTCCGCGAAAATCCCGTATCTACTTCCGCAGAAACTTCTTCCCGTATCCCATAGGCATTACGCTCACGATCGCATGGAGGCTCGGGCTTTTCAATACCGTGCTCATCGCCTTAAGTTATATGAAGGCGCATCTCTTTCCGATCAACGATGAAACGTATCTGGATGCCTTCATGATCAATCGGTTTGGGAAGCGGCTCTACAAAACGTTTTTCGAGGACTACACGCAAAAGGTTTGGGGGGTTCCCTGTCATCAGATCAAAGCCGATTGGGGAGCGCAGCGCATCAAGGGGCTTTCACTCAAACGTGCGGTAGCCCATGCAATCAAAGATATCTTGAGTTCGGATTTTTCCAAGGTGCAGACAGAGCGCGAAACCAGCCTGATCACGCGTTTTTATTACCCGAAGTTCGGTCCTGGGCAGATGTGGGAGGAAGTGGCGAACCATGTACGCAAGAGCGGAGGAGAGATTCACATGCGGCATGTCGTCGTTGGAATCCGGCGCGATGGAAACAAGATCGTATCTGTGAAGGTCAAGGACATGGAAACCGGAATGATTACACAGATTGCGTGTGATTATTTCTTCTCCACGATGCCGATCAAACACCTGATTGCCGGGTGCGATCCTCCGGCTCCGGCGAATGTAAGTGAAGTCGCGAACGGTCTCATCTATAGGGATTTCCTGACAGTTGGCTTACTTCTGACAAAGCTCAATGTGCAAGAAAAGCCGTCTTCGCCCTTCGGGCTGCGAAGCCGTGCTTCCGGAATTCATACAGATGTACCGGATAACTGGATCTACGTTCAAGACCGCGGTGTGAAGGTGGGGCGCATTCAGATCTTCAATAACTGGAGTCCGTACATGGTGGCGGACCGCAAGAACACCGTGTGGATAGGGCTCGAGTACTTCGTCAACGAAGGCGATGAGCTATGGGCGATGAGCGATGAGCACATGATCGCGCTCGGTATAAAGGAAATGGAGCAGATCGAATTCATTGCCAAAGAAGATGTTGTCGATGCGTGCGTGCTCCGCATGCCGAAGGCGTACCCTGCGTACTTTGGGACGTACGATCGACTCGAGGAGATCCGCGATTGGACGCTTTCGATCCCAAACCTCTTCCTGATCGGCAGAAACGGCATGCACCGCTACAATAATCAGGACCACAGCATGCTCACTGCCATGACTGCTGTAGATAATATCGTCGCCGGACGCACCGATCACCGTAACCTCTGGGAGGTGAACGCGGAGCGGACGTATCATGAATCCAAGACTTCTGACGAGCACTCAGTGGACGAAGAGTGAACGGTTTTTGTGCTGAATAGCTGATTTCTTATATACATCATAATGAGCCGTTTTTCCATGTAGATATTATATACTATTCTATGTATTTTGCAAGTACCACTCCACACTCTTCATAATTCCTTCCTTAAACGCTGTTTTTGGGCTATATCCAAATGTTTTCTGCGCTTTGGTGATATCGGCGATGTAGTGGGTTACTTCCCCCGTACGCGAATCAGATAGAGCAATTTTCGAAGCGCTACCGAGTAGTTTTTTCATAGTTTCTGCCAGGTGCAGAATGGTCGTGCCCTCCCCGTAGGCGATATTGTAGGTATCGTTTTTTGCTTTGTCCCAGCTTGTAATCGCGCCGATGATTCCGGCTACCGCATCGTCGATGTAGGTGAAATCGAGGCACTTCTCGCGGCCGAAGACCGTAAGGGTTTCCCCCGCTTTTGCTTGGCGAAAAAAGAGCGGTACGACGCGTACGGAGTCGTCGTACATTCCGTAGACATTGCTGAAACGGAGGATCACTGTTTCAAAGTCGTAGCAGCGCTTGTATGCTTCTATGAACGCTTCTCCGGCGATCTTGCTTGCCGTGTAGGGGCTTTCACATGTCATGAAATGCGCGTCGTTTTCGGCGTATTTCCGACCGTCTGGTAGGCGAATATTGCCGTACGTTTCTCGTGAGGATGCAAACATGATTTTTTTGATACTGTGCTTTCGCGCATGTTCCAGCACATTGAATGTATCCATCATATTGTCGCGCGCGCGGTCGGGGTGCTCCACGAGTTCATACACGCGGGCGTTGGCGGCGAGGTGAATGATGAGATCGGCTTGCAGCTTGTAGCTGATAGCGTGGAGGGCGGACGCATCCCTGAGGTCGATATTGATGCGGATATTCTCAACGTCTTTATTCCATTTGCACGGTTCCCAATCTGCGCCGACGACGTCATGTCCGTTTTCCAGAAGTTTTTCACAGAGACGGGTGCCGATGGTTCCCGAGGAGCCGGTTACTAAGATTTTCATGCAGCAATGATACTGAAAATGGGCTTAGGGGCTAGTATTTTGGGGTAAGGATATCCAATTTCTACATGCAAACCCCTAACCCCTGCTACCCTATCTTCGATGCTATCGCTGATTCTTCCCACCTACAACGAAGCCGAGAACCTCCCCGAGCTTCTGCCGAAGATAGAGGTGATGCTGAAAAATCTTCCGCATGAGATCATCATCGTGGATGACGACAGTCCGGATGAAACATGGAGAGTGGCGCAGGAGTTGGCGATCGGTTTCGTCGACGTGCACGTCATCCGCAGGGTGGGACGCAGAGGTCTTTCTTCCGCGGTCATGGAAGGATTTCTGTCTGCTAAAGGAAGCGTGTTTGCCGTCATGGATGCCGACGGGCAGCACGATGCTCATTTGTTGCCGAAGCTCTATGAACGCGTGCTCGGAGGTGCGGGGATCGCCGTCGGATCACGGTATGTCGAAGGAGGGGGCGTAGGAGAGTGGGATGAGCGGAGACATCGTATGAGCAGGGTCGCGACGGCATTAGCCATTCGCCTCTGCAAGGTAAAGATTAACGATCCCATGAGCGGGTTCTTTGCGATTCGTAGGGATCTTTTTCAGAATGTCGTTGCTTCGCTCAATCCCAAGGGCTTCAAAATATTACTCGATCTGCTTGTCCACATTCCGCGTGGAACGATCGTTGAAGAGTTGCCGTTTACATTTGCTTTTCGTATGCACGGTGAGAGCAAACTTTTGCGGCTCGTGCAGATCGAATTCGTCGAATATCTCTACGATGTCACGTGCGGCCGGTTCGTCCCTCTCACCTTCATCAAGTACTGCATCGTCGGGGGGATCGGTGTCTTCGTCCACCTTGCGACGTACATGACAGCGTCGTCTCTCCTGCGCGAAGGAGGAGAGCTCTCGCTCTTCGGGTTCCGCGTCGCGGTGCTCATCGCCATCGAGGTCGCCATCCTCTTTAATTTCTCCCTCAATAACATCTGGACGTTCGCGCTCTCGAGGCTTTCCGGGCGGCAGATGATCGCGGGCTTTCTGAAGTACAATGTCGCGTGCCTCTTTGGAGCCATCGCGAATTACGCCGTCAGCTCGTATCTCTTTGCGCTGGGCTGGGTCGATCTTCTCGCCGTGATCACAGGGGCGGCTACCGGCATGATCTGGAACTATACGATGAGCAGGATCGTTGCTTGGAAGGACTAGCTCAGCTTCGTTCTTGTCGGCCATAGCTCTGCCTGTCCGGCAGGCAGGTTTAGCGACGGCCGAAGCTTCCTTCACCTCTGTGCTTTTAGTACACTGAATACTATGGCGAAGAATCATCAGTTGCGCATTTTCTGGATGGTATGTTTCGTGTGTTTTCTTGTGCTTGCAAAGCAGATTTCTGTCGTGCTGCCGCTCTATACGGACGCGGCGTTCAGGCAGCGTACACGCGCGATTCTGCAAGCGACTGCTCTGCGAGAAGGATGGATGTTCTCTGGCCTCTCCATCCGCTCCATCAATCGCGATACGGCGATGCTGCACTATCGATCCTACATGCGCGGCAGCGATCCCGTTTCCTGCCATCTGATCTCGTTCTCTTCCGGTACGCTTTCTCCATGCCCCAGCGAGTAATATTCACGCTTCGGCACGTTCTTACTGCAGTGCTTCTGCAGGCGTTTGCCGTGCTTCTGGCGCTCTATCAAAACATCGGTTCCGTGCGGACGGATGAAGCGAAGTACCTCCTGAATATTCCGTACCCGCATCCGCCGCTTGCGCGGGCGGTGATCCATAGCCTCGAATGGATGCCCTATCAGGAACTTTTTTGGCGCGTCGTTTTTGCGTCGCTTCTGGTGCAGTCGGTGTGGCTTGTTGTTCGTCTCGCGAAAAATCTTTCTTCCGATTATCGGCTAGCACTGGCGGGCTTTTGGATCTTCTCCGCTTCCGTTCTGTTTCAATCGGGAACCATCATGATGGCTCCGCTGACTGCGTTGCAGGGGTTGGTGTTTGTCTGGTTGCTTACGGAATTGGCGACGCAGAGGAGAGATGGTTGTCGGTTGTCGGTTGTCGGTTGTTATGCGGACTGGATTCCACTCTTTTGGTTAGGGTCGCTCTTTACCGCCTACCAAGCGATTCTCTATCTGCCGATCGTTGTAGCGATCGTTTGGCGTATGAACATGCGTCCCTTTATGAAAGGGCTTGTGGTATTCGTTCCGGTACTACTCCTCTCGCTGTACATTCTCGGCAACCCTCTCGCGATATCCAGTTTCCTGAGCGCGGGCGGACAGAACGCGGCACTTTCGCCTGCTCTTCTCTTTACGCAGGTGCTTACCGCATGGCTTTTTTCCGGGAGCGTCGTCTTGAGCGTCGTCGGGGTTATGGGTATGTGGCGCTCCCGCAGTATCCCCTTACTGATCAGTACCGCGATGGTTGTTCTGTTTCTTGCTGTTTCGTACCGTTCATACTATGCGATTCTCTTTCTTCCACTCCTCGTCGGCGGCGTGGCAGCTTCTCCGGTCATCTTGCGAAAATCCGCTACGCTCTTGGCAATGCAGATTGTTGCTGCGACTGCAATGTTTGCGCATGCGCATTTGGAATTTTCAGAGTCTTCCGCCCGCAAAGTGATGCGTGTACTCAATGCGCAGCCTGGGGAAGGCATCGTCCTCGTTTCCGGTACGTTTGGTCATGAATGGCAGTACGAGAGCACGTCTCCCATGTACCGCTACCGCTCAGCACTGCTCTCTAGAGCAAAAGCAGTGGTGTGCCTTGAGGCATGTCCGGAAGTTTCCGGATATGGTTTCTCTCCCATCGAAAAGATCTCGCAAGACGTGTGGGTACGGAGAGATTGAAGATTGAAAATTAAAAATTGAGAATTACGAAATCCATCGATCACACAAACAGAGTCGCGTTTAATTTTTGATCTACCTATCGCTTGATAGCTCCTAGGGGGAATCTTCAATTTTCAATTTCTTTTTAATTCGATTTGATAGCTCCTAGGGGGAATCTTCAATCTTCAATTTTCAATCTTCAATTTCCTATCTGGTAGTACTTCTTATACCATTCCACGAATTTCGGAACTCCCGTGTTGATTCGAGTTTTTGGATCATAGTTGAGCATCTTTTGTGCCTTTGAAATATCTGCAGCAGTCGATACCACGTCTCCTTGTTGCATGGGGAGGAATTCCTTTTTGCATTCCGTGCCGACTGCGCTTTCTACAGCACGAACGTAATCCATCAGTTCTTCGGTGTGCCCTGCTCCAAGATTGAAGATCTCGCTTGCGTAGTTCTTGTCGATCGCCGCCATCACACCTTGCACGATATCATCGATGTACGTGAAGTCGCGCTGCATCTTCCCCTCGCCGAATATCTGCACGGGTTTTTTGTTGACGATCCAATCGGTAAAAAGAAAGATGGCCATATCGGGTCGGCCGTAGGGGCCATAGACGGTAAAGAAGCGAAGCCCGGTCGATTGCAGATCGTAGAGATCGTGATAGACGTGCGCTTGGAGCTCGTTCGCCTTCTTCGTCATGCCATAGAGCGAAACCTGCGCGTCGGTATTGGTCGTTTCTTTGGAAGGAAGATCGAGGCTGTTGCCGTAGACGGAGCTCGATGAAGCATAGATGAGTCCTTCGACTCCCCGCTCCCTGCAGAGCTCAAGGACATTGCCGAACCCGATGACATTATCCTGCAAAAAAATGTGCGGATTCTCGATCGAGTGGCGTACGCCTGCTTGCGCTGCGAGGTGGCAGACGCGCGTGGGGGTGAGGGAGGTTCCCAGAAGGTCAAAAGCGGGGAGAAGATCTTTTTTCTTGCTGATGTCACCGCGCATGAGGGTGAAATTTTCATATTGTTCCAGCAGTGCATTTCTGGCGAGCTTCAGTTTAGGATCGTAATATTCGTTGAAGTTATCGAAGCCGATCACATGATCCCCCCGCTCAAGCAGAGCTTTCGAGACATGGAAGCCGATGAAGCCCGCCGATCCTGTCAGAAGGATGTTCATAGTTACACAGACACAGAGTAGATACGATTGTTATCGGTGAATGACCCTGAGTGCCATCGAAGGGTGAGAAGGATGTTCATACAATGCCAATTCCATGATACGTAAGTCCTGCGTTGGTCACCTCTATTGGATCGTAAATATTCCTTCCGTCGAAGAGCGCATTTCCTTTCATGACTGTTTTTAATTTCTTAAAATCCACTCCGCGAAACTCGTCCCATTCGGTCAGTACCATGACGGCATCTGCGTCTTTGGCTGCATCCATCATGTTCGCTTTCCATTGGATATCTTTCCCCAGAAGCTTTCGAGCGTTCTCCATCGCGATCGGATCATGCGCCTGTACGGTGTGGCCGGCTTTGAGGAGCATGGGGATCAGATCGAGGCTGGGAGCCTCGCGCATATCATCCGTTCGAGGTTTGAAGGCAAGTCCCCAGACCGCTACGATCGCCTTTTTCGGCAGCGCTTTGAGAAGTGCCTGGAAATACCGCATACGTTGGCGCTGATTGATTTCGTGCGTGGCTTCCACGAGGGGAAGAGGAACGCCAGTATGGCGACCTAAGGCGATCAATGCCTTCACGTCTTTCGGGAAGCAGCTCCCGCCATAACCGATCCCTGCGTGCAGGAATCGCGGCCCGATGCGGTCGTCCATGCCCATGCCCCGTGCGATATCGCGAATGTTCCCCCCCGTTGCTTCGCAGAGCTCGCTGAGCATATTGATGAACGAAATCTTGTTTGCGAGAAAGGCATTACTCGCGTACTTCACGATCTCCGCACTCTCTCTGCTCATCCACACAATCGGTTTCGTCGTGCGCGTCAATGGCTTGTAGATTTCCTCCATCACTGCACGCGCTTCGGGATCACCATTGACGCCTACGACAATGCGGTCGGGTTGCATGGTGTCATGTACTGCATGGCCCTCGCGAAGGAATTCAGGATTACTCACCACCGGAATCACATATGACACCTTGCGATCTTTCAGTATTTTTGCAATCAGTGTTTCACACTGCTTGCCCGTGCCGACGGGAACGGTAGATTTGTTGACGAAGATACACTGATGATCGGCAAGCTTTGCAACGGACTCCGCGACGATGAAGACCGCTTTGAGATCGGAGGAGAAATCTTCGTTCGGGGGCGTGGCTACGGCAGAAATGACAACATCCGCTTTGGGGAGGGCATCTGCGAGAAGGGTGGTGAAGGTGAGGCGCCCTGCGGAGAGGTTTCGTTTCAAGAGTTCCGGAAGTTCCGGTTCGTACATCGGGCTTACGCCCCCTTGCAGCGTTCGGATTTTATCCGCATCTATGTCCACTCCCACTACCTCGTGGCCGAGTTCGGCGAAGCAGACCGCTGAAACGAGCCCTACGTAGCCGGTACCGATGACGACAAGCTTCATGTTGAGAGAGTCTAGCAGAGGGGCTAGGGATCAGTAGTAAGGGATTAGGGATATTTTCAGGGAAACCCCAATCCCAAAATACTAGCCCCTCATCCCGTTTGCAGTACTATGATAGCTATCATGAGTATTCTTGTAACCGGCTCCACCGCCTACGATGTCCTTCTGGGGTATGACGGTTCCTTCGCAGACGCCATCGACGCGGGTTCCCTCGACACACTTTCTGTGAGTTTCTTCTCGCCCCGTTTTGCGAAGCACCATGGCGGAACGGGCGCAAATATTGCTTGGAATATAAAGCTGCTCGGTGGCGATCCGCTTCTTGTTTCCACTGTCGGTTCCGATGGAGCGGAGTATAAGGCGCTGCTTACGAAGCGCGGTATCGATACTGCGTATCTGGAAGTATGCCCCGATGCCGTGACCGCGACGGCGATCATTTGTACCGATACGAGCGAACGGCAGATCGCGTTTTTCCACCCCGGAGCGGACGGCTTGGGGACGTTTCCGGATCTCACAGATCGCCGCAAAGAAATTTCTTACGCCATCGTTGCGCCCAGAAACGCACTCCTCATGATGGAAGCTGTACACCGGTGCGAGAAACTCTGCATCCCGTATCTCTTTGATCCAGGGCAACAGATCATCGCGCTGAGTAACGATGAACTGCTGTTTGGCATCCAGCACGCTTCCGGCGTCATTACCAATTGCTACGAGTGGGAACTTCTGAGCGGGCGTCTCCATATGGCCGAAAGAGACGTTCTCGCGTTTGCATCCATGCTCATCGTAACGCGCGGCGAGCATGGAGCTCTGTGTCACACAAAGGATGGGACACTGGAAGTCGCCGCATGCAAAGCCAAGAAACTCATCAATCCCACCGGTGCGGGCGACGGCTTCCGCGCAGGGCTCCTGATGGGTATTGCAAGCGGCTGGAGCGTACGTGACGCCGTTCGTTTGGGGAATGCGGTGGGGTCCATGGTCGTCGAGATCGAGGGAACGCTCCTCGACACGCTTGATCTGGAGGCGCTCCGAGCTCGGGCGGAGGAGACGTACGGAGAAAAATTACCATTATATAGTCAAAGCACTAAATCCTAAACATTAAATCCTAAACATTAAATCCTAAACAAATCCCAATACTCTATTTTGTACTTTGAGTTTTGAGTTTGTTTAGAATTTCGGGTTTCGTGCTTCGGATTTTTCACGAGTCCTGCTACTCTGCCGCAGCATGAGTTTCGTAAAAGATCCTTCATTAGCCGCCCAAGGCATCATGAATTTGGAGATTGCCGAAAAGCGCATGGGGGCACTCATGGAAGTGCGCAAACGTTTTATCAAGCAAAAGCCCTTCAAAGGACTCACGATCGGCATGGCGTTGCATGTTACCAAAGAGACCGGAGTGCTCGTCCGGACGCTTCGGGATGGCGGCGCGAAAGTCGCAATCACCGGCTGCAATCCGCTCTCGACACAAGATGATGTCGCCGCGGCGCTTGCAAAAGAGCAAGACATCAAGGTGTGGGCGTACAAAGGAGAGACCACCGCGGACTACTACAAGTTTCTCAACGCCGTGATCGACGAAAAGCCGCAGATTACCATCGACGACGGGTGTGATCTGGTGACCGAAATCCACACGAAGCGTACAGATGCGCTCAAGGGAATGATCGGCGGGTGCGAGGAGACGACAACCGGCATCATCCGCCTCCATGCGATGATCAGGGATGGTGCGCTCAAGTGCCCCATGATCGCCGTGAACGATAACAAAACAAAGCACCTCATGGATAACTACTACGGAACGGGGCAGTCGACCTTCGACGGCATTCTGCGTTCAACAAATCTCCTGATCGCGGGGAAGACCGTCGTCATCGTCGGGTATGGGAGCTGCGGGAAGGGGGTGGCGATGCGCGCAAAGGGGCTTGGTGCGCAGGTGATTGTTACGGAGGTCGATTTCTTCGCTGCGCTGCAGGCGGCGATGGACGGGCATCGCGTGATGACGATGGAGGAGGCGGCGCCGATCGGGGATCTCTTTGTCACAGTTACGGGGAACTTCCACGTTATCCGCATGGAGCACATGGAACAGATGCGCGATGGCTCGGTGCTCTGCAACTCCGGTCACTTCGATAACGAAATTGATCTCAAATCTCTCGGGAAAAAAGCGAAAAGCAAGCGCAGAGTTCGCCATTACCTGGATGAATATGTTCTGAACGGAAAGGTGATCTACATCGCAGGGGAAGGACGGCTCGTCAACCTCGCATCTGCAGAAGGCCACCCGAGCGAAGTGATGTCGCTTTCCTTCTGCGGGCAAGCGCTCGCGTGCGAGTACCTCGTGAAGCACAAAGGAAAGCTCAAAAACGAGGTGATCACGCTGCCGTCGGCAATCGACGAGGAGATCGCGGGACTGCAGCTCGCTGCCATGGGGCTTTCCATCGACACCCTCACAAAAGAACAGAAGAAGTATCTTGCTTCGTGGCAGGAGGGGACGTAGAAATCAATTTTTGCGTTCTATCCCATTCTTGGGCTTTCAAAAGCCGATCGGCTGCTTTTTTTCATGATCCCCTTCGTTCTGCCCAGTGGATTTGAAGGCTGCTACGAAGCAAGCTATCTGAAGGGAATTGTTTTCAGAATGCCAAAAAACGAGGTGCTACGAAGTTATTGACATTGTCATGAATCGTCTTAGAATATGCGCAACTTCTATTTCTTTTGTTCCTTAGCTATGGAAAATGGACAAATCCTCGCTGCGAGCGCGACACCCGATTCAGTCGCTATCAATACAGCTTACGGTACGACGCGTGTTCCTTATGTGGAGGCTCCCGATGCGATGGTTGATGACGCGCAGAAAACTACGCAAGAAGCGATGCCAGCGTGGCTAATGCAGGAAGCTTCGGAGGACTCCGGTATATACGATGGTATAAAGATTGATGGCTTCAAGACTGGGTCCAAACATTCGATGAGAGGTGGCGTCAAGCAATGGAAATAAGTATTCTTCCCCCCTTTTTTATGAGTACAGTATCAAAAGATTGTGAGCGGAATCTCCGCGATCATGGGTATCGAAATCCTGAGCAAGTATTGGAAGCAACATCACATGATCAGCAGCACAAATTATATCTTCAGAAATTAAAAGATAACTTCGAGTTCTGTATGCATGAGTGGCTTAAGGGGAATCTGTCCTGTCCTTGATAGGAAATCGCGTGTGGATCACTGATACAATGGCGTTGTGGAAAACAATCTTGTGATCGCAGGAAAGCTCCGCCAGATCGCCTCGCTCCTCGCTGAGCAAGGCATCGAGTTCAAGCCTGCGGCCTACCGCCGCGCGGCGCAGGTGATAGAAGAATTACCCAATGATGTGTCCACGTACGGCGATGCAAAGGAACTGAAGAAACTCCCCGGCATCGGCGATGCGATTGCGGCGAAAATCTTGGAATACCTGAACACCGGAGAAATCGCACTCCTCAAAAACTTGCGTGCGGAACTTGGAGGAATTTCCGCGGATCTTCTGGACGTGGAGGGACTCGGCCCCAAGCGCGTGCGGCAGCTGCAGGATGCGCTTGGCATCAAGACCGTTTCGCAGCTGATAGATGCGGCTAAGCGCGGGAAGCTCCGATCGCTTCCACGGTGGGACGAGAAGAGCGAGAAGAAGGTATGGGAGAATGCGAAGCGCGTGGGAGAACGCGTGAAACGGTATCCGCGCGCAGAAGTGAAGGATGATGTGGAGTTGGTTATTGAAACGATACGGAAGGTTGGGAAGAAGGTTGGGAAGGTTGGGGTTGCGGGATCGTTTCGGCGGGAGAAGGAAACAGTGGGGGATATCGACATTCTCGCTGTCACAGACTCTGCGCAAGAGGTCGCCGATGCCATTGCCAAGCTTCCGATTGTGCGCAACGTGGCTGCGCACGGAGATACTAAGATCAGCTTCGACCTCAAAAACGGACTCCGCGTCGATGTGCGGCTCGTTCGTCGCGATCAGTGGGGTGCCGCGCTCCTCTACTTCACAGGTTCCAAAGAGCACAATATCGCCATGCGTCGCGTTGCCATCCGCAAAGGGTGGAAACTGAACGAATACGGCCTCTTCGCAGGAGACACGGTTGTAGCCTCCAAGGAGGAAGAAGACATCTACAAAGCGCTGGAGCTTACGTGGCGGGAGCCGCGGGAGCGGACGGGGGCGCTCTGACTTTTGTGCGGGCGAAGAGATTTTTTTCCTTCGAGGATTGCCTGTGCTCTCTTAAGTGATTCGTCACGTCCTATCTGGACATAGAGGTGTGCAGGCGACAGCTGCTCCTCAGTCATGCCTTTGAGCATCGTACGCAGGCGTGGTCCGTATTGCCCACTCGGTTCCACTCCCTCAAAGAGCAGCTCGGCTCCTTTGCCTCTTGCCAAATTCATCGCACTGACAATACGTTGTAAGCAAAGTTCATAGGTACCGTTACCATCTACCAATCCTTGTACAGTCCTATAATCCACCTTGAGCAGGGGAGTTGCGTGCGGATTAATTCTGACGATTTCGTGGAAGTTTTGTGATGAGTGGGCTTCGGGAAAATCATCCGCAGCTCCGCGCACATTGATCATCGATCCGTCATCCAATTTTCTCCTCCCAAAGAGTTTTTCCAATGATTTTAGCCTTCCATTCTTCGGCTTTTCCATATTTTCGGTGAGCTCCACCGTAATGTCTCCGTTCTGCAAGCCGTTACGTCTCATGGACTTCGCAAGCTTTTCTGGGAAGTCGCCAGTCTCCAAAATCTCTGTATCGATATTGATGGACATGCCCGTGCGGAATTTTCCTGCAAATTCCAGTGATAATTCCGTAAGGTGCCAATGTACTACTGGCCATATGTGCTCTGCTTTTGCTGCACGTATAAGATCGTAAGCTCCAACGAGGGATCCATCCTCTGTTTCCCCACGCGCCAAGCTTTCGAAATCGATGATTGTTTTCTGCGACGTTGGAATGCCCTTAGTGTCGAGGGGTTCAATTGCTTGCAAGTGAGGGAACACCCGTTTTTCTTCCAGTGCCTGCGTAGCCGAGAAATATTCATGGCCGTTCATCGTACCGTTCT
>CAYJSJ010000004.1:57152-62940 GCA_964373065.1 uncultured Candidatus Peribacteria bacterium
GTTGAATTCGAGCTGAGAGCCAAATCACTTCTTACTGCATTCCTTGCAGTGCATCTGACCGAATTTGAGGAGCACCATGGAGTTTATGGCGAGGGCGAGAATGGAGAGGGACCCTGTCGTGGATCCAAACGTCATGCCTCCGGTGGCAAGATGAGCGTTGTACACACCGACAATTGCGGCGATCTCGGTAATGAGGACAAGCAGCATGAGGAGCTTGCAGACGATTGCGCAACCTTTGTTGGAACAGCAGGAGATCATACGATGATGGGGGAAATACGTGCATTGTACCGTTTTCTCTACTGTACTTCAATTGGTGGGCTGCAAGACACAAGCTATAAGCAAAAGCCGCTTGTGTCTTATCGCTTATAGCCCGCCCTTGCTCTCTTAGCCTCCTCAACGCACACTACTTCTACCATGAAACTTTCCCTTGAATGGCTTGGCGATTACGTCACCTTTGCCGAGGATGACCCGCAGGCCTTCGACAAGACGCAGGCTGAAAAGATCGCCGATGCCATCACTGCGCATACCGCCGAAGTGGACGCGGTGGAAGTGCAGGGCGAACTTCTCGATCACTGCTGTGTCGGCAAAGTACTGAGGATCGAGAAGCATCCGAATGCCGATAAACTCAACCTCTGTGAAGTACTGACCGACAAAGGTGCAAAGCGCGTTGTGTGCGGAGGTACCAATCTCCGCGTCGGTATGCGCGTCGCGTTTGCGCACATTGGTGCGACGGTGAAGTGGCACGGTGAATCTTTGCAAACGCTTGCTCCTGTCAAAATTCGGGGGGAACAGAGTGAAGGAATGATTTGTGCAGCCGAAGAACTCGGTATCGGACAGCTGTTTCCGGAATGCACCGGTCATACCATCGTCGACATGGGCAATGGCGATGCAGATGTCGGCAGGCCTCTTAAAGAAGCTCTGGGGCTCAGCGATGTTGTCTTGCATATCGATAACCATGCAATCACACATCGCGCGGATCTCTTCTCGCATATCGGCTTCGCATTCGAGTGCGTTGCCATGGGTATCGCAAAGTGGAAGAAGATGCCGGAGTTCCGTGCGCCGGAGTTCCCGAAGGAGAAGTTGCCGTTTCGGTTCCGGGTGACTGGCAACAATCTGATACCGCGGTATTGTTCCTGCTTGATCGGGTTTGATGCGCTCGGGGAAACACCCGCATACATGGCGAAGCGTTTGGCATCCCTCGGTATCCGTTCGGTCAATCTTCCCGTGGATATTACGAACTACGTCATGTGCGAAGTCGGCGTTCCCATGCACTGCTTCGATGCCGATGACATCAAAGGGGATTGTGTCGCACGCATTGCGAAAGAGGGGGAACTGCTCCGGACACTGGACGGCAAAGTGTGGAAACTGCCGGCAGGCGCGCTCGTTTTTACCGATGATGAGGGAAATTTCGACTTGGTCGGCATCATGGGAGGGTTCCGGAGTTCCATGAAGGACACAACGCGGCGTGCATATCTCCATGCTCTCAGCTTGGATCCCGTCCGTATTCGCAGCACCGTGATCGCAACGGGGCACCGCACCGATGCGGCGACTATTTACGAAAAGAAGGTGCCGCACATTGCGACGGAGCTCGGGTTTTACCGTGCGTTGGAACTCTTTCTACTGCATGTTCCGGGTGCCAACATCCTCTCCGCGCCGGAAGTCTTTGGCGATAACGGTACGGCAAAGCCGATTGCGCTCTCCCTATCACACGCGCAATCAATGCTTGGCGTTGCGATCTCCGAAGCCGAAACAAAAAAGATTCTCACAGATCTTGCTTTTGAGGTTTCTGGGAAAGGCGACGCACTCACGGTCAAGCCGCCGCTCCATCGGCTCGGCGATATTTCCGGAGCGCATGACCTCGTAGAAGAAATCGGGCGCATGTACGGGTATAACGCCATCGAAGCGAGTATGCCTTCGGCCTCCATCGCCCCACCCGCACGCGATACGCGCACGCACATACTTCGCGATGCACTTGCCCGAAGCGCGTACACGGAACTTCTTCCCCTGAGTCTCGTCGGACCCGATCTCCTCCGTACGTGCGGCATCGATCCCGCTTCCTGTGTGGAACTCCAAAACCCCATCGGGAGCGAAACAAGTCTTATGGCTCCGAGTACCCTTCCTGCACTCCTCCAGCATGCAGAGAAAAACATGCTTCTTGTGGAAGGTGCTTTGCGGACGTTTCATATTTCTTCCATCTTTGGAGGGCAGAGAGAAGATCATCTGGAGCTTGGTGCTCTTCTTGCCGCGCGAACGAAAACGGACATCAAAACAGACCCCTTCCTTCTCCTCAAAGAGGAGGTCTTTGAAGCGTGTTCACGTCTCGGTTACACGCTGAGAGTCGACGTCTGCCCCGCGCCGCCACCATTTGCACATGCGGGGAGATGCGCAGATCTTCGGTATGGCGACGCCACGGTCGGAACGCTCTTCGATGTTCATCCGCATGTTTTGTCCCATTTCGATCTTCCGGCACGCGCTGCAGCCGTGATACTCAATCTCACAGAGCTTCTGGCACTCTCGCCGCGCGAAGCGATCTATAGAGAGGTACCGTCCCTCCCTGCCATCACGTACGACGTGACCGTTCCCATGGATCACGGCAAGAACGCGGGCAAACTCCTCGCAAAGATTCGCGAGAGTTCTACTCTTCTCGAGTCTGCGGAAATTGCCGATCTCTATGGACAAGATACAGGCACGTACAATCTGACGCTTCGCTGTACGTACAGGGCGAAAGACCGGACCCTCACGGAGGAAGAGGCGAAGAAAGAGTTTATGAAGGTGGAGTCACTGATTGGAGTATAATGCGATACTCATGCGTCCCACACTCTCTACCACCGGCGGCGACAAGGGAAAGACGTCGCTCTTTGGCGGGCTTCGCGTTTCCAAAGCGAGTGTTCGTTTGCATGCGTTCGGCACGGTCGACGAACTCAATGCGATTCTCGGTCTCATTCTCGCGGAAGATGAAGTTCCAAAACCGCTTCGGGATCAGCTCCATGAAATCCAGAAAGATCTCTTTTGCCTTGGAGCGGATCTTTCCACACCCATAACGAAATCAGGCGACCGCGTTGTGCGGATACAAGAGAGTGACGTCCTTCGCATAGAAGAATGGGGAGCCTTGCTCGAACAATCACTTCCTGCGCTCAAGCGTTTCATCCTCCCCAGCGGCTGTCGCGCAGCGGCGCTCCTCCACCAAGCGCGTACCGTTTGCCGTCGCGCGGAACGCTGGATGGTGCACCTTACGCAAGAGGAACCGATCAATGACAGAGCGCTCATATACGTTAATCGCCTGAGTGATTATTTCTTTCTCGTTTCACGCGTGGTGAATAAGGCGGCGAAGACGAAGGAGGTAGAGTGGATTCCGCGGGAGAAATAGCTAAATGCAACAACCTTCGCCTCGCTGTCTGCCGGACAGGCAGGGCAACGGCCGTCAAGAATAGCAAAGAACGTTAGATGTTCGCGCTCAATAGCGGCCAGAAGTTCATAAGCAGCAGTGCGGCAAAGATCACGATAAGCGGAAGAAAAATCGTGAGCAGTAGCGATGTGGATTCTCCGTTTCGCGGTTTTACGCTCCGGTACAAACTGATGCCGCCGTAGAGCATGGCGACGAGAGCCAGCGGCAGATCTGCGGTGTTCAGCCACCACTTCGCAAACGGAGTGAGGTCATTCTTCATGAGCAAATAGGCGAGAAAAAAGCTCCCGCCGAGAAGGTAGAAGAGGATTGCGCTGAGTCTGTGGAGATAGGAGATCATTTTTGCACCGTAAGCCTCGCCCGACCCGTTCTGCGACGGCGCGAGAGAACCTTGCGGCCATTCTTGGTCGCCATGCGGGTACGAAACCCATGTTTCCGGAGTCGCCTGCGCCATTTGAGCTTCTTTAACATCGAGGTCATCCTAGGGAGCGCGTCGCCGTTCAGCAACATGGATTGTGCGCTTTTCGCATCTTCCCAACCCTAGCCCCAACCCTAGCCCTATCTCCAGCCCTCCTCTACACTGTACGCACATGTCCGCGTACAGCATCCAGCATCTCTCTTCCAGTCTCCCCGTCCTCACAGCATCTACGGACGGTACCGCTTCGGTCACCGCCATGGTGTTTGCCGGCGCGGGGTCGCGGTATGAGTGCGAGAACGAGCGTGGTATCAGCCACTTCTTGGAGCATATGTTCTTTAAGGGGGGCAACCGTTACAAAAACACGAAAGAAGTCAGCATGGCCATCGACAAAGTCGGCGGACAGTTCAACGCATTTACCGGCAAAGAGTATGCGGGTTACTACGTCAAAGTCGCTTCCGAGCACATCGATCTCGGGTGTGACGTGCTTGGGGACATGCTCTGCAACGCGAGTTTTCCGCAGGAGGAGATCGAGAAGGAACGCGGTGTTATCATCGAGGAAGACCGCATGTACCAAGACACCCCCATGTACCGCGCGGGGTGGGATTTCGAAGAGCTTCTCTTTGGGGATGTACCGCTCGGGTGGGATACCATCGGTACGCACGCAGTGATCAATTCCGTGCAGCAGCGTGATTTTCAGGCGCACAAAGACCGGCTCTATACACCCGATAATCTCGTGGTCACATTTGCGGGGAAGATCGGCGATGCGCAGGCGCAAGCGCTTGCAGAGAAATACTTCGCGACGCTTGCGGGGAAGAAGCAGTGCGAGTTTTCTCCGCTGAAAGAGTACGGTGCCGAGAAGATTTTTCTTCGTACGAAGAAGACGGAGCAGGCACACCTTGTGCTGGGCGTACCGGGAGTCTCTTCGCAGGACTCTCGCCACTTCGCGCATAAACTTCTCGCTATCATTCTGGGGGGAAACATGAGTTCGAGAATGTTTTTAAATATTCGCGAGGCGAAGGGGATGTGTTACTACATCGATACCGATGTGGATTCGTATATGGATGCGGGGAGCCTCTCGACGCGTGCAGGTATCGATCAATCGCGATTGGAGGAGGCGATCAAGCTCATCATCAACGAATACGACAAGGTCGTGAAGGGGGGCGTAGAGCTCGGTGAAGTGGAGAGGGCGAAGTCGTATATGAAAGGAAGTATGGTGCTCAGTCTCGAAGATAGTGAAGAACTGGCGCATTTTTATGGCAAACAGCAGCTGATGTACCCAAAAGTTCGGGATATACAGGCATATATGGCCGCAATCGACGCGGTGACCAAAGCAGACATTGATGCGCTGGCAAAAGACTTGCTCCATCACAAAAATCTCCGGCTTGCCGTGATCGGGAACACCAAGAAACAGGCGGCGCTAGAGACACTGCTGCGATGACGTTACGGGTTGCTAGGTTGCTAGGTTGCTAAGTTGCTATGTTGCGCTAAGAGTGGAGCAACTTAACAACATTTTTCTTGTCTCTTTGCCGAAAACCCTTACCATTCCCCCAACATATGGAACGAACGCTGATTCTCCTCAAGCCCGATTGTGTCGAGAAGAAACTTCTTGGCAAGGTGCTCGTGCGCTTCGAGGAAGCGGGGTTTACCATGGTCGCGTGCAAAATGGTGCAGCTTACGGATGCCGTTTTGCGTGAACACTACGCGCATATCGTGAAGTTTCCATTCTACCCCGATGTCGAGGAATTCATGAAGCAAACTCCCGTGCTTGCGATGGTGCTCGAGGGGAAAGCGATCATCGAAAAGATGCGTGGCATGCTCGGCGTCACCGATTGCCTGCAGGCGGCCCCTGGGACGATCCGCGCGGAATTCGGGAGCAAAGAGCCGAGCAAGAGCAAAATGTGCAACATCGCGCATGCGAGCGACAGCGCAGAGGCGGCGGAGGTGGAGATACGGAGGTTTTTTACGGA
>CAYJSJ010000005.1:0-15421 GCA_964373065.1 uncultured Candidatus Peribacteria bacterium
CTAAGCGAGAAGCGATTTTACGTAGGCCACGTGGCGAACGAAGTGAGCTTTACGTAGCCTCCAATGAGTTCGAAACTATTCAGATTTCTAAAGTCATCCACCAGCCCCAGCCACGTAAAATCGCTCGCAGCGGCTCGCGATCACGTGGCAAAGCCAACCGATTCGAACACAGAAAAATATCTAAGCGAGAAGCGATTTTACGTAGGCCACGTGGCGAACGAAGTGAGCTTTACGTAGCCTCCAATGAGTTCGAAACTATTCAGATTTCTAAAGTCATCCACCAGTCGCTACCACTGTCATCATTAGGTAACGTAGCCAGCCATCCAAAATTCTTACTGCACCTATGGCACCCTGCTCCGGATACAGAGTATAATCCACCCATGAAGAAGCTCTCTCTCCTCGCAGGAACGATCGGCAGCACGGCCGCGTGGTACATCCTATCCAATAAAAAGCTAAGGACAGAACTTGCTCAAGCCGAAGATCCGAGCACCACCATAAAAATTCTTTCGCGTTACATAGGGCGCGATGCGGAAAAGATCGGAAAGGAAGTATATGAATTCATGCACAGCGAGGAGGTGCAGGAGAAAATCCTACAGGCCAAGGGATTGGCGGAAAAGAACCTAGGGAGCGCGAAAAAACTTGCAGAGAAAAATTTTACGAAGGCAAAGAACGCCTGGGGAAGCCTTCTAAAAAAAGGAAAGGTGGCAGCCTGCGAACGAACTTCTACTACAGAGAGGAGGGACGCAGAACCGTCGTAAGCGGCAAAATCCACTTCGCCGGAAACACAGACCATTCCACCTTCGCAAGGTTGATCTCGGGGTGTACAAGTTGCTGCATCGGGCGGCCGTTGAGGCTGGTTCTGGCATCGGCATAGACCTCTATATCTGTGTACCCCTGCGCGCGATACTCGTCGCGGAGAAAATGGGAAAATTGCAGTATCATGTCCGGCCGTACCGCCATTTTATCTACTTGGCGTTCACTCAGGTATTCATGGGGATCGATCTCCCAGGATACATTCGCATCGGGAGAACGCAGGTGAAAAGAAATGATGCCGCTCTTGCTCCTAAGCTTCATGTGCCAGGAGAACATATGCCCCTCCTCTGTCCAATGGACGCTTCCCGGGTAAAGGAAGTGACGAAGCGGGAACAGAAGTTGCCATGCAACAAAGAGAGCGAGAGCAATAGATACGTACATCTGTCTTGTTGTAATTTTCGACAACAGAGCATACTTCCCCGTTCCTCTGGCGGAGGGTTCATATATTTTCTGTCGAATCCCTGCCATCTGCAAGCACACATTCCACAGCCTTCGCGGCCAGTCTGGTTCAAAAAAGAGCAGTGTTCCTGCAAGCATCATCCACGGAAAAATGCCGATGGAAAACATCTGATCATTTAAAAGATTGAAGACGAGAGCGACACAAAATCCGACCCATCGCGTACGCCTATACAGAAGCAAAGGAACAACGAGTAGGTCGGTCGCAATGCCGCCATAGCTCATAGCGAGACCCATCCACCGTTCGTCCATAAAGGGACCGATGAAAGGAAGATGATCCTCATTACGGATCCAGCCGGAAAGCGGGTATCCGCGAAGCCAGTCCGGCGTGAGCTTTGCAATGCCCCCGTAGACATAGACGATTCCAAATTGAAACCGCAGAATCCAAAGCGACCAAGCAGGAAGGCGAAACGGAGATGGCGACCTCATCCCGCCTCCCATCCACGCATCAAGAGACCATCCGCTGCCTGCCGGAATCCACATCATGAGAAACGACGCGAGGAGAACGAGGTAAAAATGATTCAGGTACTGCGCCTGATCAAGGAGAAAGACATACGAAAATGTGAGAAAAAGACCAATGGCAGAAATGCGATACGAAAGTCCGACAGCAAAAAGAGTGGCACATACCCCAAGGACTACAAAGTGGAGCTGCATGAGCGTAAGCGATGCCCACGGATGAACCCATGAAAACCCGGGATAGGTGAAGTAAAACTGCGTCCCTGCGAAGTAGCGTTCTATCCAGCCATAGGAGAAATATCGATAAACCTCGACAATCAGTATCAGCCCGAAAAGAACACGGAAGACTGCAACAGAAGCACCGTCAATAGGCAAAAATAGCTGTGGAAGGATCCTCCGAAAGGAAAGTCTCCATTTATGGCTAAATTCGCTCACAGGGCAAAAATTAGCATGGAATAGGCAATATCTCAATACCCAGCGAAGAAAGGAAATAGTTGACAACTACCGATATATTAGTTATAAATATGCACTTTTGTTCCTCAGATCCATGGTGTTTCGCACGCAACGACTCCACCCATTGGCAAAACTCATTGCAATACTTATTGCGACTCTGCTGGTGCCTCTTCTTGTGGGAGCAAGTGACCCCGCTCTCGGCTGCATCGACATCCAAAAGGAGACGTTCGATGCACTGGGAAACCCCATCACTCCTGTGACGCAGTTTACGTTCACGCTGGATGGAAACGTCGCAACAACGCAGAATGACAGCAACGGTATTGCGCAGTTTACCAATGTATCTGCGGGATCGCACACCGTAACGGAAATCCTTCCTCCCGGCTGGGAGTCTGCAGTCGTCACTCCTCCGGGCGGCATAGTCATCGTCAATGCAGGAAACGTCTGCTCTACGGTGACATTTAAAAATAGGCAATTGCCGCTCGGAGCACCGCTCATCAGGCTGACAAAGACCGCAAACAAGAGCACCTACCTCCAGGGTGAACGTGTGGAGTACACCATAACAGTCGAAAATACGGGTAATGCAACGGCAACGGGAATCATCGTAACAGACCCTACTCCTCCGGGGCTCACGTATGTCGATAGCGCAAGTGACTCTCTCTGTAACGCAACGCAATTGCAGTCCGGACCCGGTGTTGCCTGCGGACCCTTTACTCTTGCCGCAGGAGCCAGCAAATCCTTGCTCATCGCGTTCGATGTCAACATCAACGCAACGTGTGGGGCGACGATACAAAACGTTGCCGTAGCGACTGCGAACAACGCTCCACAGTCCAACCCCGCAAGCGTACTGATTACGGTGCAGTGCCCTCCCGCTCTCGGCTGCATCGACATCAAAAAGGAGACGTTCGATGCACTGGGAAACCCCATCACTCCTGTAACGCAGTTTACGTTCACGCTGGATGGCAACACAACGGCTGTCAATGACAGCAACGGGAACGCAAAGTTCACCAACGTGTCTGCGGGGACGCACACCGTAACGGAAACGTTGCCTCCAGGTTGGACGCTTGCATCAGTGACGCCCCCGAATGGTACAGTCATTGTTGCATCCGGAGCCTCGTGTTCTACGGTGACATTTAAAAATAGGCAGCTTCCCGTCGGTTCACCGGGGCTTTCCATTACCAAAACTCCGAGTAAGTCCTCCCTGCTCCAAGGCGAGCGCGTGTCCTACACAATACGCATTACCAATACCGGGAACGGTACAGCGACGGGAATCGCAGTCACCGACACGATTCCGACGGGACTTACGTACGTTGACGGCGCAAGCGACGTACTCTGCGATCAATCGGGAAACTCTGTATCCTGCGGAACGTTCGCTCTGAATGCGGGACAGAGCCGTGATATCATTGTCGCTTTCGACCTTGGCTCTACGGCAGCCTGTGGAAGTTCTATAACCAATACAGCAACGGTTTCGGCAGCGAATGCCGCATCACAACAATCGAGCGCAGTCATTACGGTCTCCTGCCCGCAGGAAGTGGGATGTATCGACATCAAGAAGGAAACATTTAATGTAAACGGTTCAATCCTTACGCCCGTAACGCAATTCACATTCAAACTCGACTCTGGGACGCAGACTGTTGTGAGTGACAGCGCCGGCAATGCACGTTTTAACAATGTTCCAGTGGGAATACACACTGTGACAGAAACTATCCCCGGTGGCTGGACACAGCTAAATGTAACGCCGAGCAACGGACAAGTAACGGTGATCAAAGGAAACATCTGCGTCACCGTCACATTCAAAAACAAGCAAGACCCGTTCGGTACGACGCAATTTACGATCGACAAAACCGATAACCGGACAACGGCAAGCACTGACAATACGTTAACGTATCAAATAACCGTTCGAAATACCGGCAGTGTGAACGCTACAAATGTCACAGTGACGGATGCCATTCCCGGCAACACGAGCTTCGTCTCTGCAGGAAACGGCGGCATACGAAGCGGTAACACCGTAACGTGGATATTCAATCTGAATGCAGGTGCGAGCATAACACTCACGATGAGCGTCCGCATCGAAAGTAATGCCAGAGACGGAGATGTCATAAATAATACTGCCTGCATCTCCGGCGGTCCCTGCGCCGACGACAGGACGACAGTGGAAATTCCCGGCAACCGTAACGGCGATGTTCAGATCTCCGTGGACGACGACCCAGACCCGATCGACGCCTGTAACGACGATGATCTTGAATACGAAATTCGCCTGAGTAACAGCGGCAACGCAAACGAAGAAGTGGACGTTATAGCACTGCTCGACGGCAACACCGAATACAGAAGCAGCAGTGACGGCGGGCGCGAACGCAGCAATGGCCGCGTGGAATGGGACAACGTAAAAGTGAACCGCAATAGCAGCCGCACACTGCGATTACGCGTACGCATCAGCAGCTTCATCCGCGACGGCGATACGCTCAGGCTTCGCGCAGCGGTGAGCAGCGGGGACGAAGATACGGAAATCACGCGCGTCATCAACCGTAACTGCGATCCAGTAGTACTCAATACCCTCCCCGACCTCACCATCGACAAAACCGCAGACCGCACGGAAGCACTCCCCGGATCCGTGGTCTCCTACACTATTACGATCAGAAACACCGGTACACGCGACATTGGAAACGCTCAACTCACAGACGATTACCCGGAAAGCCTCGTCACAATATCCGATGCAGGCGGCGCAAGTGATGCGGGCGGGACCCTCACATGGAACTTGGGAACGCTGCGGACGGGCTCCACGACAGTCGTACGCTACCGTGCACGCGTAAAGGAAGGGCTTGCACGCGGTACACAAATCAGGAACATCGCGACTGTACGAGGTGACGGCCTCACGCGCACCGACGACCACTCGATTGTGGTTCCGACACCGCCGCAAACAGGCCTTGGCGGACTGCTGAGAAGCCTTGTGCAATCAGACGCATTTATGAGCGACAGCGCTGAAGCAACGGATGGTACAACACCGGTAACAGACTTGCCCGAAGCACGCTTGGAACCGGTTACAGAAACGAAGAGTACATTGCCGATGACGGTCTGGATGACAACGGTGATGACGGGCCTCAGTATCGGTGGGTTCTTCGGCCGCAGGTTTCTTTTCTAACCGAGTTGGCAAGAATCTTATTTATCCACAGATTCTTCCATAACAAACGTTTGCACCATTTCCGAAAGTCCTTCCGATGCCTTTGCAATAGCTATGCGTTCTTCATCACTGAACTTGCTTAAGACCCAATTGCTCAAATCTTCACCGCTGGGCTGCTGCCCGATTCCTATGCGCAGGCGAGGAATCTCTTCGCCATAGATTTCGATAATGGATTTGAGCCCGTTATGCGTACCCGGACCGCCCTTCATCCGCAATCTGAGCTCTCCAAGAGGAAGATCGATGTCATCGGACATGATGAGAACTTGTCGTTTCGGATCCAGCTTGTAAAAATCAACAACCTTACGCACAGAGTCACCGGAGAGATTCATGTATGTTTTCGGTTTAACGAGAAGTACGGGAGCCACCCCGACACGCGCCTCCTGCGTAAACGCTAAAAACTTCTGCTTATCACTGAGCACTCCTACTCCAAAGCGCACTCCCAAAATATCTACTGCCATACATCCGGCATTATGCCGTGTTCCTTCATACGAAGATCCGGGATTACCGAGGCCGAAGATAACAAGCGCAGGTTTGATAGTAGGATTAAAAGTGGTTATTCACTCAGATCATCGTCTTCAAACTGTTCCAGACTCACCTCACGCGCAACAAGCTGAGAGAGTATCTCCTGGACATGCTTTGCATCGGAAAGGTTTTTACCATGAAGATACCCCTCCATGTGTCGCATGATGATCGCCTCTATGGCACGGGGGTTATAGACGTAATCCAGAGAGAAAACACTGCCGGTGGAAATCTTTTCAACACTAATAGTCCCGAAGCGCAGAAGCGTACCCAGGACTCCCTGAATTTCGTAGCTGACTCCCTGCACATCGCTGAAGAGAACGCGTGTACTCTGGCGGTGGAACCACCCATGCCACGCAATGTCGATAATCCCTTGGTCTGTAATAATCCACGCATCCAGATAGTAATCGTAAAAGTTCCTCATACCCCAAACGATGATCGCCACGGAACAGATCGCACCGATGAAGAAGATGAGAGGAAACGGAGCAAGCACGGCAAATCCCCACACAATAAGGAACAAGACCACTGGCCAGAAAAGGTGTTTCACGCCAAGAAGCCAATGCTTGTGGACAACGCATATGATCTTCTCGTCATCATTAATGTGCCGCAGAAAGAGGCGGGTTCCAAACATGGGTGCATGATAGTTGCAAGGTTGCTAAGTTGCTAGGTTGCTAAGTTGCTAAGTTGCTAGCCTGCCATCCTTTCTTCGCGTACAATGGAGGCGATGAATCAACAACGCCATGGCCTCTGGTTTCACCTTCTGGATGTCGTTCTCAATATCGTCGTCATCGTTGCGGCGGTCGCCGCCATCCGTACATTCCTCGTATCGCCTTTCCAGGTGGAAGGAAATTCCATGCTCTCAACACTGGAACACAAGGAATACATTATCATCAACAAGCTTGCGTACATTCTGGGATCCCCTGAGCGAGGAGACGTCGTAGTTTTTCGTCCACCCAATGACCCCAAGAAACCCTACGTCAAGCGCATCATCGGGATGCCGGGAGACACCATCGTCATTGAAGATGGATTTGTCTTTGTGCGTACGAAGGATGCACGGGAACTCCTGTCCATCGACGAGACGTACCTCAACGGAAATAACGCGGGACAGACGTATCAGGCGCCTCCAAGTTCCGGGAATACCGAAGCCATCACCTACCTCGTTCCGGAGAGAATGTATTTCCTCCTCGGAGACAACCGCCAAGGAAGCCTGGATAGCAGGAGTTTCAAAGATGCAAATGGCAATGCCAATCCCTACGTAGAGGAAAACGCTGTCCTCGGAAGAGTCTGGTTCGTAGCGCTTCCCATAAGCAAGATCCATGCGCTGGAACCGCCGGAATATGACTTATAAGTGGGAAACTTTAGAAGGTTTCCCTTGCAGCCTATAAAAACCGGCGTATACTTCACCTTAGAGCACCCCTTGGGAGGGGTTTTTTAAGACACCTATGGATACTATCCCTTCGTACATCAGAGACTGCCTTTCTGAGCTGCATCAAGTGCGCTGGCCGACACGCCAGCAAGCTGTTCGTCTCAGCGCTATTACCATCGGCTTCACCGCCGTCACAACCGTGGCGTTTGGGATGGTGGATTACGTACTTGCCGCAGCCGTACAGGTGCTCCTCTCTCTTACCTACTAACAGTATGGGCAAACAAGACCCTAACGCGGGACGAAACTGGTACGTCGTCCACACCTACTCCGGCTACGAAGACGCAGTCGCCGAGGCACTCAATCAGCGCATCGAAAGCTTCGGCATGGGCGACTATATTTTCGACGTGAGAGTCCCCAAGGAAAAGCAGCTCACCTTCCGCAAAGGCGAACCGCAGGAAGAAGAGAAAAAACTCTTCCCCGGCTACGTGCTCGTGGATATGACTGTAACGGATGAATCGTGGTACCTCGTGCGCAATACCCCGAACGTCACGGGCTTCGTAGGGTCGGGAAATATTCCCGTTCCGGTCACTCCGGAAGAATTCGGCGTTATAGAACGTAGAGTCGGCGAGCAGGAAGCCAAGTTTAAAAGCGACTTCCAAGTCGGCGATCTGGTCGTCATCATCGACGGACCGTTTAAGAATTACGAAGGATCGGTGGACGGCGTGGATATTAACAAAGGAAAACTGACGGTGAATGTGTTGATCTTTGATCGTGAAACACCCGTCGAACTGGACTTCACGCAAGCGAAGAAGAAATAGGTTGCTCAGCTTCATTCATGTCGGTCATAGCCCCGCCTGTCCGGCAGGCAGGTGAAGGACGGCCGAAGCTTTCTTACATTTCATTGCATTCTATATGGAATATAGATATAATATATACGAATAGTATATCATTTGTATGTCCGTCATCAATTTTTCCATACCATCGGCACTTCTGAAAAAAATAGAGAAACTTATGCGGGAGAAAGGATTCGCCAGCAAGGCAGAATTCTTCCGACATTGTGCTCATATGTATATAGATCGCGTTTCAATCGACATGACCGAGGACATACCGAGTGACGAACTCATTGAAGCGATACAAATCGCGGAGCATGAACGAAAAAACGGCTCACTGAAAAAGTACGAAGATATCGATTCATTGTTCAGAGCACTCGACAAGAGACTATGAACATCGTCACATCGTCAGCGTTCGAACGACAGTACCGAAAACGGGCAAAAGGAAATCTTGCAACGATAGTCCAGAAGCAGATACGTCTTTTCTCTAGGAATCACCAAGATCCGCGGCTACACATCAAAGCACTGCACGGTTCACTGCTGGGCTTGCACGAAATGCGTATAACCCGTGATTATCGAATAATCTTTCATGATCGTGGAAACAATTGTTACGAACTTATCGCCTTTGGAACGCATGATCAGTTGTTTCGAAAACATTAATATTTAATGTGTTGTGAGAATGAACAATAGATGAGTCGCTACCGACAACCGTCAACTGACAACCGTCAACCAGTAACCTCCAACTTCCTCATAACCGAAGGAAGCAGAGCAATCAACCCACAAAGTGAAACCCCCTGCCCCACCACAAACCCGATGGGCAACGCATACACCCCCCACTGTGGAGCAAGCCATGCAGTCATGCCGATCGCAACGACACCGTTACAAACACTGAACATTGCGGGAATGGCAGTATTTTTGAGCGAATAATAGGAACGAAGCAATAGATGATTGATGCATTCAAAAGGAATGGAGAGAGCGTAGAGTCCGAGGCAAACAGAAAAGACCGGCAGCACTGCCGTGAGGTGCACGAGTGCCGCAGCAACGGGGGAGAGCAGCCAGAGAGCAAACGCCCCAGGAACCGTAAAGAGCAGCATAACCATCACACATTTTTTCAGGTAGAGAAAAAATCTCCCGGCCTGCTTTTTTGCAGCTGCCTGGCTGAGGAGAGAATACGCCGACTGCGCGAGTGAGATGCCCACGACGCCAACCAATACGGATTGGAAGTTGCGGGTGTTGCCATTGATGGTAATGGAACCGGCAACCATGCCCGAGGCAATACGATCAAAGAAGAGCAGCTCCAACTGAAGGATCCCGAGGGCGACCATGCGCGGAAGCATAAGCCACCCAAGTTCGCGGATATCGCTGTGCCAAAAGGAAATCTTCGGCCGATAACCGAAGTGAAGCGCGCCGAGGAAACGGATAATAACGTAGAGCAATGCTCCAAGGAGTGTCCCGACGATGGGGCCGCTTGGGCCGAGAAAGGGAGTGAAAAACACCGTGCCAAAGGTCGTTGCCAGAGGATAGAGCACCGTCGATATGCCGTAGATCCAGTACCGCTGCACAGTGATGAAGTACTGCCCGAACGCATTCCCAAAAACGAAGAGAAAGTTCGTAAGTAAAGCGATACGTCCGAACGTGATGTAGAGATCGAGCGACTCACCGGAGAATTGTACGAACAGAGGCGCAATCAACGGAAAGGTAACAGCGAGAACGAGAGCTAGAATGCCGAATACCAAGGAAGCGAGCCCCATGACTCCGCTGAGGAGCGCGTTCATGTCATTCATTTTCTTCTCCGCACTGTAGCGAGCCAGAAGCGGCACAAGTGCGACACTGTACCCGGCCATGATCGTCATTTGAAAGAAGAGATCGCTTGGACGAAACGCAGCGAAGTAGACATCGACGACCGCAAGACCAGGGAATGTTCTATTTAAGAAATAATCGCGCAAGAGGCCCGCCACCGATGCACAGAGCATCGTGAGAGCAAGGACTGCAGCCCCGCCGACGATTCTGTGCTGGCCGAAGTGTTCACTCAGAAGTTCGCGTGCACGCATCAGAAAAAGTTGGAGGGAGGAAGTATGATGTGGGAAGTATACGGGGATTTTCCCTTAATACTTCATACAAAATACGTAATACTATCTTTGTGAAAGAGACCTCATCCGCAGCATCGATTCTTCCGATCACAACCGGAAGCGATGCTGCCGTTTTGCAGTTGCTACAGGAGCATGCAATAGGCCTGACGGTCGAGGAAGCAAGGAAGATCACAGACCTCCTCGGGCGCGATCCAACGCTCACGGAAGCCGTGATCTGGGGCATTCAAGGGTCAGAACACTGCAGCTATAAGTCGAGCAAGCGATTTCTCAACAACTTTCTTACAGAGGGCAAACACATCATTCTTGGGCCCGGCGAAGACAGCGGCATTGTCGCTATCACCAACGGCCCGAAGGGGAAACGCTGGGGGCTCGTAGTCACACATGAATCGCATAACCACCCTAGCCAGATCGTACCGTTTGAAGGAGCCGCAACCGGAATTGGAGGAACCGTGCGTGATGTTGTTTGCATGGGTGCTCGTGTCATCGGCTGCATGGATATGCTTCGTCTCGGAGACCTGAAAACCGAAGAAACACGTACCATTGCGGCCGAAGTGATTCGCGGAATCGGCGGGTATGGAAACCCTCTCGGCATTCCCAATCTCGGGGGCGATACCGTCTTCGACGCAGCCTACAATAAGCAATGCCTTGTGAATGCCGTCGCTCTCGGCATCGTCCGTGAAGACGAAGTGATCCACAGTTTCGCTCCAAAGGAAGCCGGCACAGTCGGCTACGACATCATTCTCGTCGGAAAGCCGACGGATAAGAGCGGGTTCGGCGGAGCGTCGTTTGCGAGTGCCACGCTCGAAGAAGAAAAGAAGGAGCAAAACACGGGCGCAGTGCAGGAACCAAACCCGTTTCTTGAGCGACATCTTCTCGCGTCCGTGTACGCGCTTTTCGACTGGCTCGCCGCGGAGAAACTGCTCCATCAAGTGAGCTGCAAAGATCTGGGTGCGGGCGGCGTGGTATGCGCCTCCGTGGAGCAGCTGACGAAACACGGCTTCGGAGCAGAAGTCTCTCTCGACGCTGTGCACACGGCCATGGACGGGCTTCCCGCAGAAGTGATCGCATGCGCGGAGACGCAGGAACGGCTGTGCTTCATGTGCCATCCCCGTCTGACCCAACGCATTGTGAAGCATTTCAACGAAGTGTGGGATTTGCCGAGCATCGCAGAGAGGGCCAGTGCGAGCGTCATCGGAACAGTGAAGGAGGGCGGCGTGTTCACGCTTACGTACAGGGGAGAAATCGTGTGCCAAGCGACATCCGAAGCGATCACGAGTGGGCTTCAGTACGAACGCCCAACGAAACATGTGAAGAAGGAACGAAAAGAACCGGAGATTCTCTGTGAACGAAACCAATTTTCAATTTTCAATTTTCAATTTTCAATTCAAGAAGTCTTCAGAGCGATGCTCGCCCACCCCAATCACGCCTCCAAAGAACCCGTGTACCTCCACTACGACAAAACCGTCATCGGCAATACGCTTGTGGAGGCGGGGGAAGCGGATGCGAGCGTCATCGCGCCACTGCGGGACATGCAGAGTTACGTTCAAGACGGCACGCACCCCGGGTGGGAACTTTCGGAGGAAGACCGTTGGCGGGGAGTCGCCGTCGCCGCAGACGGCAACGGCCGCTACGGTCGGATCGATCCGTATGTGCAAGGCGCAAACGCGGCACTCGAAAGCATGCGCAACGTCGTGGCGGTCGGCGCGACGCCCCGCGCGCTTACCGATTGTCTGAATTACGGAAACCCCGAATTCCCCGAGCAATTGAGTGCGCTTGCGGAAGGCGTTCTCGGAATCGCCGATGCGGGAAAGAGCATACGCTTCGACGGAGAGCCCGTTCCCGTGATTTCCGGAAACGTCTCTCTGTACAATGGAAAGCCAGACCGCCCCATCGACCCGACGGCCGTCGTCTGCACTGTGGGCGTCCTGCCCGATGCCGGTAAGGCGGTGACGATGCAACTCAAAAAGAGCGACTCGGTGATCCTACTCCTCGGCGCACGCAACGATGAATGCGGCGGCTCCGCGTATTATCAAATATTGGAGGAACTGACGAATGCACCCCGCGATACGTTACTCGGACGTAACGTTCCCGAGCCTGATTTCTTAGGCCAAACAGCGATGATGCAGACTGTCCTTCATGCTATCAAGTCCGGCACTGTTCTGTCGTGCCATGATATTTCCGAGGGAGGATTACTTCTGTGCGCGTTTGAAATGACAGTCCCCCAACGCAAGATAGGCGGATCCATCGGCATCGAATTCGATCTTGAATCGCTTGGATCTACACTGCGAACCGATATTCTCCTCTTCTCGGAGTCTCCCGGATTTCTTCTGGAAATGGACACAAGCGACGCGCAGCAGTTGGTAACTGAGGCAATAAGCAACGGGGTACAGGCAGCAATCATCGGAAAGACCACCGTAACCCCGCACATACGGATATCACGCGGAAAAGAAAAACTCTTGGAGGAAGAACTCTCTACATTGCTTCAAATATGGAAATCTGGGCTGAATTCTGCACTTAAGGCAGCTGTATTATAGTTGACATAACTATAAGTTAATGGTTTAATGTCTCTCTATTTTTCGTTACCTTGCTTTCCATACTGTATAGATCCTCACGAACGCCGGCCTTACTCATTACCGCACTGCTAATAAGCTTCGGCACAATTACCGAAGTCTCTGCAGCCGGAACAGTGGAAGTACGAACAACTCCTGCAGGCGTCACCTTTGGCCTCGAGGGACCGGGGATGAACATACAGGGGAAGACACCCGCCATGTTCACCGATCTGTCGCCGGGACTGTACCGGGTGACCTATGACCTCACCAAAGACTGCACAGCAAAAAAACAGCAAGAACGTTCTATGGGGCTGGGGGAAACCCTTGTTTTCGTGGCAACGCTCGATTGCGGCAACACGAGGATTCCAATAGGCGGCAGCACGGCAAAGCCGATCGGAACAGGCATGAAACCTCCAGCACCGAAGGTTGTCCCCGTACACACAATAACTCCTTCGCAACGCGTTTCGCAGACAAGCAGCGCAGCCGAAGCCGTACCGGGCGGACGCATACGCATCACCGTCTCCGTACGCAATATAACACGCGGGACGCTCCATGCCGTACGGATCACAGAAAGTTTCGACCCTGATGCGGTAGAAATTCTGCAACCTCTCTCCAAAGGGGGCATCCATTACGGCAGCGAGCTCCTCTGGGAAGTCCCGCAAATCTTTGCGGGAAGCACGTGGACAACAACGTTTGACATTCGTGCCAAAAGCCATCTCAAGCCCGGCGATCGCATCGTGCTCCGCGCACACGCCGTCAGCGACGAAGAGGGCAGCTCTTTCCTCCCCGATGCGTGGAGTTCCGTAGTCGGTATCGGCATTGTCACCTTGCCGCAAACTGGAGGAATGCTGGACATGATTGTCGCCATCGCAGCACTGGCCATTGCTGCAATAGTGACAGGAAAAAGTAGATCGCTGAAACAATTGCGCTCTCGGGAATAACACGGCACACTGGCGTACGCATTTGCGATCATCTCTTATGAAGAATCCCCTGCTACCATTCTTCGTTGTACTCTTCGTTGCGGCGCTGCCAACAGTCTCTTCTGCACAAGAATCAGGAGTGGGAACCATCACCTTCACCATGGAAGGGCCTGCAGAAAGCCCCAACGTCACGGGCAAATGGACACTGATCCGGCCGGGAAACACGCGTACGGAAGGAGACGACGCAGCGTTCGCATTCTCCGAACTCCCCGCAGGCATCTACACGTTTCTCACAACGCTTCCCGAGGGCTCATCTGCAGCCATTACCGTAACGCGAAACGGCGTTTTTGTGGAAACACTCCCAAGACCGCAAGTTTCACTCACTGTCGCAGACAACGACGAGTTCATGCTCGAAATCACCTACACCTATACGCGCTCAGGATCCGTCTCTGTCACGAGTGATCCGCAAGGGCTCGCCTTTACGCTTAAGGGGCCAAACGGTATCGTACGAACGGGAATAACGCCGGCATCCTATGAAGGATATCCGGAAGGCCAGTACACCGCATACTTCGATGAGATTGCAGGCTGCCCGAAGCTTCCACCCAAATCAGGCAGACTCCTCAAGGCAAGCAGAGTCGCCCTGAGTACGAGTATTATCTGTGATCATTTCAAAGGGGAAACCGGCCAACCGGAGCAAAAAGATTTGGAATTCGTTTCACTCACGATTGACGGCAAAACTGTCACGTATGCAGACGTTCGGACGAACGCATGGTTTGCCCCCTACTTCGCAATCGTAGCGAGAACGGGCATCCTCACAGGATACAGCGACGCTTCCGGAAATAAGACAGGATCGTTTGGACCCGGTGACGTTGTCACGGTCGCTCAGCTCAGTAAGATCGCACATAAAGTAAGCAGAACGGATGAAGAAAAAATTCGGACGGAAGTCATAAATCCCCGTGCGCGCAATCAGTGGTTTGAACGATTTTTTGCATCTGCGGAGCAGCGATGGTGGGAGGTGTGGCAAGATCGATCAGTCGACCCGGAGCGATTCGTTACACGCGGAGAATTCATCGCAACGGTGCTGCGGGCGCTCGGAACACCCACCATGTGGCCGGATGGAAAGCTCTTCAGCGATCTCCTTCCCACGTACCGCTATGCAGCAGCAGTGGAAACTGCCGCACTCGACGGCCTCATCGACCAAGGGGGTACTTTCCGCCCGAATGACCCGATCAACAGAGCAGAAGCCGCAAAGATTATAGCCAAGGCGATGGATCTCTATATTGAAGACACTGCAGAAATTCAAGGAGGGAGTTACTGATTGCTCGTTTCCACCATCTCCTCGGCAACCTTTGTGACGTCTCCGGCACCCATGACGATGAGGACATCATTCTGTTGTAAAATTCTACTACACAAGAGTTTCCTCGCTGCAGAAAGAGTACCGCCGTACATCGCATCAGCATGAATATCTGCAGTAAACTTTTTCATATCCACACGTTCCCCCTCCGCATCAGGGCGGGCGTCGTACACATCGGTTGTGACTACGATGTCCACTCCGTCAAACGCGGAAAGAAAATCATCGTAGAGACGCAAAGTCCTGTCATGCATATGCGGCTGAAAAAGACAGACCATGCGCTTTCCTGGATACGCTTCACGCATAGCAGCAATGGTAGCAACGATCTCTGTGGGATGATGTGCGTAATCGTCGATGATGGGAATGGAAGAGATTGAAGATTGAAGATGAGAGATTGAAGATTGAAGATGAGAGATTGAAGATTGAAGATGAGAGATTGAAGA
>CAYJSJ010000005.1:15521-48234 GCA_964373065.1 uncultured Candidatus Peribacteria bacterium
GAGAGATTGAAGATTGAAGATGAGAGATTGAAGATTGAAGATGAGAGATTGAAGATTGAAGATGAGAGATTGAAGACTTTGGACTGTAGTATCCTTTCAGTTCCATTCTGCGCCATGTACCGGTAAATTCCTGCAGTGGTTTCCTTGCATCGATGCCGAGGTAATCGCACAGCGCAGAGACGAGCTGCGCGTTTCGCCGCATGTGCGCACCCGGAAGAGAGAGTTTTGGGAGTGCAAAGGCATCGGCATCGATCACGCGTCGCCCGGATGCTTCTGCAAGAGCCGCACAGGCGGAATCTGTGCAGTGGGTGATGAGCACACCGTCTTTGGGAAGCAGTGTTATAAAATCTGAAAATGCTGCACGGTATGCATCGAGCGTCTCAAAGGCGTCGAAGTGATCGCCGTCCACATTGGTCATCACTATGACCGATGGCAGGAGATGCAAAAAGGATCTTCTGTATTCACAGGCTTCCATCAAAAAAAGATTACTGTCGCCCTTCCGCCAATTCCTTCCCTGCATCTGAGGAACTTTTGTGCCGACGATAACCGTAGGATCAAGGCCGGCATCGATCATCGCCATTGCCGCCATTGCCGTCGTCGAAGACTTTCCATGCGTACCGCATACCGCTATTGAGCGATACGCGCTCGAAAGCTCTCCGAGAGCTGCAAAGTAGCTGAGCTGACGGATACCAAGACCCTCGGCATGTTTACGTTCCAGAGCTTGGCAAGGTATTGCTTCCGAATACACAAACAGATCTGCATCGGGAGGTACGTTTGTCCCATCCTGGGTGTTGAATATAGTTATTCCCCGATCCGAAAGATCACACGTAAGAGGTGTGAGCGTCGCATCACTCCCTAAAACAGCGTGCCCCAGTGCGTTCATAAGCGATGCGTAGGCAGAGAGTCCTATGCCGCCGATACCGGAGCAATAGATCTTCATGAGAGTGATTGTAGGGTTGGGGCTAGGGCTCAGGCTAGGAAGTGATCGAAAAATACGATGAGCTGCTGTACCCTAACCCTAACCCTAACCCTAACCCTCATCCCCTACCAGCACTTAGAACCCATCGGCCGCAAACTCACGATCGTCATAGGTTTAACGGTTGTTGGGAGTATGGCATTCGGCTTGGCACTCTCATTTTACCGCAATCTTCTTTTTGAACGAACCCTGCAAAATATTCGTGCGCAAAATGAAGAACTCCGTGAGAAAGTCGCAAACGGATACCGCGAGCTCGAGTACTATCGCTCAGCCCAGTACAAAGACAAGTACGCAAAGGAGAATCTTGGCCTCGTTCGCCCAGGCGAACAGGTGCTCGTCATCACAAAGCGTAACGAGGATCCGTTACGCAGTACCGACCAAAAGACCAAGCCTACCGAAGAACAGGAGGCGGAATATTATGATCTTTTGCGTCAAATGCCTGTGCTCGAACACTGGAAACTCTACCTCTTCCATAGAGAGAAGATTCAGGAACTGAAACAGGGGCTCTAAAAGATGGTTGCGGGGGCTGGATTTGAACCAGCGACCTCGAGGTTATGAGCCTCGCGAGCTACCAGGCTGCTCCACCCCGCGTCGAATCACCTCGCGCATTCTGCATGGAAGACAATAAGGAAGCAAGAAAAGCCTTCAATTCCACGTTTCGAACTATTGCTGAAGACTGCACCTCTGTGAGTTTTTTCTTGCAGAGACATGAAATCTCCGTAGAATACTGCCGATATGGCACATAAGAAAGCCGGTGGCTCTACCAGCAACGTGCGAGACAGTAATCCGAAGTACCGCGGTGTAAAGCGCTTCGGGGGTCAGACGGTCAATGCAGGCGAGGTACTTATTCGCCAGAAAGGCTACTGGTTTCGACCAGGAAAAAACACGTATGTCGGTAAAGACTGGACGATCCATGCAGACATCGCAGGGGTGGTGAAATTCAGTGAAAAGCGAATCCCCAAGTTCAACGGTCGACGTGAGAGAATGACGCTGGTGCATGTGGTGCCAACGCCAGTTGCCTGATCGCAAGTGAATACTGAGAGTCCTGCTCGACAATGCGCGAGCAAGATGACTGATTGATTCAACAAATAACCACATACGTGGCTGCATTTTCAATGTTCAATTTACAATTTTCAATCTAGTATGCCGACATGGCCGAACAAGGCGGAATCGACATCGGCGCACCCGGAGAAGGAGGCGGCAAAGCGCCGGAGCAGCTCTCTGAGGAGGCAAAAGAGCGGTTTGCCGCTGCCGCAGCAGCCATGCAGCAGATCCGCAGAGAGGAGAAAAAAAGCAAGAAGCGCGACGACCGCGTTGCCGAGGTGATTATGAAATTCCTCGGAAGCCAGAAAGATTCACACCTCTTTACCCTTATCGCGCGTCTCGTCGCACGCGACTGCCCGAGTATTTTCATCCTCGCGATTATTTCCTTGATCGATGACGAGAGTATGCACGTCGTCGATGAGTACGTAAAGGAAACCATGGCAAAAGATGCGCACCAGATGGTCGATGAAAGTACGACACTCACAAAGTCCGGAGAATTGGACGCCGAAGCGAACCGAGCACTCATCGAGTGGATCACGCGCATGCAGATGGTGCTCTCGATCACTCCCGAAGCAATCCTCTTAAAGCTCATGATCGACGACAAAAACATCGACGGCACGGTGCTTCAATTGGCGATATTCGTTCTCCAGCGATTTTTCGAAGTCAGGAAAAGGAATGCAGCCTTTGAAAAGCTACAGCCCCTCACGGCATCGATCTTACAAACCGTCTTTGAGCCGTTCATCGGCGGAGTTCGGAAAAGGCTCCTTGATAAGGCAAAAACCAAGACCGAATGAAATAATGATGCGATGGATTATGCAATCAATCCCGCTGAAGCACACTCAAAAACGCCTCCTGATTCAGCGTCACCTTCCCCATCTGTTTTAAGCGTTTTTTTCCTTTCTTCTGCTTTTTGAGGAGCTTCTGCTTCCGCGTGACATCGCCGCCGTAGAGGTAGCCTGTTACGTCCTTGCGGTACGCGGACACCGTTTCGCGCGCTACGATCTTCGCCCCGATCGACGCCTGAATGGGGATCTGGTACTGCGCCTTGGGGATCACCTCTTTGAGTTTTTTGCAAATGACAGCCCCCACTGCATGCGCCTCGGACTTATGGACAATGGTACTGAGTGCTTCCGCAGGTTCTCCCAGGAGCAGGATTTGGAGCTTCACAAGACTGCCTGCACGGTACTGCAGCGGTACGTAACTCATGGAAGCGTACCCTGCGGTCGACGACTTCATCCTATCAAAAAAGTCCAGCACGATCCCCTGAAGAGGCATTTCGAAGTGAAGCAAAGCACGATCTTCATCTAGGTATTCAAGGGATTGATACGATCCGCGTCTGTCTTGAGAGAGCTGCATGACCACACCGACGTCTTGGTTACGGCAGACGACCTCCAGTTTGACCCAAGGCTCCCGCACTTCCGCTATGAAGGTGGGATCTGGAAAATCGGCGGGATTGCTAATGACCGCGACATCCGGTTCGTCTTCCTTCAGAAGGCTCGTACGCACTATTTCGCCGGGATTTCTCGATTGTAATTTGACTTCATAACGCACGCTCGGCGCCGTGATGATGAGATCACAATCGTACTCGCGCTCGAGGCGCTCCTGCACGATGTCCATATGGAGAAGCCCGAGGAATCCGCAGCGAAAACCATTCCCTAAAGCGGCATTCCGCTCATGCTCCATGACGAGCGCTGCGTCGTTGAGACTCAGTTTCTCAAGCGCATCACGTAGATCCGCATATCCATCCGCCTCGGTCGGGTAGAGGCCTGCGTAGACCATCGGTTGAATAATGGCATATCCGGGAAGTGCAGCTACGGAAGGTAAAGAGGCAATCGTATCTCCGGTACGGACGTGGAGAACGTCTTTTGCTCCTGTAACAACATAACCGATTTCTCCTTCGTGCAGACAATCATCCGATACGTACATGGGCGCAAAATGTCCGACATCGAGCGCATCGCACTCGACACCTGTTCCGAGCAAGTAGATTTTTTGCCCTTTGCGAATGGCCCCCTCCTTCACGCGCACATAGGCGACTACACCGCGATACGTATCCATAATGGCATCGAAGATGAGAGCGCGGGCGGATGATGTAGGGTTAGGGTTAGGGTTAGGGCTGGGAATGTTCGTGATCACTGCATCGAGAACCTCTGCGACTCCCCTTCCCTCCTTTGCAGAAATGAGAAGAATATCTTCCCTCGTACAACCGAGCAATTTCATAACTTCCAGAGAAACTCGCTCGGGATCCGCCGCGGGGAGATCGATTTTATTGAGAACGGGAATGATCGTAAGATCGTTCTCCAAAGCCATAGAAAGTACAGCAAGCGTTTGCGCCTGAATGCCCTGTGATGCATCGACCAGAAGAAGAGCTCCCTCGCATGCCGCAAGACTTCTGCTTACTTCATAGCGAAAATCCGTGTGACCGGGCGTATCGATGAGATTGAGTTGCACGCCCTGCCACTGCATGCGCACCGGCGTCAGTTTGATCGTAATGCCGCGCTCGCGTTCCAGATCCATACTATCGAGCAATTGTTCCTTCATTTCTCGTTTCTGCCGCGTACCGGTCAGTTCAATCATGCGATCGGCAAGGGTCGACTTACCGTGATCGATATGCGCGATAATACAGAAGTTTCGGATCTCCATGCGGCGAAATCCTACGTGTCAACGGCGAAAAACTCCAGCAATCACAGAGAAAACGCCGCAAGAAGTGCGGCCTCGCCCGACTGCAAGCGCACATCGCTTTTTTGTATGTCTGCCGCACGTAACGATGAAAGTTTGTCGCCGTCGTGGCGGGCGATCATCACTGTGTCTTTACCGAGCGCGAGTGCGGCTAGGGCTCCGTGGTAACGCTCAGAAATAACGAGTGTCGCATTCGCAATACACGCAAGCAAGTCATGTACGCTGTGGATCGGTGTCACCGTAGCTACACCAAAGTGCCTGCAGAGCATACGGCAATATTTCTTTTCCCTTCGGTTACACGGCTCCAACGAGAGTACCATGACTTCCTTCCACTGCCTGGATGCACATGCTTTTGCAGCCGCATCCAAAAATTTTTGCCCAGAATTTTTTCTCGGTATGAGAAGAAGTACCGCATCTGAGCGGATTTCACCGGTTTTCTTTTTCATCAGCCACCAAACAGGATCGCACGATAGAATAATATTTTTTTCGGGCACCAGTGCATGCACGCAGCGCATGGAAGCACTGTCACGCACGGAGACCGATGCCGCCATATGCAGAACGCTCCGCGCGAGCGCTTTCCCAAAACTCGTGGAAAACGGACCTATCCCCTGAAACGCAAGATGCACGGGCTTACCAAAGTAGCGCGATACTGCGGCATGCATCCACCAGAGCAGACAGGCAAACACCGATTCACTGTCTGTGAAGAGCGACCCTCCTCCAAATACCACAAGATCACAACGACGATATGCACAAAGTGTCTTAGTCCAACGAAAGCTGAGTAACGAACGGATTCCGCACGGAAGTCTTGGCACTTCGTTTTCCTCAGTAGGACGCCCGGAAACGACAATCCACTCCACACGCGTAAAACGCTGGAGGAAGTACTCTCGTAGTGCTTCATCACCAAGATTTCCCACACCGTAATTCCCGATAAGCAGTGCTTGCATACAGGCAGTATACCGATATTTCTCCCACTACTCCTTCTCTGCCTCCGGTGTTTCCTGCGTAACATCTTCTTTTGGAATCCCAGACACCACCACCTCGGAAGCTATTGCCTCTTCGGGTGCCTCTGGAGCAACCGCCAGTGCGAATTCTCCGCTCGTCGTAAAACGCTCGCTCAGACGGGCGGATTTTCCGCGCCTTCCGCGGAGGAAGAAGAGCTTGGCACGTCGAACCGCTGCAACTTTCTTCACATCGATCGTCGTAATATTCGGGCTCAAAAGAGAAAACACCCTCTCGACCCCGACGCCCGAAGCAATCTTACGGACGGTGAAGCTTGCATCTGTGGGGCAGGAGCCGTTTTTGACAGCGATCACCAAACCCTCGAAGATCTGTACGCGCTCTTTGTCACTCTCCTGAATTCTCTCATGCACGCGTACGGTATAGCCCGGCCGTATCTCCGGGCGAGGCTTAGCAAAACGTGCCGAAAGGACAGAAAGCGTTCCTGAAGTCATTGCCAATGAACTATAGTGCGTAAGAAACTGGCCTGTAAAGAAGAAAAGAGGCATTCTAGCTTTTCGCCTCCTCTATCTGCTTACTGATCTGGTTATGGACGATGAGGTGCCGAGGATCATTGAGAATGTCGGCAATAAAACGGTCCTTCAGGCTCAAGCGATAGAGGAAATCCGCTTCCGCAAAAATTGAGTACTTCACATGTTTAAGACCCGGATCCTGCAACAGGAGCGCCTCGAGCATTTCCTTTTTTACATCACCGACTACGAGGAGATCCACCTTACTTTCGGTACCCACAAAGGAACCGGCAAGTGTAATAAGCTTCACGTTCGGAAGCTTCTTGATGCCATTGACCACGGGGCTATCTGCCTGAATTTCCTTTGCAAAGATGCTCCGCAGTTCTGCGTAGAGGGGAAATTCCGGGTCAACATGGTAGTACTTTTTACGGTTTCTGTGCCGTGCGCGCACAAGGCCGATCCTCCGAAGATTCTCCAGCTCACGTCGGATGGAATTAATCTGCTCATTTAAGAGTCTCGTGAGCTCACGTATGAAGAACTCCTGCTCTGGGTGGAGCAGAAATGTCGAGAGAAGTTTCACCCGCGTCTGCGAGCTAAACAGTGCTTTGAGGATAGTAGAAGACATAGAAGCGAGAACCAGAAGAATTGGTGTTCACAAACTGTACTCATGAATAGCACTATAGTGCAAGAAAAGTACTCAACCTATTGTATAATAAATGTATACAAGTATAATGGCTTATTTAAAACAAAATAATGATATTTTCATAATATTTCCGTACACTATTGATCACATTTTATACTCATGTCTGAGCCACTATTGTGTTCTAAGATAACTTTTGTACTCATAGGAAAGAAGTGGATATCTATGCTGTAAGACCACTTCCTTGGCAATACCACCATTGTGAACTTCGTCAAATTTTGGTAAAATTATAGGAATGCCTACAAATAAAAAATCAATCACCGTAGCGGTAGCCCTCTGCATTCTCGCGGCGTGTATCGAGCGCGAGGGGGCAGCACTCGTGTCATTCCTTGCATTCGCACAAGGTGCCGACAGCGTCTTTACGACGACAGCGAATGCGGCCGTCATCATCACCTCCGTCATGGAAATGCTTGCGTTCATGATCTTTCACTTCCTGCAGCTCTTCCTCGACCCGCTCTTCATAATGAATATCAGCGAAACAGAGGGGCTCCGCAACATCTGGAAGTACTCGAGAGACATCATGAATATCCTCTTTGCGTTCATGCTGATTGCCGCAGGCATCTACACCGTCGTCACAGGAAACAAAGAAATGGTGAACCAACGCTATAAAAAGTTCATCATTGCTGTCATCCTCGTCAACTTTTCGTGGTTCTTCCCGCGTGTCATTCTGGATGTTGCCAATGTCCTCACAGCGACCATTTACCAGCTCCCTGCGGGGTTAAGCCCCGGAGGCGAAGTGGATTGTCGGCTCCCGCCGAAAGAGGGGGAAGCAGAAGGAAAACCCTGCCAGATTATCACGGACGTAAAATACTTCAGGGGGTGCAAAGGACTCGCTGCTCCGGAGTACATTACAAAGCTCGGCATCATCTGTTACAAAACCGCCGACTGGAGTAAGAATACGAATACCGCCTACGGCATTTTAAACGGACTTGTCGTGAACTTTGCCCAATTGCCGGAACTCACGAGAGTCTTAAGCCCGGACGCGGCCCCCGGAGCCGCCGGCCCGAAGGAGGAGATGTTCAAAGAATACTTGATCTACCTCGTCCACATCCTCTTTGTGGTCGTACTCATGACCATGCTCTTCCTCCCGCTCGTCGCGATGTTCGTCGTGTTTCTCGTCCGTATCCCCATCATGTGGGTGACCATCGCATTCATGCCATTCATGTTCCTGGGGTTTGTGATGGGCGACATCCTCGGGCAGCAGTTTGACACCATGAAGATCTTCCGCCACTACGTGACGGCGGCGTTTTTGCCCACGGCGGTTGCCGTCCCGTTTGCCGCCGGATTTCTGATTCTCGCGCAAGTGAGCCAAATGAAGTGCCCGGACACCGTACGGGTTCTTGGCCTGTGCGATAACACGGGGCCCCTCCTCGTCAATATCAACAGCATGTGGGGGCTTCTGATGCTCTTGATAGGATTTTTCATCATCTGGATGGGGTTCTGGATGGCACTCAAGATCGACCCGATCTACGAAAGCATCACGAGCAAAATAAAGAGCTTCGGTGAAACCGTCGGCAGCACGGCGCTTAAATTGCCGCTCAGCGTTCCTGTTCTACCGATTGGGCCGGGGGGAAAGATGGAATCCATCCTTGGTGTTGACGATAAGCTCAGGAGCTTCTCTGCCAATCTCAGCGCAGGTCAAAGCCCATTGGACTCTCTGAAGGCAGCCGGAGAATCAAGCGGAGTGATTCGGCAACTCAGTGATAAAGACAGCAGAACAAATAGAGCACTCAGAGAAATAGCAAATCAATTGAAAGCAGGTGACAGAAGTAAATTTACGAGAACTGAGTTAAAGGTACAGGTTCACAATGCTCTATCTGCACCGGGCGGAAGCAAACTCCAAGACGCACTGAAAGCCGCCGGACTCAATCCGCAACAAATGACCGCGGATGACATCGTGCGAAGAATCGATTCTACGAGCGACTCTCTTCTAAGAACCATCCTGCAGGAAATGGATGCGAATGCACCTCCGCCTGCACCAACACTGTAGCCTTCCCTTTAACCCAGCATGAGCTTCGAAACTTCAAATGGGGATGGCAGACCGCACAAGCTGGAACGGGGCGAACGCGCCCGTGAAAGAAGCACAGCAGCTTATGAATCAGGACTCCAGCAAGGTTGGCTATTATGGCACATCAGTCGCCAGACAAATGATCCCAGGCACAGGGAAGCTGCGGTCAGAAAACTGCGCCAAGCAGAGGAGCACGCGAACCTGCCGCGCAGCAAAGAGCAATGGGTATCTGCCGTCCAAGGAATAGTGACACCGGAAAGACTCGCAACACTCGTAGGCCCCACAGGAGTACTCAAAAAAAGGGGTGGCAACGTCATGACCACACTAGAAGATGGATCCATAGTAAACGCGAGCGGAAATAACGAAGGTGACCGCCTCGCTGCTATCCGTAAGCGACTCGAAGCGCTTACACCACTATCACCTGATAGTAAAGATACGGATCTCACAAAGAAGAAGACATACCTCCAACCGTGGAGGGGTGGGTGGGAGGTCGATATGTCTGCACTCGCAGCAGACCTCACATGGCTTCGAGCAGAGACGCGCATAGGTAGCAGTGCAACTTTGGAGGACAGAGAAGCGTATAAGCGGTTTGAAGATGTCATACTCGATCTTATCGAGCTCAATACGCCTGAGAACATGCAAAAATTTATCGCACGTAACCCACGGACGAGTGTAACAGGAGCGCTCCTGGGGAAACATGTATATAACCTCGACGAAACGAAAGACGCGACGAAGTTCGCTCTCGTTCTTGCAGTCGGAGCATTCTTTGTCTTTTCTGGCATACGCGACGCTATGGGGAAAAAACTATCGTGGTCAACGCTTCTCCTCGGAGGAGTACTTCTGTACCTTTTTCAAAACGGTTCAAAATTTGATTTCCTTGCAGGAAGCCAGTTCGAACGCCTCAGTAAGGGCCCGCTCACAGACGATGCCGCAAACAGGCTCCGCTCGTACGCTGCGCAAAATCCAAAAGCGTACCGGCACATGATTCGTGTCATGGAAGAAGAACGCAACGCAGATGCCGTTGATGCGCGCATTGTCGACCGGTTGCTACACCCAAAGCGGAAACAAGGCGGCGAAGTGAAAGAAGACAGAGCGAGAGTGGTAGACCCGTACATCGCAAACCTCTTCCTCGGGATGCATCCGGGAGATGTAGCGGAAGTTATGAAAAACCTACCCAAGGTAAAGGAAAATGAAGATTGGAGATCCGTTCTGCAAGTGACGAAGGCATATAACACCGGCAACGAGGATGTGAAGCGCGACATTCAAAGCGTACTAAGCGCACCGAGTGGAAGTGCTTTTACACCTTCCGCTTAAATTCCTTCAGATACACCTCCAGCACGTCACCTTCCAGCAAGAGGATGGTGCTCTCTGTCCGAAGCCCGCACTCCGTTCCTTCCTGAGCTTCTTTGATGTCTTTATCCACCTTCCGAAGCGACGTGATGCGCCCCGTACCGGCAAGTTCCCCTGCGCGTAGAAGCCGAAAGGACAATCGTTTGATGCTGCCATCAGTCACGATGCCCCCGACAACCTGTTCATTTTTCTTCGTCATGAAGACCCCTTTGATCGTCAGGTGTCCGTAAATTTTCTCATCTTCCTCCGGCTCTATAAGCCCATCGAGGAGTGCATCAATTTCCGAAAGGAGCGTATAGATGACGTCATACTCGCGGATCTTTACCCCTTCGCGCTCTGCAGTCTTCTGTGAAGAAAGCGGCACGGGCGCATGGAACGCCACCACGATGCCGTCGCTTGCAGAGGCCATCATCACGTCTGTTTCCGTGACACCGCCGATGGCGGCGTGGACAACCTTTACGGTCACCTTTTCAGTGGTCTTTTTGTCGAGCGATGTGCAAATGGCATCGAGCGACCCTTGGGCATCTGCCTTTACAATCACCTTCAGTTGCTTCAATTTCCCTGCAGAAAGCCGCGACACAAGATCGGCAAAACTGCGCTTCTTCTGGACGCCTTCTTGTCGTACCTCATCAAGGAGCTGCTTCGCACTCTGCTCGGAATCTACGACCTGAAGAAGATCGCCAACCTGCGCGATAGCAGAGAGTCCGGAAACCCGTACGGCACCCGAGGGGCCGACCGTTTCGATTCTGGCATCATGCACATCGCGCATGGTACGTATCTTCCCTATGGTATCGCCGCAGACGAACGGATCACCGATCCTGAGCGTCCCGGTATTCACGATTACCGTCGCAAGCGCACCAAGCGATTGGTCCAAGTGGCTTTCTACGACGGTCGCAACACCGGCACGGTTGGGATTCGCCAGAAGATTCTCCTCGCCTGCAACCAAGATAATCGTATCCAGAAGTTCATCGATCCCCTGCCTGGATTTGGCACTGCAGAGAACAAACGACGTTTTGCCGCCCCATTCCTGTGGCTGAAGTTCATACTTCGCAAGTTCTCCCTTTACACGATCGGCATCGGCTGCGGGCTTATCGATTTTATTCAGTGCGACGATGATCGGTACTTCGGCATCTTTGGCGTGATGAATGGCTTCGATCGTCGTCGGCTTCACCCCTTCATCTGCCGCTACCACGAGCACCACGATGTCCGTCGCTTGCGCGCCGCGCGCACGCATGGCGGTGAATGCCTCATGGCCGGGCGTATCTATGAATGTTATTGGGTGAACATCCTTCGAGCCACTCGGCGTATGCGTAATTTGGTATGCGCCTATGTGCTGCGTTATGCCGCCTGCCTCACCCTTCACTACATCGGTTTCACGAATGGCATCGAGGATAGAGGTCTTGCCATGGTCAACATGTCCCATGACGGCGACAACAGGCGGGCGCCGCGACAGATGCTCGGGTTCATCTCTCAGAATATCGGCAAGATTGCGCGAGAGGATCGACTTGGCATCCACCGTCGCTTCCCCCTTTTGAACATGTACGCCGAGGTCCGCTGCGACGATTGCCGCCGTATCGTAATCGATGTTTTGCGTGATTGTCGCCATGACACCGTTGCTCATGAGTGCCTGGATGACCTTGGGAACCTGCACACCCGTCTTCTCGGCAAACTCCTTGACGGTGATCTGGTCGGGAAGCGTTACGATTCCCTCCTTCCGCTTAATCTGCTCTTGGTGTTTCGTCGCCTCCTCCTTCTTCTGGAGTACTTCGGCTTCCTCTTCGGGAGAGCGCTCTTGCTTCTTGCCGGAGGAGAGTGACTTCTCCTGCGCGGCGATGGCTTCCTTCGGCACGTCTTCCAATGTCAGTTTGCGAAGAACATTGACCTCCTTTTTTGAAACACCGCCGGTGTGCTTACTTTGCTCGGAAACTTCTACAGCCTCTTCCTCCGCGGTCTCTACATCCTCCGGCACTTCTTTCGCCGGCGCATCCGTGAGCAGAGACCCAAAGAGCGCCTCCATGTCGACTTCTACCCCTTTCACCCGTGCGATGTACCGGACGATACCCTGCGCAAGACTGTCCGGGATTTCACGATCGCTCGGCTTCACGCCGAAATCGACATTTTGGAGCTCCTTACGGAGCTCTTGCCCGGTCATGCCGAGAGCTTTGGCGACTTGTACGAGACGCATGGGATAAACGAAAAAGCCGCAGCGAGTGTATCAGATGGAGCGGATGTGACAACTATTTAGCTCCTCAGCTAAAAGCTGCGTGATCTATCTCGTGAGTCCCCCCACAACATCCGTTGCATCATCCGGTGGAGATTCCGCCATTTCCCCAAGCACATCTATCCCAGCATCCGCAGGGGGCAATGCTTCTTCCATCTCAGGAGCCATCGAGACCTGTGCGGCTTTCGGAACCATGCTCCCTACAGCAACGGGAGAAAGGGGCACAACGCTTTTGATGTCCTCTATGCCCTGCTTGAGCTTTTGAACGCAGTCGAGAACTGCGAGATCAAAATTTGAATAAGCTTTGATACGGAACCCGGCAGCCCGGGGGTGGCCGCCGCCGCCGAAGAGTTTGCCTGCGAGCGCACTGCAATCAATCGTTGCGGAGCTCCGCATGCTGGCTTTGAGCCCGCCCTCTTCGACCTCGGTAAAGAGTACGTGAATATCTGCGTTGGGGATGGTGGAAATGAGCTCGTCTAAGATGCCCGCGGTCTCCTTGCTTGTTGCCTCCATCTCCAAAAGATCCTCCCGACTGACGGAAGACCACACAATGCCGGCAGACCCGTCCATCTGAATACGATGGAGCGCGCGTCCCCAGATCTTCAGAGTGGAGAGAGGTTTTGTTTTATAGATATGCCGGACGATTTCCTGCTGGCGCGCACCGCGCTCCAGGAGCTCCGCCGCCACTTCCAAGCTCCTCGGTGTCGTATTGGGGTTTTGGAAACTCCGCGTATCGGTTATAAGACCTGTGAGCAGAAGTGTGGCAACATCGGGCGTAATGTGATCGCGGAACTCCGGCTCATGAACAAACCAGTCGTAGAGCACCTCCGTAGCACTTGCCGCCGTAGTATCAATCATATGCAGCTGTCCGAAACCGGAATTACTGATGTGATGATCAATATTGAGAATCGGAACGGAAGAGAAAAGATCGATATTCTCGGTGTAAAATCTGCCCACAAGTGCGAGGTCCGCCGTGTCCACAACGACAATGAGATCGTACGCGGGGCGCGTATCGCCGAAGGTAATATGCTGCGGCGTAATCCTCCCGGATTTGGGCATGACGATAATATTCACCTTGTTCTCTTCGACCGTATACCGAAGCTTATCGACCTCCACTTCTCCCTGTAAATTCACCGTAATGACAAAGTTCTGCGTCCCCTCTATGGACTCCTGGAGCTTCTCGTACCCTGGAAGAAATCGCAGATTTTCCGGTTTCGTATCGGGGCAAATGACCGTCACCTCTTTGCCGATCTGTGAAAAGATATGATAACAGGCAAGTGCAGCACCGAGTCCGTCGGGGTCCACATTCGCATGCGGGACGATCAGCAGCTTCTGCGCTGCACCTATTGCGCTTGTGGCAGCCGATATCTGTTCACTTTTGAGAGGCATATGCGCGAGAAACCTATTGCTGTAGTAACTGAATATTATAACATATTTCTATATTATTGGCAATATCTCTACAATCCTTAGACATTAGGTAAAAATAGAGCATAAGGGGAGATACTTGCAGATTTCGTGGTCTCCTGCAACTCTCTCTTCTCCTAAAATAGGAGGGAGGATAGGATTGCCGATGCTGCATGGTGGATCGAGAAGCGGTGTCTTTAGTACTTGCGCTTTTCGTATCAAAATGATACGATTAACATACTATTTTAATACGATCATGATAGCACCAAATGCTCAGCAACAGAGAATACTCTCGCTCCTCCTGCGGGGAGAATCGATGCGCTCGTCCCAAGTGCATGGAGCCTTGCTACTACTGCAGGAGAAATTCTCTCTCGTCACGGTGAAGAGAGTGCTTGCGGGCATGGCAAAAATGAAGCTGATTTCTTCCTCCGGTGCCGGTCGATCGACGTCGTATGCGATTACTGTGAATGGAAGGCTTTTCCTCAGCATCGATGCCAAGCAATACTGCAATATGGATCCCGACGAACGGTACGGGAGCACAGGATTCCACTTCGATCTGCTGGAGAACGTTCCTGTGGAGCTCTTCATCGACTCTGAACTGCAGATGCTGCATGATGCGACGCAGGTTTATCGGAAGCGCACGACAGGGGTATCGAAGACGATCGCGAAAAAGGAACTGGAACGGCTTGTCATCGAACTTTCCTGGAAATCCTCGAAAATCGAGGGGAATACGTACACGTTGCTCGATACAGAGAAGCTGATTCTGGAACACAAAGAGGCCATAGGGCACGACAAGAGTGAGGCACGGATGATCCTGAACCACAAGGACGCCTTCACGCTCATTCACACGCACGCTAGGGATTTCCGTACACTCACGAGAGTCAATCTGGAGCATCTGCATGCGACGGTGGTGAAGGGAATGGGCGTAAGCAAGGGGTTCAGGAGGTCACCCGTCGGTGTCACCGGATCCCGTTACCAGCCACTCGACAACATCCACCAGATTACTGACGCGATCCATGCCCTTACGAAGGCTGTCGCCCGCATGAAGAATCCATATGCGAAAGCGCTGTTTGCCCTTGCGGGCATCAGCTACATTCAGCCCTTCGAGGACGGCAACAAGCGGACATCACGATTGATGGCAAATGCACTGCTCCTCGCTCACGGCTGTGCCCCGCTCTCCTACCGCAGCCTCGACATAGAAGCATACCGCGAGGCCATGCTCGTCTTCTACGAGCTAAACTCCCTGGTACCGTTCAAGAAGATCTTCATCGAACAGTACGACTTTGCTGCGAAGAACTATGCGGTCAAATAGGGAATACTGTTCGTGTTTCGGGATTACCTATGCAGTAGGTGCGATGTGGTCGACCTAGTGGAACTCAACTCGAACGGCTCCGAGAATACCACAGAGAGAGCGGAAATCTTGGCAAGCGATACGTCGAGGTCATCCGTGCGTTCAACCCGAATTATACGCCGTACACTGAAGAGGCTTTGGCACAGATGAGCCGAAGCATTCCATGTCTTGCTATAACCTGACCCATTCTCGAACCGTTTACCTTTCCAAGGCGGCCAATCTCTGTGCATAGCGGTCTCGTCTTTCTTGCAAAGCATCGTAGTTCCTCTGAGCGTCTGTTTGGCGAGTCTCTGCTCGATCTGCATCTCTTTGCACCACATCTCCCAAATCCCAAAGCCGATTCATGTTTCGGCTGTAGGAATAGGTTAAGTCAGAGACGTTTTCCCTGAAATATGCAATGTCCGCATCAGAAACTCCGTATTGCTGCAACGATTCACGAGTCCACTGCACTTGGTTCACTTGCCCACCTGCATCGTCAGCAATTCTCACAAATGCTCTCCAACGGCTACCATCGTATTCCCCCGTGTCGGAGTAGAGACCGTGTTTCCTCGTGCCGGAGTAGAGCGTGAAGAAATCATTTGACCCAACGTATTCCTCATAACCCAGTTCCTTAAGCTGAGAAGTAAGAGTGTTTTGTTCATTCAAGGGAATGCGGCTGACATAGCTCTCACAAGATTCTAATCTGCGGAAAAATTGGTCTAGGTCATTCACAGTCTCGCCTTCATATTCAATGTTTTGCGCAAGCTCTCTCAACCCTGTATCCATATCTGCAATCGTCTTTCGCAGTGATTCTCTATCAGCCGTAAGGAGCTTAAATTTTTCCATGGCCTGACGCGATGAATACATTCTCCGTATCACAAACCCTCCAACCTCTTTTTCTCGTTGCTGAACATCTGTTTCCCGTCTGCTGCGTTTCGCTTCTCTCCTGAGAGATTTAACCTGCTGAGGTTTATCTTCAAAGTTCCGCTGCCACCAATTCAAGTAGTTCTCAAAGGCTCCCTCGGATGAGAAAATAAGATACGGGCCATCAACGCGAGGTTGATCTGCTCCACTCAGGATTTGTTCAGGTGTTTGAGTGTCAGCAGCACTTCTAACGACCTCAGCCACATTTACGTCGCCCTGCCTCTTTCGTCTTTCGCCTCGGGCATCGAGTGACGTACTGCCCCTCCTCCTTTCCACATCTTCCACAGAATTTCTGCCGTCCCGTCCACGCCCTCCTTGCCTCCCATCGTCTCTCTCAACAGATTCTCTTCCCCGTGCACCTGTTCTCGACTCCACTGAGCGTCTTCCGCTCCTGTTTACACTTGCATTTTCCGATGTAGAACCAATCGATTCTTGTAACTTCCGTAAATTTTCTTGTGTATCACCTTGGTTTCTTTGTGGATTCTCAAGAGAGTTTTTGATGAGCCTATTTTCGGAGAATGAGAAGCTTTGCATTAGATGTGTTTATGGAAGTTTGTTTATCAATTTATTATACAGGAATATGGCTTCCTAAGGAAGACCTTTATGGGTATCCATAGCCACTTCCTTTAGAACTGAACCATGCGCATCAGACAAAATGGCAGACCACCGCAGTCGAACCCCACTATCGTAATTCGAGTCCGAATCCAATTTGACCTGTAGTGTCTGATTATTTTGGATAGCAAAAGGCTCGGCGAACGGAAGAAAAATCTGTCGCCAGTGCGTAGATGGTTCAAGTGGACTTGTGGAAAGAGTGACCCCATCAACAAGTTCGGCTTCCCACCACAGTCCTATTCCATAAACCGTTATTACTTTCTTTGGTTTCCATTCCTGTACCGTCTTTTGAACACTGCTATTCTTGCCGCGAAAATCAATACTACCCCACGCTTTCACATCCCCTTCTGCCGCTAAAAAGTCGTTTGGCATGATACCCTCAATAAACATGTTGTTGAGAGAAAGCTGGCGCGCAGGTGAGAAGTCGAGGTCATAGCCAATGCCACTCCAAACATCAATCTGCTTTATGAGTCGATCATTCGTAATCAATGCAATGAACTGTTTTATTTTCTGAGGAATGATAAGACCGTCTGGCTTAAGAAACCGCTTCGCATCCTCCAATGTTTCAATAGTGTTCTCCTCAAGGGCATAGTGTCCAAGAGTCTCAGAAATCACTACATCCACGGGAATAGGAATTTTTATGTCCCTTGAATTTCCTTCAATAAAACGGCAATTGGTAATCCCATTCAGAACAGCAAGCTCTTTGCTGAGCGCGAGTGCGTCAGGGTCTTGCTCGTAAAGATAACACTCCTTCGCACCGAGTTTCGATGCAAGAAAGGCCAAAAATCCTGTGCCAGAACCCATGTCTGCCACGGTAGTTTTGCCTTTGCGGATGACTTTCTTGAGAGCTGCTTGAAAAACCTGATTGCGCAGGTTGTCTGCCAAAATCTTACGATGTAGTTCAATCATGCTGCCGCAAACTTTAGCTAATCAGAACGGAATATGCTATAATGAAATGAAATACCAAGATACAATTGTGCCTATCGAACCTGCATTCAAGGGTGAGGAGAGCATGGCTTTACTCAAGCTGTACGAGGCACTCAGTCCATCGCATGTGGCCGCATATCTCGATCAGAACCCCGGCATCGAAGCGAAGTTGAACTGTCAGTCAAAGTCATACCTCATTCAGCCGCCCGTGTTGAGGGATAGAGCATCTTTGGAGAAGCAGTTGGATTTCTTTCGACTTCAAACGAGAGCGGCTGTCAGCGGCATCAAGGTACGTGATACAGATAGCCTGCCGCCGGAAGAATACGACCAATTCCATGCGGTTGAGCACGATTTTGAATATCCATCACAAGCTTTTGCAAACATTGTGGCGACGGGAAGCAGCATTGAGATGCAAGTTGCAGGGGAACAGGGCACAGCCGTCTGGCGCATACCATTGGAGAATGCAGCCATGAACATTTGCAGGTGGTTCAAACCTGCTTCCATGTCTTCGGAGAAATTACACGAGGCTATTGCCTCAATAGCAGAAATGCCAGATGACCAACGTCCAAAAAGTACTTCCATTTACACAGGAGTAGGCGTCCTAACAATGATGCTCAATCCCAAAACAAACATCTCTAGCGCCACCGCACGTTTCCCAATGTACGAGTATCGAGTAAAAGAGTTCAATGATGTGAACGCAGGAGTTGCCTCAAGAGTTTTCAAACTTTATGAGAGGCTTAAGACCGACACGGCAAAAGAGCATGAGGATGCAACGTCATCTTTGATCGCATCGACGAAAAAACAACTGTGCGGTGTGTGTGCCATACCCGCAAAAACGGAGAGCACCGATACCTTGGTGGCGAAATACCCCGTGGATGCGTACGCAACCGTGACCGTCTTTGAAGATTACATCGAAGTTTCAGCCGCAACCGATACGGGTGTGGTCGTATGGAAATTGCCGTACCCGTTTGTTTTTGACATGGGACGATATGAGATGGGTATTGAATATGGATCGCCTATTAAAGGAATGGACGAAAAATGGATGCAAATTTTCGAATCCTTCAAACCTGTCGGAATGGACGCAAAAGAGTTTATGAAACTGGTGTATAACAAAGGAATTCATATTTCAATGCAAAAACGCCACCCCGAAGTAGTGGTACCGGTGTTCAAAGGTTTCGGTAAGTTGATGATGTCTCAATATCACACAAAAGATGGACGCGAAATCACACGCTTCCCCATGCAAGAATATATTCAGCCCATGTTTCCAGAAGTGAAAAGAGCGAATGAAAAAGAAGAATCCACATACGATGATGGATACGGACATGATAAAACTGATCCCCAAGACGAGGATTAGTCCTAAAATTTGATCACACTCTGATCGAACTGCTCCATTGTTGAACAGAGCGGCACGTACTTTTGTAATGCAACCTGTAAAATATGTCTTATGCCGATGCAAACGCAGCAGACGGGCAGAAAGACCAAGTACAGCCCTCAGATGCAGGTAGCCCTCTGTAGGTGGCTCAAGAAGGGCTGTAGCTACAAAGATGCCTGCGCAATGGCTCGCCAACCGTAGTCAGGAGGTCGTGCGTGAAAAGCCCACCTCCGCTCGCTTCGGCGAGGCTACGGCGGGCAACCTCCTGCGGAGGTTGGAGGGAATCAGCTATGAAACCTTCCGAACGTGGCAGAGTGAGAAATCTGTGTTTTCTGTGGCCTTAAAAAAAGCGGAGGCCGAATGTAAGGCCGCTCGCATCGCAACCGTCCTCAAAGCATCAGAAAAGAGCTGGCAGGCGGCTGCGTGGTGGCTGGAGAGGCGGTGTCCTGAGGAATATGGGCGCATGGTGAAGGAAGAGAAGCCACAGAACATCGTGACGATTGAGGAACTGGAAGAGGCGGGTCGTCTGCAAGATGCAGAGCGATATGGGACGATTGAAGAGGCGAGAGCAGCATGGGCGAAGGAGGAAGAGGCAGAGAAAAGATGCAAAGCGTGTTTGGTATGCAATCCATCGGAATGAGCACTGATATAATGTGTGTATGCACACTCCCAAGAAGCTGACCAACGCACAGAAGCAGAAACTTTTGGAAAAGCTGCGAAAGAGTGATGCGGCCACAGAGCCGCACGCTTTCGATCAGATTGCGCCCCTGTTTGAACTGATCGCGGATTTTGTCATCGCAGAATGCAAAGACACAGAGTCTTCTGACCCGAAGGTACGGGAGCGAGCGGAGATGAATGTCTTTGAGCTTGGACTGTTTGGTATGAAGCTCATGGAAGAGCTGCATCCCATCTATCTGCGCACTTTGTGGAAGATCGAGCACATGGTAGGAAGTGCAAAGTAGTGCAACCTGTGCATTCTCGATCACACTGATACTAACCTGACCCTTTCTTGCACGGGTAAGAGCTATGTGCTAGTCTCGTTGAGCTATGATATTTCGTCCCTTTTCAATCTTTGCTGGAATTGGACTGGCGATGGCAGTTTTTGCCTATCCTTCGTTCTTATTCTTCATCCTGGGTGCTTTGGGAATTGATGATTGGATGCTCACGGGAAATGTCATCATTTTCCTCTCGCTTTTGTCACTTCTCATTTGTGGTGTTCTAATCCTTTCCTACCCAATTTTCTTGTTCATCAAGCAACAAAAATCAGATGCCATTGTTGTCTTCGCTTCAACGGCTGTGACGTTGGCAATCATTCTGGTGTCGTTTTACATCGCTTTTGGGCAGATACAGTTTCCTGATTGATTTGCCTCATCTGTGATCCATGTAATCTCCGTCGCTCGTTATCACCCCTACAATAAACGTTGGACAATTTTTCCACAACTACATGCAAAAACCTTCCACGATCCTAGGGAAATTATTGAAGGTCAAATTTCTCGGAAGCCCCTAGACAGCAATGATTACTCAATGCCTTCTCTTGAGCACGAAACGTTCAACGAGCAGCCCGATGCCTGCACCAATACTGAACTCTGCAACGGGTAGGAGAAGCACAGAGAATGGATAAGGCACGACTGCGAACAGAGGAGAAATGAGAGCTACCATGGGAAGATGCAGAAAGAGAAAGGTCCAATTTGGATCAGGATTCGTGGGAACGTCCTGCACAAGCCAGGCTGAGATGCCCCAAGTCACACCGTAGTACAAAAGGCCGAGGACTCCACCGAGAAGCCATACAGGAAACTTTTTGAACATGAACCAAGCGTACACAAATTCCATCCGAAAGTCTCACCATTTTTATGTTGATGTGGAACTGGTTGATGTTTGAGAGTTGCTGACCAAGAAGAGGACTTCACCGTTGCAGAGCAGAGTCACACACACGGCATCTGCAATTTGTCCTGTAAAATGTGTCTTATGGCAACACAAGCGCAAACTCAAACGGCATGAGGACGAGCGCAAATCACTTCTCAAACGTGAGGAGCAGGTGGGTGACAACAGCATGGAGCGGTACTACGCGCTGGATGCCTTTCTCGAACTTGCAAGGAATGGCTCACATTGGTGGAACAAGGCGAGTGACGACAAGAAACGCAAAATGGCCGACCTTATCGTCTCGAACGTGATGGTGAATGGTGACAAAGTGGCTTCTGTTACCTTAACTCCCCAGTTCGAGAAGTGGTCAAAACGGGAGAAAACTGACGATGGTCGGGGTGGCCGGACTTGAACCGACGACCTCATGCACCCCATGCATGCGTTCTAGCCAACTGAACTACACCCCGAATGAATGTCTGATGATGTGAAATATACAACTACTTGCACTGTCGCACTTGTGCGATGTGGCTTACCCACACTACTACGTTCTCTACAAGAGAAGAACTGAAATTTCTTCTAAATGAAGAGGGAAACTGCAGCAACACGTTAACAAAAATTTAGTACCATTGCGGTAAACGTTTGATGAATTATACTCATGTTCTCATGGTGATCGACTCCACACAACCGGCAACACAGGCGGACGTTAAGTTTCTTGCCGATCTTGTGACCAATAATGGCAATGCCATTGAAACGCATGGCCAGAAAATAGATAGCCTGGAAGAGAGAATGGATTGTCTGGAGAAGGGAGTAGAACAGTTGGATGACCGGATAATGGCAGGATTTATGGAACTGAAGAAAATGATCAATGGGTTCGGGAAGCATCTATGCAACCACGAAGATCGTATAGAGCAATGCGAGAAAAACATTCTCGCACTGGAATCTGCGGCATAGAAACATATCCATTCAGAATGGATGCACATACTGCGCCTTCTTCCCCAGCTGCTCCTCGATGCGGAGCAGTTCGTTGTATTTGCACACACGGTCAGTACGGCTGAGCGAACCCGTTTTAATTTGCCCCGTTTTAAGCCCCACTGCCAAGTGTGCGATGAACGTATCTTCCGTCTCGCCACTTCGGTGGCTAATAATAGCATTCCATCCCTGCGACTGTGTAAGCTTGATGGCGTCGACAGATTCAGAAACCGTTCCGATTTGATTCAGCTTGATGAGCACGGCATTGACCGCACGCTCTTCGATCGCAGTGTTGATGCGCTCGACGTTCGTTACGAGAAGATCATCCCCGACAAGCTGATGGGTATCGCCGAGTGCAGCTGTAAGGGATGCAAAACCGTCCCAATCATCTTCGCTGTGGCTGTCCTCGATAGAGAGGATCGGGTACTTCTTGCAAAGCTCTCTGTAGTAATCGGTGAGAGCCTCCGAAGAGAGTGTTTTGCCGTCCACGACGTAAAAACCGTCTGAATAAAATTCAGAGGCTGCGGCGTCGATCCCCAAAAAGATCTTTCCCGTATACCCTGCTTTCTCGATCGAAGCCGTGAGAAAGTCGAATGCTTCCTCGGCTTTCTTTACCTTCGGCGCGAATCCCCCCTCATCGCCGACCGCCCTTGTGTGGCCGGCGTCCTTCAACAGTGTTTGTAGACAATGAAAAACCTCCGTGCCAGCACGAAGTGCATCGGAGAATGCATCGAATGCACGCGGAATAATCATACATTCCTGAAACGAGAGACCGGAGTCCGCGTGCTTGCCTCCATTGATCACATTCATCATCGGCACAGGAAGAACGGTGGCATCTGTAACCTCGAATTGATCTGCAAGCGATTGCCAGAGCGGCTTCTGCTCCGAGGCAGCCCGCGCCCGTGCCACCGCCATAGAAACGCCAAGGATAGCGTTAGCACCGAGATTCGATTTATCGGATGTACCATCGCAATCGAGCATCGTCTGATCGATCGTGCGCTGATCCCCCACTGGCATGCCTTTTAGAGATTCGGCTATCGACCCATTCACATTTGCGACGGCCTTGAGCACAGACATTCCGCCATAGATCTTCTTGTCACCGTCACGAAGCTCCAGCGCCTCATGGCTGCCCGTCGACGCGCCGGATGGAACTGCCGCTCTTCCGAACGATCCGTCGTCCAATACAAGATCCACCTCAACCGTCGGGTTCCCCCGTGAATCAAGAATTTGCCTCGCATGAATAACGTCGATCAATGCCATACGGACATGGTACAACCGACAACCGACAACCGACAACCGTTACCCGACAACCCGAATTCAGACACCCCTTCTCAGCCGAGAGTGCAGAACGCCGCAGTACATCGCTACGAGGAACAGAACTACTCCTCCCCACCCGAAACCGGAGGTCGGCAGCTTCGTCGGCTTACTGCTGACACTGCCGATCATCGCGCTTTTTGCAGAGCTGGAAGAGGAAACACTGCTTACAGCAGATACCTGCTTTCCTTGCAGAGAGCGTGCGGCTATGCGCTCGTCACGAAGCTTTTGCGCTCGTAAGCGCTCGCGCCACTGTTCCTCACTTGGATCCACAGAAGGATCAAGATTTTTTCCGCTCAGGTTCCCTTTGCTCACGTTTCTGTCACCCATGATCCCCGCAAGAATGCCCGTCTCTCCCGTGCGCCAAAGATCCGTCTCCCAGAGGACAGATGCGAGCTCATGCTCCCAGTGCGCGCCACGCTCGCTTATGAACGCAACAGCGGCAAACGGAACAAGAATGAAAGCAAGAATCACAATACGAGGACCCCTACGACGAATTACCTTTAGGCAGTACGAAACGAGAAAAACAAAACCAAGAACCACGATGCCCAGAGACCACGCAAGTGTGTAGTACGAAAGAAGCTTGGTATCGGAGTACCCTCCGATCCTGAGCCACTCAAGCGCAAGCCACAGCAGGAGTATGATCGCAGGATACCAATGGAGATTGCGGAAAAAATTGTCTGCCCTTCTCCGTTGAAAAAGCCCATAGAGTATGAGCGGATAGATCACGCTGAGTGTGAAGAGCGCGCCCCAAGGAAGCGCCGCCTCCGGAAGGGGCGGTAACGTCGCCACAAGCAACCCCGTGAGCGCGATACTCGCACCGAGCACGATGACCAAAAACGTCTCTGTGAAGTGCTTCAAAGGCATAGGAGGCGTATGGTGCGCGAAGGGAGTACCTGTGTCAAATGGTGTTTGCATATCCGCAGTTGGAAGAAGCAGCTCAGTCACCTACGTTCGCTACATTAGCGAAATAACAGCATGATCTTCAAGGGAAGGATCTTGTTGACAATAGTGGGAAAATGCTAAAAGACTAACGAAGAAACCGGAGGCAACGCATCAAAGCCAGCGCTTCCTCGCAAAGTACACGAGCATGCCAAAAAGCAATAGACCCATAGCACTGAGCACGAAATAGAACGCACTCCGGTGATCACCGAGCGGCAAGCGAACGTTCATGCCATAGAGGCCCGTAATGAACGTAAGCGGCAACCATGTGACCGAAAAAATAGTGAGGATTTGCACGACGGCATTCGTTTTATGCGAAAGCCAAGCTTCGTGCGTGTCTTGCAGTGCATCGATCATTTCTTTTGCGGTATCGAGGAGTGACCACTGGCGTTCGATGGCATCGAGAATGTCATCGAAGTAGAGCGCAAGATCGTCGGGGACGAATTTCTTATTCTTGTGCTCGAGTGTCGCAATGAGCGTTCTCTGCGGCAGCAGAATCGACCGCATGGAAATGATATTGCGCTTGACGCTCATGATGTCTTTGAGCAGATCGACTTCTTCCTCGGACTCAAAGAGCACCTCTTCCATCCGACGCACTTCCTTGCGAATACTGTCGACGAGCGGAAACACTTCATCAAAGAAATGATCCATCAGTTCGTATAGAAAAAACCCCGTTCCTTGGTGAAGATACTCCGCACGGAGCGGTACCGACTGTTCAAGATCACTCCAGAGTTTGTCGAGAATGGGAATTTTTCCGCGATGAAGCGTGACAAAAAAGTCCTGTCCGAGGAAGATGTTCACCTCTTCTTTTACGATTCTGCCTGTTTTCCTCGCCCGATATGGAATGTGAAACACGAGGAAAAGATACTTCTCATACTCCTCGACCTTCGGTCGTTCGTGTTCACTGGTGCAGTCTTCGATATCCAATTCATGGAATCCAAATCGGTTCTGGAGTTCGGCGAGCACCTGCTCCGTTGGTGCGGGGTCATCAATCCACGTAACGCCTTTGTAGCTTTGCGATCGCATGGGAATACATGTCCGGAAGGTCTGCGGCAGGAATCAAATTCCATGTCGCCTTCAGAGTAAATGATCCTGTAAGAAACGACAAGGAAGCATGAGACAGTTCAATTCCTCTTTTTCTTCGGTAAGTACTTTTCGAGCGGATCTTCACTGCGACTTCCCTGCGGGATCACTGCATAATGCTTCGCACGGAAAAGGAACACTTGTACAAAAACGGTAATGAGCAGCAATGCTACCCAAAAAACCCACCAGAGGCGCATAGAAAGGTAACTGATACCTTCCACCCGAGAAACCGTGAGAAAAATGCCGGAAACACCGAACCAAAAAAGTAGAGAGGAATAGCTCCTCGTAAGCTTTCGTGTCACGGAGTTACTCTGCCTCCTTCTCCACTGTTTGAAGACCATGGAAGCAGTTACCAGTGCGCCGCAGAAGAGAAGAAGTGCAAGAACCTTTGGAGAATCATAGGAAGGCACAGGCGGATTCGGCCAGAAAAGATATGTCAACATAGCGAAAGAATTATAACCTAATGCCGAGACAAGAAACCAGCAATGCTTGGCATTTGCAGAAATTAGAGAGAAAGTTCATCCTGAATATCCGCAGTGCGACGCTTCTTGCTGCGTGGCTTTCGTACGGCACTAACTGCAGTACTTCCCCGAGGATATGTGGCATAGGACGCGCGGGACTGTGACAAAAGTTCCGCAAGCATTTCCTCCATTTCCCGCTCTTTGATGGTACGTGACGGGCGAAAAAGGAGATAGAGCAAAAACCCGGCAACAGGTAACCCCGCAACGGCGACAATAGAAACAAACATATACCAGAACGAATGTGTTCGAAGCAAAATATCGCGTGTCGTATAAAACACCAGAAAAATGATGCAGAGACCTATAAGCAGCATCGCACACTGGAGGAGCCGCAACGCGGGATCATCTGCCAGAAAGAGCAACCATGGTTCAAAAAATTGCCGGAGAAAAAGTGCTACACCTTCCATCATCGATCAGAGATGGGGAAACTTACGACGATGGACTATAACGTACACGACAGTTGCAAGGAAGGAAAGCACAGCCAGAAACTGGCTGAACCGGAGTTCAAACGTGGCAAAGGGAAGAAAGCTGCGAGAGATCGCGTATCCGCCGAAGAAAATAACGAGTAAGGTTTCGTAGATAATAAGCGTTTTTTGGGAAAGTTTCAACTCCACGGCAGCAAATACTCCCAAGCTTACAAAAAGAAGAGAGAGGACGGCAAAATCCATCTTGGTTGCAAAAACCGGAATGGAAAAATCCCCCCGGAAGGATTCGAAAAAGAATGTGGCAACGCTTGCGAGAAAAATACCGACGAACGTCTCTGATCCGGCTCGCGTACTCTTTTTGCGTATGACTAGAAGCAAGAACGTAAGCAACAAGAACGTAAATGCGTAGTAGAGCTGAACGGCATGAATGGGAACCGTGTAGCGAACGTTGAGAGCATCATAGGTGATTGCCCATGGCACATCGGTCGGCTTCCCATACGCCTGACCTGCCGCAAACTTACCGAACCAGTCGAATGCCGCTCCGAATATTGCGGCAGGCAAAAGAACATCCAGCCACTGGAGAAATGTCGAACGATGCATGCGCGTGTGGAAATACAGCACAGCACCAATTCCCACTGCACTGCCGAGGAAACTGAAACTCCCGTCCCATAGAATAAAAACCCGCAGAGGATCTTTGAGATAGACGCGGTACTGATCGATGATCGCAAACAGCCTTCCGCACAGGAGGGCTGAAAGCAGGTAGTGCAATCCCTTTTCCTTGAAGTGTTGCAACGAAAGATTGGCGCTTTCGGAAAGCCGGAGAAAAAATTCCGTCGCGAGCCAAATGCCGAGGAGTAAGAAAATCAAGCGTGTCCAAATAATGACGGGGCCGATGGCAAAGGCTTCGAACATACGCCTGCATCCTACAGGATTTCCTCGACGTTGTAGAGATCAGCCGATAGAAGGCTCGAGCCTGCGCAATTGAATATCTTTGAGTGTTTTGGCGGTAAACTCTTTAAGAGGAACCGTCACCTGTGCCTTGGTCTTACTATTTCTGACCGCTACCAACTCTCCTTCGGCTTCTTTGTCTCCAAGAACAAGGAGATACGGGATCTTTTTCTTTTCCCCCTCGCGAATACGCTTACCGAGGGAATCAGAAGAATCCATAGACAGTACACGCATCCCCTGCTCCTGCAGCATTGCATGCACGTTCGTTGCGTACTTCTCGTGCGCATCGGCAACAGGTACGATTGCCACCTGCACAGGGGCAAGCCAGAGCGGGAAATTCCCTTTAAAATGCTCTATCAGAAATCCGATAAATCGTTCATGTGTACCAAGCGGTGCACGGTGAATACAGAGAGGAACTTTGTGCACTCCGTCGGTATCAACGTACGAAAGACCGACTTTACCGGGGACATCAAAGTCCACTTGATTCGTTGCAAGCGTAAATTCCCTGCCGATAGCACTCCACACTTGCACATCGATTTTGGGACCATAAAACGCCGCTTCGTTCGGCACTTCGATGTACTCGCATTGTGACTTCATCATCACTCTTCGCACCATGTCCTCCGTTTTCAGCCACAATTCCGGTGCATCGACGTACTTCTTACCAAGCTCGGCAGGATCATGAAGTGAAAGCTGCATAACGTATTTTTTGATGCCGAAAACCTGAAAGTACGTAAGATACAAATTAATGACCGCCATGAATTCGGATTCAAATTGCTCTTCGCTGCAGTAAATATGGGCATCGTTCATGCTGAGTGATCGCACACGCATAAGCCCGAAGAGTGCACCTGAATCTTCGTATCGATAGCAATGACCGTATTCCGCAAGACGCATGGGGAGCTCTCGGTAACTGCGAGCTTGGCACGCAAATATTTCATGATGATGCGGACAATTCATGGGTTTCAAATAGTATTCGTCTTCGCCATCAAGCTGCATGGGCGGGAACATCGATGTTTTGTAATGCGCCAAGTGACCCGTTCGAGCGTAGAGTTTTCCTTTCGCAATGTGCGGCGTGCGAACACGCATGTAGCCTCCTTTCTCCTCCAATTCGTTGGCAAATTTTTCCAGCTGATCGGCAATAACGGTGCCCTTAGGCGTCCAGAGCGGAAGTCCCGGGCCGACCATATCGCTAAAGGCGAAGAGATCGAGTTCTTTCCCAAGCTTGCGGTGATCATACTTCGCAGCTTCCTCAAGATGTTTCAGATGCATCGCCAGTTCCTCTTTGGTAGCAAACGCAGCGATGTAGATGCGCGTAAGCTGTTCACGCTTTGCATCGCCACGAAAATACGCTCCGGCCAGACTCATGATCTTAAACCCGTCCGCCGGTATCTCTTTCACATTTTCCACATGCCCCCCCTTGCAAAGATCAACAAACATTTCCTGTCCTTTTGCGTCCACATTGCGGTAATTCGTCACCGATTTCTCGCCGCTCTTCTTCAAATCCTCGATCAGCTCCACTTTGAACTTCTGCTTTTTCCCTTTCCAGAATATAGTGGCGTCATCCGCAGAAAGAGTCTCCACGACAAACGTTTGTCCCTTATTGATAATCGACCGCATCTCCTTCTCGATCGCTTTGAAGTCGTCTGCGGAAATCGGCTCTTCAAAAAGAAAATCATAGTAGCAGCCCGTATCGATCGGCGGCCCGATGGAAATCTGCGTAGCCGGCCAGAGGCGAGTAACCGCCTGCGCAAGCACATGCGAGAGGCTGTGACGCATCCTATAGAGGTCGTCGACGCCTGGGTCTGTAGCAGGACACATGGCGGAAGTGTAGCAGTAGGGAACGAAAAACGGAAAATCGAAACCTGAAAAAGAAAGGCGGAATACTTCATTCTCCACATTCTGTTTCCTACTGCTAGCGCAGTCTCAATTCTCCCGCGAGGGTATGCACCTCCCTCAGTACGTTAGAATTACTGAGCATATTGCGTGCGATTTTATCACACGCATTGATCACGGTGGTGTGGTCGCGGTTCCCGAACGCCTGACCGATGCGAACGAGACTTATGCCGAGATAGTGTTTGACGATGTACATGGCAATCTGCCGCGGCAAGAGCACTTCCCGAACGCGTGAGGTACCGATGAGATCAGCGATGGACACCGAGTAATACTTGCTCACGGCTTCCATAACTTCCTGCAGAGTGGCGCGGTGTTCCTCCGGCTTCTCAAAACCGACTTGCTGCACTTTGATGTGCGGATCCATATTGAGTTTTCGCATGATCTCGGCAATGGACTTTATAGTCGGCATACGTTCCTCAAGTTCGTACTGCGCAACCGCCTGCATGAGAATCCCTTCGAGCTCGCGAACATTTTTCGTCGTATGTTCGGCTATGAACTGCAGGACGGAGAGATCAATGAGGAGCTCGTATTCCTTTGTCTTCTCCTGAAGAATCGCCAAACGTGTTTCGTAATCGGGTTCCGCGACGTCGGCAACCATGCCCCTCGCAAATCGGGAAGTGAGGCGGTCATTTAGGTGGAGTTCGTCCGGCGGACGATCGGAGGAAATCACGAGTTGCTTGCTGCTCTCGTAGAGAGTATTGAATGTATGGAAAAACTCTTCCTGACAACGGTCCTTATTGGCAAAGAATTGAATGTCATCGACGATGAGTGCGTCCACCTGCCTATAGCGTTTTCGGATTTGATCCATTTTCTGCATCCGAATCGCCTCCACAACCTGATTGGTAAAGTCCTCCGATGTCGTATAGACCACAATCGCACGCGGCATCTTCTGGAGTATAGCATTGCCGATCCCCTGCAGCAGGTGTGTTTTCCCGAGCCCTACTCCGCCATAAATAAAGAGCGGATTATATTTTCCACCGGGCTGCTGTGCCACAGCTTCGCACGCCGCATGCGCCAGACGATTCTTCGTGCCAACGACAAAGTTTTCGAGCGAGTACCGCGGAGTCAGGATTTTACTGGTAATGCCCTCTGCCATACGCACTTCTGGCTTCCCGGGGAGTTTTCGCTTCTTCTGTTCGGGGAAGTGCGCAAGGAGATCGATGCTCAGCTCCGGGTGATCCTGAAGAGCACCATCGACTTTGTAGATAACCTTGGTAATGCTCGGGTCAAATGTTTGGACTATGTTCAGGGTCAATTCTTGGTATTTCTCTATGTGTCGATTGAGCGCCATCACAAGCGGCAGACCGATAAGGAGTGTTTGGTCGTCCTTCCTCAGAATCGTCGTATTTTTAAACCATGTGATAAATTCCCCGCGCTGCAACTGGGGCTCGATCACCGAAAGAACGCGGAGCCAAAGATCCGTACAGTCACTCGTCGGATCCGTAACGGTGCTAGAAAAGACGGAGGATGTCATTGAAGGTGATAAGGAGAATAAGGAGAATAAGAAATACGAATCCGACGGCATTCGTCGTCACTTCGAACACGCGATTGACCGGCCTTCGCACGATCCACTCCACGAGAACGAATACCAGTCTTCCGCCGTCGAGCGCAGGAAACGGCAGTACATTGAGTGCGGCAAGGCTCAGGCTGAGAAGCGCGACTAAACGCAGGTAGTGCATGAAGCCCTCGAGCACCGCTCCGTGTGTCAGCTGTGCTATTCCCACGATGCCTGCTACGCCCTCGGGAACGGTTCCCGTGCGGGTAAGTGAAGAAAATAATTTCCCTATGCCAAAAACCGTCTGCTCCGTCATGAGGTAGGATTCACGCAACGCGAGCACGAAGGCTGTGACGACGCCACGACGCGGCGCAGAGAGTTCCAACGGATAGGGAACTATGACGATCCCAGACTTTCCATCTGTAAGCGCGACACGAAACTCCTCCGTCTCCGGCGACACCTTAGCTCCATCTATGCGGGAAAGCGTGTAGGAAACAGCACGCTTACCTTCCTGCAAACGCGGGATGTCGGCGACGCTTTCCACCGGCATTCCGTCCACCTGCCGCACAAGGCTTCGGGGAGGCACGCCGATCTTGGCTGCGTTCCCTCCACTGACGACATCATCGATCATCACGCCCATGACCAAGTGAATGTCCCCGCGCGTACCGGCAGCTTCCATCGCTTCGAAGGTCAGGTACGTCGGCACCCACTTCCCTACGGAAAACCCGACCGTAAAAATAATGAGGGCAAGGAGAAGATTCATGAAGACTCCGGCAAGCAAAATAATAACGCGCGCATAGACCGGCGATGCACCGAAACTCCCCTGCAGGCATCTGTCCTTCTCTGTCATTGCATTCTCTCCCTTCAGGCGTACAAACCCTCCGAAGGGAATCCAGTTCACCGTAAAATTTGTACCAGATTGCCAGAAGAGCGACTTCATACGTGGTGGCAGCCCGATGCCAAATTCCTCCACCTCCACCCCGAAGATTCGCGCAGCGAAAAAATGCCCCATCTCGTGTATGAGAATGAGAACGGTCAAAAGAAGTAGAAACGCCAGTGCGGAGAGAAGAAACATCATGGTGTCGACACGCGGTGGAGCGTTCGGAACTTGACGACGAGAGCCGTCGCAACAAGCGACACCAGATACAGGTGATATCGCCAGGGAGCAGATCGTACTCTGCCGGTGGAGAACTGAAAAGTTTTCCACACCACTTCATGTTGCGTACTCGGAAAAAAATTTTTCTGTGTACGATTGTGCAAAAAAAATTGACGAGAAGAATTCACGCGCGTGCGATCACCCATGCTTCGACACGCTTGGCTCCTGCTGACTTCAGAGTGTATGCGCATGCATCGAGTGTCGCTCCGGTCGTCGCAATGTCGTCGATGAGAACAACATGCTCCGGAACGCGGCAGATGCGTCGCACAGAAAATGCATGCGCCATCACCGTAAGTCTTGTTGTCCGCTCCCGCCACGCCTGATGGCCGGTGTCACACGTGCGCCGGAGGCATCTTCGCAGAGGAAGATCGGTGGCGGATGCAACAAGCCGCGCAAGCAAGTCCGCCTGATTAAACCCGCGTTCAACGTACCGCCCCCAATGCAGTGGAACCGGAACAAGCACCATGCCCGGAACCATATGCGGTGTTGTGGCTTGTAACACAAAGGCGGCAAGCATGCGCGTAAGCCCAGGCACTCTCCTGTACTTGAGCGTATGAATGGCTCGCTGCAGTATGACGGAGTCATCGTACCGCACGGCGGAGACGAGACGATCAAGTGACCCCATGCCGCGCTTGGTAAGCGATGGCTTCTCTTCGCAGTACGGATGAACGGGAATCGCCTTCCAGTCGCTCTCCGTAATCCAGAATCCCGCCGGGTCGCGTATGGAACGACGCGGGAAGAGGAGATCGAGGAGTTCGTCGAGCATGACAACATGCTACAAATGCTCAGTGCGCGTAGGAATATCTTGGCAAGCACAAAATATGTAGACGCGGGGATCGCGTGATCGGCGAAGCACAATCGACGTTCTTCATGCGGGGAGAACTGGCGGGAGAACCGCATGCATGTTCTTGTTGATACGAGTAGAAATTGATAGGCTGCCGTGGCTTCCAGCTTCGCACCCTCGTTTCTCTCTCACAAAGCTGGATATCATTCACATCACCGGGCAATTAGCTCCCTCCTCCGTCCTTCGGACTTCGGCGGGCAGGCAGCTTCCAGCTTCGCACCCTCGTTTCTCTCTCACAAAGCTGGATATCATTCACATC
>CAYJSJ010000005.1:48334-54583 GCA_964373065.1 uncultured Candidatus Peribacteria bacterium
ACCGGGCAATTAGCTCAGCTGGTTAGAGCGCCACATTGACATTGTGGAGGTCACAAGTTCGAATCTTGTATTGCCCACCAACCTCTGCAGGAGGTTGTCCACCATAGTCTCCGCGTAGCGGAGCGAAGGTGGACTTCTTCGGGTATCACCTCCTGACTACGGTTGGCAGGCCACATCAATTTCTCCTTTTTCTGAAGCCAAAGAGGAGATTTTGGAATTTCTACACCACACCAGAGGTTTGAACCAAGAAATCTTACCGGGTAGTTTTAACACCCCCTTTCTTTTGCAACTTGTGTTGATACTCAAGATATTCGATGCGCAACGGATTGCTACTTGGCGGGACGATCTCAAGCGGTTTCTGGTAAGCAACGAAGCTCACGTTTTGATCACTTACTTTATATTCAGCTTCCGCGAGATCTCCGCGTTGCCGGTCGTCGAGTTCCGCCCCCTTGATCCAATTACAGAGGTGCGCTGATGGAGGAAGTTCGGTCTTAAAGACATCGCGCTTATAAGTCATGATGTAGTGTCGCAGTCGATTCTCCAGTTCTTGTCGCACTTCTTCCACTGCAACGTCCGGTAGTGCCAGTTCCTCCGTATCAAGTTGCTTAAGAATCCAATCGGGCAAAATGGCCATTAGCGGTAACCGTACTCGTGCATCTTCAATGAATCGGATATCGGCCACGCTGAGAGACAAATGAAAATCCATAATGGTAACTGCAGTATCACAATGCTACAAGTTCAGTTCTAACTTCCTTCACTCCATGCCACGCTGGCAAGCGAAACAGTCGCTTTCGCTGAAGTTACGAATCTATGCTTACTGGAGCCAAAATATTCCATAGATCACCAGACTATATCTATAAATTTCCGCAACCTCTCTGCCGTACCGTAAACGGCACTTTTACGCTATAATTACATGAATACACCAACATTCACATGCAAACACACGCGTCCCCATCGGAGACACCCATTCTCGCATGGAGCGCGCCGCTCCACGCGCATCAAACGCGAGGAAAACTTTGGTACTGCGTCGCCGGAGCATTCGTACTCTTTTGCATCGGCTACAGCCTGTGGACGCGCGCGTGGAGCTTTACCGCAGTCATCATCATCCTCGGATTTCTCTACTACCGCGAACACGAAACCGCACCCGGTGCAAAACGCATCAGCATCTGGAAACGTGGATTTGCCATCGAGAACGATGTGACCGAATGGAAAGATTGCAACGGATACTGGATCCTCCGCTTCCCCACCTACGCGGAACTCCACATCGAAAAACGAAACGGCAGGCTCGTAAAAATGCAAACGGGAGACACTGACCCGTACCTCCTTCACGATGTGCTGCAACCGTTGATTCCTGAACGGAAAGACGGAAAGGAAAGGATACTTGACACTTTTATTCGCATCTGTAAACTATAGATGCTGGCATACCGCTGGCACCGGCACTTTGCAAAAAAGCTCTTCCGCCCTTGGGGCGAGAGGAGGGTTCTGGCGTTTGCGACAAGTGGAACAGGCGGGGATGCTGGGGATGAGGATAATCTCGAAGAGGCAAACAAGAACGTGGAAGATCTCCACGTACCGGAAAACAGTACGCAGCAAGAGATCGGTACTATCGCAAAAAAAATGCGTTCCAAAATGGAAATGGTCAAACCCCTCCTGAAGAAGGCGGCTCTCCATCCTTTCGTGCTCGGAGCAGGAATCAGCATCCTGAAGAGGCTTCATCCTGACAATGAAGAGATTGACCCAAACGTCGTATCGATCATAGAAAAAAGTGAGCGATACCTCGAGGCGGAACGCGAGGGTAAAGATATCGATCCTCTACGTAAAGAATTGTCGGAAGACATTGGGCACATGATGGATCGACCGGACATTGCGTTTGCTCTTGCAAAAGCATTCGAGCAAAGAATGGAACATTATCACGAACTGGAACGCATGATTGGTTCCAAACCAGAATCACTCGCGAGACTGGTAAAGCTCGAACACGATTTACGACTTCAAGGCGATGCAAACCTCGAAACACTCAGTTCTCCCGATATGTGGACCGAGGAGCATCTTGATGCAATACTCGAAGAGATCGGTCTCAATCCAACTACACTACTCAGTCAGAACAGCGACAATTTGAGTCGAGAGGAAAGAAAAGCGCGCGATTTCTGTCTTCAAGTAGATACATCAGCTATTCGATCCGAGGATGGCAAACCGACAAAAGAGTTGAAACTCCAAATGCTCTACAATGCAGTGATCTCTGCGAGAAAGATAGGAACTCTGGAAAAAGCAGATATTGGAACGGAAACTACTCTGCAAAATACAAAAGAAATAAAGAGGATTTTATTTAAACAAATGCTTCGAAGTCGAAGGCACCTAGAAAGTACCATCATGCTGAAAGCTATGGAACTGGGGGAGCAGTGGTCGAAGCTTCGCGAACATATCACAGATGGGGCGGGAACAACTGATGACGATGCTATAGCAAGATACCTCGGTATGAGTCTCCTAGCATTTCGCCGCAGACGATCGGAGATTGACCACACACTGCAGTGCGCACTCCGCGTCTCTAAACTCAAGGAAAATCCGGATGATCTCACGAGCAAGGACATCGATGATTCGGATAATCTGCGCAAGGCATCGGATACGGAATTCACCGGTGAGGCAGAGAAACTCCTCGCCGAACTGAGCAACCTAGACTGGCTCGGCATCACGCAGATGGAATCCCGGGTATCGGGCTTCCGCGGACTCGATGCACATGACCGAAAGGCGGAACAGGCATGGGCCTCTTCGCGGGCACGTCGGCTCGAAACTGCAGAAAGCATGATCCGATCCGATCCGTCACTCAAAGAACACCTCGCCGAATTGCTTAATTTTGGTCCGGAGACCGACCTCGAAGAACAATTGCAGGGCATGCACCGGCATGCGGAAGTCTGCACACGCGTCCGGGACGGAAGTGTGACGGCGGAAGACTATGACCACTTGCACGAAAACCTCTCTAAAGAACGCAGAACAAAGCTCGATAGGATGCTCCTTGCCGTAGAGAGCCCGTCCTTCCTCTCGCAGCTGAGAAGGGATAAAAAACTTTTGCAAAAAAGTACGGTGCCGAATGCGGAGCAAACCCGGGATGCAATTACGGAAGAATTGGATGCCACCGTCGGAACGCTCTTTGAGAGCGGTATCGGATCTGCGCCGAAGCATCCGCTTTTGCGACACGAGACATGCGCTGCGCTCCATGTGCCGGAACAATTGTCGACATTCATTACGGGCATAGATCGGCAGATGAAATCCCTTGTCCATATGAAAGGCGCCAAAGCGGATGAGCTGCTCCGCGCATGCGCACTGCATGTGCAAAAACTGACGAAGACTGTTGCGGAATTGAATCATCTGCAAGGAAGGGATGCCCGCACGCGCATTCGCAGCATCCCCCCTAAACGCATCACCGAGTACGAGGAAGTCGCACGCACCACGAAGACAGCAGCATGCTACAACCGCACGGACGGCGTGATCTACATCAATGAGAGCATGATCCGCAGCGGCGAGCACCGCCAGGCTGTCCTTCATCACGAGCAAGGCCATGCCATAGTCGATACTCTCGTGCATCGGGTCGGTGTCCTGCCAATGCTCTTCGTTGCACTACACGAGACACTAGCTGAAGAGATGCCGGGAGACATTGACAGCAGAACGTTCGACGACCTTCTCTCGACCCGTGAGAACGCATGGCACATCAGTGCACTTCGCACACCAATCTACAGAAAGGAGCTTGCAGCGATCGAGCGAAGGGGGGGGACGGATCGCAACGCGCACGAAACCTTAGCGACACAGAGAACAAACGCACAGATCAAAGAGCTTCTCATGGACGAGCTGATTAACAAGTATGCAACGTGGACGCATAGCGGCAAGAGCGCGAAAGGATTCGCTCCGCAAGACATACAACTGTTTAGCTGTCTGGAAGGCGAAAAGGAACAGAACCCCGTCGCATTCGATACAGAGCAAATTGCGAAGAGTCTTGAACCGAATATCGCACTGCAAATCTCAGAAGACGAAATGGCAGACATCTTTGCAAAAGAAAACCCGGAACATAGCGGTAGCTCGCCGAAAATTTCTGTCTCAAACGTTGGCCAAAAAATCTCGGACGCTCAAGACCAGTTGGGCTCCATCTACAGATTTATTCGTGATCATAACAATACGGAAGGAATTGAAGAATTCACCGCTTGGACAGATGAATGGAGGGATGCATTTGAAGAGCGGATAAAAAACCCATTTTACGAATTTAGGGAAGGCGAAGATTCCGATCAACTGGAAAAGCGACTGGGAAATCTACTGGGAAAACTGGAGAAAGATTTTTTTACTCCCGCTACGAAGCAAATGAATGCCGTCAAAAAAGCGGAGATAGAAAAAGGATCTGAAGCGAAAGGGTCCAAAGGGCTCTGGCAGACACTCAGAGGTATAGAATTTGCATCGATCAACGATGTCATCAGCATGTGTAAGTCTGTCGGAGAAGACCTGCAACGCATGTGGAAACGACGCGGAGAACGCGTACAGAGCGTACTTGGCCAGAGCATAACAAGCTGGATACCCGACAACAATCTCTGGGGGCTCTCGTATGCGGGACAGCTGAAGCACGAATTCCAGAGGCGTTCCAGCGCATCAGAACTCTCCGAGGTACAGCAATGGAAAGACGCACTCAAAGACCTCGACAGTTTTTCATTGCAAGACATGCTCAGAACCTCCCGAACTAAAGACCAAGTACGTGCACTCTGCGAACTTCTGATCGAGAAGGGACGTCTGAACTTCAACGACGAAAAATTCTGGGACACGCTTATGTTCTTCAGCGGTATCAAAATGCCGAAAGACGCATGTCGCAATAACAGCATACTCAGAGACAAATGGCTGCAGAGAATGGTGACGGAAATATGGTCGGACAAAGACAAGTTCTACGACTGGCGGCAGAGTAACGACAATGGCATCCGCAGCGGCAAAGAAAAATTCACGCAGGTTTGCGACCAGCTCAGTAACATCCGTGGGGGCCTTGCAGGAACCTTAGAGAGGCAACTGAGACTCTGGACGAAGGGAAAACAAACAGGCTCGATACCGGAAGAAGTCAACCCGCACCTGTACGAAAAAATCCTTCACTACGCCATGGGCAATGGAAAAATGTCGATGGAAGATAAGCTTTTTTATCTCGTGCAGGGGTGCAGACACGGCCTCATCAGCATAGAACGCCTCCAAGCCCTTGCGGGCGAGGACGGCGGAGTGCTCAACAAGTTTCCCTTAATCGATTATTTCACGACGCATAACAATACGCTTCCGGAGCTCGAGGAAATCGGAAATCGCATACAAGAAGATGCAGACCACTTTGTGCCGGGGCAGAAGACAACCCTCTGGATCCATAACGAGGTCATTCAGAACAGCGAAGCACGAGCACGTATGTCCAAAGCAATGTCCGGTGAACGCATGCAGGAACTTGACCATGAAGACATTCCGACACTCGCGGCGATCATGGACTATAAAAATGTGGAAGAAATTACAGGTTTGCTTTCAGGTGACCGGTTTAAAATCAGTTATGAAGCAGCAAAAAACTGGTATACGGGCGGTGGAGGAACTGCACCGAAAATCCTCGCACGAAAAGCACAGCTGCACAAAAAAGGCCTTGCGCGATTTACCGACCAAGATTGCGTGAATGCAGCACGCATGATTACTGCCTATACGCACTTCGATAACATCGTCACAGGAAACGCCTATGGCGGTAAAAGGATCGAAGTAACTCTTGATCAAATGGACCAATCTGGAGCCCCCTCTACGGGGAAGCATACCGTAAAGGAATTTCGCACTCCCATGCATAATTTCGTACGCGAAATTCTGAAGAATTCCAATATAGGGTGGGGGCAAGGGAATCTCAAAAACGTCACTCTCGACAGTTATATTCGTAGTGAAGAAGAAAACAATTCCAATGCAATTATCTACGCAGAAGAACGAAAAAAGGATAATTACAAAGCAACCGGTGATGTGCAGAAACAATTAACCGCCGCGCTGCTTGCAAATAAACCGCTCCTCATCAATATACTCGCAAGTCATGCGGATAACTTTCTCGAAGAGGGTGGCGTAAGAGATCTGAGTGAAGCAAAAGTGGAACACTACTATTCGGCGATGAAAAATCGTGGAATCGTGCCGATACATGCGGGAACTGCAGCGTAAGAAGGCATCGCCCCAGCCCCCCGAGCCTAAACCTCCTTGCATATCACCATAGAAGTGCGCAATGATTCCCCCCTATGC
>CAYJSJ010000006.1:0-51211 GCA_964373065.1 uncultured Candidatus Peribacteria bacterium
TAATGGTGGGCCAGGGTGGACTTGAACCACCGACCGCCGGCTTATAAGTCCGGAGCTCTAACCAACTGAGCTACTGGCCCGATACTATAATGGAACAAATGATCTGCAAAGCATGGTACATTTCCCAGTACCTACTATCCACCATCGCAAAAGGAGACTATTTTTCCTGGCTTACGACCACTTTCAATTCCTCTTTGCGACCTGCCACCTCTACGGATGCAGTGTGTTCACCGACGGACTTTATTTGTAAGGGAATAACTATAGACGACTCTTCCATCTCAATTTTGAGCTGCTCCTTGAGGGCTTCTACAATTACCTTTTCTGTAATTGCACCATACAGCTTCCCGTTCTTTGTTGCCTTCCGTAGAAAAGTAAGTTTTTTACCCGATACTGCAGCAGCTGCACTTTGTTTCGATATCAGCTCAGACTGTTTTTCTAACGCACGGCGTTTTATCTGCTCCGCATAGCGCTTACGGACAGTCGGTGTTGCTATGAGAGCTTGTCTCTTTGGGAGAAGGCAATTGAGCGCGAAGCCGTCACCGACCATGAGGAGGTCGTTTTTCTTTCCGATGCCGGGGATGTCTTCTAGGAGCAGTACTTCCATAGGGTTGCAAAAATAAGCCGCGATATTCTAGTCGAGCACGGTGCCCAGCGTCAAGGGTAAAGTTTTATTCACGTACTGTGCACCAATTATTGCCACAATTGGCAAAGCATTGATGTTATCTATAGCAAGGTGAAAAGCCAGCGGGGAAAGGATGACCAGTGTACTCCCGGGCGAAGCAGGCGTTCTTCCTTCAAATACCAATTGCTGAGCGTATTAAAGCGATCTGAGTGCAGGGAAGGTGACCCGAGTTCCACACCTTTAAGATCTTCATGATAGGCAAACGCATAGAGCGGCGAGTACAGGAAAATTGCAGGAACATCTGATTTTAGAACGTCCATCAGCTCCGTAAGAGCGTCTTGACGTTCCGCGTCATCTCCAGTGGTACGTATCACTTCAAGCAAACCATCTGCTGCAATGGACGAGTACTGCGAGAGATTATAAGCATCGATGCGAAGGTCAAATTTACTTTCGGAAACTTTTTGAACACCGGAACTATGCCAGTACGGATACGCATCAAGATTATCCAAAAGAGACTGACCATACAGGAGGAGATCATAATCTCGTGCGAGTAGCTTTTCTTCAAAATCCTTGCGCGTTGGAGGTATGGTGATGGCGACTTTGACTCCGAGTGCTGCCCATTGATCTGCTATGCGCCCCGCAATAACACGGTATTGTGGCGGAGTAGGGCTCGTAAGGAGCGTCAATGAAAGTTTTTCTCCCAGATCATTCACGCGGAAATCAAGAGGATCAGTCTGCAGACGCTTTCGGAGCATCCCATTTTCCACATACAGATCGGAGACGCCTATGCGATCTGCATCTGGGATCTTTTGGTCTCTGGACAGGACAAAGCGATCTACACTATCTTGTTCTGCCGATGCGAGTTTAAACTCCTTTGCATCGCCAGTTCTCCAGACATAAAACGAATCAATAACTGTGCCTTTCGGGGAAGTAAGCTTTACAAGATTCATACCAAGTATAAGTGAACCCGTACCCGCTTTTGTAGGAAGCGGTGAAATCCACGCTCCGGTTTCGCTCGGATGCAGCGTAACCGGGATTCCGTTGAGTGATGACCCGATCGGAGCAACTTCGAGCGACCCCGTTACCGTGAGAATTGCACCGGTATCGAGTAGAACGATAGGCGATATCTTCAGTGGTCCGACAGAGTTTGCCTCTCGTATTTCCAGCAGTCGTTGGAGACGTACTTTTTCGGGTAAATTCCAGTTTGAAGAAAACAACGCTCCTTGTGCTGCATTGGCATCAAATTTATAGCGCCAATCAGAAAGATCGAGTTCTAAAAGTGGCGTATCGACTATGAGAGATTCATTGATACCATCGACAATTTCCTGCTTATTGGTGCCGAGTTGCAGGCCAATGCGAAGATTGGTGTCGGAAAGGATTTTGCGATCAAGGTTGAAATACAGAGCGACGTATTGTGGAAGTGAATAGTGAACAGTGCGAAATTGGCGAGGGACCATACGATCTCCGGATGAATTCATCGGAACGAGTCGAACGCCGTCTATATTGCGAATGTCAGCAAGTAGTGTGGAATAGTCCGGAAAGATTCGAAAGACAATGCGTTCCAAACGATAATCAGGTTCCATGGGTCTCTCAAAACGCTCCAGAGTGATTTCAGTCGAGAGTTCCGTTTGGACAAGACTCTTAAACATATACGGCCCTGCGCATACTGGGTGAAAACCGAAATCAAGAACTTGGTCCAATTTTGATACGGGTACATCGGCAAAACTACGCTTAGGGACTATACCGAGTGTAAGGTTGCTTGAGAAAAAGCTATAAGGCTCGTCGAGCCTAAACTGAACCGTTCGATCATCAATTTTTTGAATATCGACACCAAGGAAATTTTGCTGGAGAATGGGATTTGGGAATTCCGGTTTCTGGATTGATTGAAACGTAAAAAGGATGTCGTCTGCTGTGACGGGGTGCGGATTCGTCTCTGTACTGTCATGCCATTGAATGCCTTCCTTGAGTTTTACTGTGTATATGCGCCCTTCATTACTCACGACGAGTGTTGCTACATCATCGCGAATTTTTTCTGTTACAGGGTCGTACTTTAAAAGACCTGGGCATGCCAAGGAAAGAATGTCCCTGTTTACATCGTTTTGTACGCTGAACCACGGTATGAGGGGCTGAAGATCGCCGATTGACCCTTCTATGTATGTTCCGCCGCTCCCCGGAACCAAAACCGAGTTTTCCATAGAGAATTTCCTCAGCAGCAAAAGGAGTGCTATGAGAAACAGAGAGCTGAGCGCTGCAAAAAGCGACCGTTGTGAAAAGCGCAATGATAGAAATTTCTCCAAACGAAGCATGGATCATATTCAGTATAGCGATAGAGAACGGCGATGTCAGTCTAGTACACGAACCAACGCAGCACAGAGAAACCAAAGAATGCTACACTGAGAACGATTGTAGCATGGTAAATAAGCTTCTCCGCTCCTCTTCGTTGCACAACATTGGATGCACCGGAACCGCCGAATGTGGCAGAAAGACCTGAAGCTCGCGTTTGAATAGTAATAGCGAGTGCGAGGAGAATTGCAATAACTGCGTGGATGATTTCTATCATGCAACTAGCGTAGAATGCTCCGGAAGAATGTACAATGGAATTTCTGCGAAGAGTTTGCCTACTTACAATAGGCAGTATGTCTTTCTCCAGCTAAAATACCTGCTGTGGGCGCATAGCTCAGTTGGTCTAGAGCGACCGGTTTACACCCGGTAGGTCGGGGGTTCGACTCCCTCTGCGCCCACCATGGCCCACCACGCCTCACATGTGAGGCGTGGCACACCATTCCTCTCGAGTAAGGCTAAGATACAAACTTCTATACATGGTTACCACACCTGTTCAATATGCTGAATCGGCCATACTGAAGCAATAAAAGTATACTTGACATATCTATTCTAAGTCATTATAGTACTCCCCTTGCAAACTTTTCTACCTTTTTCTATGGCAGACGCTTACACGAAACGCACACGAATCCTCGGGCTTCTCACAGTCCTCGGGCTGAGCGTGCTAGCACTGCACACAGTCACGTCAGGATCAGCAGCGGAGCAAGCGAATGCCGTATTCACGGAGTGTGCGGACGGAATCGATAATGACCATGACGGTCGCATCGACTATCCGCAGGACCCGCAATGCCTATCATTATTTGACGACAGCGAAGGAACGACGGGAAGAGGACTCTTCGTATCTCTGAGTGACGGCAAGGCTACCGTGAAAGCAGGAGATAGTCTGACGTACATTATTGCGCTTCGAACGGAACGCGAAGAACCCATGATTGTCGACGTGTACTTCCAGATGCCACACCAGACGAACTTGATAGGTGCCAGCAACGGCGGCAGTCGCAATGAAGAGTTGATCAGTTGGAAAGATGTATCCGTATTTCCCGGTACGGAACGTAAGTTGACAGTCACTGTCAGCGTTTCGCCGCAAGCACTCGAAGGACTTCTGCTGGTCTCCGAAGTCGTATCGGAAGGCGAGAAGGCAACCGACACCACCAAAGTAGAGCCAGACCCGAACGAAACGACAAAGCAATTGCCACAACTTAAAGTGACTATTACAGACGGCAAAAAATATGCACAACCCGGTGAAGTGCTTGACTACGTGATCGCTGTACGAAATCCCACGGATACAGAGAGGATGTATAACTTGCGCATGCAGATTCCAACGGATACCAATGTTGAATTTGTCTCCGGCGACCAAAGTGGCAATCGCCAGGCTATTTCTTGGAACGATCAGGTGATTGGCCCCAGAGGGTCAAGAGAGTACAAAGTTTCTGTTCGTATTGAACATGATGCCCGCGAATTCTACATGGTGCGTACATGGGCTTCTATCGGAGCATCTACATCGTCCGATACAACTACCGTACATACGGGTGTCCTACCGAATGCAATTTCCGTTACAACGACTGACGGGCTGGATCGCGTAGTTCGCGGAGCCCTCATAACGTACGACATCGCCGTAGAAAATAATAGCAATCAACTGGCAACGGAAGTGGATGTTGCAAACGCACTACCTAACTATATGGAATTCGTCGACGCTTCGGAGGGCGGCTATTGGACCGGCACCAATGTCCTATGGGAGAATCTCTCTGTCGCGCCGAGCGGCAACCGTACATTGCGCGTGACCGGCCGCGTTAGAAGCGACGCTCCTATGGGAGGTGTTCTACGCAACACGGTATCCGTGAAAGGATTCCAGTCCGTTGATCAAACGTCTATCGGGGAAGCAATCGCGGGTATAGGTTTGCAGCAAACAAGTGACGTACTTATTACGAAGAATGCCGACAGAACAGAAGTTCGTCCCGGGCAAACGGTAATGTACACCGTTTCTCTCCGAAACGTCACCGACCACATAATCCAAAATCTATTCGTCCAAGATCGCATGGACTCACCGTTCATTCAGATCACGAGCGCAGAGTACGGCCAATTAGGAGGAAACGCCATCGACTGGACTATTCCCTCACTCGCTCCGGGTGAGGAATGGAGCGTCCGTTATACGGCAAAGATCGATGAACGTGCACCTCATGGAATCATGATTCCCAATATTGTCACAGTGAGCGGGTTGGGTACGGAGACCATATCGCTCGAGGAACGCATTCACACGATGCAAATAGGTGTCATCAGCAACCTTCCCCCTACCGGTGCAGCATTTGATGCCCTATTCCTTGGCCTTTCCGGTCTTGCTGGAGGCCTGCAGACAATCGCTCAGCGAAAAAAACTCATGGGAATCTTATAATGTGTGCTTTAGTCTTACATACCAATAAAAGCTCCGCGATGCGGAGCTTTTTTCAAACACAATCAACGAATCAATATCACGTGGGTCGATCACTGCAACGAATTCATGATCTCCGACATGAGATCAACGATAAGGGAGAAATTCAAATCGAAAGGGATATCGAGCAGACGAGCAAGAAAGGCGACAACGAAAAACGCTAGAAAAGCAACAAAAAGTCCGATGATGGAAAAACGAATCGTATGTACGGCTTTTTTAATCTTCTCCTCGTTCCCAGCAGAGAGGATAAAGGTGATCCCCCCAACGATAATGTACGCAAGGCATAGAAGGGAAGCGACGATAAGCCCAAGGGCAACGAAAGTCGCTACGACTTCCATAATACTGGCGTTTTCAAGCATGTCTCTGAGCATAAAAAATGGGGAAAAATTACGTACCAGGCTCGATCACCTTCAGGTTAACACGCTCGTTGGCATTTCCGCCAATAATACGCAGTAGCGTACGGAGTGCTTTAATGGTCTGTCCGCTCTTACCGATCAGCTTGCCCATATCTCCATCACTGACGCGCACGGTAAACAGCACGCCGAGCTCGTCGCGCTGCTGATCGATATGGAGATCGTCCGTATCCTCGACAATTGCGTTAAGAACGAATACGAGAAAGGCATATCCCGGTAAATCGTGCGTGACTGGGGTACTTGTCATAGGATCAAGTGTAGTCGTTACGCCTCGGAGTTACCAACGGATTTGGTAGGAGCTTTACCTTCGGAGTCATCCAAAGGTTTCTCTGTAGGTTTCTCCGCCGGAGTTGCATCCGTTGTTGATGCCGCCGGGGGTGCAGACTGTGGCACTGCATCGGTTTCGGGCTCTTCGCTCTTCTTGCGCTTCTTGGTGTATCTCTTCGTAAATTTATCCATAGTGTTCATGCCACTTTTCTTGAGAATCCTCGCAACCGTATCACTGGGGATCGCTCCTCCCTTCATCCAATGCTCTACACGTTCTTTCTTGTATTCAAGGATGGGAGGGTTCCTCGCCGGTAGATAAAAGCCCATGATTTCAAGAGGCTTCTTTTTTGCAGAGCTGCGCTTATTTGCGACAATAAGGCGATATGTAGGCTTATTCCTACCGCCTGTACGCTGAAGTCGAATGCAAAGCATAGGAGAAAGAGGCTACTGAAGCCCGAGGAGTCTAGCGGTCAGAGAATCGGTTTCGCAAGGAATTCTTCAGCAATTTGACGAACTTCGCGCGCGCAAAAGCATGATCCGCGATACGCGAAGATCCGATGCACCATTGAGGTAATCTTGCATAGTCTCAGAAACGTTTTGCATTTCCTGAGCAGCAATAGAGTGTTCGCATTCCACCGTCAACACGCCGTTTTGAAGAGATACAGCATGTACGGAAGCAGAGATTTCGGGAAGCTTTGTGTTTATCCAGCGATTGGCCAAATACACCACGTGCGCAGCTGAGGCTTCACCATGAATGCCTCGCCGATGCAGAACCCGCTGAAGGAGATGGGAAAGCTTATCCATGGAATGTATCGAGGAGTATACGCGCAGTTTCCCTTGCTGCTCTGTCCCATGTATAGCGATTCTCAAGCTGCTCAGACGAAGTGGGAGGATCTCTGAGTGCTGCAGTAAGAGCAGTAATAGTTGGCTCTATAAGTGTGGCTCCTAGCCCCGCAATCTCGACGATCGCAGTGCAATTGGTTGCAATTACAGGGCACCCGCATGCCCTCGCCTCTAGGATAGGCAGGCAAAAGCCCTCATAAAAAGACGGCGTGACAAAGCAACGTGCTGCGCTATACAGAGCAGGGAGTTCCCGTACCGGCACATCATGGAGTAATCGAGTATTCCCTCTGGGTACAAGCTTCTTCGTTTCACTGCCTCCGCACACAAGGACGAGAGGAGGAGCACTCTGTAGAGAACCGTGAGCGTCCAAAAGCATTTGTACGTTTTTATGCTGTTTTGCACTTCCCACATACAAGAAAAACCCAGGCCGAAGGTGGTAGCGATCGAGGACTGCATGACACGCACCCTCCGGCAGACGAGAAAAAGAGGAATCGACGCCTTCTGTTATAACGACAGTCTTGGAAGCGGCATCTGCCCCATAGACAGAAGAAATTTCGGAAGCGGTAAATGTGCTGACAGCGATAATGGTATGTGCTCTGCGTACGGCAGAGCCGATAATGTGTCTGTACGAGAACCGCTTCAGCACAGAAGCATCATTGGGATAACGGTGCAAAATAAGATCATGGATAGTGACAACGAATGGTGCCGGGCAATAGAGCGGGACATTGAAATGCGGTGCAAAGAAGAGGTCAATAGACGCTTTGAGCATGCGGAGTGGAAGTTCACATTGCTCTCGTATGGAGTACGGTTTTGCAACGACCTGAATGCGGGTAGAGGATCCGTGGAGTGATGAAACCCATTCTGTAGAGCCACCGGAAACGAAGAGCACAAGGTGGTGCCCTCCAAGTTCTTTCGCTAATCCGGAAACGATATTGCGCGTATAGGTTCCAAGACCCGCATGCGCGGAAGCAAAGCGACAATCAATACCTATACATGCCATAGATGTATGATAGTCCTGTGACAATCAAAGAAGCACTGGAAACGGCAGAAATTGAGCGAGCGGATGCGGAAGTGATACTTGCAGATCTTCTTGGGAAACATCGTGCATGGCTTTGGGCCCACTCAGAAAATAATCTAGCCGACGATCTTCTGCCGGTACTCGCAGGGCGATTCCGAAGAAGAAAGCTCCATGAACCTGTTGCCTACATCACGGGAAAAAAGGAGTTTTATGGACGGGAGTTTCTTGTCTCACCTGCGGTTCTCATACCGCGCCCTTCAACAGAATGCCTCATCGAGGCGACACTGGATTTCCTCGAAACAGGAGTGGAGCAAGTCCGCCCTGCAGACAATGAGATCGTGGTGGCATCTCTGCGATTTGGCGATTTGCAGGGAGTGCAAACGATTGTTGATGTCGGCACGGGCTCGGGCTGCATAGCAATTACTCTGAAGCTGGAACTACCCCAATGTACATGTTTAGCCTCCGATCTATCACAAGATGCACTAGCGATCGCATCCATAAACGCAAAGCGGCTTGGTGCAATTATTACCTTTTCCCACGGAAATCTACTTGATCCATTTCTAGGCATTTCTGAGCCGTTTATTCTGGTTTCGAACCCTCCGTACGTGCCGTCGGGCCGCAAGATTTCGCAGGATGTGAGTGAATATGAGCCACAGAGTGCACTCTATGCCGGTGCAAGCGGTACAGATGTTCTTGTTCCATTGCTTAAACAAGCAAGGAACCATCCAAACTGCACGGGGATAGTCATTGAATGTATGCAAACCGAACTGCTTGAAGGCATGTAATGAAAAGTATACCATCAAAACATGAGACTAGCCATAGATCGAACATGTCCGGAATGGAGACCGAAAGTTGCGAGTTTACACGTAAGAATTACTGCACTGCGAAGCATCTCTATCGTGAATCATCCCAAAGCAGACTATGACGATATCGTATGGCTGGTTGATCATCTCGCTCACAGAAAAAACTGCGAAGAAATTATTGAGATCCTCGTGGCAATGGGGAGGAGAAATCCTAAAATAAACGATTTAACCATAGATGTCCTTGCCAGGTTTCGTAGGCATCGGCTAGAGACTCAGCAAAGAGAGATCCAGCAACTTTTAGAGTCAGTTCTCAATGGAAATCAGCAACAGGCGAAAACAATACTTTCTCGGAGAGCACAACGGGGGAATGCGTAATTGAATCGCATTGCCAAGCGGCATTTTCCGCATACAATTCTTGTGTGAAGGATTTCCTCAAGCGCTTCGGGCAAGTTACCGCCGTTATCGGTGCGCAGTGGGGAGATGAAGGGAAGGGGAAGATCATCGATTTGCTTGCGGCTGAGTATGGCATTGTGGCTCGCGCATGCGGAGGGGCGAATGCAGGGCACACCATCGTCGTAGAAGGCAAGAAACATGTGTTTCGGTTGCTGCCGTCCGGGTGCCTCCAAGAAAACGCTCAAATAGTGCTGGGTGCGGGAATGGTCATTCACCTGCCGACACTTCTCGAAGAAATCGATCTGCTGAAGGGAGTAGGGATAGATATTGTTCCGAGACTTCGTATTGCCAAAGGCGCTCATATTCTTTTTGATTTCCATAAAGCGATTGACTCTGCTTTGGAAGAACGGCGAGAAAAGGTTGCAGGGAAGGGGATTGGGACAACTAAACGAGGCATAGGACCTGCATACATGGATAAAGCCGAACGTATAGGAATCCGTATGGAAAGACTCGGGGAAGACCTGACTATAGATCTTTCGTCGCGGGCAAAGCAGGTACAGGCTTCCTACGGTATACCAATCGACGTGCAGAGCGAAGTATCTGCCATCAACGAAGCTTCTGAACGAATTAGTTCAGCAGTGTGTGACACGACGGATTTTCTGAATGCGGCGATCGAGAGGAACCAGTCCGTGCTCATTGAAGGAGCTCAAGCAACCCTCCTTGATATCGATCACGGGACGTACCCCTATGTTACGAGCTCATCAACGACGCTGGCAGGGGCACTACAAGGCCTTGGTATTGCTCCTAGGCACGTAACGTCCTGCATCGGTGTAGCGAAAGCCTATTGCACGCGTGTCGGCTCCGGGGATTTTCCTGCCGAGGCCGAAGGTGAAACAGCGCAAAGGCTCCGTGACCGAGGCGGCGAGTATGGCTCTGTGACGGGGCGCCCGCGCAGGACAGGTTGGCTTAGTATTGATGATTTGCGTTTTTCTGCGCGCCTCAATGGTTTTACACACTGGAACATCACGAAATTGGATGTGCTGGATACCGAAGATTCCATCCCTGTGTACAGAAACGGTATGCTTGAGCGACTCCCGGGATGGGCAACCTCTACTGCTGGGATTTCTCGTTGGAACGATCTTCCGGGTAATGCAAAAACCTACATTGAACGTATAGAGAAGGAAACAAAAATTACGGTGTCATGTGTCGGAACAGGGCAAAACAGGAATGATATGATCGTTCTGAGCCATACCCTCTCCCCACTTTAATTTGCGTCTCAACGTGCCGAAGAATGTATCTTGTTTCCTTCGAAGAAATTTCACTGTCTGATCACAGCCGCAGCAACGCACAGTATCACCGCATTGGAGTGAAACGTACACTTGTCCGTCAAGTGTAAGCACGACTTCGGTATCCTTGAATTTTTTTGTCTGCGCTATGACTTCAACGGTAATTTCATGCGCACTGGGAATAACCACTGGCTTTTGGCTGAAGCTGTGAGGATTGATCGGGGTGAGTATGGTAGCATTGAGCGTCGGATGAACAATGGGCCCACCCGCAGCGAGGGAATATGCCGTCGATCCCGTAGGAGTTGCGATGATCAGACCATCGGCATGGAACGTCGTAAGTGGTTCGTCGTTCACAGTGGTCTTAAGATCAACGAGACGGGCGATAGTACCTTGCGCAATGACCGCTTCATTGAGGCAAAACCCGGCATAGAGCTCTTCTGCGCCGCGCATGGCAACAACACGAAGAATACTTCGCTGCTCAACAGTGCCCTCTCCACGTAAAATTGCCGGAAGCAATACGTCTGCCTCGGCAAGTTCCGCCTCAGCCATAAAGCCGACAGTCCCGCGATTAATACTGAAAATGGGTGTAGTAAAATCATGGAGCTCACGGACAGAGCGAAGGATAGTACCATCACCACCAATCACGATAAGAAGATCAATTTCCTGGACATCGACAAATGCCTTATGCGTAGATGCATGCGGGATATCGCTCATTCGTGCGTTATCTATAAATATTTCTACTCCGGCATGTTCGAGTATCCCTATGATCTTCAAGACAGCTTCGTTTTTATAGCTTAATCCAGATTTTACCGTAATGCCGACGCGTCTGTAGTCAAGCATAGGGGGATTATACGGACTATTGCAGAGCTTCGAGGAAAGAATCGACGGTATATTTCCAGGAGAATTTCCGAGCCTGGATGGGTCCGAGTTTTTGAAGACGTTGGCGCAGATCACCGTCTCGCAGAAGTGATGCCAGTCCATGGGCGATGGAGTCGGTACGTTCCGGATCAACGAGCACTCCGGCGTTGCCAACGATCTCTGGGAGGCTGCCACGGTTGCTTGCAAGTACGGGTATTCCGCGTTGTAGGGCATCGAGCACCTGCATGCCAAAGCCCTCATAGAGCGACGGCAGCGCAAGCACTGTCGCTGCAGAAAGATGCGATACGTACTCTGTATCGGATGTGTAGCCAATCCATTCGACACCCTTTGTTCGCTCTGCATTGCGCACGATGGATGCATCGTGCCAACCCCGCGCACCGATAAGGAGAAGACGATACTGCTTGCGAAGGTCACTGGGGAGCGATGCGTAGGCATCGATTAATCGCAGCTGGTTTTTTCGCGGGCAGAGTGTCCCCGCACAGAGGATGGTTCTGCCATCGGGGACCCCGCGCGGAGGGCTGTGTTCCATAGGTCCGGCGAAAATCGTCGTTACCGCATGAGGTAAAACAAATGGAAACGCAGCACAGATATCCGCTTTTGTCGTGTCACTGATCGTAAATACGTGTCGTGCCTTTCTGAGCGCACGGGGCAGGAATATCCGCTCGAGCATACGTGCTTTGCGCTCATGCGGTTCCGGACGAAACGCGATCACATCGTGAACGACGACGGCACTCAAGAGCGAGGAGTGTAGAAGCGACGGAACAATAAAGCTTGTCGGGCTAACATAGAACGCATCACGTCGGCGACGCATATGGAATACTGCATGAAGATGCCACAGCGGTCCCGAGGGAAGACGAACGAAGTTTCCGCCCATCGGAGCACGATCATCCGTTAAGACAGTCAGCGAAATATTGCGCGTAGATAGCTCACGGAGAAACGCTGCAGTCCACTGACCCTTTCCAGTTTTTTGCGTATCAAAAGCCTCCCGAGCGTCCAGAACGATGTGCACTGCTTCAGTGTAGTTCTCTACGTAGGAAAATGCTACGATAGAGCTATGCCGCCTAACATGCTCAAAAAGCTTCTTATACTCAGTCTGGAGGAAAAAATCCTCAGCGGTGCTTCTCTTCTCGCATGTATCTGCGTTTTTTTCCCATGGATCGGCGGAGAGTGGCTGGGCGGGAGAATGATCGCGTACTCCGGCCTTGGATTTTTTACCTCGTTCATCGGTATCGGCATCCTTCTCTTGCACGCATTTATACTCCTCCCGACTGCTATGGCGCTCGCCGGGAAGAAGCAGCTCTTCCGCAGAGAATTTAATGAACCCGCAAGACTTGCAGCTGCTGCTCTAGCATCTATTCTTACGATGGCAGTCTGGTCGGTTCTCACAAAATTTACCTTCGAATTTAGCAGACTGCAGATTCACTTCGGGCTGTATGGAACACTTATTGGCAGTCTCGTAGCCACTTTATACGCATTCCTGGTACTGCAAGAATCCCGCAAAGCTTCTCTGCAGGGAATGTTTCACCTTAAAAAAGAACCTGAACCCACAGCGCCTCCGCCACCGGCAACAGAACCGGAAGACTACAGAATTCACCCGTAATGTCGACGCTTGGCACACCGATTATGCTATATTCCCCATATGACTGATCAGAATTTCAATGACGAGCAATTCGTCTACGTCGATCCGGAATTGAGGCTGGCAATCGGGGCTGTGGAGTGGGATAGCGACGGAAACGCCATACCGAAGCAGTGGCCGAGAAAAGAACGGGAACATCCGTCCGGTGGCAAAGAAAAATTAAAAGTCCGCAGGCAGCCTCATGAGCGCTTCTACCCATGGGGGGCATATAAGACCGTCTCTAAAATTTACCGCCTGCAGGGAAAGGCGAAAGAGAAGGAACTCGACCGCTACATCCCTCTGGAGAATGCAATAGGAAAATTGCAGGAAGAACCCTATTGGAATTAGCAGTAGTAGTGAAATATTTCCTGCTACTACACAAGCTTTGCAATGCGCTGCACTTCCTGAGTTGATCCTATGATTATCGGTGTTCTCTGATCGACGGATAGTATGGGAATGTCGAGAATACTTCTTTTACCATCTGATGCGTCACCACCCGCTTCTTGCACAAGAAATGCAATCGGGCCGCACTCAAAAACATGACGAAGCTTTCCGTTCGGGTATTTGCTTCCTCCCCCGATATTGCAAAATATCCCCTGCCCCTTCGCAAGTATGTGGTGAATATCTGCAACCATGCAGCCGGAGTACCGCAGCGTTTTTTCCTCAGACAGCCAAGTATCCATTGTTTTTTTATATCCTTTATTCGTAGTAATCGCACGAAGATTCCCGGGGCTGTAGTTTTTTGCGACATTACCGATGCCCAGATGGTCGCGAAGCAGAATAAACTCTCCGACATCATTTAAAATAAATTCATGTACGCCTTTTCCGCCACCCAGCGAGTACACGAGAATCGTGCGGGGGCCGTAGAGGACGTAGAGTGCGGCACACTGGTCCTTGGGCTTCTTACCAATCACTTCCCCTCCGCAATAGATGCCGAATATCGATCCGATTGCAAAATTGACGTCAACAAGTGACGAGCCGTCCAACGGATCGTAAACAACAGTAAATAATCCCTTACTATCCAGTTCGACGACGTCGGGTTGCTCTTCGGAAATGTAGGAATGCACTGTGCCACTCTCACAGAGATGATCGCGAATAAGCTGATCCGAGAGGACATCGAGCTTGAGCTGCTGCTCGCCAAATTCATTTTTTGAACCTGCCAACCCCGCCTCCGTTGTTTGAATGGCATAGCTGATGTACTTCACGGCACGCGAAATATCGAGAATCAGATGGCGAAGATCATCGGGAGCCTTGCTGTGATTACGTAAGTGCCACGTAAGAGACGGTCGCTTCGGGACAGTGCAATCGGTAAATTCTATCATAGTGGCATGAGGGAAAGTACACGCTGCAGTAGCTCCGTTACACGCATGGCGTATCCCCACTCATTGTCGTACCACGCGAGGATTTGAACGGCATTGCTGTCGATGACCTTGGTAAAATTCCCATCGACAATGGAAGAATGCGGATCAGTTTGAAAATCGATGGAAACAAGTGGTTCGTAGCTGATAGAAAGAATATCTTTCATTTCGCTTACCGATGCATCGGTAAGCTTTTCGTTTATCGCTTCTGCCGTCGTAGGATTCGAAAGAAAAAAAGCCATATACGCGCAACTCACGGTCGGCACTGGGACACGGAAGGCCATTCCGTCAATCTTCCCCTGTAAATCCGGAAAAATTTTTACGCAGGATTTCACTGCTCCTGTTGTTGTCGGGATAATGGAAAGTGTGGCAGAGCGTGCGCGTCGAAGGTCGTTGTCCTCTTTTCCTTTATTATCAAGAAGATTTTGCGTAGCCGTATAGGCATGCACGGAACTGACGAGAAGATTACGAACACCAAATGCTTCATGAAGCACCTTAATAACTGGAGCAATGCAATTCGTGGTACAGGATGCATTGCTGATAATCGACATATCGGCACGTAAATTGCGATCATTAACGCCGAGTACAAACATCGGCGTATCATCCTTCATAGGGGCTGTGACAATCACACGTTTCGCGCCCGCGTCTACGTGCTTGCCGGCTTTCTCCGCCGTGACAAAATTTCCTGTGGATTCTATAACAACATCGACGCCGAGCTCCTTCCACGGGCATTTCGCAGGTTCCTTCTCCTTTACTATCCGAACTTCACTGCCATGGACAAGCATTGTGTCTTCATCTTTCACCGATACATCTCCTGCATGCCGGCCGTGGAGAGAGTCATATTTCAGAAGATACGCACGCATGGCAGCATCAGAAGAAGCATTAACCGCAACGACTTGACAAGACGACGAAAAACGGTCGAGGATCTGGCGGTGTACGTTTCTGCCAATCCGGCCGTAACCATTGATAGCGATGCGTTTCATGGTTCTATGATAACATCCATCGTCAAAAACGCCATATGCCCTAGAGAAATCTCAACCGAAAATTGCAACAACGAAGCCGAGGAATGCTGCGAATGCACCGATAATCCACAACCGCATAGTCACCTTACTTTCCCCCCACTCGAGCGCTTCAAAATGGTGATGGAGGGGAGCGGCCCGAAATATTTTCTTCCCGCCGCGAAACTTCTTACTGAGTAATTGAACAATAACAGAAAGCATCTCCAAAACAAACACAAATCCGATAAAGGGGAGAATAAGCATCTGGTCTGTCATCATGGCAATCACACCGAGTGCCCCTCCTAGAGCAAGTGACCCCGTATCGCCCATAAAAAAGAGTGCTGGCGGCACATTGTGCCAAAGAAACGCAGCAATTGCCCCGACGCATACGAAGCAAAATGCAGCAAGAACATCGAGCCCGGAGATAATGGCAAGTATCCCGAAGCTTCCAAAGGCTATAATGAGAAGTCCGCCCGCAAGGCCGTCCAAACCATCCGTTATGTTTACGGCATTTGCCGTCCCGACGATAATGAACATAAAAATAGGAATGTACCAATACCCCACGGCAAGCGGCCCATAAAACGGCACATGCACCTGATCGTAGCCAAGTTTCAGAGAAAACCAAAGCGCACCGATTCCGCTGATCACCATGAGTGTGAGAAATTTAGGAAGCCAATCAATGCCCTTTGTTTTTCCTGCTCCGATGATATTTAAGTAATCGTCCAAAGCACCGAGAAGGCCGAGTGAAAGGAGAATAAAGAGCGGCAAATACACCTGACCACGTTGCAGGAGAGAGTGGTCGACAACGCCAAGCAGTGATAATGAGCGAGAAAGGAGCACCGTAAGCAGAATCGATCCCCAAATGAGAAGTCCCCCCATCGTCGGAGTTCCGAATTTATGCTGATGGTACGTACGGAACACCGTCGCCTGTCTGCCATCCACAGCTTCAACGCGGAGCTGTTTTCCCATACGGTTTTGACGAAGAAACGAAACAAACCAAGGAGTAATAGCGAGTCCAAGCGCAAATGCAAGCAACGAGTAGCCGAGGGTTTCTGGCATCGTGATCTCAGGACGCACGGGAACAAATTCTATCAGCACTGTATGAGCGTAGCTCTACTCTTACCCTGTGACAACCCGTGCCAGAGTGACGTTTGCGGCGCTGTGTGCCTTATCCACATCATAAAAACGCATGTGTTCCTTTTTAAACATAAGCTCCACTCTGCCTGTGGGTCCGTTTCTGTGCTTACGAATATAAATATCGGTGAGACCAGGGCGATCGGAATCCTCCTCGTAGTAATCTTCCCGATACATCATGAGTACGACGTCTGCATCTTGTTCGATGGAACCGGAATCTCTCAAATCGCTGAGCTGCGGAATGTTCCCGGGGCGGCTTTCCACTGCACGAGAAAGCTGAGAGAGAGCAACAATAGGAATATGCAGTTCACGCCCAAGCTGCTTAAGCGATCGAGAAATTTCAGAGATTTCCTGCACTCGATTGCCCGCATAACTCATATTGCCCGTACTCATGAGTTGCAAGTAGTCGACAATCAGAAGGTCAAGCCCGTGTTCCATCTGTAAGCGGCGCGCCTTGGCACGAAGCTCGGGAATAGACGAGCCGACGGAGTCATCGATAAAAATATTCGCCTTATTCAATTCATCCATGATCGGTCCCATATTCTGGAAGTCCGTGTCATCCAGTTTTCCCTTTTGAAGCTTCCATGAATCAACACCCAGCATGGAAGCAAAGAGGCGATCGACGAGTTGCTCTTTGCTCATTTCCAAAGAGAAAATTCCCACATTTTTGTTGTGACGTATGGCTGCATTCTGCGCAATATTTAATGCGAGCGCGGTCTTTCCCATGGAAGGGCGTGCGGCAAGAATGACGAGATCGCTCGGCTGAAGGCCGGAAAGCTTGTTGTCAATCGCCTGAAATCCGGTAGATACTCCTTTGATGATCTCATCATCCGATTCGTGGAGCTCTGCAAAGCGTTCGTAGCGGTCGTTGAGTACTTCCCGAATGTGCACAAATTTGTCTTTGAGAAACGTATTACTGATGTCAAAGACCGTCTTTTCCACTTCCTCCAAAAGTTCCGGAACTCCACGATCTTCTACGTATCCAAGCCCCGAAATTTTTTGCCCTGCACCAATGATCCTTCGATGCACTGCTTTCGTTTTAACAATCTGGCCGTACTGATAGATATGCGATGACGTCGGGACTTCTGCGGTAAGTTGTGCCAGAAACGCAGATCCACCAATGCTTTGGAGCTTTTTATTGTCGCTCAGTTTTGATGTTACCGTCACGAAGTCCACCGGCTCGTGATTCGTATACAGATCCATGATTCCCGCGAAGATATCGCGGTACACAGGATCATAAAAATCATCGGGCTTCAAAAAATCCGACACCTTTATAATGGCGTCTGGATCAAGCATCAACGCACCGATAACGGTGCGTTCCGCTTCCGTGCTATGCGGTTGCGTGGGGATGCCGGAAACGTCGGTGGGCTTCGTAGACATGGTAACGTGAACGTGAATGTATAACCGCCGAAGTCCAAAGACAATTTGCTCCTAAAAATCTGCTTGCACGCTATCCACGATCAGCGCAGAAGGTGTGCATGCACTGTGGATAACGTGTGGGGAATGGGGTTTGGTATAGATTAGGAATAGGGCTGGGGATAGGATTAGGAATGAGGGTGAAACATATGCATGTCGTAGTCTCTTCATCCCATCCTAACCGCCAACCCTAACCCCAACCCTAACCCTATCCCTATCAAGCAATAAGCGCAGATTTCCGAATCTCCTTCTCGAGGCGATCTGCTGTTTTCTTGTTCTCCATAAGATAGAGACGTGCAGCTTCACGCCCTTGTCCCAGCGTCTCCTCGCCTGCGCGGAAGTAGTTGCCGCTCTTCTCGATACACCCATACTTGACGCCAAGATCCAAAATGTCGCCTTCTTTACTGATGCCTCTAGCGTAGAGAATATCAAACTCAGCCTGACGGAAGGGGGGTGCAACTTTATTCTTCACCACCTTTACTCGCGTGCGGTTTCCGACGATTTCCTGTTCTGCTGCTCTTCCTTCCACAGCAGGAAGCTTCTCAAAAATCTTATCAATCCGCCGGACATCCAATCGCAGAGACGAATAGAACTTGAGTGCCTGGCCGCCGGCAGTAGTTTCCGGATTTCCGAACATAACGCCGATCTTCATACGAATTTGGTTGATGAAGATGATACTGCACTGTGTCTTGTTGACGATTGCAGTCAGCTTACGGAGTGCCTGGCTCATCAGACGCGCCTGTAATCCCATTTGTGGATCACCCATGGCTCCATCTATTTCGGCTTGCGGCGTGAGCGCTGCAACGGAGTCGATGACGATGATGTCGATGGCACCGCTGCGTACGAGCGTCTCGCAGATTTCGAGCGCCTGTTCACCGGAATCCGGTTGCGATACAAGGAGCGAGTCGATATTCACGCCGATCTTCTTTGCGTACTGCACATCGAGCGCGTGCTCCGCATCTATAAATGCGGCTCGTCCGCCCTTTTTCTGTACTTCAGCAACTGCATGGAGCGAAAGCGTTGTTTTCCCCGAGCTCTCCGGACCGTAGATCTCTATCACACGTCCATGGGGGATTCCGCCGCCGAGTGCGATATCGAGTGCCAGGGAACCGGAGGAGAAACGGGGAATGTGCCTCCCTGCGTTTTCGTCCATCTTCATGATAGCGCCGGGGCCGTATTCTTTTTCAATCTGCGCAAGTGCAGTTTGGATGGCGTCGTCTTTCACCTGATCGAGTGAATTCTTCTTAGGACTCTTATCCGCCAATGCTTTGGGGGGGACGGGAGTCTTCTGGTCTGTCATAGGTTTTGCGGGAGATGCGGTCTTGGTCATGATGATATGGGGAAATGGGGAAGTAGGGAAATAGGGAATGGGGTGATTGAAAGTACACCTACGTTATCCAAGTTCAAAGCTTTGATCAAATCAATCTACTTTACAGCCGTACACTTTGGTTGTGGTGTGTGAGTGTACACCTTCAAATCAAGATTTGTACTGCCTGCACGTCACCGTGCATCCCATCGCTTGTAATTGCCGTAGGAGAACGCGCTGACCATGAAACGAAACATTGCCGAGGTACACATGCACGTCATCCGGGCTCGGCAAACTCCGTACCCATTGCAGAAGAGAATGCGAATCAAATTTCTTCTGTGTGGTATTTGATGTTTCTGCATACGAAAGAAGCTTTCCTCTACTGCAATCGATAGTGATGGAAGAGGTGAACGTAGGCCGTGTCTGTAGATCGTCTGTGATCATAATAATGAAAGAGGGGAAAGCCAGACCAGTCGGACGAAGCGCCGAAAGTGCGAAGGCTGATGGCAAAGCCAAGTGTACACTTGTACACCCAATATGCAAGCAAATTGTGTTGCACGACGTACACCTTTCACGTTCATTCATGCTTCGTATGAAAAACAAAGGATGAAGAACTATCAAAGTTTTCTGCATCGTCCGATGTTCTCTATCACATCTTGAATATCGCAGAAGGAATCAGGTGAGCAGAGTATCCCCGCAGATCCTCCGCACGGCAGGCCGAGAGCACCAGTACCGGAGAATTGCAATGAAGAGGACTGCTCTGTAAGGAGATCAATGGAGTGTAAAACCTCAATAAAATCCTCCTGAAGCCGCTGACCCGTCAGACGTGTTCCGGGGCTGAAACGTAGTTGCAAAATAGAAGCAGGACGTTTCACAGCAACAATCTGGGTACCGCTCAGGTCGTCTATTAGACGAGTTGCACGCGTAGCATCGACGACAATGGGCACCCCGCCATCGGGAAGCTCCGTTCCTTCCTCCCAAACAGAAAATATGGGATCAGACGTCAGTTCATCAAGGAAAAAATCATACCTGCCCCCGTTCTCTTTCAGTATCCAATGGACAGGTGTGCTCAAGCGTACGTTCACCTTCTGCAGCACGTGCTCTTTCATGGTATCCTCTACGTCCACGACAGAAGTAGCAGAGAATACGGGCAGATCCTCAGGATTGGTATTGTACGTAATGAAGCCACGCAGCGTTACGCGCTTCCCCTGATACTCACGGAGGTTTACGAGCGTGCTCTCTATGTAGTACACATTCACGCCATCCTGCTCAAGAAGATGCGACCCTCTGCGAACAGCAGAAAGCTCTGCAGGACGAAGGATACCAGAAAGAGTCTGCTCCCCAGACGGAAGCACCTGCAGAGGCGTATTCGTACACGCCGCAAGGAAAATCATTAAAAGAAGGGGCACTACTGTAAAGAGACGGTAAGCAATCGTAAGCATAGAAATACCTTTTGGAAATTTATGGAGACATGGTCGTATCGGTCTGTACAAGCCAATTATCGTTTGGCCTCCTGATCGAATGCATAGACGGCACGACCGACACGCTTGAAGTACGGCATCTTTTGCAGATTTAACGAAATCGTCCCTACTTTCACCGTGCGCTGCTTGCCCACCTCAACGATGATTTCTTTCTTACTGAGCGGACCCTTTTCTTTCAAAATTCGTTCAATAACGTCTGCAACAGTACCCGGTTCATACCCCCACTCGCGAAGAGCATAGAGACCGCGACCGACGAGGACAAACTGCGGATAGCGAATGAGTTCATTATGGACAGCCTGCACGGTGACATTTTTATGATCAAACTGAGCGTCGCGTATACGATTGGCGATTTCCATAAAGTGTAGTGGTTCGCCGGATTTACGCAGGACGATCTCCACCTTGTCGCGAATGCTGCGTGGACGAACGAAGCGCCACTCCGTGAGTCCCCACCCTTCGGTAATCTCCCGTAGACGCTCATCGATCTCCAGGCAGGACGCTATAAGTTCACGGCTTGGAATGCGTCCATCGAAGAGGTTGAGTGCCTGAATGGAGGAAACGATTTCGTCGGTCAGCATGCAGTTTTTTCTCTTTTTCAGGATTTTGACGATGCTATTGACTATGTGTGACACATCTTCCATAGCAAGGCTTTCGAGACGCCAGAACGCAATGAACGATTGGGCGCGCGTTCCCAAAACCATGTCCGGATCGATGGAAAAACTGAGTCGCAAGACCGCTCCGTCGATATCCTTTGCATCGGCGATACGCTTCAGGCAGGAAGTTATAAGTTTCTCCTCACGCAGTAATCCGCCGTTGATACGCAATACTTCTTTGGCAAGCTTATTGACCTCGTCGAGGCGTGTCGTACGAACAGTGCGCTTCAACTTGCTGAGCGCGATGCTTTCGATCTGACGTATGCGTTCGCGAGTGACATTGAAGTGCTTGCCGATTTTTTCAAGCGTCTGCTTCTGCTCACCTCGCAATGCAAATCGCTTCTGAATAACCATTGCCTCTTTATCTGTAAGAACCATAAAGAGACCCTCAAGAAGTTCCTGAAGGTTCACCTGGATTTGCGGACCCGTGGATTTCTGAGCGGTAGCGACGGCGTGATCAGACATACATTCGTTGGAGAAGGAAACAACCCTCGTTATACCATAACATTGACAGAGGAAAAAGATTTCACATACGTTTCGGTAGACGTCAGATACGTCTTATGGTGCCCTGCGTTATTGTATACGGAGGTGTTCAATGAGCGTAAAGGGATTGATTTTAAAGCATTTCTGATATTTGTCAATGACTTACATCTCTTTTCATTTTGAGTTTTACCATCAGTAATTGGCATGCAGCAGATGCATCTAAATCCAGCGATTTGTCTGCTTTGCTCGTATATCGCTCATCCAGGAAGGAATGGTGAATATTCGCTTCGTGAAGGGCTTTCGCTAGATTTCGTACAGAGGTAGCCTGCTTGCCCTCCGTACCGCCGGGAAGCAGAGGAAGACCCAGCACTACCTCATCTATCCGGTAGTGTGTTACGAGTGCTGCAATGCTCTCCAAAAGTTCAGCTACAGATGCATGCTGAAGGGAGGCTAGTGAGAAGAGAATGTCATCGCTACTGTCACCATACGCCACACCCGTGCGCTTTGAGCCGATATCGAGAGCAAGGTAACGCATAGTACGGTTTGCAACCTGCAACTTACAACCGACAACTTACAACCGACAACTTACAACCGACAACTTGCAACCGACAACTTGCAACATTACGCAGCAAGCTTCGCCATAGCAGATTTTCTTCGCGCTGCATTTTTCTTGTGGATGATGTTTCTCTTCGCTGCCATATCAATGGCCTTATACGTTTCCGGAAGCAACGCAAGAAGCTCCTCCCGTTTACCTTCTTTAGCAGCCACACGCATTGTTAACATCATTGTTTTAAGATACGTTTTTGCAGGAAGACGCCTGGCCTTTCGGACCGCGTTTTGACGCATACGTTTGATGGCGGACTGTATGATTGGCATAAGCTGAAAGACTGTAATGCTCAGATGTGATCACGTCAACGATTCTCCCAAACCTCTCATGCCATCCCAACCCTCTGCAGGTTGACTTCCAGAGAATTTAGCGTAAGATTTCGCTTCAATCAGCCAAATGTGCGGGATATTCGGATACATAGGCACAAGACAAGACGCAGGGAAACTTGTCGTTGAGGGGTTGAAAAACCTCGAGTACAGAGGGTACGACTCCTGGGGAGTTGCGTGCAGACGTCCTGAGGGAACAATAGTGAGTAAAGATATCGGAAAAATAAGCGCAATAGACTCCGATCATTTCGCCGGATCGTGCAATCTCGCAATAGCCCACACGCGTTGGGCTACGCACGGAGGAGTAACACCGGCCAATGCCCACCCGCACCTGAGCGGTGACGGGGCAATCGCCGTTGTTCATAACGGCATTATTGAAAACTACCGAGAGCTCCGCGATGAATTAGTGGCATTCGGTCATACATTTATAAGTGAAACCGACACAGAAGTAATTCCCCACCTCATAGAAGAGGAACTACAAAAGACTGGCGACTTTGCCTCGGCAGTCCGCAACGCCTGCAATCGTTTCGAAGGACGCTTCGGCATCCTCGCATTCCACACAGAAAGTAACACGTTAGTCGCGGCGCGTACGGGCTCGCCACTCATCATCGGCGTGGCCAAGGGAAGAAAATCCGATACAAAAAAAGATCGGGGAATAGAGGGCTATTTTATAGCATCGGATATTCCCGCGTTCATGGATCACACACGCATCGTTCATTACCTGGATGACGGTGAGATGGTCGTGACAGACGGGATCTCCATCCTCTTTACAGATTTACGTACCGGAGAAGAGCGCCCGAAGCGCGAAGTCGAAATTACATGGTCACTGGAACAGGCGCAAAAAGGAGAGTTTGCTCACTTCATGCTTAAAGAGATCATGGAGCAAAAGGATTCTATTGCCCGCGCAGTCAATCAGCGCGATGAACAAATCCTGACAATCGCAGACGCAATCAAAAACGCACAAGGCACATTCCTCATAGGGTGCGGCACGGCGCACAAGGCGTGCATGGCTGCGGAATATTTCTTTTCTGTTGTGGCCGATCACCACGTCAACGTTACCTCTGCAGGAGAATTTACAGTCCACCATCACTTTCTTAAACCCCAAAGTCTGCTCATCGTCGTTAGCCAAAGCGGAGAAACAGCAGACGTACTGGAGGCCATGAAGATGGCTAAAGGAAAAGGGGCGACGGTGCTCGCCATCGTGAATGCAGAGGGGTCCACCATCAGCCGCGAAGCGGACTTTTCTCTGCTGATTAACGCAGGTCCGGAGCGTGCTGTCGCATCAACGAAAGCGCTGACGGGGCAGATGGCAGTCCTCCTGCTCATAGCGCATGCCATGGCCGGGAAACTCCACGCAGGAAAGATGCTGCTCCTCGAAACATCGTCCATGATCAACGATATGTTGAACCCCCGATACATCGATTTCCTCGAGCAACTCGCGGGCAGGATCTCTGACCATGAAAACCTGTACATCATCGGCAAAAGCTGGAACTACCCGATGGCATTGGAAAGCGCCATCAAAATTCAGGAAGTAAGTTATATTCACGCGGAGGGATTTGCCGCAAGCGAACTGAAACACGGCCCGATCGCCCTTATAGAGGAGGGGACACCCTGTATCGCGCTCATAGGTAACGATGAAGTAACGCGTGACATCATCAATAATACCATCGAGCTCAAGGCTCGCGGCGCCATGGCGATAGGCATAGCGCCTAAGCGTCATGAGGCGTTTGACGAGTGGGTGCGCGTCCCCGATGCAGGAGCGGCTCAAGCGATCGTCAATATCATTCCCATCCAAGTCATCGCGTACTTCCTCGCCGTGAAGCGCGGCAAAAATCCCGACATGCCCCGCAATCTCGCGAAGTCTGTGACGGTGAAGTAACAGGAAGCAAAGACTTCATTTGGCAACATCACCCGGAGGAATTCCATAGTAATCGAAGAGAAAGTCTGCGATCTCTTTGAACACCGGTGCAGCGGAGCCTGCACCATGTTCTGCTGCTTTGATCGCAGGACGATCAAACTTAATGAGTAAGACAAACTTCGGATGCGGGACGGGCGCAAAGCCCGCGAAGGAAGCGATCGTAGAACCTGTTCCCGTTTCGTACTTCCCTCCGGGACCCGCTATCTGGCTGGTGCCTGTTTTCCCGGCAATCCTGTAACCGGCAATCGCCGCAGTGCGTGCCCAACCCTCTTCCACAGAACGCACGAGCATTGCTGTAATCGTATCCGAGGCTTCCGGCGTTATCACTTGATCGACTACGCGTACCTCCGTCTGCATCACTGTTCCGTCATTTTTGACAATACTATCGATAATCGTTGGTTTTATAAGCTTTCCGCCGTTTGCAAGAGCAGACCACGCAGTCGCTACCTGCAGAGACGTGGCGGAAATTCCCTGTCCATACGCCGACGTCGCGAGGAGCGCCCTGCTCCACTGCCGCCACGGAAGGATTTCTCCGGGGAGCTCATCCTCCAGTTCCACTCCGGTGATCTTGCCAAAGCCGAAGCGCTCTATCATGCGGTGAAAAAGCTTCTGTCCGAGCTTCATGGATACCGAAGTCATACAGGTATTGATGGAATACTGAAGGCAGTATGTCATCGTAACCTTGCCATAGGTCGTAAGCAGTGCGTTCCTGATTGTGTACTCGTCTACCTCCACGCTCCCCTCGTCATCGTAGATGTCTTCGGGCGTTACCTCCCCTTGGTCGATCGCAATTGCCATGGTGACCGGCTTAAAGACGGAGCCGGGCTCATAGATCTGTTGGATGGTTCTGTTGAGGTACGCACCGATGCCGATCGTATTTTTATAGACGAGCCAAATATTCGTTCGATTGGTCGGAAAAATTTCACGCCGATTGTTCTCCCCTATGTAGAGGTAGTAACGAACGATATCCCGAAGATCATAGAGATTCTCAAGTTCAGAAAGCGCTTCACGCGTCGCTTCCGTCAAACGCATCCTTCCTTCCTCTGTAAACAGATCATCATAGTATGCCTTCACGATGAACTGGTTTGTCACGGGTGCATACACCTCAACGACAACTTCACTCTGCCTATTTTCATCAAGGAACCAAGGCTCTTTTTCGTACACGACGCCGTACGAATTACTGTTGAACGTTGGCGCATTCACCATGGCGATAATACGGCCGGTGAACGGATCCATGATGATCGCTTGTCCGCTCTCCGCCTGAAAGTCTTTCACTGCCTTGTCCATGATTTCCTCTACCTTCTTCTGGATGAAACGATCAATGGTCAAAACGATGCTATCGCCGTCTTTCGGATCAATAATAGCCTGATTTGCCGTGAGGATCTGGCCACCCTGGGGATCGGATACTGTGGCAATTAATCCCTCCTGACCTTTGAGATTGAGATCAAACGTACGCTCAATGCCATATTGAGCCTCCTGCAGCGCATTGAGGAACCCGACAACAGTTGATGCCACTTGCCCGTCCGGGTAATAGCGCCAGTGCTCAGGAAGCAATGCGACCGATCGCAGGGGATCTTGGATCAGTTGTGCTGCTTCACGAGTTGGAGCCTCACGTTTACGTGCATTCGTTTCCTGCACAGATCGGAGCTTTAACTCACGAACTTTAAGGGAAAGATCGGGCGGGAGTTTCCGCATGATCGGCACGTATCTGAGCGGTCTGGAACGTAGCATTCGCTTCAATGTTTCATCATCTGTTCCCACAATGCTCTCGAGCTGCCGGGCAATGGCACCTATACGCAGTTGTGCGATCTCCTCCGGATTGGCAAAGATGATTTTGCTGCTACGTACCGCATACACCCCGGGAATATTGAGCTGATGTGCATCGGCAATCTGCAGCTTCGTCGCTCCGTACAAGAGAGGAACAAACGTCACGCGCTTTTCACTGATCTTTTTTTGGATGTCATTCACAAACGTTCTGCGTACGTCGTCGATAGCAGGGGAACTGCCCGGCGGAACTTCGGGGAGTCTTCCGTGCAGCGGTTCTAACATAAGTGAACCTGTCTGCAGTCTGGCAACGCGCTCGAGCGGATCAAACGAAGCCTTGTAATATAGGGCAAGCTCTACCGGACAGCTGTCACTGCCAGCAACGCAAGACGCATGGAACTGATCGGTAAGAAGGACATCGGAAAGCTGACGCGCTATGAGTGACGCATCATCGGTAATCAGAGGATCAACGTAGACCATATCGAGCGTTGTGTTTGTTGCAAAGATACTGGTTTCCCCCGTCCTGCTATTGCGAGAAAGTATTTCTCCGCGCCGCGCCGGCAGTACGACTCCTCCAAAGTGCTGGCTCTCGGCCAGCGCACGAAAATCTCCCCCCTTCACGACCTGAAGCTCCAGTAACCGAGATGCGATAATGAGCAGTACGATAAGGAGCCCCGCATGGACGATCACCATGCGTTGCTTACTGAAACGCTTGCGCTGAGACTCGGAGAGAAGACGGTACGCGGCAACCATGGGGTGCGATTCTATCAGACCGTGCTCCTGCAGAGGAGCGCTATTATCCGCTGTCCGAACTTGCTGCAATGTGGTATAATGAACAGATATGCCCACAGACATCCAATGGGACGGTCTCGATGGCAAAGCACTACAAAATGCTCTGCAGGAATACTGCGCAGCGCGGGGCATTTCCGACATCCACTTCGCTCCGGAGAAGGATCGCGTACGCTTGGAAGTCCGCCTGCATGGAATCTTGCAGAACATCGCAACGGTACCTCATACAACGTACGGAGACTTCGTCAGACAGATTAAATTTGTAGCGAAGTTGAAGCTCAACGTGGAAAACATTCCCCAAGACGGACACTACACGTTCACGGTCAATGGAAGCGTGATCAACGTCCGGGTCGCATCCATTCCTTCGCGATTCGGAGAGAAATTTACACTGCGTCTGCTCGATCCAGCTCGCGGAATCGTACCGCTTGCAAAACTCGGCTTTCCGAAGGAGATCCACACGAAGCTCGCAGAAATCATGGAGGTGCCTAACGGACTCTTTCTCATTACCGGTCCTACGGGCTCAGGGAAAACAACGACTCTGTATGCCCTCTTAAACACCATTGTCGGTAAAGCACGCAACATCATAACGCTGGAAGACCCCGTAGAATATGAACTCCCGGGTATAGTGCAAAGCCAAATAGACATCGAACACGACTACACATTTTCTTTGGGACTGCGGTCAATTCTCCGTCATGACCCTGATGTCATCTTGGTGGGCGAAATTCGCGATTTTGAAACCGCTCAAACAGCCATAGATGCTGCACTGACGGGTCACCTCGTCCTGAGCACATTGCACACGAATTCCGCCGTAGAAGCCATCCCCCGTTTACTCTCCATGGGCGTGAGCCCGTATACATTCGCACCGGCGCTGCGCGCCGTCCTGGCACAAAGGCTTGTGCGCACGCTGAAACAGGAGTGCAAGACCAAAACGTGCGATCCTACGGAAAACGAAAGCTACGACGGAAGAACGGCACTCCCCGAACTCCTTGTTATCACACCAGCGCTCCGAAAGCTCATTTTTGAAAATGATACCGCAGAATCCATCCTGAAGACAGCGAAAGGGGAAGGTTACCGCACCATGCATGAATGGGGAAAGCTTCTCGTAGAGCAAAAAGTGACGCTGCCGACCGAAATAGCACGCGTAACGCTGTAGGGGCAAAGCAGCAACGGTTCAGTTTGAGCTTTACTCAGAGCCGCACGCTCTTTATCATATTCCTCCTATGATGCAACGACGGCACAGGCGTCACACGCCATATTCACGCTCGATCGAACATCATTCCCGCATCCGCAGGATGACGGTCGTGGGTATGGTGGCGTTTGTCCTGATCATTGGCGGAAATTCTGTTCTGACGTACTTCGGTGTCGGGAACGCCGTGCGAAAAACGGCAGCAATACTCCAAGTGGAAGAACGAGGAATCATCAATGTATCTATAGAGGGTGGACCGCTTGTACGCGCGGAAGATGAGCTGAAACTGTACGCAGGAGACACCGTCGTTAGCAGCCCGCGAAATTTTGCAACGATGCTGTTCTTTGACGGTACGATAGCGCGTCTCGACGAGAGCACACACCTTACAATGACAAAGAGCAATGAAGGTGATACGCAGTCTGTCATCGGCATTCGTTTGGAAGAGGGTGCAGTCTGGGTGGCGACCCCCCCTCTCAACACGTATTCAGGGTCCATCATTCGGACACTGGAGAGTGCCTACATCAAGGCAGAAGTGCCGTCCAAAGGGGAAATCGTTTTTTCACCGCGCTCCATTACGGTGTACTCGGCAGACGGAATCGGTCTCAGTGTGCTTGTTGCAGGAAACAGCTCGCCTGTCATCGTAGGCGAGGGGCAAACATTCACCATTCCGCCGGGAAACGAGAACGCACCGGATCTCTATATACACAGGAACCCCGTCAGCGTGGCAGAGCTGCAGTCGCCCTTTGTAGAGGGGAGCCGCATACGTTACGCAGCACTCTCTCAGCCGGGGAGTCCTGCCACATCGGGGCAGGAGAAGCGCAATGATGATACGACGCTTACAGTAGGGACGCCGAAGGAAGGAGATACCATCGCCACGAGCACGGTAGAAGTCTCGGGACGATTCGGGGGTGCCATCGACAAAGTGCGTATCAACGGATACCTCGCAACAGTGAACAAGGAAGCCGGAACATATACGCAAGAGATCGCACTGCCGGAGGAAGACGACATAGGAATCGCCATAGAGGCAGTGGATGTAAACGGCGTCGTTGTTGCCGAAGCGCTCCGCACAGTTAAGCGCAACAGAAAACCGCCGAATGCACCTGCGATCACAGAGCCGGCAGCAAACGGGGAAACGTACCAAACAGGTCGAGAGGAAATCGAGATATCGGGAACGGCCTCAAGCGATACTGTGGGCATTGTCGTCAATGGTTACAGACTCCAGCTCTTTACCCCTGGGGACAAGGAGTGGTCATACCTCGCGAGTACAAAACTCCAAAATTTCTCCCAAGGTAAAAACGTATACGAAGTCACCGCTATCAACCGCGGCGGCTACCGCAGTGAACCGGCTCTGCTTACTATTTTGCTGCAGGAAGGGGAAGAAGGAATCCTCGCAGAGGAGAAAGAAAACCTGCCAGAATCCCAAGATACCCCGCCGCTCAGAACGCAGCCGCGGAGTACGGAGGAATCGCAATTGCCCAATAATCTGCCACTGATGCCCAAAAGCATCTCCATCTATGCGCCGAGTAGAAGCACGGAGTTTGAAACCTCGAACACTGAGAATGTGATAGAGGGAAACGTTCCGAAGGAAACCGAAAGCGTCTGGGTGAACGGGTATCGCCTCCGCCTCTACCAAGCGGGCAAAACATTCTTCAATTACATTGCGAGCGTGGAACTGGGTACGCTCAAACGCGGGCGCAATGTCTACAGCATCGTCATCCGCAGTAAGGACGGTTACATTATCGATACGCTCGAATATGTCATTATCTTCCGGCCGTAACCTGTGACCGAATTATTATTACGGAAGGAAGCCTGCAAAAACTCACAAAAAAAGTAGACTCCCCGTAAGAGAGTCCTATCATCGCTCCATGCTTCAATTTGTCGCTTATTACGGTAATAGTGCAGAATTTTCGACTACGGATGATTTCGATGAAGACGAGATGGAAAAAAAGCTGGAGGTTGTATGGAATGCGTTAGTGGAATCAGGGCATCTGAAGGATATGCTAATTGGCACACGATTACGGTGCATCGGGTGTGTCCAGCTTTCAGGATCAAAAGAAAGTATGCTACCACTGAGAGAACACCTAGAACGTGAAGGACTCGGAACTGTAGAAGAGGTGACAAACAATTTCAGGGCAGGCTGATGCCCTATGATTTTGGAACTTTCAGCCCGGCTTCAGTAAGAACATCACGGAAGAAAGAAGGAAGCGGAGCACGGACTCTGTGCTGTATGTTATCAGCCGGAGACACAAACGCGAGAGAATGCGCATGGAGGCAGAGGTGATCTGCACCGCACTGCAGCGAATGCTCGTTACTCTGTGAAGAACCGTATTTGTCGTCACCGAGTAGAGGATGGCCGATGCTGGCAAGATGAACACGAATCTGGTGCGTGCGACCGGTATGGAGATCGCAGCGAAGCAGTGCACACTCTGCGGAAGCATCCAAAACGACGTAGCTTGTTTTTGCATCTTTACTCACAGTCGTTTGGAGCACGGACATCTTCGTACGATCCGTCAGATTCCTGCCGATCGGCGCATCGATAACGGCTTCCCGATGCTCGGGTACCCCAGAAACAATAGCAAGGTAGAACTTCTTCACCGTGCGGCTGGAAAATTGCTCCTGTAGTGCTATGTGCGCCGCGGCAGTCTTTGCTATGAGCAGACACCCTGTTGTGCCCTTGTCGAGCCTGTGCACAAGCGCAGTCTCCGTGGAGAAGGGGATACCCCTCTTAAGAAAGAGCCACGCTATTCCATGGAGAATGGTCTTCTCGTCGTCCGGCATGCCGCTGCCGGGATGCACCGCGATGCCGGCGGGCTTAGAGATAACCATACACGCGTCATCTTCATAGAGGATCTCGAGCCGAAGATCTATGGGCGTTACCAAAGCACCCTCCACCGGCAATGCATCGACGTCGATCTCGACAAAGTCACCTTCTCGTACCTTCTTCGCGGGCTTCAACATCGCTTCTCCGTTTACTGTAACAAGCTCCAGATCGATCGCCTTTCTCACTCTGCTTCTGCTGAGCGAGGTCTGCCCTGCAAGAATCGCATCCAGCCTCCCGCCGAGCAAAACTTTAAATTTCATATGCACATGTTGCCTGAACTCCAAGAACTTCGCTCCCATTTCCCAATTTCCCCATTTCCCCATTTCCCCATTTCCCTACTTCCCCTATCTTCCAGTATTCTATTCCCATGAGTGAACTCCTCACACGATCGGTCGCCAAAGTGATTCCCAAAGATCTCGCGGAAGAGAAAGTGAAATCCGGCAAGAAAATGCGCGTCTACTGGGGCATCGATCCAACGAGCAGCAAGATTCACCTCGGGCACACAGTCCCCATGCGCAAACTCATGCAATTTGCCAACGAGGGGCACGAAGCAATCCTGATCATCGGGAGCTTTACGGCAATGATAGGGGATCCGAGTGATCGGGAGGGCTTGCGCCAGCCACTCACCAGAGAAGATGTAGAAAAAAACTTCGCGACCTACAAAGAACAGGCGAGTAAAGTAATCGACTTCGACAAGATCACCGTCCGTTACAACCACGAATGGTTGGAGAAACTTCGTTTCGAAGAAATCATCACGCTTGCCTCGCATTTTACCGTCCAGCAGATGATCGAACGCGCGATGTTTGAGGAGCGTCTGGAAAAGGGGAAACCCATACATCTTCACGAATTTATGTATCCGCTGATGGTAGGGTACGACTCTGTTTTTTTGGATGTTGATTGCGAACTCGGCGGGACGGATCAGGAATTCAATATGCTTGCGGGGCGCACATTGCAATCGACAAGCGGCAAACGCGAAAAGTTTGTGCTCACGACGCCGCTCATTGAAGGAACGGACGGGCGCAAGATGAGCAAGACTTACAATAACTGCATCTACCTTGATGATGCCCCAAACGACATGTTTGGCAAAGTGATGAGCATGAAAGACGACATGATGAAGACCTACTTCGAGTGCTGCACCGATGTACCCATGAAGGAAATTGCATCCATACTGAAGGAAAAACCGCGTGACGCAAAGGTACGGCTCGCCAAAGAAATAGTCACGCTCTACCACGGAGCAAAGGCAGCCGATGCCGCGGTTGCAAATTTCGATAAAGTCTTCGTTGCCCGCGAAGCACCGGACGATGCCACGGAGGTAAAGGTAAAGAAGGGCTCGCTGCTCCTGGATGTGCTCATGGAGCAGAAACTGATTACATCAAAATCCGATGGGCGAAGATTGATAGAGCAAGGTGGCATCAAGAACGATGATGTTTCTATCAAAGACTCTAATGCAAAAGCAGAAGCGGGCATGTATACAGTGGGGAAAAGGAAGTTCCTACGCATCGTATTGTAATACCATGTCGCACCTCACCAAACGTCGCTGTCAACCCTGCGAAGGCGGAATCCCCGCGCTTACGCCGGAACAGGTGATGCATTTTCTTCTGGAAACTCCTGAGTGGTTCTCTGATGATACGTGTAGGACAATCGCGCGGACATTTGAATTGACTGACTTCCAAGATGCCATAGTCCTCGTCAACAAAATCGCAGGTCTCGCAGAACAGGAAGGCCACCACCCGGATCTCTTCGTCCATCGCTATAACCGCGTTACGGTGTCACTCAGCACACATGCAATTGGCGGACTTTCCGAAAACGACTTCATACTGGCAGCAAAGATCGATGCACTTCTCTAGAGAGGGCAATGCAAAAAGGTCGATAATTTCACACAGTCCGTTGGTTTAGAACCCTCCGAGGCGAGACTGTACCTCATCGGCCTTAAGCTCAGTGCCGCTCCGGAAGTACGTACGCCACGAGTGCAAAGCTCAACCGCATCACAACGTACAACCGTCTGGAAGGCCTTGTAAAACGAGGGATCTTTTCTGCGCATGATGATCAACTCACCATGTTTATAAAGTAATGCAAGTGTTAATTATGCAGACATCGTTGAAGCAAAAGCCTTCCTAGTACCAACACATGTCTTCTCGGAGCTTTTTCAGTTGTTCAAAATAACAACAGTCTAAAAATATTGCACAGCAAAGCCTTGCAAGAAAGTTGCGCATGCACTAAAAATAGCGCACTTATTTCTTCCACTCAGTGCAATGTCACTTGATACATCTACCAAAACACCCAGACAAAAGCCTCCGACGTTCGAAGTCCCCCCTACATACGATGAACTCAATGCACTGCTGAACATCATTATAGGAAATCATTCTATTAAATTGCATTTGATGAAGTGTGCGGGAGACGATCGAGAAGCGTTCGACGAATTCATTGCTCTGAAAACCTCTTTGAATCAATCGCGGATGAACAAGGAAGGTAATAGTAGATTGAGTCCAAATGATACGGAAACCGTACGACGGATGCTCAACATAATGGAGCTGCTCCGTGCAAACTCGTTCTCACTCTCGAATATCTTCACTCTTGCTCGAAATGCAGTAATGAAACTATGGGGATTGATGCAATCTATGCAAAAAAATGTACGTAGACCTGTTGAACAGGAATGAGGGGTGAGATGCGGTGTACAGCAAGAACCGAGAAAGGGTATACTACTGCTAACTTTTCTCCCCACAGCGTATGTACTACCAACATTTTCTGTTTGCAAAGCTCGGAATGCTTTCTGTGCTTCTCCTTATAGCCGGTGTCATACTCCTTGTCCTCTGGGCGAATAAAAACCTAAGTAAAAACCAATTGAAGCACGCAAGCCTCTGGCTCATCGGCATAGGCATTGCCCTCGGAATTCTTGCAAGCGCAGGTAGCCATATGATGGGCGGCCGCGGCATGAAGATGATGAAGGGAGACAATTACAATGCTGCGATGATGGACGCCATGAGAGATCGGGGAATGGAAATGGACGAAGTGGAATTTGAGGGCATGATGGAGGACGTGGCCGAAATGCTGCGGGTTGGAGGCATGAAGAGCAGGTAAATCGAGCCTCTTCCGAAACCGCAAAACCGCGGCTTCCTAGCTGGCATAGGGCGCGGTTTCGTGTAGTCTCTCTCGGCCTCTTGCGTATGGAAATACGAAATATTGCCATTATCGCGCATGTTGACCACGGCAAAACAACGCTCGTGGATGCCCTCCTGAAACAAGGCGGAGCCTACGCTGCGCACGAGGAAGCCATAGAACTTGCAATGGACAGCAACGACCAAGAGCGCGAGCGCGGCATCACCATCTATGCGAAAAATACCGCAATCCGCTATAAAGAAACGAAGATCAATATCGTCGATACCCCCGGCCACGCAGACTTCGGGTCGGAAGTGGAGCGCATCCTCCGGATGGTCGACTGCGTACTGCTGCTTGTAGATGCGCAAGAAGGGCCCATGCCGCAAACGAAATTCGTACTGAAGAAATCCCTTGAGCTCGGGCTTCGGCCGATTGTCGTCATCAACAAGATCGATAAGCTCGCTGCAGACCCGAAGGCGGCAGTCGATATGGTCTTTGATCTGTTTGTGATGCTTGGAGCAACCGACGTGCAGCTCGATTTTCCCTATGTCTACGCAAACGCCCGTGAAGGAATAGCTCAAGCTACACTCGAGGGCAAAGGGAAGGATCTCGGCCCACTCCTGGATCTGATCTTGAGCCACGTACCACCGGCTCCGAAGAAGTCAGACGTTCCCCTGCGCATGCAGCCAAGCACGCTCGCATACGATGAGTATGTCGGCCGCATGGGCATCGGCCGTATCTATGAAGGTACGGCAAAAGTAGGACAGCAGGTGACAGTCATCGCTCAAGACGGCACCAAACGCGCCGGAAAGATCACAAAGATCTACATGGCAGAGGGTCTCAAGAAAATGGAAGTGAAAGAAGCGGGAGCAGGGGAGATCGTTTCCATCGCAGGAATTCCCGATATCTACGTGGGCGAAACAATCGCAGGAACGAAGGACGCGCAAGCGCTTCCTGCTATCACCATCGACCCGCCGACGATCAGCATGAATTTCCTCGTCAATACTTCGCCGTTTGCAGGAAAAGAAGGAGACTTACTGACGACGAGGCACATTCGCGCACGGCTTGAGCGCGAACAAGAGACAAACGTCGGCCTTCACATGGAACCGATGGAAGGAGCGGACGGTTACAAGGTTTCCGGAAGAGGGGAGCTGCACCTCGCCGTCCTCATAGAATCCATGCGCCGTGAAGGCTTCGAACTTCAGGTGAGCCGCCCGCAGGTGATCTTCCGCGAGATCGGCGGGGCAGTCCACGAACCGGTGGAACACGTCATCATCGATGTTCCGGAAGAATTCTCCGGCACCGTAATCACGATGCTTGGCATGCGGAAAGGCGAGATGCTCGACATGCGCACGAAAGACAAGCACACGCGTCTGGAATTCACCGTCCCGACGCGCGGTCTCCTCGGGTTTCGCGGAGACTTCATTATAGAAACCAAAGGCGAGGGGATTATGAACCACTCGTTTCTTCGGTTTGACCCGGAAAAAGGTAAACTCCCGGGACGCACCAGAGGATCCATAATCAGTATGGTCACGGGCGAGACCATGGCATTTTCGCTCTGGAATCTGCAAGACAGAGGAAAGCTTTTTGTGAAACCAGCGACACCCGTCTACGAAGGAATGGTCATAGGGGAGTGCGGAAAATCGGAGGACATGACGGTGAACCCGACGAAGAATAAAAAGCTTACAAACATGCGTGCCTCCGGCACGGACGAAGCGATGACACTGATCCCTATGCAGGAAATGACGCTCGAACAGGCACTCGAATACATCGGTGATGATGAACTTGTGGAAGTAACGCCAACGAGTATTCGTCTTCGAAAGAAATTTCTCAAGGAACACGAACGTAAAAAATCAGAAGCAGCGGCGTAGAAGGAAACATCGATCTTGTGCAAGCATTGACAAATGTTCTACGATTGCTCGGTATGAAAGACATGGAACACCAGTGGGCCGAACATGAAGAAGCTACTATGCGTTATGCAGCAAACTACCCTACAGACCAAGGAGAAAGATTACTTCAAAGTCGTGGCATACCGTACGAGAAATTTATTAGTTTTTGTAATGTAGAGGGAATAGCTCTGAAACCGGATCCATCCATACCATTAGCCAGTGCATCGAAACATGAAAAACTTGCGACGGACTTTGGCCACATCCAAGACAAGATTGCCGGGCATAGGAGAGGCATGCAGCAGGTACTGTTTTGTTTACAGGTCAACACGCTCGATGGTCTGCAAGGAAAATCTGACAAAGAAATCCTGTTGCATCGCGGCATGGGAGCACAAGGCATACGTGCTATCAATGCCGCATGCAAATTCCTGAATCTAAAGCGGGACCCAGAAACCGGTATCATTTCGGAGATCTAGCACATCAGATTACGAATGCAAAATGAGGACAACAGATTTGGGTCGAGATGAGTATACTGGTATATTCATCCGCTATGGAATATGAACTCCACCGAAAAGAAGGCGAAGTTGGCATGCGGGCGCATCGTCCAGCAGCAGAAGCATTGGCAGATGCCATTGTCTACGAACCCTTTATCAAAAAGTTCCGCATAGACGTTGGTGGTAACGTTGGAGATCGATCGGTGCACTGTACACCCGATGAACTAACGGCAAGAATGGAGCAATTGGCTTCACAGTACAAAGGGGAGACTCTTAAAGTTTTTGTCTACGCGAACGAAGGAGCATCTCAAGAATGCGAAAATAGAGGCAGATATACTATAAGTGATTTCAGCACCAGCATCGCAGCAGAGATAGCAACGGAATGACAATGAGCACGGAGATCCCGCATGTAATTCTCTTGGTCACGAGAATCCAAAGCGAATGTTCGTAACAACAAATTCCGGATTACTTCCCATGGTGCTTCCTATGCACTTCTTTCAGCTGGGGATTAGTGACATGCGTGTAGATCTGCGTCGTTCCCAAATCTTTATGTCCGAGCATTTCTTGTACCGATCGCAGGTCAGCTCCGTTGCGCAGTAAATCCGTCGCAAAGCTATGGCGAAGCGTATGGGGCGAGGGGTTACTCATAATCCCGGCTGCACGAGCATAACGCTTCACGATCTGGTAAATGGAAATCCGTGAAAGACGAAAGTGTTCTCCGGGTGGCAACTCCCGATTCGCCTTCGCGAAATTGCGTATGAAGAGGGGGACCAAATGATCGAGACGGATCTCGAGGTACCGCTGCAATGCCTCCACAGCGCGGTCACTCAGGAAGACAACGCGGATCTTCCCGCGCTTCCCGCGAACGGAGATTTCCTGCGTTTCGAAGTTCAGGTCATCGGTATTCAGCGAGCGAAGCTCCGCAAGACGCAGCCCTGTCGAGAAGAAGAGTTCCAGAATCGCCTTGTCGCGTTTGCCGACTTTGGTTTCTGTGTCCGGTGCGCTCAGTAAACTCTCCATGTCGTCACGGAAGAGGACTTTGACTTTGCGTTCCTCTTCTTTAAAGCGCGTGATGCGATCGGGAGGGTACACATCGGCTTCCTCTTCCTGGATAAGATAACGGAGGAATGCACGCAGAATCGTCAAATGATGATTCTTTGTCCTGATCGCAAGCTCGCGTCCCGCTCGCGTACGGTAACTATGTAATCCGGATTTATAGACGCGTACGGTTTGCTTATCGATCCCGGCGGGGGACTCGGCGTCCAAAAACCGAAGAAGAAGATTGAGCGACAGCCGATAGGCGGACACAGTGAGCGGCGATTTGTTTTCCTCTGCGCGCAGGAACGTAAGGTACCGGTCAATTGCTTTGCTGAGTGCCGATGGTTTGGCTTCAGGCAGCATGGGGGAGTGGGTGAAAGGACTTATCCACAATTCATCCTACTTAACATAATGCATTTTATGTTAACTATCAATTGACAAAGTCAAATAGACGAACGGCAGCAACATATGTTCACCGTTACTCGATTATCGGCTCTATGACAATACTCGAGGGAATTCCCGGGAGTGTACGAGACCATGGCGGTCGTAGACGGAGTTCCGCCCGCTTGACCTCGGGAAAGTTGCTAAGGATACGCTCTGCGTCCGAAAACGCGATCCCCTTGATAGCATCGCGGACCTTTCTGGCAAATACTGCTCCCGTCGGTGAGAGCGGATCTAAGACATACTGCTCCGAACCAGAAAGATCCACCGTTATCTTCACCCAGGAAAAATTATCGTCGTAGTCGATCACGTGCGCTACGAGGCGATCAAGGGTAAGTGTCTGCGTTAAAAGGCGACGTCCGGCTCCGACATGAGACGCAAGCTCTGCGCTCAGGGTATCGAGAACGTCTTTGGTATCGTAGGCAAACATCGTATAGACAATCCCCCCCTGCACGGGAACCGTTTGCACCGGAAATCCGAGAAATTGCGACGGGAGCACTATATCGCGATACTCGGTTTTTGTGAGATCATCGTAGTACAAAAGATCATAGACCCTGTCTGTATGCTCGGCGTTTAAGACAGCTTTACGCTCATCCATAATCTGCTTCGCTTCCGTCAGGAGTTCCGCCTTCATCTGCTTCTCTGCCAAAGACATATCCTCGGCACTGAGTATTGTACGATACGTGCTGGATGCCCCCGTTGCCGGTTCTGTGTTTATGGCGTACACGAGCTGTTGCTCGTCTCTGGTAAGCCCGGGGAAATTCCACCGTACTCCCGCGGGTACATTCCCGCGTTCCCCCACGATTTGGCCGTACACATCAACGGGATCTGCCTTCGCCTGCACAAGTGTTGCTCCCCCTGCCGGTACCTCTATGGAATCCTCTATACGGAACACGACACCTGCTTCATTGCGCAGCTTGGAGGTTGCTTTCAGCCAATAGGGTTCGTCTGCATTATTCATCACCTTCATGACGGCACGCGCATTTTTGCCGGTAAATTGTTTACTGACCTGATCAAATGTTATGGTGCGATTGACTTCGACGGTTATTGGCAAAAGTTCCATGATGCGCACTCGTTCCGGCAGCGATGTTACAGCACCCGACTGTGCAAGAAAAATATTGACCGTCTGTGAAACGGTCTCCTCGCGCGGCCACACTCGCACGGTTGCGGACGGAAGCAAACGCAGAACAATGAAAACAAGCAGGAAAAAGCTCACAAGGATAAGTGCCCAGATGCGGAGTTTCGGCAGTGAAAGAAGTCCCATCGCCTGCAAACGGCTCCTGAGTTCCTGACGCCAGATTTTCGGTTCAAACTCGCGCAGAGCATCATTGAGAGCAGGATGTCCCGCGAGGAAGTTCTTGAGTTTCTGCGGAGAATCGATGACGGTAATGCCCTTGCTCCGTGCCGTACGAGAAATCACCGCTGAGCGTGCAGCAAGCGTTACGCGCGTGCTGAATTTTTTACAAACACCAAAGATGCGCCTGCGCGAATCTCGATCCTTGTACATGACCTGCTCCATGCCGGAAAGAACGACGAGCACATTACCGAGCGACTCGGCTATTCGCCTTTCGAAGGAGGCGGAAGATTCTCCATCATCGGGAATGATAACGGTGATGCTTGGTGGGAGGTTCATCGTGGAAGATGTAGTACGGCATATCAAAAGACTGCATCATCGCTCAAGAGCGTCCAGCGCAGGCAGCGGCGTACCGGAGATAAAATCCAGCATTGCTCCACCCGCAGTGCTCACAAACGAATAGGCATTCAGAGGGAAGCCGTAGCGCTCATGAAAATCCAGCGTGTCACCGCCACCGATGATGGATACCGCTCCGCCGAGTGTTGCTTTACAAATGGCTTCGGCGATCTGCTTCGTAGCCTCTGCAAATTCCGGTACTTCGTAGAAACCAAGCGGACCGTTCCACACGATTGTTTTGGCTTTTGCAATGGTATCACTATAGGAATAGACAGACGCTGGGCCTATGTCGAGAACCGCATGATCCCTGGGAATATCCTCCACAGAAACAATGTGTGTACGCTTCCTTACAGAAGGTTCCTTCGCAATCACAACATCCGAGGGCAATCGGATGACTGCATTGCCACCGTGGCCACTGGCTTCCAGAAGATCAGACGCCTGTGAAAGAAACTGCTCATCGTACTTGCTCCTACCGACATCCAGACCCTTAGCGGCAAGAAGAGTATTGGCAATGCAACCGCCGACGAGAATATCGTCGCCGAGTGTAAAGAAATTCTCGATCACGGGGACTTTCGTTTCAATCTTCGCACCACTGATGATGAGTGTAACAGGGTGCAGTGGGTTTTTGGTTACACGGCTTAATCCTTCGACCTCCTTCTGTGCATGAAACCCCAAATAACCGGGGATATACATCGGTACACCCGTCATGCTCGCATGATCTCGATGACAATTGGTAAACGCATCATTGACATACAGGTCGGCAAGCGATGCGAGTGTCTGCGCAAAAGCATCACGTACTTGAGCATTCTCGCTCGTTTCCCCCGCTGCAAAACGCAGATTCTCAAGAAGTAGTACGGCACCGGGCTGCAAATTCTTCGCAAGTCGTTTCGTTGCAGGCGAGTCGCACGTGTCGGCAAACTGGACCGAAGTTCCGAGTAATTTTTCAAGCACGAAGACAAGTGGCTTCTGAGAAAATTGTGGATCGGGCTTACCGTTCGGGCGTCCCTGATGCGCCATCATGATGAGGGATGCACCATGATCCAGAATATAACGCATAGTGGGCAACATTGCGTCAATACGCGTCGTATCAGTAACGACGCCACCTTCCACGGGCACGTCAAACCCTGCGCGCATCAGCACTGTTTTCCCCTGCAAATTCGCCGTGTCAAGTACGGGGTATTCCTTCATAAAAAGATTGTATCGAATTTGTGCTCGGAGGCGAGTATGGAAAAGTAGTCATTCCCCTACGCCCCACAATGCGCGGCGTGCCACGCGGTCACTACGACAAAAATATCCGGCGAGAACACCGCGGTCATTGACCACCGTATCCACACTCCCCTCCTCCGCTCCAGACGCATCCAGACGATCAAGTAGTGGAATTATGGCTTTCTGTAGCTGTTTAGCTACTATATATCCCCTGCGGTCAAAGTGAAACATCTCGCTGAGCCTCTCTGGAAGATTCTCCTTCTTTGTCGGATAGTAATCCATGAACGCATCCATCGCACAAGTATCAAACTGCGCATTCCACCACGCTTGCTCCGCACCGGCTGCGGGGAGCGATCCAACAATGCCAAAGAGTTCACGATTGGGATTACTACGGGAGCGTGTCATACTGCACATAGCTATCAAACCATCAAACTATCCGGAATGGAAGCGCTGCTCACCCCCGTACTGGCATTCCTCGCCTCAGCGATACTGCACCGCATCGCCATCAAAGACTTCGTTCACCTGAATCTTTTAGACTTCCCCGAGCGCTACGGTCAGCGGCGCAGACGGCTCCCCTACCCCACGGGAATTCTTGCCGTACTTACGTTTGTCTTTACTTTTGCTTTCCTTGCGCCGTGGACGGCGCAGAGCGCGGGAATTCTCATTGGAATTCTCTTGCTTGCGCTTGTCAGCTTCATCGATGACCGAAAGAGCCTTGACCCTAGGCTCCGGCTCCTCGTGCAGGCGTTCGTCGCACTGCTCATCTTTGCCACCGGCTCACGCATCTACACCTTCACAAATCCATTTGTAGAAGGCGGAATTTTCAAACTCGATACCTATAATATATTTGTCCCCCTTCCCCATTCCCCCTTCCCCATTCCCCTTCCGCTCTGGAGCGGTGTTTTTACGATATTTTGGCTCATGCTCACTATGAACGCTCTCAATTGGTTTGACGGGATCCCGGGACAAGTGAGCACGCTTTCGACGATTGGATTCCTCGTGATAGGGCTCCTCAGTATTTCTGGTCGTGTGGCACAACCCGAAGTTGCCGAGCTCGCATTTGTTCTCGCGGGGATAGCGGTTGCCGGACTGCTCTTTGATTTTCCTCCGAATAAAGTGCTCATGGGAGATACCGGTGCGATGTTTTTCGGTCTCATGCTCGGCATCCTGACAATCTACTCCGGAGGAAAGGTGGCGACGGCGTTTCTGGTGCTCGGTGTGCCGTTGATCGATGTGCTGCTCGTCGTTGTACGAAGAATAGGCAAAGGCGCAAATCCGATGCGCGGCAATGCTGCAGACGAACACTTGCACCATAGACTTTTACGCCGCGGGTGGAGCGAACGGCGTATCATCGCACTCACTGCAGGCCTTGGGACGCTCTTTGGGGTGACGGCACTTTTCTTGGGAACGTTTGAGAAGACGATTGCGGCCGGACTGCTTCTTCTCATCATGCTGTGGCTGAGTAGGTACAGCCATAAACATTCTATCGCTCAAACTCCATCGGCCTGCTGATCGCACTCATCGGAAGCACGCGAATCACGACCGTTCTCCTGCCCCTCGGAAGCATATGGACGGTTACCTCTCCGCGTGTGAAGTCGAGCGGAGAGAGAATGGCCGGACGGAATTCAGCCTCGCCAAAATCCGTACGGAGCACAAGATCGGAAGAAAAATCGGGAGCGGTGACACTATTGCCGTCACTGTCGAGCAACCGCAAGAGCACCTTCTCCCACTCACGGCCGGAGAAGGATCCGTCATGCACAATATCGACCGTCGAAACTTTGCCGACCTTCCCTCCTTCCACAACCTTTTCGGATTGAACGGCTGCACGCGGGTTTGTCGATGCAAAAATAGCAGGTATGGCAAGCGGCGCTGGGTGCTCTCTTGCGACATCGGTCAGTCCAGTTTGCAGTGTAACATTCACAGGACTTTGTGTGTGAAGCCGCGCAAGACGGATACTGAGACGCTCCTCTCTGCGAATTTTTATGCGTTCTGCGGGACTGAGCGGAGCAGTATGTATTGCAATTTCCGTGGTGCGCTCAGCGGCAACCCTGCGTGCATCCGCAACGAGCAGTGCAGGCAAGGTAGGGTTCCTTTCAACATAGGCCATGGCGTTGAGCGTATAAGCGTACCCATCGACCATGGAACCGGGGAAATACGGAAGATACGGTACATTCTCCCTATCCATCTGGAAATGAAGGTGGGGTCCCGTGGTCTTGCCGGAGTTTCCGGAAAGCGCAACTACCGCACCGATGGCAACGTCATCACCCTCGGCAACGTACACGGCACTCACATGCGCGAAGGTGGAGTAGAGCGTCGTTTGGGCAGAGGAACGTGTGATGTCGGGGACATTTGGATGCTTTATCACAACGTACTTCCCGTATCCGGAAGGCTGCTCTCCCACTTTAACAACACGTCCGTTCATCACGGCACGTACAGGTGTGCCAAGGGGCATGCGAATATCGATACCTGCATGTGTACCGGAATTTTCTGTTGTCGCACTGTAGCTACTCATATAGCGCATCGAGTACACATCATAAGGAGCATCGGCACCGACGTATGCGGGAAGAGGCACCTTGCACTTCTCCGGAGCGAGGCGATACTGATGTTCCTTATAATCGCCCCCGAACGTGGTCCAGCAATCATAATCTACGACCTTTTCTACGGGAGTCGTTGTTCCGACATATACAATAGCGCTATCATCTTGGCGTCCCAAAACAGATGCGAAGAATGCATACCACCCATGCTGACCCACCATATTGCCAATGACGAACGCAAAGAGCGAAATCGTTGCGATCCAAAACGGTGCCTTATGCTGCAGATACGTCACGGCATGCGGCTCACGCACCTTGCGGAGACCAATCTTCTGAAACCCAATATTTTTGTGAGAAATACGCTCCTGCATTGGTGTGTGTGACTATATTATTTTAACACTATTCCATTATTTTGACAACTATAGATTCCACCTCAATTTGGCTACCAGATGCAAAATTTACGCGTTCCGCAGGGGTCTCGCTCGCAACCTCACTGTACCGGGTTCCGCTTACCATAGGGCTCTCGGGGGCTCTTGGTGCTGGAAAGACAACCTTTCTGCAAGGATTTCTTGCAGGACTTGGTGTACAAGGCGGAGTCATAAGTCCTACATTCGCGCTCGAAAAGCGGTACGAAACGCCATACGGGCAACTCTTGCATATAGATCTTTATCGCCTAAGCTCGAAAGACGCAGCTCTCCTTGTGGAAGAGTCTTCGGACGTTGAGGGAATTCGTTGCATCGAATGGGTAGACAGAGTGGATACGCCCTGCGATATACACATAACGCTCGATGAGAAGAAACACTTGAGCGGTCGGAAACTATCGATACGTTTTTCCGATATCCCTCTTTTTACACATACAGAAATCTCCCGCTGGCAAGACGAAGTCGGCCTACCTCAACATATCCGCAAACACTGCGACACTGTTTCGGAAGTGACGGTTCACCTCGTCAAATATCTGTCAAAGCGCGGCATCATCGTTCGGCCAAAGGCATTGCAATGCGCCGCAAAAGCCCATGATCTTCTGCGATTCGTCGATTTTAAACCTGAGACGCAGCTAGAAGGAATTGCAGCAGAACCGCCGGAATGGGAAGCATTGCGAAATCTCTATGCAGGCATGCGTCACGAAGAAGCATGTGCTGCATTCCTGACGAAGCGGGGATATGCGGATATCGCCTCCATCGTATCGGTACACGGGCTCCGGCTCCCCTCTCCCGACCGCGCGACCATAGAACAAAAAGTTCTCTACTACGCAGACAAGCGAGTCATGCTCGACCGCATTGTTTCACTGGAGGAACGCTTTGCGGATTTTCAGATGCGCTACAGCGCTGGACAAAAAACGAGGAAAGGCGAAACATGGCTTCTTGAAGCGAAAGCGGTGGAAACGGAACTCTTTGGAAGCGCTCCGCAAATCATATCCTCCACGGTATCAACTCAGAGAGAAGAACACCCGCAACCGTAGCGATGTCCACACCCATCAATGGTGCAGCAAAGAGAATGAGTGCAATGGATACTCCGATAAACGCCATGCATACACTGTCCCACCTCGACAATCCCTGTAGATGACGCGGATGCAAGTGATCCAAATAGTGATGAAGATGCGATACTATTTTTAGAAAATGATGCAAAATGCCGATCTTGGGAATAAAAACCGCCACCATGCGAAATAGAGAGAGTTCCGCACGCATAAGTCCTGCAATACTCGTAATACCAATGGTGTGATGCAGGTACACGGAAAATACCAGCCCGACAAGCAGTAACGTGACATCCGTTAAGCTCTCGCGGAATACACCTTCGAGCGTCGCATGCCAAGAGAACCCGTGTCGCTCGCGGTACTTCACAATATCAAGGGACATGTGCGCAATAACGAGTAGTGCAAAAGCACCGAGATTCAGGAGCGCTGCAGAGAGTACGGCAACGGCAAAAAACGCAGCATGGAACGCAGGAAGCACATCATGCTCATAGGCGAAGTGTCGCAACGAGTGAGGGAGTTGATAGAGCATTACTTAGTATTATACAATACTAATGATATAGTTGCAATTGCCCTGCATGATGAGAGATTCGTGCATCCATTCATAGATTTTGCTATAATGACAGAGCGCTATGGCAGATTTTGCACAGAGCATAAAAGCGGCAGGGACACACCTCACACTCGAGGAGCAGAAGAAGGCAGGCGCTCCCATAGCAGGTAATATGGACGAGGACCATAAGAACTTTTTGCAGACGCTTAAAAAGCTCATAACATCAAAGGAAATCGATCTTGCTGATCCCAAAAGCTTTTTAAAAATGGACGTCTACGCAACTATGCCCGAGGAGTGGCAAGACAAGTCTGACCTGACACTGCAAAACATGGCCGGGCTCCTCACGCAAATTTATAATCTGTACATCGCTAAAGATACACCCGACGAGTCGCCCCAGTACCAGACGATGATCGAGCAGCTTTGGCAGATGAAGCAATCAATTGAAAGCCACTATGACGTCTTTAAGTTTTAATCTTTTTTGTGATGACTACAAATAGCACCGAAGGGAAACCGAGTCTGGCAGGTGCGCACGTTGAGCTCTATCCGGTTGAGAACCGAGTTGATCCCCGTAACCAGCAGGAAACCGCGTGACACTCACACTCGTGCCATGCCTCAGATGTATCAGTGGCCTGTCGCCTAGAAGCGGTGGATGCGCATATCCCCATTCCACCAACTGATTTGGCGCTTTGCGTAACGTCGCGTTTTAGAAGCTATATCGTCTATGAGTGCATGCAGTTCCGGTTTCCCCGTCTTCAAATACTTCAGTATTTCTCTGTATCCCGCAGCCTTCATGCCGGGATCATCTTCGGTGTACCCGCTCCTCATAAGAGACTGCACTTCCTCTATCCATCCGTTCCCGATCATAGTTTCCACGCGGTTATTGATCCGTCGAAAGAGTGTCTCGCGAGGAGGAAATACGCCGAGTATCAGGGAGTCGTACCCGGAATCTGAGCTTCCTGTCCCAAGCTGCCCACGGGCAAAAAGATCCGACTTTTTCTTACCGGACGTTTCGCAAATTTCTACCGCCCGCACAAGGCGTGGAGCATTTTTCCGATCGATCGTAGCGGCAGTCTCCGGATCCAATTGCTGCAATCGCGAGTAGAGGGATGCACCGTCATGTTCCAAAAACTCACCCACCAGACGCTTACGCACCTCAGGATCGGACACAGGACCGAAGGAGAGCCCATCAATGATGGAGCTGACATACAGCATCGAACCTCCGACAAGCACAGGAATATTACCGCGCTTATGAATCGCATCGATTACGGTGCGAGCAAGAGACTGATACCTTCCCGCCGTGATTTCTTCATCGGGGCGAAGGATCCCGAAAAGATGATGGGGAATTCCGCGCATTTCGTCTTCAGTGATTGCTGCCGTACCGATTTCCATCCACCGATAGATCTGTCGGGAATCAGCGTTGATCACCTCTGCCTGCCTGCCAAATGCATCATGCAAGTGGAGCGAACACTCGAGTGACAGACCTGTTTTCCCCGATGCCGTCGGCCCGATAATTGTAATGAGAGGTCGCGCAGATTTTTGCAGATGATACGCAATGAGGGATTGCCAAGTATGCTTGACTAGAGCAACCGCCATAGTTGCGGTATACTATACGTATGCGTACGAATCTACAAACAATCTACGGTGGCATCTTCAATGACAGAGTACAACCGAGCAACGTCCTCATCCCGAGTGTCATCGAGAAAACACAGTTCGGAGAGCGCGTGTACGACATCTACTCCCGCCTCCTTGAGGAGCGCATTATTTTTCTTGGAACGGCGATCAATGACGATGTGGCGAACACCGTAATTGCGCAGCTCTTATTTCTCGAAAAGGAAAACAAGGAGAAAGACATTACGCTCTATGTGAACTCTCCCGGAGGACAGGTGAGCTCAACGCTCGCCATGTACGACACCATGCAGCTTATTAAACCCGATGTCTCTACGGTGTGCCTCGGCATGGCGGCGTCCGGCGGGGCATTGATCCTTCTCGGAGGTACGAAGGGGAAACGGTTTGCCCTCCCCCATGCGGAGATCATGATTCACCAACCTCTCGGAGGTACAGAGGGGCAGGCTACAGATATCGCCATTCACGCAGATCATATTATAAAAACAAAGAAGCTTCTGAATGTCATGATCGCCCAGCACAGCGGGAAATCACTGGAGAAAGTGGAGCAAGACACCGAGCGAGACAAGTTTATGACAGCAGAAGAGGCACTTGCGTATGGCTTAATTGATAAGATTATTAAATAGAAAACGGAGAGGCGTCTTCGCCCCTCTGTTTTTTTGCTACAACGTTAGAAATAGACAAACTATTTACATGCGCAGCTTCCCTGCGCACTTCCGCAACCGCAGCAGCAGCTAAATTTGACGACGAGAATATATACAAGGATCCAGACGAACGCGTTGATCGCAGCGGGCATCATATCCGGGAGCGGTACACCGCCGAGTACGGGCTTGAGCAACATACCGACGGGGATAGAGCCAAGGGCAAGACCTGCCGCCCATGCGGCAATCTCGGTGTACATCCCGATAGTAAAGAGTGCCCCGCCAAGGATCATGAGTCCGGGGAGCATGTACCCCCAAACGGTACCGAGTATCGTGAGAGGACCGAGACCGTCAGTCACCATACCCATAAACATATCGAGTGTCATGTAATGGGAAATACCGACGAGCAGAAGTGATAACCCAAAGCTGATACGAACGAGCAACTTCATAGCCGCCTTGGGATTCTTATAATCAAGTGACATCATACAAAAAGAGTGGGAAAGGAATGGAAAACGTTACCCATTCTCCGCTTTCTCCAGAGTATGCTCAAGGTATTGGTTCATAAATCGATGAATTAGCAACACAATTTTAGAAGAAGATACTACTATGCATACATGTTTACCGTACACCAATCATCACCTCTGGGGCGCAGAGCGACACTCACGACCGCACACGGGTCGATCGAAACACCATTCTTCATGCCGGTCGGTACGGCAGGAGCCATGAAAGGGCTGACACAACAGGACATCGAGGATATCGGAGCGCAAATCCTCCTCTGCAACACCTATCATCTTTTTCTCCAGCCGGGCGACGTGAGAATTCATGATGCGGGGGGTTTGCATGCATTCATCGGATGGAATAAACCTATCCTCACGGACTCCGGAGGTTATCAGGTTTTTTCTCTCAGAAAGAGCAGCACCATCAACGATGATGGCGTGCAATTTCGGTCACATCTCAATGGTGATCCGTTCTTCCTCGGTCCAGTAGAGTCCATACGCATCCAACACAATCTGGGGAGTGATATCATCATGGTGTTCGACGAGTGTCCGCCATCGACCGCTTCGCGATCGGCAATTACAGCAGCGGTCGACCGAACGCTCCGGTGGGCGAAAACGTGTAAAAAGACGCACGACGATCTCTGCACAGTACGAAATACAAGAAATACATCGAAGGATGACAAGTCGTCTCCCCTCCTCTTCGGCATCGTCCAAGGCGGCCTCGAACGCGATCTCCGGCAGAAGTGCGCGGAAGAATTGATAGCCATCGGCTTCGACGGCTACGCGATCGGAGGGCTGGCGGTCGGAGAATCTCCGGAAGAGATGTACGGGGTACTCGAAGACGTATGCCCTTTACTCCCCGAAAATGCGCCGCGCTACCTCATGGGAGTCGGTGTCACCGACCAGATGAAAACAAGTGTCGCCAAGGGCATCGACATGTTTGACTGCGTCCTCCCCATGCGCATCGCGCGGCATGGAACCATACTGCTCTCAGATGGGAGCGACATCCGGATCCAGAACGCGAAATTCAGGGATGATGACAGAGTCATTGACCCGGATTCCTCCTCCGATTTGAGTCGCCGCCATAGGCTGAGCTACCTGCACCACCTCTCCAAGGCAAACGAACGGCTGGCAGAAACAATCGCATGCAAGCAAAACATGGCCGTTACATTCACGGCAATGCAGAAACTTCGAAAAACCATTACCGCATCATCCTTCACCCCGTAATCTTCATCACCTCCACTTCCGTAAAGTCCTGCTTGTGCCCGTGCGTCCTACGGTAACGTTTACGCCTGCGCATTTTGTAGACACGGATCTTTTCCCCGCGTACGTGACCGACGATCTTCACTTCCACGGCAGCCCCCGCAATGTGTGGCTTGCCGATCTTCACATCGTTCCCGTCTGCAGAGAGGAGCAATACTTTATTGAACGTAACCGTACCCCCCTCCTTCTCCGGCAGGAGTGGAACGGTCAATTTCTCACCTTTCGATACCTTTTCCTGGAAGCCTGCGATTTCGACGATGGCGAACATATGGTTATCCCCGTGATTCTAGAGAAAGATGGAATGAGGGCAAGCAGTTTTGCATATATAACAGAAAACGGGCGGGCGGATTTCGCAAATCAAGGAAGAACTGCCGTAGATTGTAAAGGACGCGTCTGGCGAAAAATCGTGTACAATTTGGTTTACCTCATACTGCGCTGAAATCAGGGCTGATCAAAGAAAGGCTACTCCTCGCAGAAACAGTAGTAGGTTTGGCTTCTGCTTGCGACGCAACACATACATTTAGACAGGAAACTCTCCACCCTCTATCGTAACAAGTCCACTGTTCATTCGCTCCTCCTTGTGGTGACTCTGCGAGCATAATTGCTGCGTGATATTCCGACGCCGGGAACGGTTTATATAACGTTAAACCTCAGTACCGAAGCTGTCGATATCCTCTGCAAATTATGGTGCGTATTCCCGACAACGGATAGCGCAAACTCCAGAAAAACTGCCGGATTGGATTTTCCACCATTGCTCCTCTCTCTGGAGCACCTAAACGATACATGGCCGGCGGGAAGCGGACGAACGGGTGATCAAGGCGCGGGCGCGAGGGCATAAAAACCCCTTACCCGCGTTTTGCTATGGACTTCTATGTATATACAATGTATCATCTAGAGTACTATGAAAATTACCGTTCGACGCTGGGGCAACAGCTTGGCAATACGCATTCCGAAGCTTTTTGCTCTGAAGCTTGGCATCACGTCCGGAAAGGACATGTGTATTGATGCAACGGAAGACTCTCTTGTTCTTTCGCATCCCACGGAAACACTTTCTCAATTGCTAGAAAGGGTGCTACCAGAAAATATTCACGGAGAAACTGACACGGGAACTCCCACCGGAGCTGAACAATGGTAAAGCACGACTACATCCCCGAGCGCGGTGACATTGTGTCACTCGAGTTCAATTCGCAGTCCGGCAGAGAGCAATCCGGCAGGAGACCTGCCTTCGTTCTTTCGCCAAAGGCCTACAACAAGCTGGTTGGTCTTGCACTGTTCTGCCCGATTACAAATCAACAGAAAGGTTATCCATTCGAAGTAGAATTGCCAAAGCGCATGAATACCAGTGGCGTGATTCTCGCTGATCACGTGAAGAGCCTTGACTGGAGAACGCGCCATGCGCGGTTTATCGAGCGACTGCCGTTTAAGAATTATGAGCATGTAATAAGCAAGCTATTGACGCTGATACGATAGCAATCAATGAGAGATCCCGAGATCTTCGCATTGAACGAATTCTCCTCTACTATTGCCCTGCTTGGGGAGTCGCCAAGTGGTAAGGCAGCGGCCTTTGGAGCCGCCATTCGAAGGTTCGAATCCTTCCTCCCCAGCCACGTAAAATCGCTCGCAGCGGCTCGCGATCACGTGGCAAAGCC
>CAYJSJ010000007.1:0-6012 GCA_964373065.1 uncultured Candidatus Peribacteria bacterium
CGTTGCAGTATGCTTTTACTTCATCCGCATGGCTAGAGCGCTGGCGATTTTTTGAAAGCTCTGAATAATGGCTCAGGATGCTACCCAGAATAAATTCCTTTATTACTCGATACGTTAGCCGGCGGTTTAAACCGCCGGCTAACGTATGGCGAGATGACGAATTCATTCGTCAGCTATATATGTTCTATGCAATCTGATTATTATTCAGTGATTCTTTTGATTGCTCGTTCGCCAAAGTCAGACCCAATGTTGAGCATATTCCTATGGACAACGTTGGAAACTGCTCCGCACTTCGTCATGCGCTCGAAAACTTCAGTCAGCCACAAGAGTTATCTCGCAATATTTACGCATATCTGTCATTACTTATTGAATAAATATTTTGTTCAATAAAGTGCCTCTGCGTACGTAGATCATAAGAAAGTCTGAGAAATAGATTAATGATCACAGAATATATAAATGGCTTAAAATAGGGCTCCTTTACATAGTATTCCCCCGTTATGAACACCAGATGTAGTCAAATGATACTAGACACCAGTCCACCCTTCCGTACACTGCCCGCCTTCTATGATTTATCCTATGCTAGTAGACGTGAAGCAATTCACGCACCAGGTTCCGGTGCCGGTGGTGGCCCTCCACACCGTTCTCATTACCATCATGTCCCTGTCGATGGTAATGACCCTCCCCACCCTTGGCTAAGGGAAAGGAAGTGATCGAAACCATGGCATAAGCCGCTCGCAAGAATCTAGAGAAACAAAGAACCCCGAAGCGAGCCCCAGCCTCCCCCGTCCTGAAGTAGCGTAGGACACCCGGAGGACAGCGGGGATTTTTGACGTTGAATTTTTGCTAAACGCATTTGGAATGCCTATTCTGATGATATTCCATCTATTCCCTTTATTGTATGCATCCCGATTTTGAAAGTTCGCATGGTACTCCATTGCGTACAGATGCCATAAACGCGATCCTCAACAGGATCCATCGTTCAAACGCTCCACCATCTTCTACTTGCGAGCCGTAGGCTTCAGCTTTCCCTCTGCAATGTGACCAGCCGGTGCAGGATTGCCGTCATCTTTCTCCAACGTGATCACGACGTTTAAGTAGCCGGTGTAGTCGGTATCCGCTTCGAAGCGAAGACTATGCCGTGTATCTGCGAAGGGATTAGTGAGGTGCCCCGTTGACACAACTTCAGAACCTTTCACCAGCCACCCTTCATAGAAAAATCCGTCTTTGGCGGGCTCTACGTTGAGCTGCACTGTGTGGAGATAGCGTCCATCTTCAAAGAGATGCGCCTGCGTGACACCGTTTGCGGCAACCCCACCGACTCCGGTCAGCGGCCCGTAAGAAAACCACGTTTCCTTCCCATGCCCTTGGTACTCTACTTCACCCCCTTGGGGCATACCGTACTGGATCCTCTCTGTATCGAGCTCATTTCCCGTACCCAGACCTGAACGATTGCACCCCGTAAGGAGCACGAGACCGATGATGCACAGCGTAGTTTTTTTCATGGGAGCGGAGTATATGGCGGGATACTCGTGAATGCAACGAAAAAAGCGCTACCAGAGAAAGCCAGGTACCCTCGCTCGAACCTTCCCACGCTCGATCTCTGCTTGGTGATCTGCCCTGGCAGCCATCACTTGGTACCGCGGTGCATCGGACGGGTAGAGCTTTGCAAGCAAAGTACAGATAACGATCATCTCCTCCACGTTCGGAGAAAGAGCTATAAAGTGAGCGTTGACCCGTATGGCTTCACTAAAGGACTGTAACAATGCATCAATCATCGGACGCTGACGTGTGATTTCCCCTTCCCGCCCGAACGCCATATAGGACTGCAAAAGACCGCGAAGAACCCCGAGATCGTTCCACTTACCGCGCACAAACGCACGCTCATATGCGACAATAGCGCCTTCCTCCTCACCGAGAGCAAGCGATAGTTCTCCCTGCCTCTTCCAAGCACGGAAGTCTTCTGCGTTACGTACCAAGTACGCATCCACTGCGCTCATTGCTTCGGTGAGCCTCCCCTGTTCCTCGAGGAGTTTTGCACGGCTGAGCTCCAGATCTCTCGTAAAGAATTCCCACCGCGAAGCACTCTCGTACCAAAGCAGCGCGACATGGGGATTTCCCGCAGCTTCTGCACGGCGACCGAGGGAGGAAACGGCAAGGAACGTTCCTTCATAGAGCAGAGTCACAAGGAGCAAAACGGCAATGGAAACTTCCACGAAGCGTGCAATCGATGCAGGCACGGTGCGCAGCGTACTGACGTCGAGAAAGGTAATGAGAATCCCCAGCAGGAGCCAAAACGGTAGACTGATGCCGACAAACTGCATATTGAAATCGATGAGATTATGAAAAAGTGTTCCCACAAGCCCCAGTACGAGGAATACGTGAAGTGAAAAAATGGGGACATCGCCTTCAAATCCCCGCACTACGAGCATTTTTATTGCAAAGAACAGGAGCGTGCCAAGCAGAAGTAAGAAGAGGACAGTAGCAGCAATACCGCGTTCCATGAGAATTTTGAGCACCACGTTATGCGCATGATCGGACGTCGCAAGCACGTCGCTTTGAAGCTCCGGCTGAACAAAACGGAAGCTGTAGGGACCCCAGCCCACAAGCGGTTTTTGCGCCGAAAGTTGCAGAGCTTGCGTCCAGAACTGTACACGCTCAGTGACGGAACTTCCCCCCTCCGAAGCAGTGAAGGTAACTTTTTCGGAAACATCCTGTACATCAAAAGCCGCCCCTCGGAGCGCATTGAGTCCGAGGAAAAATAGGAGTGCAATCGACCCCACGATGAGCGCGGGTGGCAATACCTTGCGTACGGGGAATTGCGGATGCAGAGCGCGGTAAAGGACAAGAGCCCACACGGCCAACTGGAACAGAAACGCGAGCAATGCCCCGCGAGAATACGAAAGCAAAAGGCAGCCGATCACCATGCCAAACACCGCAGCACGGAGCAAAAACTCGCAGCGACTCCGTAGGCTCTCCCGATCAAGGCGAAACCCGCTAAAAACGCTGTACAGAACTATGGGCCATGCAAGGAGCAGAAAATCCGCCCATGCATTCGGCCAATAATCCGTATGAAAACGAAAGTCGAAAAACGTTCCGACGAAGCGGTTGACCGGCTGCAACGTGTAGACAAGGATACCGACGCCACAAGCCATAAGAACGGTAACGGAAAACACACGAAGAAACTGCGAAAGAAATTTTCCACCGTGCTCGGGGTGCTTCACGTGACGGATCACCCAGAGAAAAAGCAGACCGAAAGAAGCCGTACGCATGACCTCATCGAGGCCGTAATTCTTAGTTGTCGAAGTGAAAAAGGCGGCAAAACTCAGCATGCTGAAAGCGATGACGGCAACCCAGAGAAGTGCGGAAATTTCACGAGAACGATTGCGATAATCGCAATGCCAGATAAAAGATACGCATACGGCAACACCCGTAAGCATCCACGTCATATCGAGACTCTTTCCACCGCGCCAGAGTACGGAGGAAACAAGTAGTGCAAGAACAAGCCACTCACTGAACTTCACAGAGGTCACAGAAATGCTGCGCAATCGATCTCTCAGAGGCATGCAGGCATCCTATACTACTTTCCGAAGCAATGCCTGCACGTGAGGGCTCTCTTGCAGTGAAGTGTAGAATATTTGGCTATTTACAGAGTTGCTAGTATGTAAGATTTATAGTATAATACTATATTAATAACACAAACAACACATCATTGCAAAAAGCACTTTTAGTGCTCTGCAGGACACACGGCAGACTAGCCGTACTCCCTATCATGGCGGCGATCGCGCTTGCACTCTCTTCAAACGAGATGATCAAGATGGATACGCAGCGTGCGCATTTCATGGAAGTGGCACTCATCGTCGGGACACGTGCAGTGCCGAAAGAAGGTTCGCTCGCTACAAAACCTATTCGGCGAGCATACTCTTCTTCCGCGCCGTTTATTCTTAACACAAAACGACCCGTATCTTCACTACGCACTTCAGAAAGCATGAAATCTTCGCAGAAATCATCACTCCCGAAGAAAGTAACCGTACAAATTCCACAATCATCAAAGAGCTCCTCATCCGCCTCTTCCTCGATCACGCATTCGCGCCAGCAATCATCCGCGGCACCTACAATACGGCAAACAAAGCCGGAGCCTCCAGAGCGACCGGCCGCACCGGAATCCATTGATGATTTTCCGCCGTTTCTCGCTGCCACCTATCCCGTAGAAAAAATTCCAAACTGGGGGGCGATGCGAAGCGAAGCGGAGTGGAACAGGCGGTACGAGGAAATGAATCCCTCGGACTTCGTTCCTGTTCCGACGTATGACATGAAACGGCTCACGATCCCGCTCTACGATCTGATGCGTGATCTGCAGGAAGTGAATATTGCCATTGTAACCGAGAAACTTTTCTATTCCACGCGGTACTTCGGCAGATACCATGCCGACTCCGGAGAGTTTACGGGGGATCACCCGGGCATAGATCTCAAGCTTGCTCCGGGTACGCCTGTCGGAGCGGTTGCCGGAGGACGCGTGCTAAAAACAGGTTCAGACCAATACCTCGGCAACTTCGTCATGATCGAACACGCGTTGCCGGATACTGGCATGCACGTGGTCTCGATCTACGGGCACTTGGAATCAATCGCAACAAGTGAAGGAAAGACGGTAAAGCCGGGAACGCTCATTGGTGCCGTGGGTTCAACCGGCCGTTCATCGGGGCCCCATCTTCATCTGCAGATCGATTACAAGAAAAGTCAGGAGTATGAGCCCTATGTTCCAAGTACAAGCGTAGTGTCTACAGAAGCTTCGGAGTGGACGGTGCATCCCATTGAATTCATCGGACGGTACCGGAACATGACTCAATAAAAAAAAACCGGAGCGCCGCTTGGCTTTCTCCGGTTCGATACTAAGATCATATGATCACTGAACAGACTCGACGCCCTGCTCGCTCAGAACTGCCGTTTCACCATCACGAGAAACTGTCAGGAATCTGTCGAAGTTCGTGATATCGAGAGTGCGATTTACGAAGTACATGACGGAAGGAATCGTCAATTTCGAGATCATGTAATTGCCGAACTTGTGCTTTGTAACAAAGTACTGCGGCGACTCAACGACATTCGTTGCGACCATTTCACCGCGAACGCGGATGCGCTTAAGAACATTGTCCGACCAGTTAAAGGAGATCAGCATATCCGGATGCTTCCACGTGTGTCCTTCGTGGTACCGGTTGCAGCTTACCGGTTTGATCTGTCCTGCTACGAAGAGCTGGACGTTGCGTATACAGGCGTTCCAGACGGGATCGCTGGAGACGGGGTAACCGTCCTCTCCAACATTGAAGACGACTGGGACGGGCTTCCTCGCTTCTATGGCAGCAAGTTCCGCAGCATAGCGCTCCGCCTCTGCTTGTGCTTCTGCCTCAGCAACGAGACGCGCTTCTTCTGCGCGGGCAGCTTCCACCGTTTCGCATCCGGTGCCGTTGCGAAGAATATCGGCAACCATTTCCTCCGAAACATCGAAGACATGCGCGTAGTTCTCGGCCATGAAATCAAAAACATCGAAGAATGCGAGGAGAATGATGCTCTCGCGTGCAGAGCAGATGGCTGTGAGCTGGTCGAACGTGAGCTCACCGGTGCCGCCGCCCGGACCGGGATCTCCGAATGCACTCGATGGAACTCCGACGTTTCCGTATCCGACATTTGACTGTCCGATGAGGAAACGAATCAGATTCTGCTTGCGGTAGCGTGTCCCTTGTATGCCGCCGCCTCCACCACCATCGACATCGCCTCCCACCACGCAATCACCAGAAGTAAGAGATCCGCCCGATTTTACTTTTTCAGGATAATCGGCAGGCGGTGTATCACTCCACGTGTTTGTTGAAATGGTGTATCTCCAGAATGTCTTAGTGTCTTTTCCCTGAAAGGCATAAATAAAATCACCTCCAGTGTAGGCGAGTGCACCCCCATCTTTCACCTTATCAGGAGTATCGGTCATTGTTGACCATGTATTCGTTGAGATTGTGTATCTGTAGAATT
>CAYJSJ010000007.1:6112-32352 GCA_964373065.1 uncultured Candidatus Peribacteria bacterium
ATAAAATCACCTCCAGTGTAGGCGAGTGCGCCACCCTCTTTCACCTTGTCTGGAGTATCGGTCATTGTTGACCATGTATTCGTTGAGATTGTGTATCTGTAGAATTTCTTTTCGTCATTTCCTCGTAAAGCATAAATAAAATCACCTCCAGTGTAGGCGAGTGCGCCACCCTCTTTCACCTTGTCTGGAGCATCAGTCATTACTGTCCATGAGTTTGTAGAGATGGTATATCTCCAGAATTTCTTAGTGTCTTTTCCCTGAAAGGCATAAATATAATCACCGCCAGTATACACAAGTGATCCGCCATCTTTCACCTTGTCAGGAGCATCAGTCATTACTGTCCATGAGTTTGTAGAGATGGTGTATCTGTAGAAATCCTTTTCGTCTTTTCCCCTGAGGGCATACAGAAAATCGCCATTACCATGGACGATTGATCCACCATCTTTTATTTTGTCAGGAGCAGCAGTGAGACTAGTCCAAGCATCGCCTGCAATGTTGTACACATTAAAGTCCTCTTTATCATCTCCTCGTAGTCCATAAATACATTCATCACTAGCAGCATACACTGTCGAAACCTGCAACACAGGCAACGAGCCTGCCACAAGCGAGAAGGCAAATACAGCAAGAGATCTCTTGGCAATGAAGCAACGAGCCTGAGTGAAGTTCACAACAAAGTTTTTCATAAATATGAAAAAAGGAGGATGGTAATAAACTTGCAGTGATAATACTGCCTATTTTATGTTTGTAAAGACAAAGTACGAACACACTCTGCAGCAAAACGCAGTTATGATTTCACTGAATGAAATGGCTTACAGGCTCTAGATCCTAGCACCTACGCCCTTTGCAGGCAATTATCTTTACAAAAAGAGATCATATCTGTACCATCCCTCGGTTATTCTCTTCCTCTAAAGCATGCGTACTCTTTCCAAGATCTTCGCCGCCGCTTCGGCACTCACACTCGCACTTGTCATCTTTGCTTCACCACAACTTGCCTCCGCCACCCACGCATGGGGCGCTTACCACTGGGCACGCTCCAATAATCCTTTTACATTGAAACTCGGTGATAACCTGACTTCTACATGGGATCCGTATCTCATCACTACATCAAACGACTGGTCTGTTTCCAGTGTACTCGATACTGCAATCGTTACAGGCCAGGGGCGCAAGAACTGCCGCCCAACGGCGGGGCGCGCAGAGATCTGTAACGCGAAGTACGGCAACAACGGTTGGCTCGGCATTGCGTCTATTTGGGTCAGCGGAACACATATAACACAGGGAACCGTGAAGGTGAATGACACCTATTTCGCTGCAGGCAAATATAATACTCCGGCGTGGCGCAATATGGTGATGTGCCAAGAAGTAGGCCATGTATTCGGGCTCGATCACCAGGATGAGGACTTCGGTAACCCAAACCTCGGCACCTGCATGGATTATGCCAGTGACCCCACCACGAACCAGCACCCAAACGCACATGACTACGAAATGCTGGAGACGATCTACGCACACGTGGAGAGCTCGGGCGGCACCAGCTCCAAGAAGAGTCTGAAGGCGGCGGAAAGTGATGAACTCGACGGCCCACCGCAATGGGGCAAGGTGCTGAAGAAATCGAAAGATGGCAAAACATCGCTCTATGAGCGTGATCTTGGAAAAGGACACAAGGTATTCACCTTCGTGTTTTGGACGGAGGAAGAAGAGGAGTAAATTGCTTCCTTTCACTCGCTCTGCTTATTTTTTCTTCTCTAAAGTGCCAAGAACGAGAGTGGTCTGGTGGTTTCTGAGCCGACCCATTTTTACGTGCATCAGGAGGGGGAACATGATCGGGCTGTGGCAAGAGAAGAAGTAGCACTCGTGGTTTACCATGAGTGAGTCCCGCCGAAGGCGGACGAATCGAATGGTGCCCAGGAGAAGACTCGAACTTCCAAGGGATTGCTCCCACACGCTTCTGAAGCGTGCGCGTCTACCAATTTCGCCACCTGGGCAAAAATACGATGATGTCTTAGAAAGAACAATGCGCTGAGCTCTCTAGCGTGCGCGCCTGCCTGCCGGCAGGCAGGTCTACCAATTTCGCCACGACGGCACATCGGGCCGCATCATGATAACAAAATAGACCGAGCATATCCTCTCGAAATAGAATTTCGATCCGATCCCTTGACGCCGAAAGTTATCACTCTATAATGCCGATTGCTAACCTTTTGGGTTCTCCGATCGGCAGGCGAATTTACTATCGAATTCGATCCCCAATCCCTAACTACTAACCCCTCACCCCTATGTCTAGTCTCCCTCAGTTCACCGTCAAAGTCGTCCCCTTCAACGATCACATCGCCGTGGTTCCCGAAGAGATGGAGACCATGACGAAGTCCGGCATCGTGATCCCCGATACCGCCAAAGGCGAAAAGTCGGCCATAGGCACCGTGATCGCCGTCGGCTCAGGAGAGCTCAAGGAACATGACTACGAGAAGCCCACAAAGCACTTCAAAGTGGGAGACAAGGTCGTCTTCGGCAAGTACTCGGGCGAGGACATCGAACTCACGACCAAGGCCGGCAAGAAAGTAGAAGTAAAATTCCTCTCCATCGATTCTGTAAGAGCCAAGATTTCGTAATCAATTTTCCACTTTCAATTTTCCACTTTCCACTTCTCATATATGGCCAAGCAAATTCTCTTCGGTAAAGACGCACGCGAAAAAATACTGAGTGGCGTAAAGAAGCTCTCGGATGCCGTCACCGCAACGATGGGTCCGAAAGGACGTAACGTCCTCATAGAAAAAAGTTACGGCGGACCGACCGTCACCAAAGACGGCGTCACGGTCGCCAAGGAAGTGGAACTCGAGGACAAGTTTGAGAATATGGGCGCGCAGCTCGTGAAGGAAGCCGCGACGAAGACCAACGACGCCGCCGGCGATGGCACAACGACTGCGACCGTCCTTGCGTACGCCATTATGACCGAAGGCCTAAAGCACCTCCAGAAAGGCGCGAACGCCATCTCCATCAAGCGCGGTATCGACAAAGCCGTTGCGGCAGTCGACGAAGCGTTGGAGAAAATGAAGAAGAACGTTTCCGATAAGGACGAAGATTCTCTGAAAGCCGTTGCAAATATCTCCGCCCAAGACGAGGAGATCGGCGAGATCATCGCCAAAGTGATCGCCAAGGTCGGCAAAGGAGGCGTTGTGACCGTCGATAAAGGCCAGACGCTCGGGATCGAGCATGAATACGTCGAAGGGATGCAGTTTGATAACGGCTACATATCGCCCTACTTCATCACGGATACGGCGAGAATGGAAGCGGTGTTCGAGGGGCCGTCGATTCTGATTACCGATAAAAAGATCGGCTCCATTCAGGAGATTTTGCCTCTCCTCGAAAAACTTGCACAGAGCGGCCGCAAGGAGATTGTGATCATCTGTGAAAATATGGATGGAGAAGCACTTGCCACTCTTGTCGTGAATAAACTCCGCGGCACGTTCTCCGCGCTCGCCGTGAAAGCTCCCGCCTTCGGCGACCGTCGCAAAGCGATTCTGCACGATATCGCCGCGCTCACCGGAGGACGCGTGATATCGGAAGAAGTAGGACTCAAACTCGAAAACGCAGACCTCGCAGACCTTGGAACATGCGACCGCGTGATCTCCGATAAAGACAACACGACCATCGTCGGCGGTAAGGGGAAGAAAAAGGAGATTGATATGCGCATCAACCAGATTAAAACCGAGCTCGAAAACACAAAGAGCGACTTTGACAAAGAGAAACTCATGGACCGTCTCGCAAAGCTCACCGGCGGCGTGGCCGTTATCAAAGTGGGTGCTGCGACCGAGGTGGAGCAAAAAGAGCGCCAGCACCGCGTGGAAGACGCACTTTCGGCTACCCGTGCTGCAGCTGAAGAGGGAATCCTCCCCGGAGGGGGCGTTGCGTTTATCCGTTGCATCCCTGCGCTCGCCAAGCTCGAGGCTTCGACGAACAATGCCGACGAAAAAGTCGGCATTCAGATCGTGAAGGGCTCACTCACCGCTCCGCTCATGAATATCGCAAGTAACGCGGGTGTGGCAGGCGACGTCGTTGTAGACAAGGTGAAGGGCATGAAAGGCAACGAAGGCTACAACGCGCTCACGGATGAATACATAGACCTCGTGAAAGGCATGATCATCGACCCGAAGAAGGTGACGCGATCGGCACTCGAAAACGCCGCTTCGGTTGCCTCGATGTTCCTCACGCTCGAAGCTGCCATCTGCGAAATCCCAAAGAAGGAAGAAGCGCACCCGATGCCGGGAGGCGGAGGTATGGGGATGGATGGGATGATGTAATGCAATCATGAGAGGGAAACCGTGGTTTCCCTCTCTTTCGCTATTCTTCTAAACCATCTTCGAGCGGTCTTTGCATCACACCGGAAGGAGCTCTGGTATCGGGGTAGACCTCCATCTCATCGACAGAGCTACCGGGCACCGGCATACCCAGGTAAGCGCCTTCGATCAGAGGCATCGGCATGGGCTTCACCATGCGATCATCGCCTTGGAGAAGTTCAGAAGCGAGCGGGATGACGACGGCTTTACGCTGCTCGTAGCTTCCCTTCGGCATCTTGGTCACCGGGAACGCCAGAGCGGGAACGTAGAGCTCGTAGTTCTCTTGTTTGTCCGCATCGTATTTGTAATGGATCACGTAGACTTCTTTCGGATCACCAAGCATCGCCTGTGTCATCGTAGCACCTTCCTCTGTGTAATAGTTCACGCCGCCACGACGGACGATGTCCAGGAATGCTGCTGTATCTGTGACCGCAGCGTACTGTGAAGACTCCATTTGCATAACGTTGATGCCCCAGACTCCCGTCGCCGCACGCAGGCGCACGTCCACCGTCACATTCATGCCGGAGGCGTTGCCCCACTCATCATACACAGGACTCCCGTTTATGAGATACGGGAAAGAAACATCCATAGATTCGGGGAAGTAGAATTCGCTTCCAGTCGGCTGCATCGAACGCATTTCGCGCCAGTTGTAGGCGATCACGGGTTCACCGTACGTACGCATATCGACACCAAGATCGTTCAAAAATTTCGTCGCAATCTCAAAGACGCGGTTATCCGGGGGCATGTCGGATTCCTTCAGGCGAAACCGTGCAAAGCATGCCTCATCTTGGCAATTACTCTCGGGGCGCAGTGTATAGTCAATCTGACGATTGATGCTGAGGGATCCGTCCATGAAGTCGACATAGACACTCAGCGGTTCCGGTCCGCTCTCGCTCAGGCTCACATTGATAACCTGCAGGGAACTGAGCTTGCCGATATTCAGGAGTCCCTCTACAAACGTGCCTCCGAGCAGATTGACCTTGGCTGAGGACTTCGGCTGGATACGGCGCATAACGGTGACCGTAGCGCCATCATCGAGTTTGAGATTTCCACTATAGATATATTCCGTCGCCATATACGCATACTGCTCATCCGGTACGATCATCTTGGATCCGGCAGTCACGGCAGAGTCTGTGATCCGCGGCATGCCGCCGCCTCCGCCGCCGCTCTGTGGACGGGCATACATCGCAGGTTGATCAGGAGCCAGTGTCCCGAAAGCTTCATCATTGCGTTCATCGGCTACGGTAGGTCCTTTTATCACGCGATCGCCATCGCGATCAACCATGAGCGATTCACCCGATGGCATCGGGATTTTCGGGTTAATCATCGTGATGTACAGCACAAGGGAAGCAACGGCAGCACCTCCGAAGGCATAGAAGAATTTGTTCATACGTGTGAGGGGGGATGGGGATAGGGTTGGGGATGGCATGTATTGTAATCGCAGCTCCTTACGCAGGCGTGCCTTGAATGCATCGGAGAATTTCGTATCGGGTTTGGCGGCGACAATCGCACGGATGCTCCTCATGAGATCGGCACGAAACTCACTGAGACTCGATTCGATTTCGATGAGTTCATCGACGATGCTTTCGAGATTAAAGTCGGACATATCAGGAGAAGAAGAGGAAGAGGACGGCCAAGAGGATATCTTTGCGCACGGTGTTCATCGCCCGTGTGAAGCTCATTTTTGACGCTCCTTCTGTTTTGCCAATGATCTCTGCTATTTCCGCAAAGGGATATCCGTGCCAGAGCCGCAGCAGCACGACTTCGCGCTGATCGGGACTCAGTGTTCCGAGCACTGCTCGCACAGCTTGGATCTTGAGAGCCGTATCCGCATCGGCAACGACATCGGAATCTGAGGAGAGATCCCACGCATCTTCGATGGAAGACGCAGCATGGAATGACCTGTAGTGATCGATCACGAGGTTACGAGCAATGCGGTAAATCCACTGTGAGAAGTTTCCTTTGGAACTGTCGAAGGTCCGAAGCTTCTGCAATGCCTGCAGGAACGTCTGGCTCACGATGTCTTCCGCCGTCTGCTTGTGATGCGTCTTATAGTAGACAAAGTCGTAGATGCGACGGACATAGCGTTCGTAGAGCTCCGTGAACGCCGCCTCGTCGCCGCGTGCAGCATCTACTGCGAGTATGGAATCCTCAATCATTGGGCAAATGATACTGGAGATGGGAAGGAGCAGGGAAGAGTACGCAACGGTGATCTGTCATGGACTACGGAGATGGGCCACTTGTTGTAACATCGGCGTATAGAAAATATAGCCTACGAGATCAATCCCCTTTCTCCTTAGACATAATAACTGAACACATTTTTTATACAATTACTTATGGAGCGGGTGCATTGCCGATGGCCGCGACGGCACGATACGCCACTTGGTGAGCGGAACATTAATGACGATGACGCCGAACGTCGCAAGCGTGAGAGCGGCAAGATGTTCCTGACCGAGAGTTTCTTTGAGAAGCGTCGAAGCGACGATGATGCCGAACACACGTCCGAGCGCCTCCATGACACCCGCATCACTGGCGGTTAAATTGACAAGTGCTTTGTAGTAGAGAAAAAAAGGAATGAGAAAGCTGACAACGGGAAGCGCGAGCACCAGCCAAATATTTTGCGGATGCGTAAGAAATGAGAATTCCCCGGTATCGGTCAGAAGCATCCACACAAATACGAGTACGGTACTGATGAGCGTACGGATCAAAATGACAGAATCGATGTGACGGTTCTTCACAAATTTCTTATGTGCGATTACCGTGAACGCGGAGCAGAGTGAGGACGCGATAATGAGGAACACACCGGGGCTCACCGTCAGATGTACGATATTTTCCCACTGCAACGCAACGAGTGAAGCTAAGAGGAGGGCTCCGCCGGCAAGCAGGCGGGACGTAAAGCGCTCACCGAGCATAAAAACAGCGAGAACAACAACAAAGAGCGGCAGGAGGCTCGAGAGAATGATTGAAGTGGAAGCGGAAACCATTGTGAGCCCCTCAAAGAAAAGCAGCGGCGCGATTGTTCCGCCGAAGATCGCTGCCATCAGTGTTCCGGCAATATCATGTTTAGTCATCCCCCATTCATTGCCCTTCCCCATTTCCATAATGCGGTGGAGCAGGAGGATTACGCACATGACAAGCAATGCGACAAAGTACATCTGCACGGGAGTCCACTGACTCCGAAGGATCATTTTCCCAAAAACGGGATTGAGGTTACTCAGCACAACCGCCGTCAGCATGAGCAAGAGGTCGGTGTGGCGGCTTTTTTTGCGAAAGAAGAACACGAATGCCACTCTAGCAAAGAGAGGTCAAGGGGAGAAGCAAATGCATCGATTGGCTACAGCGCTAAATCCGCCTTACGTATTGTAATACTGTCTCCGCGTTTGGTGTCGTGATTCAGCATATAATTGGCGACGTATGTTTCGATGGAATCGGTGATGACGCGCCGCATTTCGCGTGCGCCGAACTCCGCGGAATAGCCTTTGCGGGAGATAGCGTCCAGCGCATCTTCGTCCATGCGTACAGCAATCCCCTTCTTCTCCTTCAAATCCCTTACGATGAAGCCGATCATCAGCATGGCAACTTGAATCGTCTCCTCTTCGGTGAGGGGCTGATAGAGCACCACTTCGTCGAAGCGGTTGAGGAATTCCGGTGCAAAGCTTCCGGATGCTATAAGTTCGTCGAGAAGTGCTTTCTTGAATTCTTGCTTTTTTGGCTCCGGATGGGCCTTAAGGTATTGTATAATGAACGGTGCGCCGGCGTTACTGGTTGCGATGATGATCGTGTTGCGAAAATCCGTTTTCACACCCTGTCCGTCAATCAGGTGACCTTCATCGAGAATTTGGAGGAAGAGACTCTGAACCTTCTTGTCCGCCTTTTCGATCTCATCAAGTAATAGAAGCGAGAACGGCTTGTCTTGTACCGCGCGTGTCAGGAATCCTTCGGAGGGGTACCGCGGATCAGTAGAACCGATGACAGCATGTATGGAATCCGGGCTGCTGTATTCATTCATATCCAAACGAATCATGCTGGCTTCGCTCCCGAAATATTTTTCCGCGAGTGTTTTTGCGGTTTGCGTCTTTCCGACACCCGTGGGGCCGAGGAACAAAAACGTTCCGATCGGCCGCTTGCGATCGGCAATATCCGAGCTGGCTCGCTTGAGTGCGTTGCAGATAGCGATGATGGCAGACCGTTGCCCGACGATCGATCTGCACATACGTTCATCGAGCGTGCGTAGAGCCTCTTTTTTCGCATCGTCTACACCTGAAACATCCATGTGCGCTCTCACGGAAACCATGGCGCGCACATCGCCTTCGGTAACGTACGTGTCCTTGCGCTCCTTCGCATGCGAAACGGCTTCATACAAAAGATCTATGGCCTTTCCCGGAAAAACGCCCTTTGAAATATAGCGATCCGCGAGTTTCACTATCGCCTTGAGCGCGGCGTAGGTCACGTGCATATGCTTACGGTCCTCGATCGCAAAATACTCCTCCATAACAACAGAAACGGTATCGTCGTATGCCGTCGGTTCCAGTAGTAACGTTTCAAATTGATTGTCCAGAGCGGGGTTTACCTTGATGTATTTGTGGTAATCCTTGGTGTCGGCAATGCCGATGATATTGATATTCTTTGCCTGCAAAAATTTACTGAGCACTCCTGCAATTTTTTCGTCACCGGACTGCAGGAAGAGCCCGATATTCTCTATAACAAGAATGAATCTGCCTTGCCTGTCTGCAAGGCGGAGTGCCTGCAGGAGCACCGCATCGGGGTCATGGGACGAAGAAAGAAGATCTTGCGCCTTGAGGATGAGCACGCGCGTATACGCATACCCCTTCTTGCTCTCCTCGAGCCTAAGTTGATAGGCGAGATTTTCCACAAGGGTCCGCTTTCCGCATCCATCTTCTCCGGTAATGATCACGTTATGTTGCGACGAGCGACTGAGTATCCGTATCGCATCTGTGAGTTTGTCGAGGTGAATAACCACCTTGCGTCGCCCACGGTACAGAATGCTTTGGCTGATGTCTTCGGTGATCGCATCAAGAACGTCATTATAGCCGGTCACCCACCGGCGACCCATGCCTCCGAAGGTTTTCACGCAATACGCAGGGCTCCAAAATTTGTCTTTCTTCCAGACATCATGATGGTAACTCTCCCACTTCACGATCATTGCCATGTCAGCAACCGAGAGATCCAGCGCATGCAGAAGCATTTGAAACACATCTTTTCTTTGAAACAATGTAAGCAAGAGAGTCCCCTCATCAATTCTACGTCCACTCAGCTTCCGCATGGTACTTCCTGCTTCTGCGAGCAACTCTGCGATACGCTCCTTCTCGATCACAGGACGCGCAACGTCGAGCAGCCTTTCGGGGGGGAGTCCCATTTCATTGAGTATAAATTTCCCGCGATCGGTAGCGACAACAGTTCGAAGCAGTTCATACGATGTCGTGGCTTTCAGAGAAAGATTTCTGAGTATCCCGGATGTCAGCAAACAGGCTGCGTTTGTCTTCGACAGGGGTGTCCGATCGTCGTTCTCCAGCATGTCTGTAATAAACTGACGTATGATGACAGAGGTGAATACGAGGAGAAGAACTGCGACGGCCATGTGCGAAAACGTTTGCTCCCGCACATCTTCAAGGAGTACAAGGAGTGCGACAATCGAAGCAACGGCGAGTGCAATCGGTCCCTCTATGCAACGGCGAAGTATTCTCGCCGCAAACGCGCGCGTTGCCGTTGGACTAAATTCCATGTGCGTCATAGAGATCAGAACATCGTGAAGAGAGCGCTCGCGACATAGGTAAGTCCTGTCCAAAAAAGAAGAGGATACAAAAGCCATGCCACTATTAGCACAGAAAATAGGATTGTGATTGCAGCAGTAGCGGCAAGTCCGAGCGCGATCGTTACGATACGAAAGAGAAATCCGATCGTTCTGCTGACCATGCCGAGCACCAGCGCTTCCGACAGGGCCGTGATATTCAAACCCTGTACAGCATACATACCTTTGATTTGTTTCCATGGGGAAACAAGCGTCCGCAGAAGAAAGTGAAATGAGAATATTTCTACGAATGCCCGAAGGTACGCCATGTACGCGCGGAGGATCTTTAAGGGGATCTCCAAAAAATACCACCGGAGAAACTCCGAGACAGAAATTCCCGTGAAGATCAGGGGATGGCGAATGACAATAAGCGGATGCATAGATATAAGTATTTCCTCTGATTATAGCAGATTATGAAGGGTTTTTGAAGAACGGAATGCATTGCGCAAAAACTCCCATAGTATTAAAATCTCTAGACTATGCGTGGCACGTTCATCGTCTTCGAAGGTCCCGACGGTTCCGGAACTACGCGCCACAGCGCAATGCTTGCAGATCGCCTGCGGAGCAGGGGGCAAACGGTCCTCGTCACAGCGGAGCCGACGGACTCCCCTATCGGGGCAGAGATCCGCAGCCTGCTCCACGGCTCCACACTCCCGTCGGCCGACGCCGTTCAGCTCCTCTTTTGTGCTGACCGAGCAAACCATGTGGAGACTGTCATAGAACCCGCACTCCAAAGCGGGAAAACAGTTCTCTGTGATAGGTACACGCTCTCTACACTCGTTTACGGCGCTGCCCAAGGGGTGGATCGCGAGTGGCTCAAAGCAATCAACGGCAGATTCCCTCCACCGGATCTGCTCTTCATCCTGCTCCCGCCCTTCGATGTCTGCCTGGAAAGGATCATGCGAAGAGAACGACAAGACCAGTTTGAAATGGAAAATTTTCAGCGCCGCGTCTACGAAAACTACACATCAGTGGAAGACCCTTCGGCGATCTTCGTCGATACATCGGGGGAAAAAGACGAAGTGGGAGACAGTATTGAGAGAGAGTATGTCAGTCGTATAGGGAAGAAAATGAAGGTAGGTGATAGCTGGTAGCTGGTAGGGTATACTGAAGTCGTGTCTGCACTTCTCCTCAGCGGCAAAGAAGCAAGCAATGCGCTCCTCGATTTCTTAAAACCCCTCATCGAGACACTCAACCCGAAGCTTGTGGTCGTACAAATAGGGGATGATCCAGCCAGCACCAGCTACATACGGCAGAAAATCAAGAGCTCGGAAGTAGCGGGAATGCGCAGCGAGCACCGGCATCTTCCTTCGGATACTTCACTCGAAACACTCCTACGCGTGATTACTGAACTCAATGGAGATGCGGATGTTTCCGGGTTTATCGTGCAGCTTCCTCTTCCCACACACCTTTCGGAGCACGCACCCCAAATACTGAAAGCGATTGACCCGGGGAAAGATGTCGACGGGTTTACCGCATACAACATCGGAAAAATGTTTCTGAGTAAAGAGTACGAGCATCTTCCTCCCGCCACCCCTTCGGGAATCATTCGTCTCCTTGAACACTTTGAAATCGATGTCGCCGGTAAGCATGCAGTCATCGTGGGGCGCAGCAACACGGTAGGTAAACCCCTGGCGATCATGCTCCTGCATCGCAATGCGACAGTGACCGTCTGCCACAGTAAAACTAAGGATCTTTCGACGTTGACGCGGCAAGCAGATCTTCTGATCGCCGCCGTCGGCAAGCCGAAATTCATAACGGCAGACATGGTGAAACCCGGTGCCGTAGTGATAGATGTCGGGATCCACAAGCAAGATGCAGGCATGTGCGGCGACACGGACTTCGAAGCCATCAAGGAAATCGCCTCCGCGATCACCCCCGTTCCGGGCGGCGTGGGACCCATGACAGTTGCGAGCCTGATACGAAACTGCGTTACGGCAAAAGAGCGCCAGATGAAGCTCCGCGAATAGGCATCCTCGGTCTCTTTGCTCATGGCGATCCACGCTGCAATCGTCCTGCCGACGCTCAAGGCACTGCTCATCTGAAGGAGAAACGCCGACCCAGGAGAGCAAATTCCTTGCGGAGAAAAAAAATCTCATTAGAATAACTCCGTGGAAAGCCAGCTTCCCCGTCAGTTTTCGGTCTCCCGGACTCCTGTCCGTCAGGCCTGTTTTTCCGTAAGCAGAACCACGCCCTAACCCCACCCCTAACCCTAACATGTGCGGCATCATCGCCATCTCCGGCTATCAAGACATCATTCAAGATCTCTACGATGGGCTACTGCTTCTGCAACACCGCGGCCAGGACGCTGCTGGAATCATGACCTACAATAACCAGTTCCACCTCAAGAAATCAAACGGCATGGTGCGTGACGTCTTCCACTTAAAGTCGCTCGCACGGCTTACAGGAACCATGGGAATAGGACATGTGCGGTACCCGACGGCAGGCTGCAGCTCCGAGTTCGAAGCACAGCCGTTCTTCGTCAGCTCCCCCTTCGGCATAGCCCTCGCGCATAACGGCAACCTGACGAACTTCAAAGAGCTCGGCAAGGAACTCCTCGAAAAACATTTTCGCCATTTAAACACCAATTCCGATTCCGAAATTCTCCTGAACGTATTCGCCGTCGCACTCCACCAGCAACGGCCGAAAAACCTTACGCCGGAACATGTCTTTGGCGCGTTCAAAACCGTTTTTCGCAAGTGTAAAGGAGCCTACTCCGCCGTCGCACTCATCGGCGGCCACGGCATCGTAGGCTTTCGGGACCCGCACGGCATCCGCCCGCTACAGCTCGGGAAACGGAAATACGGCATGAAGGAGGAATATATCATTGCCTCCGAAAACACCGCGTTCAAAGGGCTCGATTTTGAGTTTGTCCGCGACATTCACCCCGGTGAAGTTGTCTACATCGACCGCCATAACAAATTGCATTCCCGCATCGTCAAGGAAGGTTCCTTGAACCCCTGTCTCTTCGAATGGGTCTACCTGGCTGCTCCCGACTCCACCATCGACGGCGTCAACGTCTACAAAGCGCGCGTGCGCATGGGAGAGTACCTGGCCAAGCAGATCAAAGCCTCCGGAATAACAATAGACTCGGTCATCCCCATTCCGGATACCGGAAGACCTGCAGCTGCAGGGCTCGCCGATAAGCTGAAGGTGCGTTACCGAGAGGGGTTTGTAAAAAACCGCTACATCGGACGAACGTTCATTATGCCGGGGCAAACCATACGCAAACGCTCGCTGAAGTTTAAATTGCACCCGATCGAGCTGGAATTTCGCGGGCTCAATGTCCTGCTCGTCGACGACTCGATCGTCCGAGGAAATACCAGTAAGAAGATCGTGGAAATGGTGCGGGAAGCAGGTGCGAAAAAAGTCTATTTTGCGTCTGCATCTCCTCCCATCATCGGCCCCGACCCCTATGGCATAGACCTACCCACGGAGCAGGAGCTGATAGCGGCCGATCATTCCATCGAACAGATCCGGAAGTTCATAGGAGCGGATGGACTCTACTACTCAAGCATCGAAGACCTGAGGCAGGCCGTGCAGTACGGCAATACGACTATGACAACCTTTAGCGAAGGATGCTTCACGCGCAAATACCCGACTCCCGAAGTGAACTTTAAGCTCCTGCGGGAACTCGGCAGCTGCCGCAATAAGACGCGCGAAGAGGGAAACATCGAGGCAAACAGCGATGAAGAAGGCGAGGCATATAAGATGATGACGCTGGTATAAAGAGATTGAAGATTGAAGATTGGAAATTGAAGATTGATGATTAATAATTGAAGATTGAAATGAGAGACGGGAACATGTGTACACTGTGACCACTCACGATGCGCATACTCCTCCTTTCACTCACCGCACGCGGGCACGCCGTTGCCGACGCACTCAGCAGGAGCCCGCAGCGCCCGGAGATTATTTCTGTCTCCCCGAAGAGAAATCCCGCACTCGCAACGATTGCAACGGAAATCTACGAGGAGGATCTTCTAGACTTCGATGCTCTTCTCAGTATCGCAAAGAAAACGCGCCCGGATTTTGCGTTCGTCGCGCCCGATGACCCCATTGGGGCTGGCATCGTCGATGCGCTCGCATCGATCGACATTCCCTGCGTTGCTCCGAGTAAATCCCTCGCGCGGATAGAATCCAGCAAAGGGTTTGCCAGAGACCTCCTGAAGAAGTACGGCATAGATGCCTCCCCAAAGTTCAAAGTTTTCCGCAATAGTGATACAAAATCATTGAACACATTTATTGTTCAAGAATTAGAGGGAAACTACGTCGTAAAGTACGACGCGCTCAAAGGAGGAAAAGGTGTAAAAGTGAGCGGCGAGCACCTACAGTCACCCGAGGAAGGAGTTGCCTATGCAAAGGAGTGCATTGAGGAATGTGGCGCAGTCGTCATCGAAGAGAAATTGATCGGCGTGGAGTTTAGCCTTATGTCTTTTGTTTCAGGCGAAACTGTTGTCGACATGCCCGCCGTGCAAGACCACAAACGCGCATTCGAAGGGGATGCGGGACCGAATACCGGAGGAATGGGAACCGTCTCGGACGCCGATCACTCCCTCCCGTTTCTTCAGAAGAAGGATCTTGACCGCGCCAAAGAGATCAACCGCCTCGTCGCTGCCGCCCTCAAAAAGGAATGTGGCGCGGACTTCAAAGGCATCCTCTACGGTGGATTTATAGCCGTGAAAGACGGCATCCGCGTTATAGAATACAACGCGCGGTTCGGTGACCCCGAAGCACTCAATGTCCTCCCGCTCCTCTCGTCCGATTTTGTGACGATCTGCCAAAGCATTATTGATGGAACCTTAAGCGATGATCTGGTGACATTTGCAAACAAAGCGACCGTCTGCAAATACATCACGCCGGATTGCTACCCGGGGAGTAAAGATCGCATAGGGGCGCAGGTAAGCGTTCCCGATGCTACTCCTGAAACCCGAGTGTATCTGGGCGACGTGCAGCAGGATCCGGATGGAACGCTTCGTCTTGGAGGATCACGCGCAGCCGGGATTGTAGGAATCGGAGAGACGATTGCAGATGCTGAACGTTCCGCCCAGTCGCTATGCGAAGCTTTTGTAGGACCCGTGCGATTTCGAAGCGACATCGGATCGCAAGCGTTACTGGACCAGCGGTCCAAGTTTCTACGGGAACTGCGAACGTAGGATCGCTCAGTATATCCATATAGTGATCTTCCATGGGACAAGCGATCATACGTGCAACGCTTTTTTGATGCTCATCGAGACGGTGCCAGATAGTTGCAAGAAGAGCGGCATCCTGCGCCTGATACGAAAACGCTTCACAGGAAGCTCTTTCTAAGAATTGATTCATAGTGGTGCTCTCGTTCAAGTCCTCCCACACGCGTCCGGGTACTACCCAATGTGCACCGGGGGGCTTATGATGGTTGCGTGGAATTTGCATGGAACTATCAGTATATCGCATACCGGTTCTTTATAGAATTCGATATTGATTCTTTTGGTTTGAGGAATAACGATTCGCCCACTAAGGACAACAGATAAGCAAAGTACTAACACTTTTTATGAACTCCAAGCATGCACCCCTTTTGTACACATAACTGTTACACTACACCCGTGAAGCCTAAATCCGGACTCTGGCGCCTCTCCCCAAGCTCGCTATATGCTTACAGTGAATGTACGTCCTGTTTTTGGCTCGATAATCACTACAGGCGTGCTCCCATGCTTCCTCTGCTTTTAAACAGTGCAATGGATAGCATCCTCAAGAACCGCTACGACAAATACCGCAAGAAGAAGACTTTTCCACCGGAAGCCGAAGTATTACTCACAGTTGGCATTCAGCCCTTTATGGATTTCGAAACGCTAAACACATGGCGAGAAAAGATGAGTGCACTGCAAGTAGAGGACGAAACAGTAGGCTATGTGCTTCGCGGAAAGATCGATGATGTTTTCGTAGAGCAAGATGGCCGCCTTGTTCCTGCAGACTATAAATCATCCGGTAATGCACCGGCAGAAGACAAGCAGAAATATTATCGTGATCAATTAGCTGCATATGGGTTTATGTTTGAAAAGCACGGATACAAAGTATCGCATCGTGCATATCTTCTGCACTACTTCGTACGAGACAAAACTGATCCTTCATTGAACGTAAAATTTGACAGCCATGTTGATCTTGTAAAAATCAATACTGCGGAACTGGAGAAGAAGCTTAAGGAAATGGTGAAGTTTCTCAACGGGAAATATCCCGGACATAATCCCGATTGTGAGAAATGTGCGTTTTATGTTGAGAGACAGAAGAAGGCAAAGAAGTAGATTTGCGCTCTGGGCACCACTACACTCTCTTCATGCAGAGAGACTATTCGGGCATTCTGATCCCCTTCGTCTATTTTATCGCCGGAGCGACGGGCATAGCGTCCGTCGCTTCTACGTTTTATTTCAAAGATGATCTGGGGCTCACGCCGGCGCAAGTCGCACTGCTCGGGAGTGTTTCCATCATTCCTTGGAGTATCAAGCCGATCTACGGCTTCATCTCCGACCGTAAACCACTCTGGGGATTTCGTCGGAAACCGTACCTTTTCCTCTCGGGCATCATGGCTGCGGGAGGGTACTTCTCTATGGCGACATGGGTCGGCAGCTTCGCTGCGGTCATCGTTGCGTCGTTACTTTCTGCGCTGGGGTTTGCCCTTGCAGATGTGATCGTAGACGGACTTGTCGCAGAACGGAGCCGCAACCAAAAAATCGCAGGCAAGCTCCAGAGCATCTGCAGAGCCTCCATCATGGTCGGTGCGCTCGTAACAGCCTACCTTTCCGGCATTCTTGTAGAAGCCATCGGCGCGCGCAATGTCTTTTTTATTACGGGAACACTGCCGCTCTTCACCTCGGTGCTGGCTCTGATTATTGCAGAAAGGAAGGAACTCACACCTGCGTTCTCCATTCGGGAGACTTGGCAAAAGTTTAGAGCGGCGATCAGCAGAGATCTTCTGTGGGCGGTTGCATTCATCTTCCTTTGGCGTGCAACACCCTCGAGCGGCGGGGCACTCAGTTACTTTATGATCGACGAGCTGCAGTTCACTCCGGAATTCTTCGGGAGGCTCAGTATGATCAGCCACGCCATGAGCATCGTCGGCGTGCTCCTCTTTCGCAAATTTCTACTCACGGTCTCGCTGCGCAAACTCTTCTTCTGGATTATTGTTGCAAGTGTAGTGCTCAGCATGCCTACGCTCGGTCTTATCTACGGATGGTACGAATACTTGGGAGTGAGTCCGCGTTTCTTTGCCATGGCGGACACGTTTATTTCCGCTCCTCTGAGCGAGATCGCCTTCTTGCCACTCTTGGTACTGGCGGCGCGCCTCTGCCCCAAGGGCATAGAAGCAACCATGTTTGCCGTCCTTGCGTCCATCATGAACATAGGGCTTGCGATCTCCGATCTCGGCGGCGCGTGGCTGCTCACGATCTTCCGTGTCCACCAAGCAATCGGCGATGTTCCCGCAAATTATACGGATTTGGATAAAGTCCTCTGGATCGCGATCCTTAGCAGCTTCCTCCCCATGCTCTTCCTCTGGAAACTTCCGGAAACGAGAGTGGCTGCAGAAATCGCAAGCGCTTCGAAAGAAAGCCCGATCGAAGGAACACTCGGAACAACGAAAAAGGATATTGCTTAGGAATTGAAGATTGAAAATTGAAGATTGGAGATTGAAGATTGAGATGAATCCATTCGGTTCTCTGCTTGTATAGAACGTATTTTATCTCTAGCACTCAATGAAAAGCCTTACTGATTCCTAGAAAATTTTTCTCGTTCATTGTTTATAATTCTATGATTGCCATGATGTTTCCATGGTACAGAAAGATAATCTTATTCGAACAAAGACGTTTGATTTTGCAGAGCAGATCATCTTCGTATGTAAAGAGATGATTGAATCCAACAAGGAATATATCCTCAGTAAGCAACTGATGAAATCTGGCACAAGTGTAGGTGCAAATGTTGAAGAAGCCATGCAGGCTCAAAGCAGAAATGACTTTGTTTCAAAGATGCAGATTGCTCTTAAGGAAGCCTATGAAACACGATACTGGATTCGTCTAATCGTTCGTACTGGATACCAAACAGCTGGTCGTATGCAACATCTTCGCAATGAAATAAAAAGCATCATCAACATCCTAGTTTCTATAATTAGAACAACGAAACAAAACTCGCAATCACCTAGAAAATAATAATCTTCAATCTTCAATCTCCAATCTTCAATTTCTCCTCCTGATCTCTCGTTCGAAGCGCCTCGATGATATCCTCGATCTCCCCCTCCATGATAGCGGGAAGGTTACTGAAGTTTTCACCGATCCGATGATCGGTGATGCGATCTTGGGGGAAGTTATAGGTGCGAATTTTCTCGGAACGGTCTGCCGATCCAATTTGTCCTGCTCGTAAATCACCGCGTTCTTTTGCAAGCCGTTCCTGCTCGACCGCGTAAAGACGGCTTCTGAGCATCGTCATTGCATTCTGGCGGTTTTGCAGCTGCGACCGCTCCGTCTGGCACGCAACAACGGTATTTGTCGGCAGGTGCGTTATGCGAATTGCCGACTCCACCTTGTTCACGTTTTGGCCTCCGGCTCCTCCGCTGCGGAAGGTGTCTATACGCAGGTCTTCGGGGCGTATGACGATGTCCACATCTTCGGCCTCCGGCAATATGGCGACCGTCGCAGTGGAGGTATGGACGCGTCCCTTGGATTCCGTCTCCGGGATTCTCTGTACGCGATGCACGCCGGACTCAAACTTGAGCATGCCATACGCGCCGTTACCTTCTATGCGCGCCGTTGCGTTTTTTATGCCGCCGGCATCGCCGCTCGACACATCAAGCAAATGCGTTTTCCAACGCTTCGTCTCGGCGTAGCGGAGATACATTTTCAAGAGTTCGGCAGCAAAGAGGGCCGCTTCATCGCCACCCGCTCCCGCACGCACTTCCACGATTACGAAACGTTCGTCATCGGGATCTTTCGGAATCAAAAACGAACGCATGCGCTCTTCAAGCTCCGGCATCTTCGCCTTTGCACTGTGCGCTTCTTCTTCCGCCATTTGCTTCATTTCCGGATCATCGCCGGGATCCTCTGCAAACGAAACTGCCGCAAGGCACTTGTCATATGCTTCCAGCATCGTCACCAGCGGGCGAAGCTCTGCAATACGTTTCCCGATCCGCGCTATTTCCTTCGGGTTATGCAGTACTGCTGTGGTCCGGATCTCCGCTTGGAGACTGTCGTACTCCCGAGCCAGCAAACGCAACTTTTCGATCATAGTGGATAACGTTTTCTATCATGATCGCCGCCGAAGGAAGTGCGATGCGAAAAAGGCACACAGCACATCCCGCGTGGCCGCTAGTAGTAATTCCGTTCGAGCGTGCTAAATTCATAGCAATGCCTTCCCACAGGATGATTCCAAAAAATGTCATAACGCTCCTGTCGAACGAAATTGAAGGCGGCACACAACGCAAAGCGATTTGTTCCAAGCACGCGGTACTCATAGGGTTCACCCGTCTCCGGATCGGTCGTTTCCGGGTAGGTATAAAGCGCAAGCGCGGTCATCTCACTCAGTGATTGCGGCAGCGCCCTCACAGGCCGCTGCTGATCTGCGACAGGTTTCGGCGTTCTGTCGTCATAGATAATGGAATAGATTTCATTATGAATCTGCCGTAGATCCGTAAGCCTTCGCTCATCAAACTTCCGTTCACGTTCCGCACCCGGAGAACCGACAATCACGACACCCCATACAAAGGCCAGCGCGACGATGGATGAAGCTGCAGCGAAGAAGTTGCGATTGAGCTTCCTGTATCCGGCGGTTTCCGTCTTCAGGGAAAGGAAGTAATAGATGAACGTGAGCCCGGCGATGACAAATACCGTGAAGACTTTCAAAAGAAAACGAACGGAAAGTTCACCCTCCAGTAAGGAGAACACCAGCACGATGACATCCACCATCAGGCTGGATGCAGCCACGAAAAGCGTAATGTACGTAAGCCACCGTCGGATGCCACTCCAAGCCTTCTCCGGATGCTTCGTGATTTCTTTGTGAATGAGACGCACCATCCACAGAAGCAGCGGATAGGAAACGATGATGGCCGCCATGCCCCAGCGAATACCCGAGAAATCGAAGTTCGAGGAGTAATTGTAATCAACCGCAGCATCCGGAAATGCTCTGTTGATATACTGGAAAAAGAGAACGACGGAACTGATGACGAGCGTATAGAGGCTCGCAAAACTGAGGAGGTGCATAAACGCTTCGCGCGCCCCTCCCACGTCCGGAGGAGTCGGCACCTGCATATCCAGCCCTTCTGCAGAGAGAGCTTGCGCTATCTCCTTTTCCTTCCATCCCGAGGAGAGGAGGAGCATGCGAATGGTAGAGTGATCCATGCCTTTTTTGCGCGCATGCGCGATAAAATCATTGAGATGGTTTTGCATGGAAAATACTCTAGAGGATTTTCGGAACAATATCACTTCATTCTCACAAGTATTCCGGTATACGGATATGCACGTATTGCGGTATTCTGGTATTCCATGAGAATACTCGTTGCAATGTCCGGGGGCATAGATTCCTCCGTCGTCGCTCATCTTCTGAAGCGCGAAGGACACGACGTGGTCGGTGTGCGGTTCACGCTCTGGACGGATCCTCTGGCGCCTCCTCTGGCGCAAGTGCTCCCCCGCAAGTGCTGTAACGCTCAAACAGTCGCCCGAGCGAACACGGTAGCTCGTACTCTCGGCATAGAGCTTCATATCCTCAACCTCGAGGAAGAATTTAAACGCGACGTCGTCGATCCTTTTCTGGAAGATTACCAAAACGGCCTGACACCGAACCCCTGCATCGGCTGTAACCGCACGATCAAATTCGGGAAACTGATCGAGTTCATGAAGCACTGCCATTGCGACGCTCTCGCTACCGGTCACTACGCGCGCGTCACCACAGAGACCAAGAGCGACGGATCGAAAAGACACATAGTGCTGGAAGCGATCGACAATCAGAAAGACCAAAGTTACTACCTCTACGGGCTCGACCAGGAGCAACTCGGCTCGGTGCTCTTTCCGCTCGGCGGCATGCAGAAGGCAGATGTGTTTGCGCTCGCGAAGGAGTTCAACATTCCCTATGAAGAGCAGAGTTACCGCGAAAGCCAGGATCTCTGCTTCTTCCCCGAGCGCGAGCCCGAAGCGTTCCTCAAAAGGTATATCAGCGACATGCAACCCGGAGAAATACGGCTGGAGGACGAAACGGTGGTCGGCGCTCACGAGGGGCTTCCTCTCTATACCATCGGTCAGCGACGCGGTTTGAAGATAGGCGGGCTGAAGATTCCACTCCATGTCGTACGCAAAGATTCCGGAGAAAACAGATTATACGTCGCGCCCGGCGGAACGGACGGCTGCAGAGCACTGAAAGCCATGGAACTTCGTTGGATCTCGTGGGTACCACCCAAAGGTACAAAGATTCCGTTTGACGCACGCGTACACTCACTGGGAATGCGCCACAGCGGCATGCTCCATCACGACGGTCACACATTGGATTTCCGCTTTGGAACGGGAGTGCGTGGCATTGCTCCGGGGCAGTCAATCGTGCTCTATAGAGGCACAGAAGTCATCGGCGGCGGGGTGATCTCCGAGGGGCTGCGCACGTGAGTAAATTATGGTACAGTCACTCACCTTACCCTGTAAAAAATCGGGGATTTCTGCTACAATTAAACGATTCCTATGTACCCGCACCAGAAGTGGCCGGACGGCGATCACCACGATAAAGCCCATGTCGATGCATCGGGGCACATCTATATCGAACCCGATACTCCGGAAAAGTCTCCGGCCACATTTCAAAAAGAGCCTTTTTTGAAGAGTAAAATTCCATGGGAGATTACGGAGAGCGACGCAATCATTCAAACTGCCAGAAGCACCGAAGTTGCGGGGAAACACTGTGAGCAGGTCGTCTCGGTACTCAGAAACATTCGGGGCAACTTGATTGGCACCACGCATGGCATTGCTTGTGAGGGGAAAAATCAATACAGAGAGAGCATCCGAGGCGTACGTGCATTCATCCATGGCGTGCACAGGGGCATGCAGAACACTCTGCGATCGGGAGTGACTCTGCTGCAGCAACCCGTCTGGATTCCCCGTAAGAACAAACCTCCCAAAGAAATGAGTAGAGGAATGCTCTTTGTGACAGATGTGTTTCGCTTCGGTGGTACGTTCACCGCTATTTTCGTCGCGCTCTTTGTCACACTCAATTACCAGAGTTTCTATAAAATTCTGACGCCGTACCTTGATCCGGTGGAACGCATTTCCGCTCTGCAGGGTTCGCTTGCCGAAGTGGACCTTGCTCTCAGAGAAAAGCTCCTCAGGAGCCCACAACTCGCTGTGGCAGGCAGAAACGACGGTAATCTCCTGAGCTATCTTCCGGAAGTCGGTCCCCCGGAAAACCGCATCATCATTCCCAAACTTTCTATCAATGTCCCCCTCGTAACGCCATCGTACAGTTCGCTCATGCGCGAAGACTGGGAAGGCGTGGAGGAAGATATTCAAGAAGCTCTCCAGGGGGGTGTCGTGCACTATCCGGGGACTGCGCGGCCGGGGCAGGCAGGGAACTTCTTCGTCACCGGTCATAGCTCCTATTACCCATGGTTGCCGGGAAAATACAAAACGGTTTTTGCGCGTCTCCATGAACTTGCAGTTGGTGATGAGTACTGGGTGTACTACGGGGGAGACAAGCACCGGTACATCGTCTCGAGTAAAAAGGAAGTCAAACCGAGCGATGTCTCAGTTCTCGACCAACCCGGATCCAAGCGCCTTGCAACGCTTATGACCTGCACACCGGTCGGTACGACCTTACGCCGACTCGTCATCGTCGCGCAGGAAGTGGACCCCGTTACGGGTATAGCGCTTGAGGTAGGCCAAAAGGAAACCAGAGTCGTCACAGCACCGCTCCCCTCAGCACTGCCCATCTGATCTGAATACGAGCGAAGTGAGCTTCATTAGCTTTAGTAGCTTCGATAGAATACCTATGTTCTTTCTGCTGTTCTTTGCCGCTGTGGTGAAATGGTAAACACGGGGGACTTAAAATCCCCTGCCCGTTACAGGGCTTCTCGGTTCAAGTCCGAGCAGCGGCACCAGATGTACATATAAAGAGTGAAATTGCTTAGAGTTTCTGCGGCATTCAGGAATTGTATCTGTGTTGTGTTCTCCAGTTTGGAGTATCCAAAGCTGCATCAATGGATTGCGCCGCAGTATCAGGGGTAATGGAATTTGCTTTCAACCAAGAAATCGATTGCAGCCCTCTATAAAGAGGAACTTTATAATTTCTGAATAAATAATTTATTCAATAATTTAAGGTGAATAGCATTCCAATGGCTTATATAAGGGCTCAGTGGAAATACATTATGATGGTGATGACTGCTGCAACATGAGCGAAAAAATCTTTGCAGTTTCCGCACGATTCACTGAATCCTCCGGCCCAAACATTCCCGTGAGATTGCCAAACTGATCCGCATACCCCGACACTATTCCGAGCGTAGCGGCTGTTTCAACTGCTGCACCATAGGTGGTTTTTGTTGTGACATCGTCAAAAACCGAGCCACTTCTCGGAGAAATACGCTGTGCAAAGGCTTGCAGCACCGTCACCACGACTTCCGCGCGCGTAGCCGGACGTGAGATGTCTACAGATCCGTCACTGAAGACTGCCCAACCGGCCTCCTCCGCACACTGAATGTATCGCTCTGACCACGTTCCGACTGCAGCTTCATTCTTTATTGATTGTATACAGCCAAACAGATCCATCTGTGCTGCGAGTACTGCCATCTTCGCCAGCTGCTCTATCGTTACGCTATCCGCCGGTCCAAAGAGCCCCGTTGGCAGCCCCTTTGCATCACGATATCCGGAGATAATCTTGCGGTCGGCAGTATCCCTGATATAGGGTGAATACCACTGACCGAGGGGAACATCTGTAAGCACGATGGGAACGCCGTCCACTTTGATAGTACTGTGTGTATCGCTCAGCGAATAATCCTTGCCAATGTTTCCCTCGATGCCCTCCGGAACAGGGAAAAGTTCTTCACTTCTCTGGAGCTCAGCATCGTCGAGTGCACGCTCTGCATCCTCAGTATTCTGCTCGCTCTGCTGCCAAAAAAGCTCGAAATCAGTAAGAGCACTCTCCCACTCATCTGCAAAAACTGCAGGAGAAAGGGACGCTATCCAGACAGCCGAAATGACAACCCATGCAAGAACACGCATGGCAGTGATGATAGCAAGTTCTTGATTTTCTCACAATGCGCAGTCTGGGTTTGAAAAGTCTTGCCGTCACCCAGAGTGACTGGTAGGCTCCACCGGAACATGACCGCCGAGAAAACCAAGGGGACTCCCGAAGGGCCCAAAGCCCGAGGAGAGCAGTTTTCCCGATCTATCGAAAGCGTGCAGACGATCCTCCTCCTAGGGTCTGGGGCACTTAAGATCGGCGAAGCTGGAGAATTTGATTATTCCGGAAGCCAGGCGATCAAAGCATTCAAAGAAGAAGGCAAACGTATCGTCCTCATCAATCCGAATATTGCCACAAACCAGACAAGCTGGGGCCTCGCCGACACAGTCTACTTCGTTCCTGTGACACCCGCATTCGTCGAGCGGATTATAGAACGCGAGAAGCCCGATGCGATCGCACTGAGTTTCGGTGGGCAAACAGCCTTGAACTGCGGTGTGGAACTGGATCGCCGCGGCGTGCTGCAAAAGCACGGCATACTCGTACTCGGTACGAGTGTCGAAAGCATATGGAAAACGGAGGACAGGGCGATATTTAACGCAGAGCTTCGATCTATCAATATTGAAGTTCCGCGAAGCATCGCGTGCGAATCGGTAGCAGAAGGCGTTATAGCGGGAAATACAATCGGCTTCCCTGTGATTGTCCGTGGCGCATTTGCGCTGGGCGGAAAGGGCAGCGGGCGGGCGGTAAACGAGAAAGAGCTGAATGAACTTTGCAAAGTGGCATTCGTAGAATCTCCGCAAGTTCTCGTGGAAGAAGACCTGACCGGCTGGAAGGAGATCGAGTACGAAGTGGTGCGCGACTGCGCAGATAACTGCATCACGGTGTGCAACATGGAAAATGTGGATCCGCTCGGCATCCACACGGGCGAATCGATCGTGGTCGCTCCCAGCCAAACGCTAGACAACTCCGAGTATCAGATGCTTCGTTCAATCGCGCTGAAAGTCATACGGCATTTGCAGATCGTCGGAGAATGCAACATTCAGTATGCACTGGATCCGAAATCGCGCGATTATCGCGTCATAGAGGTGAACGCACGCCTCAGTAGAAGCTCGGCGCTGGCATCCAAGGCTACGGGATACCCGCTGGCGTTCGTCGCAGCAAAGCTCGCACTCGGTTACACGCTTCCGAGTCTTCGAAACGCGATTACGGAAGTGACAAGTGCGGACTTTGAGCCTTCACTCGATTACGTCGCGGTAAAGATGCCGCGCTGGGACCTGCAGAAATTCTGCTTTGTCTCCGACCATGTCACCAGTGAGATGAAATCCGTCGGCGAAGTAATGGCGCTGGGAAGAACATTTGAAGAAGCTCTGCAGAAAGCCGTTCGTATGCTCAACATAGGATCGGTGGGCCTCTACCCGACGCACATCACATTCGATGACCTGGACGCGGAAGTGAAGAGGCCGACACCACGCAGAATCTTTGCCGTTGCAGAAGCCTTACACCAATCACTGCGCTCCGGTGCCGGACTGACGCATAAGGGTGCTTGGACAGCGGAGCAAATCGCTATCGCAACCGGCATTGACCGGTGGTTCCTTGAACGTATCGGCGCACTTGCCGAGACAGCCAGGAACATCTCTGCAACAAAGGGGAGCATGGACACGGAGTTACTACAGAGAGCAAAACGCCAAGGCTTCAGCGACAGCTCCATCGGGAAACTTCTGCGGAAGGAAACCGAAGAAGTGCGGAGCCTTCGCATACACGCAGGAATCCTCCCCGTACTCAAACAGGTAGACACGCTCGGCGGAGAGTTCCCCGCACAGACCAATTACCTGTACCTGACGTATAACGGAACGGAACATGACATTGTTTTTGAGAAGGGAAATGGGGAAGTGGGGAAGTGGGGAAGTGGGGAAGTGGGGAAATGGGGAAAGTTCCCAAGTTCCCAA
>CAYJSJ010000007.1:32452-48855 GCA_964373065.1 uncultured Candidatus Peribacteria bacterium
AAGTTCCCAAGTTCCCAAAAAATCCTCGTCCTCGGTGGCGGCCCGTACTCGATCGGTTCCTCGGTGGAGTTTGACTGGTGCTGCGTGCAGGCGACGCATGAATTGCAGCGGCAGGGATACGAAGTCGGCATGATCAACAGCAACCCCGAAACTGTGAGCACCGATTACGACGAATGTGACGCACTTTTTTTCGACGAGCTCAGCGAGGAACGCGTCCGTGACATCTTCGAACTCTTCGGAGCCTCCAGCATCGTTGTTTCCATGGGAGGCCAGATCCCGAATTCCCTCGCGCCAAAACTCGCCGCAGCGGGGCTGCCCATTATGGGAACATCCCCGAAGAATATCGACCGTGCGGAAAACCGTCACACATTCAGTTCCCTTCTCGATAGCCTGAAGATTGACCAACCGCAGTGGCAGGAATTTTCTGAACTGAGTGCTGCGCTGCAGTTTGCAAAAGACGTGAGATACCCCGTCATCGTGCGCCCGAGCTATGTGCTTTCCGGCGCCTCCATGGTCGTCGTGCACTCCGATGAAGATCTCTCTTCCTATGTAAAGCAATCGGCGTTCATCAACAAGGAATCGCCCATCGTCGTTTCGAAGTTCGAAATCGGTGCAAAAGAAATCGAGTGTGACGGCGTTGCGCAGCACGGTGAAATGTTGATCTACGCCGTATCGGAACACATCGAAAATGCCGGTGTACACTCGGGTGATGCCACCATTGTGCTTCCCCCACAGCGCGTGAATTTAGAAACGCTTCGCCGCGTGAAATCCACATCGAAGGCCATAGCGAAAGCACTCGAAATCTCGGGACCGTTCAACATTCAATTTCTTGCCAAAAGTAACAGATTGAAGGTCATCGAATGCAATCTGCGCGCGAGCAGGAGCTTTCCGTTTGCAAGCAAAGTGATCGGTAAGAACTTCATAACGCTCGCAACACAGGCACTCACGGGAACTGCTCCTATGGGAGAGCGGTACCAAACACTCGATCTCGACCATGTCGGCGTAAAAGCGGCACAGTTTAGTTTCAGCAGACTCAAGGGGGCCGATCCGCGTCTGGGCGTGGAGATGGCGAGTACCGGGGAAGTAGCGTGCTTCGGGAAGAACGCAGAGCAAGCACTCCTCACGGCGCTCATGGCCGTAGGATTTACAACGCCGAAGAAAAACATCCTCGTCACGATCGGGAGGCTTGAAGACAAGGTAGATCTGTTGCCCGGAATCCATGCGCTTTATGAACGAGGTTTTTCGTTCTTTGCCACAAAACGAACGCACGAATTTTTGGAATCACGCGGCATTCCGTCGGCCATGCTCCACAAAGTTTCGGAGCCAAGAAATCCGAACATTCGCGAATACTTGGAAAGGAAACGTATCGATCTTGTGGTCAATATCCCCACGCATTCACGCGGCGCCGAGCAGACTGACGGCTACTTTATACGCCGTCTGGCCACAGACCACCGCATTCCACTTATCACCAATGTCCAGCTCTGTAAGCGATTGATAGAAGCTCTCTGCCAGGAAAATACGGAACACCTGCCGATTCTCGCATGGCCGGAACTTCTGGCCGGAAAGTACGACTGAAGGCATTCGATGGGATTTTCTTTGCCCCTGGCACTCCTGATCGTCTACACTCATACGCGGTACTCTTTCCCCCTTTCTCATGCCAAAAGGCGACGCTACACAGACCCAAGATCCACCCATGGATGATCAGACGCTCGTAACCAGAGAAGGTTTAAAGAAGCTCCAGGCAGAATTGGAAATCCTGAAGTCCGTCCGCCGAAAGGAAGTTGCCGAACGCCTTAAAGAAGCGATCTCCTATGGAGATCTTTCCGAAAACTCAGAATACCAGGAAGCAAAGAACGAGCAGGCGTTCACGGAAGGGAGAATTTTGGAACTCGAACAAATGATCAAGAGTGCCAAAATCATCGCCGAAAAAAAAGCGGATGCGCACGCAAAAGAGATCCAGATCGGCACGACCGTCACCGTTCGCAACAAAACAGAACATGACGAAGCCATTGCGTATACTATCGTCGGATCCACGGAAGCAAATCCGCAGGAACTGAAGATCAGCAACGAGTCCCCTGTGGGAAAAGCTCTCCTCGGCAGAAAAAGGGGGGATGTCGTGGACGTAAAAACTCCCGCCGGCGCGTTTAAGTACGAGATTCTGAAAGTCGCATAACGCTTGAACCATACTGCGGAATGCTAGTACCATGAACCTATGACAGATTCAGCAGCAGGTGCATCGGGAAGCCTGAATATTCCCGACGAAGTCCGGAAACGATTCCCGGATCTGATCGCACTTATTTTCGCGTCTCAAAGCATGAACGACGAGGAGCGGCAGTACTGGGTGAATATCCTCCCGATCATGACGCCGGAGCAGATACAGAATCTGCGCGATATTCTGGAAAACGAGAGAAAGCAGCTCGCAGCAATCGATAAAAAATACGCAAATCAACCACGAGGACCCCAAAGCCCTGAGCGGCTGGCAGAGATGCAAGAAGACAGAAAAAAGAAAAAACGAGAGCGAACGTCGCTGGAATACAATGCCGAGAAGAAGGAAGATGTGCAGACTGAGGAACTTTTAAAGAAGATTGAAGAGCTCTAAACCCGCTACGTTTCGTCAGCGTGCAAACTGCAAAATGCACGTGTCGATAATGGTGAGCATCTCTTCGGGGCTTTCTGCTGAAGAACGGAAACCGCCCGTCTTAAGCTTAGTATCTGCGAAGACGAACGCACGGACGGCGGCCAGTAATTGTTCCGGAGGAAGCGCACGGACCATAGGGATGAGTGTTCGCGCAGTCTGCGGCTTAACGCCGACACTTTTGCAAACCGCTACCGGTGTAGTCTTTCCATCCCTGAGGGCTGCGTTCACGCAAACGATCTGACTTACGATCCAAAGAAGCATATTCCACAGAGCCTCAGGACTCTCACCTTTCTGTATCGTTTCATTGGCAAAGAGTAACGCACGATCACTGTGCCCCTCGCCGAGGAGATCCATCATCTTCCATCCGGCTTGCTCAGCGGAAAGCATAACGAGCGCATCGATATCCGCATCTACAATGTCTCTGCCATAGGCATAGGTCGCCAGTTTCTCTATTTCCACAGCGAGCAGCATTTGATCTCCCCCGACAACCACAGTAAGTCGCTCCGCCATACGTTCGGACATCCGTGCTCCGTACGAGTGGCAGCAGGCTACGACCCACAACACCAACTTTCGCTGCGAAAGCGGCGGGAACGCTTTCACCTCAGCTACCTTGAGAAATGCTTTCGTCGCGGTCAGTCGCTTGTCCGGATTTGGATCGCAAATAAGCAGAAGCGTACATGGATGAATGTATTGGAGCAGTAAGGCACACTGCTGTTGCTCCATTCGCGGAATCCCATTCAAAATAATGAGTCTCCGTGTGGAAATAAACGGAGCAGAGGAAACGGCATCAAGTAATTCATGAAATATAATTGCACATCCGTCAATGCGAGTGAGGTTTTCCTCGCCATGCTTTGCCTTGAAAGAGCTTTCCCAACGTCGGCGCTCCGCACGAAGTTCGAATGCATTGACGCCGGTAAAGAGAAATATCTGGGATGACATCTGAGACAGAGCGTAGGCGATAGAATATACAATAATGCAGTAATTTATCAACTACACTCCCCTCCTCAGAAACGGAGAGATCTGGTATAATACGATGATATGTACATCAGATACCCACACTTCGTCCGGAGGAACATGAAGATGATTGCCATAGGAGCTGCGAGCATTGCTGCATCGTTTCTTGTCGGGATCCAGACAGCCGGAGACGTTAAACCTATCGCTCTCATAGAAGCCGGCGGGTCTGCAGCAACGGGGGACATAGACGGTAACGGCGTCGTAGATCTTTTAGATGCTCTGGCCATACTGGAAATCGCACAAGGTTACCGGGAACCGACACCCAAGCAGCTTCTGGCGGATCCGAGCGGCAACGGCGCACTAACGGTCGAAGATGCAATCCGTCTCCTCTCTACGCTCTCCCTTCGATAATACACCATGCACAGTGCGTTCTCCCTCTGTCGGCTACGCACTCGTATTCAGGCAACCTGCCTGGCTGCCGGAATGACGGTACTGTTTGCTGCCCTACCCGCGTTGGCTGCGCTGCAGGATGCAACCTTCGAATTCCACCCGTATTGCATAGAGAATAACGCCGATGGCGACGACTGGATTTTCGGACCTATCCCCAGCCCTGGCATTGTGGCAGAAACGCGCAACGGGGACGGCGTCCTTTGCACAAAATTTGACGTGCTGGATCCGCAGACGCTGCGCACTCCGCCGCTCCGCAAAGGAGACACACTCGACATTCAACTTGTTATTAAAAACCCCGGCAGACAAGCGATGCGGAGAGTGCGGGCTTGGCTGTCGTATGACCCAAACATTCTCGAAGGCACGCTTCTAAACATAAATGACGCCTTCGCACAGGTGACGCCCGACGAAAAAAATTTCTCGGAGAAGGAAGGTTACGCAAAAATGGAAGCGACTGTCGCCGGTAAAACCGTCAATGACGAAAACATTATTTTCGCTCGTCTGCAATTTACGGTAAAGGAGCAAAACGCCATCGGAACGCCCATCACCTTCTACGATGTGCAACCGGGTGGCAAAAGCGTCATTATGGCAGCGGAGGGAAGTGGTGAAACGTACATCATGAAAGAAGAGCCGGGCGTCCTACTCGTCACATTTGCAGAGAGCGCGGCGTCGGATGTGGAAACACCGGCTACAGCGGAAGAAAGCGACGGCAATTCCCTCGGAAACATCTTCGATACATTCCCCGAGCCCAATACCGCATCTGCAGGGACGGGAACAACCGGCGGGAACGTTTCATCTTTGTCAACAGCAAAGAATAGCGGAAATTCGTGCGTGCGTGACGCGGACTGTGGAGAATCCGGCACCTGCGAAAGAGGATCTTGTGCAGTGCTTCCGAGCAAACTCCCAAACGGTAGCGTTTGTGCTGTGGACCCGGACTGCCGAAGCGGGCTCTGCGGAAGCGGAGTATGTATTCCCATGCTTACCAGTGTGGAAGGGGACATTCCTCCGGAGCAAAGTACTGGAACGCGTACCGCATTCTCGCTGCTGCAGGTGCGTAATCTTCGCGTTACCACCGAAGGAAGTTCTGTGTTTCTTGCGTGGGATCCGCTGCTCTCCTCACAACTCAAAGCGTATACCATCTATTATGGAACGACATCCGGAAGATACATCCAGCGAAAAACCATAGACCAGAGCGAAACAAACGTTACGCTGCGCTCGCTCCCTCTTGAGGCGCGGTACTACTTCGCCGTACGAGCATTAAGCATGCTCGACGAAGAGAGTGCCTTCAGTCAGGAAGTTTCCGTTATCACGGGTAACCCGAACTCCTCCACCGCTCCTCTGGATGCCGGTGCAATACTCGGATCTTCCGGAAGAAACCCTGTCGGAAATATTTTGGATAGGAGAACGGGAGGCAACGTACCCGGCGAAACAGGGGCATCGTCGACTGCGCTTCTCTTCCTCCTTTGCTCGGCCATTATCGGAACAATATTTGCATTTCGCAGCCAATTAACAGCCGACATCCAAAACCCTCATGTCTAACATGCACCCTCATTGGCAATCCGATGAAGAGGTACCTGTACGGGTGGTGGAACGTGTGAATGCACCACCGAACCCGGAGGTGGGACAGATGCTGCTTATTTCCCGTCGCCCCGCTGCGATCATCGGCATAGTACTGGTGCTTGGGTTGGGATTTTTCTTCTTCCATGGCGTCGATGCGCTTCGAGGGCAGCTGGGAAACGAAGAGTCCGAAGAGCGAATCATACGCATAGGTACGGGCGGACCCCTTCCACGGAGGCTCGAAGTAGAACATGGCCAAACCATCACGTGGGTGAATGATTTGGAAACTCCCGTGAGCTTCGCATCACAGACGCTCTGCAGCGACACGGGGTTCTGCCTCCAATCGGGAATCCTCCTACCCGGTGATGAAATGCACTTCACCATAACGCCGGACATCCGGTCCGGACCGTACGCCTATGCATCTGCCGATGCCCCTGAACTACGTGGAGAAGTTATAGTCATTACCGAGACAGTAGAAGACTTTGCAACCAGAAGCGCCGCAGATGATTTTATAGGAAATCCCTTAGACAGTGTCCCCGCAGAGCAAGCAGGTACCCAACCGCCCGTTGCAAGTGTTCAAATTCCCAGAAACCCCTATACCGTGACTGGTGATAAAACGCATCCGTTTGACTCGTCTGGCGAGCCGATTCCTGAAGCATTCGGCGAGAGCTCCCGTGCACCTATGAGCCCACTGCTTTCGGTAAATAACAGGCCCATGAGACAACCGCAAACGGGACCAGGGGTGTGGATCGTGATCGCACTGAGCATCGTCGTCCTCTGGCACTTCACCAGAGATTGCTTTGCTCTTCGGGGCTTGCTCTCTATCATGCGTGCATGCCCGAAGCGACCGCACTGAGAAAGCGAACGGAAGAACACATGCGCAAAGAGAAGCATGGCCATAGACTCGGTCCCTTTATTCAAGATGTCGTCTACGGAGGCAACGACGGTATCGTCACGACGTTTGCCGTGGTGGCAGGCACGGTGGGAGCAGATCTCCCGCGGTATGTGGTGATCATCTTGGGACTTGCAAATCTCCTGGCCGACGGCATTTCCATGGCAACGGGGGCGTTCCTGTCCATCAAATCAGAGCGTGATCAATACAAAAGAACACGCAAAGAGGAACTGCAGGAAATTGCCAGCATTCCCAGCATCGAGCAGGAAGAAATACGCATTGCCTACGAGAAGAAAGGATTCACCGGCAAGGATCTCGACCGTGTGACCGAGATCATTACGAGCGATCCGGATGTGTGGGCGGATACCATGATGATGGAGGAACATGGGATGACGCTTGAAAACTCGTCCCGCCCCTTGATGCATGGAGCGATGACATTTCTTTCGTTTCAACTCTTCGGAGCGATTCCCCTGCTCCCCTATCTCCTCGGCATGCAGCAGGGTCAGCGGTTTTCAACGGCAATTTGGTCTACATTTGCGGCGCTTTTTTTGCTCGGGCTCACGCGAAGCGCCGTTACAAAGGAGAGGCTGTTTCGGGGACCGATAGAAATCATGAGTGTGGGAGCCGCTGGAGCCATCGTTGCCTACCTTATCGGATTTCTCTTCAAGGGAACTGTGGGAATTGTCCTCTAGGCGTGAACGCCATAGACTGCCGTCATGAAGGAATCGCTGCGCCGTCTTCCATGGGCACTCATCGGAGGATTTATGCTGCTTGGCGTTTTTGTGTACGGAACATCTCTCGGGAACGAATTCGTCCGTTGGGATGACGGGCTTTTGATTTATGAAAACCCTGCCATTCGTGGCATGACGCTTTCAAACCTTCGAACCATCTTCACCACCTACGACCCTGAGCTCTACATTCCACTCACGCTTTTTTCGTATCAGATCGACTACATGATCAGTGGCACAAACCCAGCGTTCTACCACATACACAGCCTCATGCTCCATATCCTGAATGCCTTGCTTGTTACGTGGATCATGCGCCTGCTTGGCGTCCATAAACAAATTGCGCTCTTCACAGGCCTCCTTTTCCTGCTCCATCCGCTGCATACCGAAGCCGTTGTATGGGCAAGCGGAAGAAAAGACCTTCTTTCGGCAGTGTTTTTTCTGCTGAGTTTGGGGGCGTACATGACACACAGAGAACAATTAATTGCGGCGCAAGCACATGAAGATTTTCAACGGAGTACGCTCACATACACCTTGAGCATCATTGCGTTTTTACTTGGACTTTTAGCCAAAGTAACTGTGCTCACGCTGCCTGCGGTTATCGTCATCGTGGCGATGTTTAGGCGGTGGAAACTTGACCGGAGATTCTGGATGGAGCTCGCACCATATATGCTACTGTCCCTCGTCTTTGCCATAATCGCATACTACGGAAAGACGGGAGTGATCGACTCTTCGTCCACACTCGAAAAACTTTTGATCGCACCCTACAGTGCAATATTTTATTTGGAAAAACTGATACTACCGCTGCGCCTGGCTGTCATCTATCCCTTCACGGGGGCCGTTGACATTATGGATCTGCGCATCGCAGTGCCGATCCTGCTCTGCGGCGCACTTACGATTGCCGGACTCCTGAGCCTTCGCAAAAAGAAATTGGTATTTTTCGCACTCGCATTCTTCGCGCTCACTATCAGTCCGTCGTTGCTGAACTTCTCTAAGGGGGATTTTCTCTACTTTGCGTCCGACCGGTACGCGTACATTCCTTCCATCGGCATACTCTTCCTGCTGGCATACGCTGTACATTCCCTGCAAGAGCACTTTCGCAGGAACGCGCTCCCCGTGTATGCACTTATCTTGATCATTGTAGCCGTCCTCAGCCACCGCCAGTCTCTTGTGTGGGCAAATAGCACAACCCTGTTTACGAATACCATCACGCTCTATCCGCAGGCACATACTGCACACAATAACATGGGAAATATCTACAGAACCGGCGGAGACGTGGAACGGGCAATCGACTCCTATGAAGAGGCTCTTCGACTGAGTGAGGAGTTCGGCAGAGGAAACGCCGCCCTCTACGGGCGCTCGAAAATCCTCACAAATCTTGCATCTGCCGAGCGATCACGGGGGAATACCGCACTCGCAGAGCAGTACGTGGATGATGCCGAGCGCCTAAACCCTCGTAACCTACACGTCTATCTGCAGCGGGGCATCGGCTACGCAAGCAGTGGGAGATTGAGCGAAGCGGAAGCGGAGTACAAAAAAGCACTGAAGATCGACGAAACATTTACGAGTGTAAAAGTCAATCTTGGCGCACTCTACGTCAACATGCGCCGACCGGAAGAAGCGATAGTAGTGCTCAATGACGCCATTGCGTGGAATCCGTATTATCCGCAGGCGCACTATAACCTCGGGCTGGCACTCCGAGCAATCGGAAGAAATCGAGAAGCTCTGGACGCATACAAGATGGCTGTATCATTGGAACCCTCCTTCGTCGCCGCACGTATCAATCTGGGCATTCTCTATGCAGAACGAAATGACATCGATGCAGCCATACAGGAATTTCGCGAAGTGCTTCGTTACAGTCCCGAAAACTCCCGCGTGCTCTCCGCACTCAGACAACTCGGGGCATTGTAAGGTTTGTACGCACTATCATTTTCTCTCTATAGAGCAACAACTAGGGCATCCATCATCTTCGGAGAAAGTAATTCTTGCCGCATACTCATGAGAGGAGTGCTCACTGACGAATGAATTCGTCTTTTCGCTCAAATGCTCGCCGGCGGTTTAAACCGCCGGCTAACGTTGCAGAAAGCAGGAATTCATTCCGGATGAGCATGTTGAGTCATTATTCAGAGCTTCCCTAGCTGTGATACACTCTGGAATATGCATGAACGACATGTTGATAGAGCCCGCTTGACGTTAATCGCCGCCCTTGCGGGTGTTTTTTTCTTTTTTGGCATCGATAAATTCCTGCGCCCACTTCTCTGGATCGGGTGGATTCCTGCGTGGTTGGATGGATTTTTTTTGCAGAAAAGTGCGTGGCTACAGGTCATTGGCGCATCGGAGATCGCTCTCGCACTTGCCCTCCTGATCCCAAAAAGACAGATAAGGACTGTCGCGTGCTTCTTAATGATTGTGCAGCTTATTGGCGTGCTTTCACAGGTGGGATTCAACGATGTCTTCGTGCGTGATGCCGGACTGCTGTTGAGTGCCGTTGCCCTGTGGTTTCTGCTTTAGCAATTTACCACGGCCACTGGCTGATAATTGTCACCGCGATGCAGAAGCTGAGTAGTGCATTGCTTGCATTGATCAGTAACAATTGAAATGGCCTCTGTTCCCATGCCATGCCGTGGAGTTCTGCGGGTACCGTGGTCGCAAGCCATACGAGGAAAGCCGCCGTAAGCCCTTCACTGAGCGAACGCGGACCCGTCAAACTCACGACGAAATTCAAGGAGATGGTCATGATGAGTATAGCGAGGATTCCCGTAGCGAACGCCTTTTTCATATTTGCATGCTTCATGTCCTCCATGTTTATTTTTGCAAGCGTCATCCACGCCGTGCCAAAAACCTTGGGTTATACCAAAACATGCCAAACGCCATGTTGGCTGCAACGGCAACCACTACGGCAAGAATATTCATATCGGCTACGTACATCATACGGAAGGTGGGGAAGGATCGGCGATTAGTATACAGAGAAAAAATAATGGGGGAACAGATCCGGCGTTCTGCAAGTAAGCAGGTGCATCGCGTTTATTCTCCGAGAAAGAGACGCAGATACGCATCACATTGTTTTTGAATGGAAAAGAGCTCCTGCACGCGCGACCGTCCGCTTTCACCCATCGTCCGGCAGAGTGCAGGATTTGTGAGCAGATCGAGCAGTGCCTTCGCAAATGCTGCGGCATCTCGGGGTTGTACGATGCGTCCCGTTGTCCCGTGTACCAAAAGCTCCGGAGCACCGCCGAAGCACGTTGCAACGACCGGCTTTCCTTCCGCCATCGCCTCGATATTCATGAGATTAAACGGATCGAAGCAGAGGGAGGGTGTCGTAACGAGCGTTGCTGCGCTGTAGGCGATACGCATATCGTCTGGGCTCAGCCATCCTGCTAGGATGATCGCCGCACGATCCTCAGGAGTAACCGTTTCCAATGATTGCCGAATGCGACCCAGGTCGCCGGCGATGAGCAATTGGACACTGGGGCGAACACTCCGGACACGGTGAAACGCCGCGAAGAGCGCGGAGCTTCCTTTGTCGTCGCCGATCCTCCCGCCAAAGAGAATCGTCGGTCCGGTAAGCCCATGGCGAAGCCGGAATGCACGGGCAGCCTCATCCGGTACGGGAGGAAGGATTTCCGTACCATTATGGATGACTGCGGCAACTACTATGCCGTTTGCTTCCAGAAAATGACGGTGTGCTTCACTAATGGCAATCACCTTCGCTCCGGACTGCGAAAGTATCCTCCGTATGACAATGTTCCTCAGCGGCCAATACTTGCGGCCGACTGCAAGAAGATGCTCCCACCAGTGCATTCTGATCGGTTTCCCTTCCAAAGAAAGACGCTCAAATCGCGGTCCGCTCACGCGGCGAAAGGCGACGAGAAACACATCGTGCGCGGTGAGCACGATGTGCGCTGTGTGGCGCCTCGCAATGAGAAGGCTCTCATAGGTAAGATCTGCGTGCACGTTATGGGCATGCACCGCATCGGGCTTTAGATCCGCAAATATTTTCGTGAGTGCAGTGCGCATGACCGAGTCTCCGAGGGAGCGGCGATGACGCTTGCTTGGCGGATAGACACTGAGAATACTTATCGTAGAATTTTCTCTGACAATAGATCCCTTTGCAGGGTCTTTGTGCGTTGTGACAAGCGTTACAGTATGGCCCCTGCTTTTGTAGGCCTTTCTCAATCTCTCCACTACCACAGCTGCCCCGCCTCTGGCACTGGGCAGAGCATCGTCATGGAGAAGCACTATGTGCATGGTAGGGGCAGTGTACATCATTAATTCCTCTTCTTTTCGCGTACGAGGCGGTATTTTGCTATTCTTTGACCAATGCACATGCATATGAAAAACCAATCGGCTGCTCGAAAACTCCTCATAGTACTCAGGGGCATTCATATTCACCCCGCCTATCTGCTGATTCCCACCGGTCTTTCCCTGCTATCTGCAGTCTTTGAAGGCGCCGGACTGGGGCTGCTGATCCCCATTCTCAGCGGGTTTTTGAACAAGAGCTTTGCGTTCGTCACAGAAGCACCCGTTCTCGGAACACTTCTGGGTCTCCTCCCCGAAACCGTACTGCAAAACGACCGGCTGCTCTTCGGGGCGATGCTGACGGGGTTTGTTATCGTGTATATTCTCAAAAACATTCTCCGATTCAGTGCCGTCGTGAGCATGGGATACTTCGGCGAACGCGCGCTGCATCATCTGAGGAGCGCGCTATTTAAGCGGTATTTGAGTTTCGGAAAACTCTATTTCGATACGTCCAACGTCGGGCACCACAGCACCCTGCTTTTGGAGTTTACGCGGCAAGCGACGAGTCCGCTCCTGCTGATCGATAAATTGATCAATGCGCTCTTTTCGCTGACGGCCTACCTCATCGTACTCCTCTTCATTTCCTGGAAGCTGACCCTAGTGGCACTCCCGCTCTTTGCCGTGCTGCATTTTGCCATAAAAATCATGGTGACGCGCATCAAGGGACTTTCGCGCACCATCGCCAAACGGGGAAGTGAGCTCGGGAAAACATCCGTGGAAATTCTTTCGACAATTCCGCTCGTAAAATCCTACCGGACGGAACTGCAGGAGTACCGGCACTACGCCGGTATCAGTGATACGAAAGCCGGCCTCGATTTCCGCGTAAAAGTGCTGCAAAACCTCATTCTGCCGTTGCAAGAGATCATCACATTGCTCGTCGCAACGTCCATCTTCATGGGTTCGCTTGCTATCTTTGGCAGAGAGCAAGTGGCATCGGCGTCCGCACTGCTTGTCTACTTTTACATCATCTTGAACGCTTCGCATAAGTTCGGAACAATTTCCGGGTTTCGCGGAATCATTGCAAACTCCAGCGGACCCTTAGACGAGGTGTTGGAAATACTCAGTGATGAAGGGAAGCCGTTCGTACGTGGCGGGAGCGAGAAGTTTTCCGGGCTAAACAAAGCAATGGAATTTAGGCATTTGACCTTCGGATATTCGCACGATCGTACGGTGCTCACAGACGTCTCCTTTACTATCCCCAAAGGAACAATGACGGCTATCGTCGGCCCCACGGGATCAGGAAAAAGCACGCTCATCAATCTGCTCATGCGCTACTACGAATGTCCCCCGGCCTCAATATTCCTCGACGGGAAAGATCTTCGGAGTTTCACGCTGGATTCCTACCTGCGTCACACCGCCCTTGTCAGCCAGGAGACGCTTTTGCTCCATGACAGCCTGCGAAACAACATTACCTACGGACTGCACAATGTCACCGAGCAAGATCTACGGAGTGCCGTAGATAGAGCGCGTCTGACGCAGTTCGTCGCTTCCCTTCCCGAAGGACTCTCGACGCTGATCGGCGACAGGGGGATGAAACTCAGCGGAGGAGAAAAACAGCGCGTCTCCATCGCCCGCGCGCTCCTCAAGGGATCGGATATCCTGATCCTCGATGAAGCCACGAGCTCGCTTGACAGCAAGACCGAGCATCTTATACAGGAAGCGATCGACGAAGCGGTGCTGGGGCGTACTTCCGTCGTCATCGCCCATCGGTTGAATACCATCAGGCATGCGGACAAGATCGTGGTGATCGAGGACGGGCAGTGGAAAGAAGAAGGAACGCTTGATACACTCCTTACTAAGAAAGGGGCGTTTTTCGCGCTCTGGGAACAGCAGAAATTTTAGCCGCGTACCATCCAGAGCCATTCTTCAGATCTTCCTACATGTTACATCGCCGCCTTATTTTTTTCTTTCATCAGCGGCACTACCGCACTGTTTACGCCGTAAGAAACGCCTCTCTGCCCTTGCACAAACTTCAGAAACGCTTCGAATTGCGGCCACATGCCGTACTTCTCTATCTCGGAGCTATGACCCCAGAGATGGAAGAACGGCCGGTTTGACTTCTGTGCATACGTGAAAAGTTCTCTCGCAAGACAGAGCCAACTGCACCCTGCCCGGAGCGGCAGACTTAGCGCATACATGCGCGGAAGAAATAATCGGAGGCGCGCAAGCGGATCGAGCGGGTGCCACCAGCGTGTATATTTTCTCCGAAACGGAAACGGATACACTTGGAGCGTCGTCGGAAGCCCGAAGGGATCGCCCGCTTCAAAAGTGAGTTGCTCCACCGTTCTTGCTCCCAGGAATCCCGCTTCCATCACCTGTGTACGCAGAGCAGGGTTTTCGTCGCCGTACGGGTAGCAAAACATTCTGCATGGCTCTTGCGTCACCTGCTCGATCCATTTTTTGGATTCCACAATCTCCCTGCGGGCATCGCTCGGAGCAAGCCTTGTGAGACGCGGGTGCGTAATGGTGTGTGCGCCGATTTCGTGGCGCTTCGCAAGTGAACGGATGTCAGAGTCACTCAAGGCAGTATTCTCATGCGTCGCAGGTGGAGAAACATAGAACGTTCCCGTTGCTCCATACTTCTCTAAGAGTAGAGCGACCTTGAGGTCACCTTCTCTGCCGTCGTCCCAAGACGTTGTAAATAGCATGGAAGTATCGTATCGCTTCTACGGGTAGATCAGAAGCGGGAACCACTCGTTTCCGCGAACAATACGACAAAGTCGATAGGCCAGAAATCGCACCACGCGGTTTCCGGCTGCCGAATAACGCAGGAAGGGCTGCACCTCAGCACCAAAGCTCAGCTTAAACTTGGTAATTCCGTAGAGTGGATCGGAAGGATCGTTCGCAGCCCCGCAGAGGTTATATGTGCGGTATCCGCGCCGTATGGCATGGGTGATGATTGCCCACTGGAGCGCGTTGCCGGCATAGAGTGTTCGTCCTTCCTCCGTGAGAACCCCGCTCCTATACAGGAGTCCCCTCCCAGCGTAGAGAATGAGTGCTCCTCCGACAACTCTCCCTTCTTTATGTGCGAGCCAGAGCTTGATCATGTTCTTTGGCGCGAGTGCGTCCCACACATGTTCGAGTGACTTTAGTGTATTGAGACTCTTACGCTCCAAGCGCTTTCTTGCAGTGAGAGCGCTCTGGATGCTGCGATATGCCGCAAGATCGCTGCGCGAACCCTCCCGCACGATAACGCCATTTTTTTCGCTTTTGCTGATTTGATTTCTCACTTTTTGATCAACTTTTGTGTTCAACATTTTCTCCTCATCTTCGAGGAGTTCAAGTACCGGTGTCCACTTGGTCGCAACGTTCACGGAAGCCGATGGTGGTAGATGCTTCGAAAGCTCGGGTGACGTAGAGATCGTGAGCTTGAGTGCTCCCCTCTTCTTTGCTTCGGTCACGAGCGTACGCAAAAGCGCACCCGCAAGATTGCTGCGATCTGCCTCGGGTACATGGCCTGCGATCACCGGCCCTCCCCCGTCGCCGCTCTCGCCGCTCGCAACGGCCATACACAGCGGGCCGATCGTCCACGCAAATGCCTGCAAGACACCGACCGGAGTTCCATCACGCATCGCAAGCAGTCGAATGGGCATGATACCTCTGATGGTCGCCATCGCCTCCCCCCACTCCCAAGTTTGGTTTGGCGAAGGAGCGAGTGATCGCTTGAGGACGTCGTCCCACTGCGCCTGATCGGGATTGAGGATGATATCTGGCATCGGTGCATATGGTAGCTTAGAGGCGCAGAGATGAGTATCGTTAAGCCCCCCAATACATCGTAGTTGCAATGGCATCGGTAGCGACGCGTTAACGATGAGGGCACCCTGGCCAACAACACGGTCGGCGCTTTCCTTCTATGAGCTCCGTGCAGATTCGCTCGATATGATGCTTTCTTGTCTCCGGCTTCTTGACGGAAGTAACCCAGCAAATCCATTCATTGCGTGAAAGTTGCGTAAGGTCATCCCATTTACCTTGCACCTCCCGTGAAGACAGAAGGGCTTTTCATAAATCCGCCGGCACGCTATGCACCAAACCGCTGGCAATTTCTTTGTGACGCATGTCGAAAGTGTAGAAGGCGCGATGCAAAAGTAAACGAGAAAACCGTATGTCTCAGCTCATAGAATCTCCTTGAATGTTTCGAGACTAATGCCCTCTTCGATTATGAATTTTGCTATCGAATGACGGGTGCCTTTGGCCTTGAGGTGGTTTGGTAAAATAGTGAACTTACCAGTTGGCCCATACACTTTGTAGTGGCCACCTTTGCCTTTAGTACGATCTACGGTAAAGCCGAGCTTTTCTAGAGCTTTCGCTGCTCGCTGCTGAGGAACTTCAGGAAAATCAGGCACATGCGGTAGTATGCTTATAGAGGATGACTTCTTTTAGACTAGGCTCTTTATCTTTCGATAATGACTTCCCCTGTGGGGTACCTTCCTTCATTTGGTATTCAATCAGCTTCGCGTAATTTCGTGGGACATTAAAGTAGGTCAAAATAGCGTCACATGCATTTTGCACTGCCTCCTGAAAATTTAATCCTTCGGTAATTAAACCTTCGTATTTTGGAGCAAAAGCAAAGATGATAGGATTGTTCTCTTCGTCAAACTCTGCGCGAAATTCAAATGTTATATCCGAAGGCAGTCTTTGCAGAACCTCCGCTTCCACAGAGCGCGATCGTGAGAATAGTTGTATGAACCAGTTCATAGGAGATTGGGATAACGGATTATATTGTATTTTTATATGGATGGGAATCCAAGTGTCCACTTTCTCATTGCTTTTCTAAGCATAACCATTATACCAGCTTTTGCTGATAAATACTGGTAAAATATGCTTCTAGGCAAGCCTCGGACGCTCGCAATGGTTATGAGTGGAAAAAGAGTCGTGGCGCATTTAAGAGACA
>CAYJSJ010000008.1:0-47690 GCA_964373065.1 uncultured Candidatus Peribacteria bacterium
CTCCGGACTTATAAGCCGGCGGTCGGTGGTTCAAGTCCACCCTGGCCCACCATTACGGACAATAGGATGTTTTATGAAGTCCTCAAACAGAGGATTGAGCTTTGCAGAAGCCACTTTCCCCTTGGCCGTATAGATGTTCAATACGATCATGTTGGCGATGTCGTTCTTCACGGTATGGGGGACGAGTTCATAGTCTTCCGAAGCCGTTTTCAGGGTGTTCAAGAAGGTTTCAACATCTACGTGGGAGAACGCCAAAGTCGCTTCCAGCGTCTTGATCTGCTCATCCAGCTTGGCAATCAGGTTGCGTAGTCGTTCCTGCTCCGCGGCGTATTCCTCTTTGGCCTCGGCGTCGTACTCTTCTTTCACGCGGCGCAGCGCCATGGCCTTCTTTTCGTTGTCCAGCTTGGTGCGCTTGGTTTTGAGGGTTTTGATCTGCTCTCGTACACCCGTGTGGGTCTTGGCCACGTTGTCGGTGAGTGCGCTTTGCAACTTGTCGCGGTCAATGTCCTCGGTGCGGATGCTTTGGAGAAGTTCGGTAATGGTGTCGGAAATCAGGTATGCCCGAATACTCTTCCCCCTTTCGGAGCATCCTTTCGTATCGCAGCGGTAGTAGATTTTCTTTCGCTGCTTGGCTCCCTTGCCCTTGGATGCGCCGCGGGTGCGAAGTTCCAAGCACTCGGCGCAATACACGATGTCGCGGAATGGGAAGTCGTACTTCACCTTTTCTTTGCCGTGGCTCCGCTTCATGCGCTGTACCCTCTCCCATTCGTCTTTCGTCACCATCACCTCGAACTCGTAGAGGTCGGTGAGGTCGATGGGCTGACCGCGCTGTTCCAGCACGCCGTAGTAGATCGGGTCGGTGAAGTAGCCGTTGAGCTTCTGCATCGTCATGGGTTGCTCCCTGCGCTGACGCACCTTCTTGCCCTTCAGGACACGCCTGTACCCGTCTGCATTCATCTCTGCGACGATCTTGCTCTCACGCGCCCCTTCGAGCCGCCTGCGCCACGCCTTCTGCATGATGGCGAAGTTCACGGGTTCGGGGTGGTAGAAGCCTGTCTCGCCGTCACGAATGTAGCCTGCTTTGTAGGAGCCGCTGGATTTGCCGTCTTTCAGAGCGTTCATGTTGCCGCGCCGCACGTCGGCGGAGAGCTTGTCACTATAGTGTTTCGAGAGGGCGAAGCTGATGCCGAGCATCATCTTGCCGTTCGCGTCGTTCGTGAATAGTCAGTTCTACGAAACAAACCCACCGTCATGCGTCACATCCACGGAGATGGGGCTGGGAACGCTCTCACCCTTCCTCATGCGCTGTAACCGTTCCAGTTCGTGCATCGCTTTGTAGAGTCTGTTCTCGATGGTCGTCTGATAGCGCAGGTAGATCGTGGTGAGGTGTTCGATGTCTTCGTGCTTCATCACGGGCTTGTAGCTCTCGTCGTCGTAGTTCATGTCGTCGAGGCGGTCATAGCGGGGCGGGTTCAGGCGCGTGAGCATGTACTCCCTCTCTGCTTTCGCGGCGCGGTAGAGCATCAGGCAACAGACGGCGATACGTTTGACGAGAATCTCCTCCATGAAGCCGTGCGGGTCGTACTCGTCGTGCAGACGGCGCAGGTAGCCGTCGTAGGCGTTGCCCTCGTACTTCGTCTACAACTCGGCGAGGATGCCATGCCGACGGGCATTGTGGCGCACGATAGCTTTATGGTATAATACGAAGAAAAAATATGCACATCCATAACACGATCATCATTGGCGGCGGTCCATCAGGTCTCGGCTGTGCGAAGCGGTTGATGGAACGTAACATCGATGATTTTCTCCTTATCACAAAGGACATCGGCGGTCGTGCTGTCACATCCGCAGACGGTCAGGTGAACTACGGCGCGTACTATGTCCGAAAGGACTATACGCACCTGCTTCCGTATGTTCGCTTGAAGCGAAAGATACGCTTGTGCGATCTCTGCTTTCCGCATGGTCGCTTAAAAAGATCGATGTACGACATTCGGAATCTGCGACATCTTCCCAGCTTGTTCTGGCTCACCATCTTTCTCTTTCGCGTCTACCGACGCTACCTACGAGCGAAAAAGCTCTCCGAGACCGTTGAGCAACGCGAAACAATCGAGCGCGATCCACTTCTGCATCGACTGTATACTCAACCTGCGATCGACTTTGTCCGCGAACATGGATTGCAGTTCTGGGCGGAGACGTACATGGACCCATTCGTTCGCTCGTCAGCCTTAATCAATTTGCGGGAGACGAACGCGCTTGTAATGCTCTTCTGTTTTTTGCCTACACTGGTTCCGAGCTATGAGTTTGAGCCGATGTTCGAGCGATTGATCGCTCCATTCTTTGGAAAGATCGAGTACGACACGGTGACTCACATTGACCGATCGGGAACCGACTGGATCGTCACAACTGCGTCGGGCAAGAGCTATCATGCGCGGAACGTAGTCACCGCTCTGCCAATCGAGGCCGCAAAAATCCTCGTATCGATACCAGAGCGGACGAACAAGGCTGTTGCGGCCTACATGGCGCATGTTCGCGGCGTTCCCCGTCATCAATGGGAGCATCCCAACTTCGTGCTGTTCCCCAAAGGAAAGGATGACATCGTCCTCGCACGACAAGAAAACGGCACGTACCTGTTTTACTCCCATGACCCGCACTACGATCTGTCCAGCTATTTCCGCGATTGGGAGATTATCGCCAAACGTCACTGGAACCCTGCGTTCCACATGGGAATGCATCTCATCAACATGGATCGGGGAAACGGTCTCTACGTGATCGGCGATCATAACTTCTGCGGCATGGAAGACAGCTTCACGACGGGCATCTTCGCAGCCAACAGAATTGCAGGATGTTGAAAACGCGTTTCGTTATTCTGTACGTCACTCGGTGAACTTGAATGACTCTCCATTCTTCGTTCGCATCTGCGTGCGGTTTTCGGGCTTCTTGTTCTTCTGCGCTTCTTCGTCTTTCAGCTTGTTGAAAAGCTCCACGACAGGCGCGTATTTCGGGTCTTTGCGTTCTGCAGGCAATGGGTCAGTAGGCGATGGCATCGGAGAAGAGCGTAGCGTGAATCGGGTCTTTTTTGTAGCGCATCGCGGAGAAGCGACGGGATTGCTCGATCACATGCGGCGAACGCATCAGCGCGTTGATCAGGTGTTCAAGATTGCTATGATCTAGTCCACCAACCTTCGCAGAAGGTTGTCCACCATAGCCCCGCCGCGGCGGGCGAAGGTGGACTTCTTCGGGATGCACCTTCTGTCTACGGCCTGCGGACCATAGCCCAGAGGCGACGGTTCGTTGGCAAGCCACCGTAAGCGTTTAATGTTTCAAATTATTTTTTTGAATTGGACTAGTTCCAAAAGCTCAACAATAGTCCTTACTCCAATTCCAGTTTTAATCCAAGGTGCTTTGCAGCTTCGCTTGATAGATAAGACCGAACATTCAACCACTCTTCGAGATTTTTCTCATATAGAGCGACCATTTCTGCATTGTTCTTAGAAAAGCTGCTAACTGTGTGTTGCAAAAGAGCTATCTTCGTTCTGCGCTCATTGCAAAAGTAAAACTCTCAGTTGTATTAATCATTCTTTTCTCATTTTCGATTATGCATCCGGGTGCATCTATTTCAATAAGTTCTTTTAGTCTTTTTTTCTATCATGTTGTCTTTTTCTTACTTCCATGTCTGCCTGAAGTTGTAATGCTGTGAAGCTAACTTCTTCTATCATTAAGCGATTGCGAATGTCTTCGTAATTCTCCATGCAAAGGTCACAATAATAAATTTGACAAAAATTGTCTAGAAATCGGGTGGAAATAATTAATCAAACGCATAAATCACGGAGTAAAAGAGCAAGTTGCAAATCGTCATGGAAACGGACAGCCGTGTTCGTCCGAAGCTATACAGTGGCTGGCCAATGTTCGCGGAAATCGATTATGATTTTGTCGCCCAGGCATCACTACTCCTCACATGTAGCTCGTTTGATGCAAAATAAGCATCCAACCCTCTTTACATAGCCATGTACAACATGAATACTCCTTTGCCTTATGAAAAATGACCTACCCGAAAACGGCGATCAGACAGACGATGAAAAAGTGAACTACGCCAGGGTGATGGCAGATTCGGTCTGTATGAAGGTTCTAAGCGCACTGTATAACAATACTTCAGGCCTAGAAGGCAAGCGAAAGCTCTGTCACTCCATTATGGATTTAGATGATTCGAAGTTCAAACTACTAATAGAGAATAGTCTTATTGAAGAAAAGCCTTATGCTGAAACTAATATCATGCACTTCAAAATTACACATAATGGTAAAAGGATCTTAAATGAATGGAATAAGCAAGCAGTACCGCAGCATGCAAATTTAGCGCCAAAGACTCATGCATCACCAGCCTCTGTGACTACGATGCATGCAGAAATTCGAGATGCTGTATCCATGATCATTCTTAGGAAGCATTGCCCGAAAGAATTCCGTGATGAGGTTCGAGAAAAGCTTTCTAGTAAACTTACGACTGAAGTGAAGGAATCGCTGAAGAAAAAGGAAATAGTGCATCCTTCCGATATAGCTGATGGGGCTCGACTGTATTACGATGATATTTTACGAGAGTGTAGAAAAGGATCTCCTAGCGGCAGTAAAGAAAAGTATTACAACAGAAATTTTACAAAGAAGTAGCAGCTGATTGCTTTCATATTTATTACACAGTCCAATTTCTTATAAAATCCAGTGCTTCTTTTTTCCCAGTGATCTCATTACGATTCTGGGCTTCAGTAAGGGCTCTGAGTGCTTTGCCAACGATTTCTCCCGGACGGATTCCCAGTACTTCCATCACTTCATCGCCAGTGAGAAGCGACTTTTCGGGTCTTGGATGGGCATCCAGAAATGCGTTGTAATCTTCGACGATTCTTTCATAGAGAGCAAACTCTGAAGGATCTGTACCGGCGATATCCAGCCAGAAAACTTGCAGTAATTCTATGAACCACGGGTGATAGTACCAGTGAGCCTTCCGCGTATCATTGATTTCCCCAAACGTTCCCATCATCATATGGTGCTCGATAATCCAGCAAATTTTGTCTCGTCGCGTTGCCGGGAATTGGAGACGATCGAGAATTTCTTTCACAATCAGAGCGCCCTGCTTTGCATGTTCGTTGAAGCGAATACGCTTTTGATCAATAGAAAATGTGACGGGCTTTCCAATGTCATGCAGCAGTGCAGCCCAGCGGGTATCCGCTCCGTGGTCGCCTGTAAAGGAGGAAATGACACGCATGATGTGATTCCACACGTCACCCTCCTTGTGTGCTGAAGTTGGTTGGGCAACACCTTTACATGCGTGAAGTTCCGGCAATAAATGCTCGATGATATCCGTTTCCCACAAATCTTCAAAAGCTATCTGCGGTCTTGGGCCAAGGAGAATTTTCTCGAGTTCCTGCAAACAACGCGTGCCGGAAAGTACAGCAATTGACCCAGCATTCGCATGGATGGCTCTGAATGTATCTGGGTGATACTGACCTCCGATACGCGCTCTGAAGCGCACGGCGCGGAGGAGCCTGAGCGCATCATGCCGTATGCGCTCGTCCGGAACACCTATGAAGCGGATGAGGCGCTCATTAATGTCTATTTCCCCCGCGTACGGATCCCAGAGCGCCGAACTGATCGGGTTCCAGTAGATCGCATTCACTGTAAAATCTCTGCGTTTTGCATCGTGGTCTCTGTCTGTAAATGTAACGGACTCCGGGAATCTTCCGTCACTGAGTGTGTGTTCTTCTCGGTACGTTGTGATTTCAAAAGAGAAACCCGCATTGGCAACCACTACTGCGCCGAGAGCAGCCGATGATTCATCGCACTTCGGGAAAATTGCAGAAACTTCACGGGGGGTAGCATTCGTTGCTATGTCGATGTCATCGGGGATTGCGCCAGCAAGCATATCTCTGACACACCCTCCAACCCACCAAGCCTCGAAGCCGGCATCTAAAAGTTTTTCACACATGCGGTAGGCCGCCTCGCCGTGTTTTGAGCGTAATGCTCTGGCGATGATTTCTTTGGAGAGAGGCATATAGATGAAGAACGGGATAAGTATTACGGGGTAAGGAATGAACTGCAATTCGGAATCGCTTTCCAAGCCCCCCTAACACCGTAATACTAGTCCTATGCCCCCACATTTTGCCGTCGCCGGCGTTCCACGAGCAACGCCGGGTAAAGCAGGTACTATGGAGGGGATTCGCTATGCACATGCACTTGGCATCACTGCGATGGAAATGGAGTGGGTGCAGAGCGTTCCGAAGAACCCCGAACACATGGAAGAGATTCGCAGCATTTCCGAAGAACTCGGTACGTACCTCACCGTACATGCACCGTATTACATCAATCTGAATGCGAGAGACCCGGAGAAACTTGAGGCATCGAAATTTCGCATTCTACGTGCCATGGAAATGGGCCAACTCGCCGGCGCAAAATCCGTATGCGTCCATCCCGCATTCTACCTAGGTATGAACCCCGAGGACGTCTTAGAGAATGTCCGCAGGGCGACGGAGGATATTCTCACGAAGGCCTCCCAACGAAAATTGACAATCAATCTGGCATTCGAAACTATGGGAAAAATCGCGCAGTTTGGAACCTTGGAAGAAGTGCTTAAGATCAGCAAGGAGTTTGGCATCTACCCGTGCATTGATCCTGCACATATGCACGCAAGAAGTAACGGCCTTTGGAATAGTACGAAGGAGTGGAATGCAATGTTTGACCTGTATGATGAGTACCTCGGATCGAAGTCTCTGAAGTCAGTCCACATGCACTTCTCCGGTATTGAGTACACGGCAAAGGGAGAACGCCGTCATTTGCCCCTTAGAGCAAGTGATGCTCGCTGGGAAGATTTCCTCAGTGTTCTCAAGGCGAGAGAAATTGAGGGCGTTCTCGTCTGTGAGTCCCCTCTTTTAGAAGAAGATACCCTTCTTCTCCAAAACAGTTACAACAAACTTCACTGAATCGATATGCGATTCTGCCGATCGTCAAGGAAAAATTTCTTCCATAAAATTTTGAATTCTCCGTGTAATCTAATGAAAAGACTGAATCATGAGTAATGGCGTGACTATAGGAATGCTTGCGATTCATGCAGGTGAAGGAGAGACTTCTCTCAATATGATTGATCGAGAACACGCATCGATCGTTTATAGAAAACAAGGGGAAGGAACTGCGCGTGGAACTCTGAGAAATGCAACGGCTTATATGCTCATAGCTGTGCACCAACTTCTGGGCACGGGGCTGAGTGCTTTCGCAGGAGATCGTCCTCTGCCAAGTGCTGTGTCTAAAATCCTTTTAGATGAATCCAGTCCGCACGATCCTCGTGTACCACGCAGCGAGCCGAGATTTGCCTATGGAATGAAAGTGCAATTTGAAGATATATGCCAAGGAACCATTGTAGGTAAGCCCACATGGGCAGTCACGCGCGATACCGGTGAGTGGATGTATTCTGTTCAGTTCATCGATGATGGTATGCTTTTCCGCTTTACCATACCCCAAAGCTCACTGTTTGAAATCCCCATGAGCATGCAGGACCCCGTGCGTTGAGTGTACCTGATGCATTATATATCCTTAGAACTCACTCCAGGATTTCATTGAACATTTTCCCATTCCATTCTACATTTACGGTATGAATATCGCCATAAACGGTTTCGGCCGGATCGGACGCCTTGCGCTCCGCATTATTCTCGATAAGTACCCCGAGCTGCATGTCGTTCTTATTAATGATCTTACGGATGGAGGGACGCTAGCGCACCTTTTTGAATTTGATTCGACGTACGGACATTTCGACTGTGGTGAAGCCTGTTTCAGCGAAGGCGTTCTTTCAACAAAGCACGGAACGATACGAACGACGGCAAGCAAAGACCCATCTACCCTTCCGCACAAAGAAATGAACGTGGACGCCGTTCTTGAATGTACCGGAAGATTTACGAAACGGGATGATGCTGCATTGCATCTAAAGGCCGGAGCAAAGAAAGTAATTCTCTCTGCGCCATGCAAGGACAAAGCGGATGGAACATTCTGTATGGGTGTGAATGAGGAAACCTACCACCCTTCTATGGATGTAATCAGTTGCGCTTCATGCACCACGAACTGTCTCGCCCCCATGGCAAAGGTGATGCACGAAACGTTTTGTATTGAACACGGGCTCATGACGACTATCCATAGCTATACCAATGACCAAAACTTGCTTGATTTTCCACATAAGGATTTACGAAGAGCCCGAGCTGCTGCAGTAAACATTGTGCCGACCTCTACGGGTGCAGCCAAAGCAATCGGCCTTGTGATCCCAAAACTGGAAGGCCGACTCAATGGATCTGCCATACGCGTTCCTACGCCCACTGGCAGTATTACAGACCTCACTGTCACCACAAAGAAGCCGATGACCGCAGAGTCGATCACAGGTGCATTTGAAAAGGCCACACAAGGAAGAATGAAAGGGATTTTGAGAGTAGAGCATCGTCCGCTCGTTCTCCATGATTACGTGGGAGACCCTCATTCGTGCATTGTGGATGCTGCACTTACACAAGTGATCGGAAAACATATGGCGAAAATTTTCGCTTGGTATGATAACGAATGGGCATACAGCAACAGATTGGTGGAACTTGCCCGTTACATCGGTGCGCACTAAACATTATTTGGAATCTTTTTCATCAACGACTTCCGCATCGACGACATTCTCTTTTTGCTGCGTATCCTCTGCGGCGGAGTTTTGCTCTTTACTCGCTGCTTCGTAGATCACTTTGCCGATCTCCTGCGCTTCCGTTCCGAGATCTTCCGTTGCCTTCTTAAATTCTTCTGCAGAGACGTTCTCTTTCTTTAATAGATCTTTGAGATCGCCAATTTTCACGTTGATGCGCTTTTTCAGATCATCTGTGAGCTTCGCATCATGCTCCCGCATCTGCTTTTCGAGATTAAACACGAGTGCATCAGCGTTGTTTCGCGCATCAATCAGATCTTTCTTTTGCTTATCTTCTTCCGCATGGATCTCCGCATCCTTCTGCATCTTTTCAATTTCCTCGTCAGAAAGACCCGTTGATCCCTGAATCGTAATGTGCTGCTCTTTACCCGTTCCCTTGTCTTTTGCACGAACACTGAGAATTCCATTGGAATCCAAATCAAACGACACTTCAATCTGCGGCATGCCACGAGGAGCAGAAGGGATACCGTCTAAAATAAAGCGGCCGAGAGATTTATTGTCGGCAGCAAGCTGACGCTCTCCCTGCACCACATGGATTTCCACAGATGGCTGGCTGTCTGCAGCGGTAGAGAATACCTGGCTTTTCGTCGTCGGGATTTTACTGTTTCTTTCAATCAACTTTGTCGCAACGCCGCCCAGCGTCTCTAGACCGAGGCTGAGAGGAGTAACGTCGACGAGCACGATGTCTTTATCGATGTCTCCGCCAAGTACGCCGGCTTGAATTGCAGCTCCAATTGCAACGACTTCATCGGGGTTTACACCTTGATGGGGATCTTTTCCAAAGAGTTCCTTCACTCTGGCTACAACTGCCGGCATACGCGTCATACCGCCCACAAGCACAACCTCCTGAATGTCGCCTTTTGAAACTCCTGCATCCTTGAGTGCGGCTTCGCAGGGCTTTACTGTTCGTTCGACGAGGGCCTGTACGAGTAACTCCAGCTTCGCGCGGCTGAATTTAAGATTTAAGTGCCTGGGGCCGGAAGCATCTGCAGTGATGAACGGAAGATTAATATCAGTTTCCGTTTGTGAGCTCAGTTCTATCTTTGCCTTTTCCGCAGCTTCTTTGAGACGTTGGAGCGCGATGGTATCTTTGCTGAGGTCGATCCCCTGATCCTTTTTGAATTCGGAAAGGATCCATAACATGATTTCTGAGTCAAAATCATCGCCGCCGAGTTGCGTGTCACCGTTTGTCGATAGTACTTCAAAGACGCCATCGGCCATGTCCAGAATGGAGACATCAAATGTTCCTCCCCCGAGGTCATAGACGGCAATCTTCTGCTCTTTCCCTTTGTCGAGACCGTAGGCGAGTGCTGCTGCAGTCGGTTCGTTGATAATACGTTCAACCTCGAGGCCTGCTATTTTCCCCGCATCTTTGGTCGCCTGCCTCTGCGCGTCGTCGAAATATGCGGGAACAGTGATCACAGCTTTGGAGACAGTTTGGCCGAGATACGCTTCCGCATCCTTCTTCATTTTCTGAAGTACTTTCGCGCTCACTTCCTGCGGGAGCATCTCTTTCCCATTGATTGTGATCACCGCACGATCGTCTTTGCCGGACTGCACGGAAAACGGCATCTGTTTTGCTTCCTTCTGTACCTCCTTGTACCTGCGACCGATAAAACGCTTTGCCGAGTACACGGTGTTTTTCGCATTGGTCACGGCCTGACGCTTTGCAGACACTCCCACGAGAACTTCATCCCCCTTGTATGCTACGACGGAAGGGGTCGTTCTGTTTCCTTCGGAATTAGGTATAACGACTGGTTCTCCGCCTTCTATAACGGCAACGCAGGAATTTGTCGTACCGAGGTCGATTCCGATAATCTTGCTCATGGGTGAAATGTAGAATGAAAAATGTAGAATGTAAAATGACGACTATCACTCGGTAGTGTAGAGTGATAATTACTATTCGTCAACAGAATTATCACAGGATTTCTGGATACTCTATACTTCTTTTATGTTCCTCGATGAAGCCACTATCACCGTCACCGGTGGTTCCGGCGGCGATGGCTGCGTGTCCTGGCGCAGGGAAAAGTACGTACCACGCGGCGGTCCGGACGGCGGAGACGGAGGGTATGGCGGCTCGGTATTTATACAAGCGGATTCCAATACAGATACGCTTAGCCTGTTTCGCTCTGTAAAGAAATTTCGCGCAGAGAACGGAATGCGTGGCAGTGGCCAGCGTAGGCACGGAAAAAATGGAAACGACCTGCTCCTCGTCGTGCCACCGGGCACCCTGGTTAAGAATGACGAAAGTCTCATTGCCGATCTTCGCGATGTCGGAGATGAAGTGATGGTTGTATGCGGCGGCCGCGGAGGCTTTGGCAACGCACACTTCACCACGGCGACCAGGCAAGGACCGGATTTTGCAGAATCCGGTGAGCCGGGTGCATCGAAAGTTCTTCACTTGGAACTAAAGCTCGTAGCGGATGTCGGAATCATTGGGTTTCCGAGTGCTGGGAAATCCACGCTGATCTCGGTAGTCAGTTCTGCAAAGCCGAAGATCGCAAATTACCCGTTTACAACGCTCGTGCCGAATCTCGGCGTCGTGCATGTCTCTGAGCGATCATTTATATTGTGTGACCTCCCCGGCCTCATAGAACATGCATCGGAGGGCAAGGGTCTCGGGCATACATTCCTGAAGCACATCGAGCGCTGCGGTATCTTGCTGCATCTGCTCGATCTCTCGCGTGCAATCAAGCGTAACACCGTCGATACTTCAGTTTTACTCTCTGATTACGCAACAATTCGCAGAGAACTGGAGGTCTATTCTGAGGCTCTCGCTCATAAGCAAGAAATTGTCGTTCTGAGTAAAGCAGATCTCACGATCGAAGATCTCGCTCCGATTATTGCGGTGCTTCACAAGAACGGAGTTCCTGTCCATTCGGCGATATCTGCGGCAAGTCGGAAAGGTGTGGATGAACTGCTCAACGCTATGTTGCCAATAGTTATGAAGAGCAGACAGCATCGTGAGGCAGATAGTGAAGAGACTACCCCCGTACTCACTCCTCACAGCGACTCTATGAGAATGGGTGCTTTCAATGTACGAAAAGAATCGGATGGCACCATACGCGTAAGAGGCAAACGCATTGAGCAGTTTGTGAACATGACGAATTTTAATGCCGAAGGTTCCGTTCTGCGGTTTACGGATGTCATCGAACGAATAGGGGTGAAGCGCGCAGTACTCCGCGAACGAGGGACGTCTGAGGCGCCTATCTTTATCGGCAGTGTACGGGTGGATGCCTACCTATAGTCAGGTGTCCGAATTTACTTCTCTTCTGGCAGGAGAATTGGTACATTCCTTTCTACATGAGCGCGGCCCGGTAGCTCAGTGGTAGAGCGCAGCCCTGAAGAGGCTGGCGTCGTCAGTTCGATTCTGACCTGGGCCACCAATCGAATCGTCTGCCTATGGCAACTCGCTCATGGTAAACCGCATCGTGTATGATTTTTCACTAATAGTAATAAAAAACACTACCGTAGCATTGGCCAAGAGTGGGTTATCCGGCTATCATCTGTCTCTATGTCGCCACGTGAATCTCGACGCAATAATAATCCCTCTTCAGAGGATTACGATCCTGAATCCATATCATTCAAATATTCGGAGCAAAATACACGCGCACGTGAAATTCACGAGAAATCACTGCTGGAACTCGGTCGTGATCTTTCCCCAACGCTTGAGCAAATAAAACAAGCAATCCGATTACAAATGGATCCAAGCGGTCTCTCTATGCCTGAGCTTCAAGATTTATTCAATGGCAGAGCCGACGATGCAAAAAGGAAGAGTCTAGCTTTAGCTAGTAGAACGTACTTAGAAAAGCTTGTACCGGAAAATGCGCACCTCTATAACGCGGCATCATCAGATGACGAAATTGCATCGCTCATTTCCCATTATGCGAGAGCACTCATGGAGAAGTTCCCCATACAATCAGCTCTATCGTTTCAAACACCCTCCGGAACTAGTGTTACTGGAATCCTCATGCGTTACTACAGAAATCCGCCCGACAGTGTACAGTATAAGTTTGCAATAAAAGGAGCCCGCACATGGAACTTTCCACTCTACTACCTTCATAATGCAACGATGATGGATGCGTATGAAGACACCGGCACCGCTGCCAAGGAATTACTTAAAAAACGCGTAGAGGATTTAGTCACCGAAGAAATGAAGCGTCACGTCGTTGATCAAACGTCCGCTGTGCGAAATACGGTTACACTTGTGATGCGTGCTCTAACAAAAAAAGGGTACGCACAACCGGATTCCATTACTGATGACCAGATACAGCAAGCCATTTGCGATCTGAAAGGGGAAACATACTGACTACTACAATCAGTTTGAGAGCATCTATTCATTTTCACTCTGTATGCCGCGTTTTCAGGCCTATCTATGAAACCTAATTGCCATTGTAACGATTCTGCATAGGATTTGAAGCGAATGGAGCATTCTGGAGCATCTTGAATTACCGATTCTGTGAAGTTTGTGGATGTATGGATATTAAATAATATATTGCATAATAAGTCAATTTATAGTACAATACTCATTGAACACAAACACACCGTATGAAGCACACAGTCAACCACCACCTTCGCAGTATAGCAGTACTCTCAGGAGTACTCTTCATCGTACTCTCCGGAACATATGCGCAGAGTAGTACTAGCGCATCTTCGCTCACTCTTGGAACTTGGTCTGCTGCACTTGGTAGCTCTCAAATATTCACAGAAATCGAACAACGGAGTTTGCCGCAAGCAGTAACACTGGAATCACGCATTGCACTAAGGCTACAAAAGCGACTCCGATCGAAAGGCAGCAGAGCATCGCCTCCTCTAGAACGATTAACGGAAGCCGTGCAAGTCCGCCAGGTACTACTCGCACGATATAGCGACGTAGTTATCCAACCGGAGGGTAGAAAAGCTTTGGATCCATGGAAAATTTCTCCTCAACGGTATCCGCTTTGGATTGTTCCGCGATTTTCCTTAACTGAAGCGTCATTTCAGATCAGTACGGAGGCGATCAAGGAAACGCTTGAACGTGAAAGTATCCCCGATCTCAATCCACCGATCAATGCCGTGCTTACGGCAATTGTAGAACGTAAGAATGAAAAATCTGCGACACGCGTTGCTGTCGACGGTGTCGCGAAGCCGGGGTATCTGCTGGAAACAGAGATCATTGCGGCATCCGTAGCAAAAGCACTGGAAGAAGGCGTAGCAAGCATCAGTGTTGCGGTTCCAGTGACCAATGGCCGCATCATTAATATGACGGGGCTGGATCTTGGGTCTCTGACGCTCCTTGCGGGCGGGCGCTCAAACTTCAAAGGATCGGAGAGCGGACGAATCGCAAACGTCAAAAAAGCTATCAATGAACATGTCAATAATGTGATTGTCGTTCCGGGGGAATCGTACTCGTTCAATGCAGCGCTCGATGGACCGGTAAGCCAAGGGAATGGCTGGCATATGGCTAAAGTTATCTACAATGGCGGGGATTTGGAGTACGCGCCAGGAGGAGGAATTTGCCAGGCATCAACGACGGTATTCCGTGCTGCAATCCTAGCAGGACTTCCAATTATTAAACGAAAGGCACACAGTCTGTATGTTACATACTACAAACAGTATGGTATCGGCATAGACGCAACGATCTATCCCGGCTCTCAGGATTTGGTTTTTGATAATGACACACCGGGGCATTTGCTGATTCAATCCTATAACGAAGGAGACGATGCGTTTGTGAATTTCTATGGAACGCCCGATGGAAGAACGGTGAAGCTCAGCGGTCCCTATTTTGCTTCCACTGCACCGGAAGGCCTTACGTACAACGGAAGACTAATAGCAAAGACTGAAATTCTTTGGGTGCAAAACGTTGCGTACGCAAACGGAGAGTCACGAGAATACAAAATCTCCTCTCGTTACAAGGAACTCCCCCAGTTATCACTTGCAAGGGAGTTTCCTCCGGAGCAAGTCGTCCACGCATCTGCACCTGTTGAACGTGATTCGCTTGGCATGCGCTAAGTATTTCGGTTCGTAGTTGACCTTGTAGGATATCTCATTACAATTCCTACGATGTTTCTTTCCTGTTCTCTATGAATAATTCAAACCCATGGTTTGGTGTTTCTATGCTTCTCGTTGGCCTTATCGCAGGCTACGGGGTGGCAGTAGGCACCAATGTTCTCCCACCTCCTTCCGGTAAAGCGCCGAGTGCGGCAGTCGCCAATAATCCTCCGCCCTCTGCTCCGCTGCCGACCCCTGCGGGGGATCTCAAGCCTGTCGATAAAGATCGCGATCACATCCGAGGAAATATCGACGGACCTATTTACGTTGTGGAGTACTCGGACTTTGAGTGTCCGTTTTGTTCCAGGCACCACCCAACAATGCAGGCTCTGGTAGATGCGAACGACAACGTCGGCTGGGTGTACCGGCATTTTCCGTTAGGCTTCCATGCAAATGCGCAACCGCTGGCAGAAGCATCGGAGTGCGTCTATGAGCTTGGCGGCAACGATGCGTTCTGGAAATTTGCCGATCTTGCATTTGAGCAAGGCGCCGATGCCACCAAGATCGAGGCGTATGCACAGCAATCCGGCGTCGATGGTGCAAAAGTAAAAAGCTGCGTCGATAGCGGTAAATATACGGACTACGTGGCAAACGACATGGCGGAAGGCAGTACAGCAGGAGTGAGCGGTACACCCGGCAATATCGTCTGGAATGCAAACACGAAAGAATCTAGGCTTATTTCCGGAGCACAACCGCTTGCGAACTTTCAATCTGCGGTCGATGCTCTTGAATAGTGAGCACGCGGTCAAAATGGAGAGAACTATGGTTTACAAGAACAGAGCCACCGATATACTCCCTTTATGATTAAGCATTCAACCCTCCTCATCGCTTCTGCAGTGCTTCTGCTGGGCGGCTGTTCACTCGTGGAAATAGAGACAACGGACAATACGGGAGATGAAAGCAGTGCCTCTTCTGCTTCGGAAGAATTGTTTCGCGAGACAAGCAATGTCACATATACAGGTATCGTGCAGCCTGCAGGTATCAGCATCTACATGCAGGGAAGCCATCGGCTCTCACTGCTCGGCGGGAAGTTTATCCTTCTTGAAAGTGATGCAGTGGACCTCAACGGATACGTCAACGAAGAAGTGCAGATCTATGGATCTCTGCGCCCTACGGTGGAGGCGGGAGGCATGATCATGCGAGTAGAGAGGATAGTGCTTCTATCGGAGCAGAACTCTTCGGGTACTTCATCTTCGATGAATTCTTCGGAGAGTACATCTTCCGATTCCACATCCTCTGGTGCTTCTTTTTCCGTACAAAGCAGCATTGAGGAATCTTCTTTTTCGTCCATGCAAAGTGCAGCGGTTTCTTCTATTCATTCGGTAACGTCATCCAGAAGTACATCCTCGCAAGATGTTTCTCAAATCAGCTCACAAAGCAGCAAAGCAAGTGATCAATCCCCTGCTTTTCTTGAACGTCTAGAGGTAATGGTGAGGCAAGATTATGCGACACAGCATTGGACGCAAAAGTACTGTACCTCACATGTCGGTTTCTGTGTCCCCGTGCACCGAAACTTCTGGTTCAAATCGTTCGGTGCAACAGAGACAAGCTTGTGGCATGTGGAAATTTCATCCGAGCCTGTTGAAAACCTTTTCGACGGGCCGATCGTCATGGAGTTGCTGCCAGAATCCATGACGTCCATGGACGGCACTGTACTGAGCGAAAACGGAACAGTAGTCGCATACAAGGAATGGACGTTTGGTAGACACTTCCGCATCACTGCAAGCGATAAGCTGACGCAGGCAGTCACCTACATGATGCAAAATATAACGGAGTTTACGCAGTAGCATGGTACTATGACACTGCAATGGAATTTCAGTACCTAGCAACAGATGCTTTCGGCACGAGGAAAGAGGGGACGTTACGCGCCCACAGCCTTGAGGATGCACGCAACGCCGTAGAGGCGATGGAATTGACTCCCGTGGAAATATACGAACGTAACTCCGAAAGTACTGCAGATATGAATCCAGTGCCTCTTTACAGAGATCTCCGCGATATTCAGGACACAGAGCATGCGTCCGGTCTTCCTGCTAATGAATCTTCACGCGTGTATTTACCACTCCTCGATACGCTGAGGCTCTATGCCGGCTGGTTGCTCGCATGGTATTGCCTCGTCTACGCCGTTGGTTTCTACCAATCTCAAAAGTCGCTTCCATTCTCTATCCCTTTTACAGAGAGTCTTTTCCTTTCACCATTGGTGCTCAGCTTTACGTTCGCAGCGTACCTCTTTCTGCTCCTTTCGGGGTTTTATCTCGCATTGGGCAAGCGAACTCTGCATGCTTTCGTACTCCTGATCCTCGGCATAGCTATATTCCTGCTCTACAGAATAAATGTAACGTAGAGAGTGAACGTTACAGCCCCAGCTGTTTGCGAATCTCGTCAGCCTTTTGCTGTTCGACATCTCGCGCACCTTGCTGTACGGTAATAGCTTGAAGATCACGCCAGTCTTCGCAGTGTTTTTGTTCGAGCTTCTGTAACTGCAAAAGGTGTTTGGGGGAAAGCTGACCGAACTTTCGCTTTTCCTCTTCGAGGATTTTTTGCAGTTCATCTATTTGAAATTGCGAAAGTTTGGGGATCGCTTGCACAATCCTCCATTTCTCGTCTCTGGTCAGTGAAATACTCCCCCGCAGAAGGGTAAGGAAGATCTGTTCATCAAACGTAGTTTCATTGTGCTTAGGGATGGAAATAGCATCGTTGGTGAGACTGACGCAAATGGAACCGAAACGGTAGTCTTTGACCTCCTTGAGAATCTTAATATCTTCATCATCAAACCCCTTCTTTTTCAGTGCTTCGTCAGAAGGGAGCGCCCCGGGGGGAGGCGGTGGAGGCCCCTGATCCTGCGGCTGTGCAGAGTCCCCCTGTTGCTTCGGAGGAGGGGGAGGGGGGGACGCGAAAACCTGCGTGGGGTCGAGCCCGCCTTGCGGTACATTTTCCCCCGGACGTGGTGGAGCCTGCTGTTTTCCTTGAGCACTACCGCCAGTTGATTGCCCTTGAGGCGGGTTTCCTGCCCTTTTGCCTTGAGAGGGATTGATGGGTGGTTGCGGGTCTGCCATACGGTTTGTTACATCAGTCTAGCAGGCGAAATAACCCTGACAACAGTATTTCTCATGATTCAGAAGCCACCACATCCGCAATCTGAGATGTTGGCATACTTGGCCTTTTGAGAGTGCGAGACATCCAAAAGTAATTTTTTGCGAACCTCATCTACGGTCAGCCCAAGTTGCGCAGCAAGAGACTGTGATCCTTCGGTAGTTGTGAGATCCTGTTGATTAAATTGAACTATGTTTCCATTCACATCCGTAGTACTGAGTATATTGACCATATTTATAGGAGGAAAATTAATAAGGTTATTAACTTGCGAGGATGTTATCCCCCATTTCCTCTGAGTCAAGCCAGATTCAACGCTCTTTCCGCAGCTTTTCTTGCACGGACAACGAGCTCCGGGTTCATGAGGCTTGCGGTTACGAACTCCGGAATGCCGCTCTGCCTAATCCCAAAAAGCTCACCGGGGCCCCGAAGTTTCAAATCAATCTCAGCAAGCATAAACCCTGAATCGTGCTTTTCCATGGCACGGAGCCGCTGGCTTCTGGCCTGCGAAGGATTTGTCGTAAACAGGAAGCAGTGGCTTTGGAGGTCGCTCCTGCCGACACGACCCCGAAACTGATGGAGTTGCGCCAGCCCGAAGCGCTCTGCGCCTTCTATGACGATAATCGTTGCGTTCGGGACGTCTATACCCACTTCTATCACGGACGTAGATACGAGAATGTCGAACGTCTTGTCCTTAAATTCTTTCATAACCCTCTCCTTTTCCTGCGGAGTCATTTTCCCATGGAGAGCTGCAATTCTTCGCCTCGGGAATCCTTCCGTCAGTCGCGCTTTCTCCGCTTCGACATTTTTGATTTCCAGCAACTCCTCATGTGCAGATTCTGCGATCAGCGGGCAGATGACGAAGATCTGCCTCCCCTCCTGAATCTGCGTATCTATGAAGAGCTCCACAGTTTTCCGATCGTGTGGAGAGACGACTTTCGTCTGTATTTTCGGGCGTTTCCCCGGTTTTTCCGTGAGGACAGAAAGGTCATGATGACCATGCGCGGTGAGCGCGAGCGTGCGCGGGATCGGCGTTGCCGTCATTGCAAGGAAGTGCGGGCTGCCTTTTTCTTTGAGTTTCCTTCTCTGCTCTACGCCAAATCTGTGCTGCTCATCGACGATCACAAGTTTCAAATCATGAAACTGCACAGTGTCCTCTATAAGCGCATGTGTGCCAATGACAAGATCGAAGTTGCCCGATGCGATCATCTCCCGCATAGCTGCCGCCTGCGCTGGAGGAGTAGAGCCTGTGAGCAACGCTACGCGCGGGCACGCCATTTCGATACCGCATTTTTCACAGAAATTATAGAATGCAATGAGCGTCTTTCCGATCGACTCGCTATGCTGACCTGCAAGAATTTCCGTTGGGACCATGAGAGCGCACTGCCCGCCGCTCCGTATGACATTTGCTATGACTGCTGTGGCGACTAGCGTCTTTCCGGAACCGACATCTCCTTCGAGCAGCCGTGACATCGGCTTATCCTCCTCCATGTCTTTGAGAATCTCGTAGATGGCAATTTTCTGGCTTCCTGTCGGCGTAAATTTAAGCGATGCAAAGAAATCACGAATCAGCTGCACGTTCATGGGGATCTTCAATCGCTCCGATCGTGCGCCCTGCCACTCCTTCTTTCTCTCCAGTGCTTCTATCTGCATGGCATAGAGCTCTTCGAACGCAATGCGATCCCGTGCACGTACCAATACCTCCAGCGACTGTGGGAAATGCATAGCTGCAATCGCCTCCGATCGGGAGAGAAATTTTTCTTGGACGATGACTTCCTTAGGAAGTGATTCGGGTACTAGAGAAATCGCATCGCGGATGAGATGCATTTTTTCGCGGAGCCACTTGGTCGTTATCCGTTCGTGCTGGGGATACACGGGAACTATGCGACCGGAATGCAGCAGTACCCCTCCGCGCTCCTTTTCAAGCTGAGGGCTTTGCATCTGGAGTTTTCTGCCGTTTTCTATGAGCTTTCCGGTAAGCACAACTTCCTCGTCATCACCGAGCATCCGCTTAATATGGGGCTGATTGAACCAAATGACCTCGCAGGTCATGGCATCTGCGTCCGTAAACACTCCGGTGACCAGCTGCATGCCTTTTCTGGTTCGAATCCGCTTCAGCTTTGTAACCGTTCCTGCAATCGTCACCTTTTGCCCAAGCGGAGCAGCGGTAAGCGTATGCATCGTCGAGAGATCTTCATGCGCTCTCGGGAGATAGAGCAGCAAATCTTCAACAGTATCCAAACCTAAATTATGCAGGATATCGAGGTATTCTGCTGTAGTTCTCAAAACCCGTGAAAGAGGAGTTGAAAGTTCCACGAAGGTAGTATACGATACACCCCTTTTATGAAAAGACTTCTTGCCATCACAGTCCTCGCTCTTGGCTTGCTGCCAAGCCTTCCTGTATTTACAGCTACTGCCCTTTCACTGGCGGAAGAGAGTCTGAATGATCACTGCAGGAGTCGCCTCGGCATTGGGCAAACAGAGCCTGTGTATGGTCTGGTATTGCAGCAGATCAAGCGCTGTATGACAAACACTGCAGAGCAATTTAAAATCGCAGAAACCCTGCAACGCAGAGCTGGTATTGGTCATTATGTACAGCGCTATGACGAGGCTCAAGCAGCGCGGCCTGTTTTCCGTGAAACACAAAGAAGCCTGACCACACGCATGCTCAAGCAGGAAGAAATTCGTATCGACTACTACAAAACGTCAACAGTCTCTGAGCGCGCAGAAGCGCTGAATCTACATCGCATCAGTCGGCGGCTTGCCGTACGAGAGAAGGAACAGCAGCTTTTCCAAGAGCGGCTTCAAAAGCAGATGCAATGGCAGAGAGCTATCCAAGCATGCAGGTACTCCGTACGCAGCCAAAGCGGGAACTGCGCGTTGATGGAGCTGACGAGGTAGAAAGAGTGTACTTCGGTTGTCAGTTAAGAGAACCAAAGGCAAAAATACTAATGAGCAATATTGTATTCGCTGCTCTAGTCATAAAGATAATTGTTCAGCATAATGAATACGATCGGGGCGTAGCTCAGTTGGCTAGAGCGCCTGGTTTGGGACCAGGAGGCCGCGAGTTCGAGTCCCGCCGCCCCGACCAGCCTTCGTCGCTTCGGCGGTCTACGGCCGGCAAGATGTTCGAGTTGAGTTCCACTAGGTCGACCAGCAATGAATTGCTAGTATACATCCCTCATGCGCATACGCGTTCTTACTGCTCAGAACTCTTCGGGGATATCCGATGGTCTGACATACGAGTGTGAACACGATCTCCCACCGGGCGCGTTCGTCTCCGTCCCTCTGCGCAATAGCACTGTCGATGGAATCGTCATAGAAAAGAGCGATGATCCCATCGGGGATTTTGATATTAAATCTGTAGCGAAAATTCATTCTGAGTTACCTATCCTCAGTAAAGCACACATTCAAACGCTCCTCTGGATGGCAGACCACTACTGCTGCAGCGTACGGCAGGCGCTCCGTGTCTTTCTGCCGAGTCCCCCATGGGGATCGCTTCTGCCAAAAGAGAAGATTGCCTACCGACTCGCTAAAGAGACGAAGGTGAAAGGCGTGAAACAATTACGGATTATCGACGCACTTCGGGGACGAGGTGTAATACTGTGGGATACCCTCCGAGAAGAAACCGGTGCATCGAAGGTGTCCGTTCGTACACTTAAACGGCAGGGGATTATCACCGAGGAAAACCTTCGCGAATCCATTGTAGGCAAGAGTCCCCTTTTGGTACAAAAACCGAAACTTTCATCAAGCCAGGAGTCTGCTGTCCTCTCGATTTGTAAAGCAAACACTACAAGCCTGCTCTTTGGCGTTACCGGTAGCGGAAAAACCGAGGTCTATGCAGAGCTACTTGGGCGTATGGCTGAGCGCGGGCTGCAGTCGATCTTTCTTGTACCCGAAATTTTGCTCACAGGACAGATGATCCAGAGATTCACAAAACTCCTCGGGCAAGAGAACATCGCCGTTCTTCATAGTGGACTGACGCCTGCTGAACGAAAGCAGGCATGGAGGAACATACGGTATGGCAACATCCTCCTCGTTATCGGTTCGCGCTCCGCACTCTTTGCCCCTGTTACAACACTCGGGCTCATCATCATAGATGAAGAACATGAATGGACGTACAAGAACGAACAAACCCCACGCTACCACGCTCGAGACACGGCAGAAAAGCTTTGCAGTGCGTTTGGTGCGAAGCTTGTTCTCGGATCTGCAACTCCATCGGTAGAAACCTGGAAGCGTGCCAAGGATGGGTCTATCAATTTCGTGACCATGCCTGAGCGCTTCAGAAGTGCAGCACTTCCGGTCGTCAAGGTCGTTGATCTCGCACACGTAGAATTCGGTAATGACTACCCGTTCAGTAATACTCTGACAGAAGCAATTGATGACCGACTTGCGCGCGGCGAACAATCCGTTCTCTTCCTTAATCGTCGCGGGTCGGCTACTTCCCTCCTCTGCTTGGATTGCCGGCGACGCGTCGTATCACCCGATTCCAATCTCCCCTATACGGTTCATAGAGGCAGCGGCGATACACTCTTTCTCATGGACCATACGACAGGTGCTACTGCAGAAATGCCAGTGTCGTGTCCCGGCTGCCTAAGCGTAAGGTTGCGTCCTGTAGGGGCTGGAACACAGCGCATAGAAGATATTCTGAAACGCAAATTCCCAAAAGCCCGCTTACTGCGCGCAGACAGTGATACCCTTACCGGAGCAGACGCAATGCGTCATGTGCTTGATTCCATGCTCGGAAATAATGCCGACATACTCCTAGGGACGCAGTCTGTCGTAAAGGGGTTAGATCTCCCAAATGTCACGCTCGCTGCCGTGCTCATTGCTGACATCGGTATGTCGCTTCCGCATTTCCGCGCGGGAGAACGCGTTTTCCAGCTGCTGACGCAACTTGTCGGTCGCTCAGGCCGATCGAAGCCGGGCGATGTGATCATACAAACATTCAGGCCGGATGCTCTGGAAGTCAAAGCTGCAACGTTCCATACGACTGAGGCGTACCTAGACCAGGAACTTTCCACGCGCAGGGCATCCAAGTATCCGCCGTACGCTGAAATGATACGCATCATCTTACGAGATCCGGATGCAAAGCCGAGGGCAAAAGCACTTGCGTCGGTACTCGCCGCACGATCAAAGAATTTAGCCATTCACTCAGCACCGACACTGTTTGGCGGCGGACGAGAGTGGCATGTTCTCATTCGAGGCGATGACCCCCGTAGCGTTCTTTCGGGAGTCGACCTGTCTCATGCCGCAATCGATGTGGACCCTGTGGACTGCGTGTAGAAATTTCGAAAGTGATGCAGTGCAATGCCAGCCGCTACCGCCACATTGAGAGATTCCTTCTTACCGTGCATGGGAATTCTCACGATGACATCGGAAAGACCAAGAAGTTCCTGTGCAATACCAGTGACTTCATGCCCTACGATAAGGCAGATCTTCCCGTCAGGGATATACGTATGAAGCTCGACTGCTCCCACGGAGGTCTCTAGGGCGACAATGCTCCACTTGTCTTTTTTTAACGCTGCAATGATTGCTGCAGGGTCCGAAACAGCTTCCCAAGGAACAAAGCGCTCTGCCCCTATCGCGGTCTTACTGATCTCTCTGCGTGGCGGGCATGCCGTATAGCCCGAAAGATAGAGCATCTCGACACCCAGGGCGTCCGCTGTCCGAAAGAGCGAACCGACGTTCCAGAGCGACCTGATATTGTGAGCGAGAATTCGTATCCGTCGTTGCATAGTATAATGTGGCATGTTCGCAGCTAAAATAGTTCCAGGCTCGACGAATGCGGATTCCCAAAAAGCTCCAGTACATCGCTCTGTAAAACGTCCTCTGCACTCACACCAAAACACAGGTAACAGACTCCTGTTTCACTCCCCTTCCCGAGGCTCAATGCTCCCGTGTCTGGCTCGTCGCGGCGTAGTATGGCAATCGCGTGTTCACCGATGGGCTCTATGCCCGACTCATCCTTTGTATCGTGATTCCATCGAAAAAATTCATCACCACGTCGGATATAGGCAATTTCTTTGTTCGGATTAAAACGCGAGAGTGCGGAGAGAAGCCTCTGTGCGTCACCGCCGGGGACCGACAGATACTTCATCTGCTTGAGCGTCATTGAAGGAACGAGTTTCTTAAGCGCCTGTTCAACCGTGCGTTCCTCGTTATTGACAATGATCGTATCGATAAAGATTTCGAGTCCGGTCGCTTTACGTTTTTTGAGTTTCTGGGATTTGGAAGACGATGCATAAACACCGTTTGCCGATGATCGAGCGGGATGCGATTCTATCCAGCGTTTCAGTGAAGAAAAATAGGCGGCTCCGTTTTGGGTCCGTTCGGGGTGTGGCATGAGGGCGACGACGTTGCCTTCGGGATTGCAGATGCCGGCTGTGGCAAACTCTGAACCGTTGGGATTATATTCTGCGGTGGGGCCAAGTTTGCCATCGGGATCACAGTAGCAGAAGGCCAATTGATCGTTATCCATCAACTGCTTCCAAAGAGCTCTGTCCTTTGTCGTAAACCGCCCCTCGCCGTGGGCGATGGGCACATGCATCACGCCTTCCCAGTCCGATGTGGCACAGCGTTTCCTATCACAGGACGGCGTGATCCACACCCACTCACTGAGGTATCCTGGTGCGGCGCCGTCGATCGCATTGTGTGCAAGACACATCGAAAGATGTTTACCAAGTGGAATCAAACCACTCTCGACAAGAATTTGTGCTCCATTGCAGTTCCCTATTACCGGCTTGCCCCGTGCAGCTTCGAGTTTGATAAATTCCATGAGCGAATCCCTCCCCGCGATCATGCCGGAGCGTCCGCGGTCTTCGTAGCTAAATCCTCCGGGGATGAAATAACCGTCAACATCATCGAGACGCGCTCTATCATCATTCCACCGGAAGAACATCGCCTCCATTCCGGCTTCTTTCAAAGACCGCAGGGACTCGACCTCGCAATTATTTCCCGGAAAAGAGAGAACAGCAACCAGTGGCTTCTTCATGCATACATGCTACCTTAGCGAAGACAACGATGCTAACAATGTCGCTCTCTTCAGCATCAGATCGTCATCACCTCCTCCTCTTTTTTGCGCACGCTCTCTTCCACCTTTTCATTACCAGCCTTTACAGCCTTCTCCACGGTCTCGAGAAGCGTGTAGCGAACATCTTCATCCTTCTCGCTTGCCTTGATTTCGTCATGAATGCGTTGACGTTGCTGGCGAATGGAAATACGCGCTTCTTCACCAAGCTTCGCCACAACCTTCGTCATCTGCTGCCTGCGCTCCTCAGTCATCTTCGGAAGGGAAAGCCGGATGACGACACCGTCATTGACGGGTGATGCTCCAAGATCCGCTTTACTAAGGGCTATTTCCACGGCTTGCATTATCGACTTATCCCACGGTTGCAGTACGATGGTCTTTGCATCCTGAATGCTGATTCCGGCGACTGCCTTCAAAGGTTGCATCTGACCATAGGCATCGACGAGAATACCCTCAACGAGAGCGGCGCTTGCACGACCGGTCTGCAGCTTTGCAAACTCGCCATGGAGATGCGTCAGCACCTTATGAACGTCTGCCTGGAATGCCGTAATGCGTTGGTCTTCCATAGAAGAAAATGTTAGTCGTGTACGAGGGTACCGATTTTCTCACCCCGTGCGGCACGAAGCAAGGCACCATTATTATCAAACATAAAGACTCGGATGGGGAGCTTCTGATCCATGCACAAACTGAACGCAGCCTGATCCATAATATTCAGGTGCCGTTCAATCGCCTCCTGATAGGAAATTTCCATATACTTCTTCGCATTCTTATCCTTCTTCGGATCACTGTCGTATACGCCATCCACATTTGTCGCCTTCAAAAGGGTAGCGCAGCCAAGTTCACAAGCACGCAGTGCAGCGGCGCTATCGGTTGTGAAATAGGGATTTCCCGTTCCCCCCGCACAGATGATCACTCTCCCTTTTTCCAAGTGACGAATGGCTCTGCGGATGATATATGGTTCTGCAAGCTGTGGAATGTCGATTGCACTCAGTACGCGCGTAAACGCACCAAGGCTTTCGAGAGCAGACTGGAGACCAACGGCATTCATAACGGTTGCGAGCATCCCTATGCCATCGCTTGCCGTTCTTTCTATGCCGCTGTCCTGGGTATCTCTGAAGCGCCAGATGTTGCCTCCTCCTACGACCACCGCCACTTGGAACCCGCCATCGGCGACCTCTTTGATGCTTCGCGCGACCTGCAGCAGCCGCTCGTGATGCAAGCCAAATCCCTCATCCCGAGCAAAGAGCTCGCCGGAGAGTTTGATCATGACGCGCTTTCCTTTCATCCCGTGTATGATAGAGCTTTTTGCGCCAAGCGCAAGGGTTCTTCGGCAGCCTGATTGCTGGTATACTATGTAAAAGAAGCACCACGCTCTGCGTTCTTCGACATCGATCGTTCACTCCCATTGCCCCGGTAGCTCAGTTGGATAGAGCGGAAGCCTTCTAAGCTTCAGGTCACAGGTTCGATTCCTGTCCGGGGTACCACTATTCGTGAAAGGAAACCTACGGTTTCCTCTCACGATCTCTCCTTCCCTTCAAATGAATCGCTCCAGCGCGGCAAAGCCACGCTTCGCGATGTATTTATTATGCTGCGTCTCCACTACTCTCATTACATGATTACAATTCTATATTTAGCTACGATAGAATTATGAAAATTTCAGACCTCAAAGGACGCATGTTCGTTAAAGACATGAAGATTGTTCTTAAAGATATGGAGCCTTATGTAAGATCAGTGAAACCTCTTTGGAACGGGAGAGACTTTAAAAACTTTTCTCTTAGGGCAAGGGAAATTTGGTCGCTCTGGCTATTGTGCTCAATCTTTAATCAAATGGGAAAAACTGATCTTATATTTGGTGAAGACGACGAGAGTGACGGTATCCTAGTCGATAAATTAACTAGAGATGTGATTAGAGTAGAAAATGTGGCAGCTATGGATTTTCCAAATACTTCTCTGGCGGAGGGGGAAGATAGAATTATTAATGCTATTCTTGATAAAGCTTCAAATGGAGAAGAGTACGCAAAAGATAAGCTCCTAGTTGTGTTCTTCGACGGGGCTGGACAGTATTTTCCGAATGAGGTGGCAAAGGCCATTCATGGTAAGCACCACTTTGAGAGAATTTATTTAATCGGACTACTTGATGATAAGTGTGGAGCTGAATACTCCTACATTTAAGGAGTCCCCCCCCCCACCATCCGCATCACCTCCGTCTCCTTCGCATCCACCCCACTCCTGCAGCTGCTCCTGCTACGAGCACATACGCGATGGCAGGGCCGGTATCACCTGCGGGGGGTTTGGAGGTAATGAGCGAAGCGAGCTGCGCGTACCTAGAGAAGTCGAATGCAAGCGGCAGTGGCGCCTGCGGGACAGGTCGCACGGGGGCGGATGGCTTACTCTTTGTACGAAGCGCATTGATCTCTGTGCAGAGTTCACCGCGAATGAGTTGACCGGGACGGACAGATGCGAAGATAGACCGTGCAAGTTCGATATTTTTAACAACGGGAATCCCCTGCCTGATTGCCGCTTCGCGGATTTCCTTTGCTTTCTTATTATTTCCTTTTATGACAAGAATCGAACATGGGTCTCTGCTGTCTTCAAAGCGCAATGCATTTGCGATTTCTTCGGGATTTACGACAACTACATCGGCATTGAGCACGAATACAGATGCAGAAACAGTACGCGAAGCGATTTCATTCACCGTACAATTATTTGTGCACGCATCATGGTCGATACTGTTTCCGTCATCACATGCTTCGGCAGATTCGAGGATTCCGTTACCACACGATGAAATAATAGAAGGCCTCGCGAATTCAGGCTCACAGAAGCGGTCGCAACCATCGCCGGAAATGCTGTTTCCATCGTCGCATTGTTCACCGTTTTCACGTACTCCATTGCCGCACCCAGAATCACTGATAGTAATATATTCATTCTCACACATTGAGGAGCAACCGTCGCCAGATAGGGTATTTCCATCATCACAAGATTCGCCGCTTTCTACGATCCCGTTCCCGCATGTTTTAGTGCCGGAGACAAACGTACAATCTTTCCTACATGCGATACCTCCGTCACAGTCTTCTCCGCTATCGACCATACCGTCGCCACATCGCGGAAGTGTACAGGAAACTCTGCAGGTATCCGGACGGGTATCGGAGTTTCCCTCTGTACCGCCGTCGCATTCTTCAAGCAAATCTGTCACTGCATCGCCGCAGAAAGCCTGCCTGCAGTTTGTGCGGCACGCATTGGGGACACTATCGGAATTGTCGGTTCCACGGTCACATTGTTCATCGCTTTGACGCAGGTTATCACCGCATACAGAAGTTGTATTTGCCTCGCGAACCCTACAGTCCGTAGAGCAGAGAGAGCTGCCTGTGCCGTTTTTTGCACCATCGTCACACTGTTCATTTCCATCTGTAATTCCATTGCCGCACTCGGATGATGCTTCCTGCGTACTGTTTACTACAATCTTCGCAGACAGTGTCTTACAACTCGATGAGCACCCGGCATTGGCAGCATAGTTGAATGTGCAGGTAGCGCCAGACTCGCAATCGGTGTCACTGCGGCAAGGACGGCTAGCATCTGAGGAACAGACACTTCCGTTATCGCACTGTTCGTCATCCAACGTTCCCGGCTGATTATCTTCACCGCGTTCCTGCACACTGCCGTCACCGCAGAATTCCGACGTACACGTATCGCTGCACCCATCACCGGATGCGGGAGCTGCCAAACCGCCTCCGCTCAGACATGCCTGTACAGCATCCGCGTCCGCCCAGAACAGGCCGTCAAACTGACCGCCGCTGCAGAGCCCGCCATAATCACACTCTTCACTTGCTTCTTTAATACCATTGCCACAGCTAGCAGCTGCATATTGAGGAAAAGAGGCCGAGGAACCTGTCCCTACACATGCTGCCAGAAATAGATACTTGCATCCGCCAATGATCGCTCCGTTGTCAGTCACCTCGGGCGCAGTGCAAATTTGCCCGCACGTAAGTTTTTCAAACGTCTTTACTCCACCGACATTGCTTTTTAACTTCGGCTCACAGTTCTCGCCAATTTCTGGGCTGACAACTCCGTCCCCGCACACAAGGATCTTACAATCATAGGAACAGGTTCCCAGCCCGTTAAAGCGGGGTCCCGCATCACATTCTTCGCCCTTCTCTATATCGAGGACGCCATTACCGCATCCGTCCGGGGGAGGAGGTCTGTTTGCATACGTTGTAGAGGTAACTGCTGAGCTACCGCCGCCTCCGCCGCCGCCTCCCGCCCCTTTAAGAAGGCAGTTACTCTGGCAAACGCTGCTATTGGGAGGTTCACACTGCTCGAAACCTTCTACGATATTGTCCCCGCACACCGCGAGCTGGCAATCATTCGGGCAGTCGTCTGCATTATTACTATCGCCGTCATCACATTGTTCTCCTGAATTCACGACACCGTCACCGCATGTCCCATCAAAGAACCAATTTTCATTATTTCCGGAGTTCACGCATCCTACGCTGCAATTCATGAGCATGCCGCCGGAGGCATTGCTATCTTGAACATTCAGGTACTTTAAAAGCGTAGCACCGGAATCCTCCAAGGCGAGCAGTGCGGAGCTTCCCGTACGCGTCGAACGTATGTTTATGTTTTGATTCACGGCACCACGCAACGTAACAGCTCCAGAGAGCGTCTGGAGAGAGTTTGCCTCAAAAGTAAGCGTGACTGTCGACGTGGAAGTTTTCGATAGCTGATGAAACGCCGTTGATCCGCGGATTACTTGGCTTGCACCATCAAGCACCAGAGATCCGCTGTTACTTCTAAAGAGTCCTCCGTACGCACAAAAGTCTCCCGCTACATTGACCGTATAGCCCGTCCCGACATCGAGGGTGCCTGCATACACACAAAAATTATTGTCGACATTGAGCGGGGAGCGCAGCGTATAGGTACCCGATCCTGTCGTCTTCTGTCCTGCAGCCAGCAGTGAAACCTGCGCCGCATCCATGGAGCGGGTGTAGATTCTAAAGTCGTCGATCGTACCGAGGAAGGCACCGCTGCCGACACCGGCCATGGCGAGTCGCAAATCGGAAGAGTTTCCTGCAGACCCCGAAATTGTTCCTACTTGGCTTGCAACATCAAGGCTGCCATCCAGGAAAATATTCGCCTCATTCGCATCCAGCGGATCGTATGAAACGGCAACATGGTGCCAGTCTTGATCAGTAACCGTGGAGATGGAAGTCGTAACATATCTCGATGAACCGTTTGATACCTCGAAAATGAGTTCATCCGTTTGGTCATCTATGTACAGCATGTATCCTGCAAAAGCAGTTCCGGATCCGGTCTTTTTTGCAAAGATCACATCCTCAGTCCCAGTCGATTTTCGACGGAACCAAGCAGCATACGTTCGCTGAGAAGATGAGGGAATATCATAGGCGTCTCCGAAGGTAACGTACTCGTCCGTTCCGTCATATTCGACTGCAAATGGATTATAAAACAGTGTAGTTCCCGATGTAGTCTGTACCCACTGCGCGCCGTTATTGAGCGTTGCACCCGTAGTGCTGACAAGTGTTGCCCCGGTGGTAGAGACTCCGGTACCTTCATCGAATCGGAAATAGGCATCCAGTCCGAAGTCTAGGTAAAGGTTGTAGAGGGCGGAAGTGTTTACCTGCAATGTTTCCCCCGAACTTACGGAAGTAAGGATCATATTGCCCGTCGTGGATATGATCCCGGGAATAACCACGGATCCGGATGCAGTCACACTTTGTGTGCCCATGCTGAGAGTTCCCCGCACATCCAAATCATGCGTAAAGATTGATCCGCTTGTCGTGTGAGTCGTCTGTGGCCATATAAATAATTCCTTGCTTCTTCCCATCTTCAAATCATTACCGGAATACGTATAGAGAGCAATAACATCGCCGTCACCGGCATTGTCCGCAAGTTGCAAATCAAGAGAAGTGAGATTGAGATCCGTTGATTTCGTACGGAGAATCAGCCGGTCTTTGTAGATATCCATTCCCGTTACCGTCGAGTCGTTGAGTTCCGAAGCGTTCAGTTTCGTCACAAGGACGCCATCTTCATCTTCATCATTCATAAATACCGTGATGACATCGTAGGCATTGAGAGTGAGTCCCGTAAATGTATAGCTCCCGGTTGCGCTTGTCGTCCGTACTGCAGTCGCCGTTCCGTTAACATGCAACGCCACACCCGATCCCGCCCCCACAGGCGTCACGCCCTCATCGTGATAGACCGTTCCTGCAAAGATCACCGAACTATAGCCGTAGGCAATCTTCGTTCCAACATCGACTGGGAGTACCCTCCAAACAAATTGCGATTGATTGAAAAAGAGATAGAGCATTGCAGCTCCTGCACATACAGTGAGCACTTTCTGGTGGATGTTGGTATGCTCCATAGAATCTTAGTATTATACCATAATTTTTACTTGTTCGTCCTCTGTCCGCTTGCATTTGTTAAGAATTATTGCCATTCCAATCTGTACAGATTTCCTATTTTACAAGCAATTTCCTACACTACGATTGCTACCGGTATGAATCCCCTCCCCCAACTTCGCAAAACGGCAATTATCTGTACGATCGGACCCTCCTCTTGGAAAGGAACAATCCTGACAGAGTTGGGAGAAAACGGCATGAACATTGCACGCCTAAACTTCTCTCACGGAACACGCGAGAGCCATGAAGGGGTTATTGAAACCATTCGGGCATACAATGATATGCATGAACAACAGATCGGGATCATGCTGGATACAAAGGGAGCGGAGATCCGCACAGGCGACGTCCAAGATCCCATTGCCATTGCCAAGGGCGATGAAGTTGTCTTTTCCTCTACGGCATCTTCTAAAAGAACGAACTCCGGAACCGTCATCGAAGTGAGCTACGATCACTTCGCAAATGACGTACGGGAAACCAATGTCATTCTGGTCGATAATGGCGAACTATCGTTCGATGTCGTTCGGATTGAAGGCAATGGAACTGTCGTCGCGCGTGCAAGAGAGAATGGAGTCATAGGAACAAGGCGCCATATCAATCTCCCCGGTGCGGATATTGATTTACCGTCCATTACGGATAGCGACTGGGAAGACCTTCGCTTCGGAGCTGAACAGAATCTCGATTTTCTCGCTCTCTCGTTTATCCGCGATGCAGAGGAAGTGGAGAAGGTACGGTCGCTGCTCCGTAAGACAAAAAGCACATCGCAGATCATAGCAAAAATTGAAACACAGAGAGGTGTCGCAAATATCCGCGAGATTATCGGCGCTTCCGATGCCATTATGGTGGCACGCGGCGACCTGGGTGCCGATATGCCGTTTGAAAACCTTCCTGCAGTCCAGGATGAAATTGTCAGCCGCTGCCGAGATGCTGGAAAACCCGTCATCATAGCAACTCACATGCTTGAGAGCATGAAGGAGCACCCCGTTCCCACGCGCGCAGAGGTCACGGATGTAGCTCACGCTGTGGCTACCGGTGCGGATGCCACCATGCTCTCAGGAGAAACCGCTTCAGGATGCCATCCTGTGGTAGCACTGCAGGCAATGGCACGCATTCAGATCGCAACAGAGCAGCATCTTGTACGCCTCAAAACAGGCTATGATATCCGTTTCAAAGACAGCACGGAGGAAGAAATGAATTCTGCAGTTACTGTTGCCGAGAAGGAGGGCGCAGAAGCTTTCATCGTCATTTCTGAAACCGGACGTACCGCGCGTACTATCAGCAAATTTCGCCCAAAGATTCCTATTATCACCCTGACAAAAAGTCGAACGATCCAGAGATCACTCCTCCTTTGCTACGGTGTTTGCCCGTTGTATGTTTCGTTCGATGCGTCGGATGACGTGACCATGGAGCGAGGCATTGCACTCGCGCTCCGGGAAAATCTACTGCGTAAAAACCAACGTGTACTGCTATTAAAAGACCGGGCAAAGAAACCCGTAGTACGGAACGTGTAACTAGCTCTACTTCTTGTCCTCCCACTTGTGCCAAGGCATCTCCAGCTCATCGAGAGGGATATCATCGACCGAGAAAGATTTTACGGCCTCAGCCGCCTTCCGCGAGAGATCGAGAAGCCTTTTCCTAAAAATAAGTCCTGCTCCGGATCCGCCAAGGAGTAAGAATGCAACTGTTCCTCCCCATACAGTATTGCCATGCGCAGCCATGAAGGTCGGGTAGTTACACTCAGCCGTGCATCCATCCGAGCTATCACATTCCTCTGCTTCATCTATCACACCGTCGCCGCAGAATGCAATGCGACAGTTTCGGCGGCATGCGTTCGGCGTCTCCGAAGAATTCAGGTCGCCTGCATCACATTCCTCTATCCCTTCAACAATGCTGTTCCCACACATCGTCTCTATGCCGCATCGGTTGCTGCAGCCGTCTCCGTCCCGCTCGTTTGCGTCGTCACATTCCTCAGTTCCTTCTATCACACCATTGCCGCAGACGGAAAACAGACAACTTGTTAAGCAGTAATCGAGATTACTGCCGTTTCCATCGTCACACTCCTCCGCATCCTGACGGATGCCGTCACCGCAGCGCGCTATGACGCACGTATTGCTGCACGCATCGAAATCCTCGCGGTTTCCATCGTCACATTGCTCATTGAATTGGATAATACCATCACCGCAGAGCACAGCTTTGCAGGTATTGCTGCAGGAATCGCTGTCAACAGTGTTTCCATCGTCGCACTCCTCTCTGTAGGGGGTTTGCAACGTAACGATTCCATCGCCGCAAACGGGGACTCTGCAGTCGTTTGTACACGCATCGAAGTTATTCGTATTCCCATCGTCACACGCATCGGTACCGTCACGCACACCGTTCCCGCAACGAGCGGCTTTACACTGATTGGTACAACTATCGGTGTTATTGAAATTTCCATCGTCGCATTCTTCGCCCTTATCCATCCTCCCGTCACCGCATACCGGAATACTGCAATCCGTCCTGCACGCGTCAAACTCGCTGCCGTTGCCGTCATCACACTGTTCACCGGGCTGGCGAAATCCGTCTCCGCATCTTTGTAGCTCGCAGTCATTGGTACAACTATCGGTATTTTTTTCATTGCCATCGTCGCACTCCTCACCGACGCTCTTATTGCGAAATCCGTCTCCGCATACGGGATACGTACAGTCAGCATCACATGTTCCGGTACTCGCGCCGCGTGCATCACATTGCTCAAATCCTTCCACGATACCATCACCACAATATGGAGCAGTGCATTGATTTGTGCAGGAATCGAAATTATTTGCGTTGCCGTCATCACACTGTTCTCCGATGTTTAGTACACCATCTCCACACTCTCCTGCTGCCTGTGGCATTTGCAGTACACTCGATTCCTGCGAAGTGGTTGCACTTTGATTCGGAAAGGGAAAACTGAGGCTGAGTTGTGGGTTTCCCGCTCCGGTAAGGGAAGATTGAGCCGCGCCTTTGTAGACCGCCTGAGCGGATGCAGATGAACCCGCAGGGCATGCAGGTTTCGAGTAATCATACTTGCACCTGTTTGCTTTAAGCTGCGTACACCCAGCATCTATGCAGGGGGAAACGCAAAATGTCCCGCATGCGGGCTCTGCAGCTATACGCATTTCGGTGAGAACCTTCGAACCTGCTGCGTACACTTCTGTAGCCGGATCGCAACTTTCTCCTATGTGCTGCGACACGACACCATCACCGCAAAAATATACCGAACACGAAGACGAGCAATAGCTTACACCATTGAAGCGTCCCTCGTCGCATTCTTCGTCTGCATCCACAATTGCGTCACCGCAGTTCGGGGGAACGACCTGTGCAGACTTTACCGGACAACCTGGCGTTCCATAGGGCTGGCCAACGCATTGCGCGTAAGGAAGTTGCGCATAAAAACTGCGCAATGATTCCCCCCGAGCTATGAGACCGATCGACGCGAAGGCCAGTACGATGATGATGTATCTGTTCATTTGTTCTCTCTATTATACCACTATTTTGAAGTAGTGACCATCTCTAAATGTGCTTCTAAACAGATATTAAGGCAAAAATTCACTACTTTCGATTGCTTGCGCACGTGCATATTTAGGATTCTTTACGGGAACCATAGCCTGTATTTGACGATCAGCTTCTACCTTTTCCATTGCCTGCGCACGAGCCAGATGCATATTCAATACTTCTTCTTCCAGAAGAAGTTGCGATCGCTCTCGCTCCAGATTCCTGAGTAAGTATCCTTTTGTCGCGTTTCTATTCTGGTGGAAGAGAATGAGTAATGCCAGCACCAATATGAGCGTCCCTATGGAGACCATAAGCAGCACCGTACTCTGGTCCACCATTCTGCCGAGTGATGGTCGATGGGTGACACGTTCGCCTTTGATTCCGGTAAACGATTGCACATGGCCACTGTATCATGGCAAACGGCGTACCACACGAAACTTCGCACTGCGCGATCGCGGATTTACTGCAATTTCTTCAGCACTGCTCGAGACAGGCTTCTTTGTAAGGAGTTCCCATGAAGGAGGTGCAACCGGTGAACCTGTTCGTTCGTCGATGGGAACAGTTGTGAGGTTACGAAAATGGACCTTCACCGCTCTATCTTCCAGCGAATGGAATGTGATAATGCCGAGCCTGCCTCCCGGTCGTAGAAGCATCGGAGCGTTTTGAAGCAGCAGATCCAATGAACCCATTTCATCATTTACCGCTATGCGAAGCGCCTGAAACACTTGTGCAATGACTGCGGGAGTGCGGTAGGAATACACGTTCGTGCAGATACGGGAAAGCTCTTTCGTCGTCTGCGGAAGCTCGGCTTTCAATGCCGCGGCAAGCTTCCAACTTCGCGGTAGTTCTCCGTACATTCTCAGCACTTCTGCAAGTTTTGCATCCGAAAGCTTCTCGATCAAAGCAGCAGCGGTGAGTCCGAAATCTCGATGATAACGCATATCAAGCGGTCCGTCACTCTTCCACGAAAATCCGCGCGAGGGATCATCTATGTGAGGGGAGCTCAAGCCGAGATCTGCAAGAATACAATCGAAGGAACCAAGATTGAGCTTTGCGAGGTTACGAAAATTTTCGTGGTAAAAGGTACAGCGATCCCCAAACGATGAAAGGCGCTCGCGTGCACTGCACAGATTTTTCTTATCGGCGTCCAAACCGACAAGCAGTCCATCGGGTCGTATGGAAGCAAGTATGGCTTCGGAGTGCCCCCCAAGTCCGAGTGTGCAATCGAGAACCCGCTCCCCGGAAACTGGTCTAAGTACGAAGATCACCTCTCGCAGGAGTACGGGGGTGTGGCCATAGGGTAAGGGCATATCATTTATTGAACAAATATTTTATACAACGAAATTCTCTTCATTCTTCTGCATATTGCCACAAATCTGCCTCGGAAGACTATTGACCAGAATATATATTTATGTACACTACTGCACTTTATGTCAACTATAGCCACAGCATTTCTTTCCATACTCCTCAGTGCACCGGTCCCACCGGTTCTTGAGACTACCATTCCTGAGGATTCGCCTGCTTTCCATGAGATCGCCGGAAAAGCATGGCTCATAGAACGCGGTGACTCTCTTGTACTCGATACTCAAAAGAATGAGGGATTCCTCGTCCATCAAGACGGAAGGTATTATCGGTTCCCTGTAGTCACGGGGCAGCGTAGACGAGTTTGGTACATTGGAAGATCCTATTTTGCCGCAACACCCAACCGACTCTGGACTGCGCGCAGCCTTGATAGTAAAGGAGACCGCGTCACCTTCGGACCGAGCGGTCGATTTTTGCGGCTCTACGATGGCGATGAAACCACGGCGTATGGACTACATGAACACCGCGATGAGGACGAAATGTTTTCAGAAAGCGGTGAAGGGAGGTTTCGGAGTATGGGCTGCGTTATAGTGCAAACGGAGATTCTGGATCTCCTCGTTGCTACATGGATACTTAACGGAGAGGAGCTTGAAGTCATATCACAGTATGGAATCGAGAACCTTCAGGATGTAATCCTGACGAGAAATGCGCAAAACGAAGATGGCAAAAAATCGTAGGCGGGTATGGATATTTCTTCTATACTGTAGGTACCGCAACGGCTTGCCAACCGGAGACAGGAGGTGGTGCGTTCTATGCTACAGAGACCACTACCACTAAGGCTTCGGCGGCAACCTCCTGCGGAGGCTGGAGAGGTGGCCGAGTGGCTGAAGGCACCACACTGCTAACGTGGCAGGCCCTTAAAAGCCTCGAGGGTTCGAATCCCTCCCTCTCCGCCACGTAAAATCGCTCGCAGCGGGTCGCGATCACGTGGCGCAGCCACATACTCACGAGAGGTGAAATGCCCAACCGAGAAACGATTTAGGGAGTCCGCCGATATAGAAATTCATATCCGGAGTATTTTCTTGCTGTAAGGGCACTAGCGCACGACCATGGTTGAGATGAAAAATGAGCCGTAATGTACTGGTCCACTATTGGTTGCAAGTCACTAAGTTCTTCGCCGTTTCGGATTATCAGCCGAGCTGAAGAAAGATTATGTAGGAATGTCTCACGAAAATATGGCCTTGATGGTTCGAGAAAATGATTGAATTGGAAGAAGATGGGGCCAAGTGGCGAATGCTGTGTATAGCCATATGGCTGCGGCCCGTTCCCGCCCAAGAACAGGTATCGTTGCTCATCGCACGCCACCAAGACCGCGTCGATCTGACGGGCAACGTTCTGCGCGACCATCGCGTTTTCCTGGAGTGAACGAAGACGGCTTTCGTAGTCATATCGAGTCTGGAAGATGTTCGCCCAGACAAGTAAACCTACTACGAAGGCCAAAAATATGCGAAAAGGGACGCTTGCCGTTTTCCATCGCAGCATATCCCTATTGATGACCATCATGAGCGCTAGGTAGATCGGCACAGCAAATACAAATTGATGATTGTAAAAGTCGCCTTTCATTGCGACTGCTATGACGCCTAGGTAGATCGCAACAATTATAGAAAAAAAACGCGATAGAACTATAAGCAATCGTTTTCCCTTGGGGAGTGGACGTAGGAGAAACGTGACGATAGCAGCGCCTATGAGTAGTCCGAATCCCGGAACATATCCCTGCAAATCGCGGAAGATAATCTGCCAAGCCGACAGATTCGACCACATTAAGCCTCTGTCCAAAATTTGTTTACCGAGTAGTTCTGGAAGATAGATCGTAAAATAGGATCTCCAGTATCCAAGTACCAGCATGAGTGCACCACCGATGGTAACAGCCAGTGAGAAAGGAACGACGAATGCCCTTAATAGGCGTTTCGGTTTATCGGAACATAGAATCATTGCACCTCCGAGAATGGTCAATATAAATGGCTCCTTCATGCCAACTGCACAGAGAAGCAAGAGGCTGGCCAGCAGCATCCGTAGAGCGGACATGCGCCTTTCGTCTGCAATGACGAAAAAGAAAAGGAGTGAGAATAGTGCACCAAATGACTCGACTTGAAATTCTCCGCTGCGTTCCATTGTGTAGAGTCCAATGAGAATTCCAGTGAGGGATGCAATAAGGACGCAGAACAAACATATATTGCGTGACAATTTTCTTTCCATTGAGATTTTCCATGTCTGCCAACCGAGCAGGAACGGATACAGAGGAATGCCGAGAGCCTCGATGAGATGGCCAAGAATTGGACTGCCAAAAAGCCGGAATGAGGCAGCACTCAGCAAGAAAATTCCTGGCGGTTTTGTTTCAAAGAGATCGTGATATGGAATCAAACCATTGAGTATGCCACGGCCCACTGCCCAATAGATTGGTGTATCCCATGTGAACGGACCTCGCAATTCGTAGAACATGCGAAGTGCCAGATCATACATGGCGATCAATACGACGATCCCCGTTATTCCCAATGCAATGAGCAGCAACCAACGAGTATGCTGCTTTATATATTTTCGCAAACGTATGTGAGTTAAGAAAGCCATTTGAGTATGCGAATGATACCCATCTTTGCTGGCTGTTTGTGAGCCGAAACTCCTGTGCGTTTCTCGAGAAGATCCCGATGGGCATGGTAGTACTCGTAGGCTTTCCAGAGCATATCCTCGTTCGTCGCAGTGGGTTTCCACTGTAATTTCTCCTTGATCTTGGTGGTATCAAAAATGAAATCCTCGGCAATCATCTTGTACTGGTAGGGTCCAAGTGGAGAAAGGCCGAACGCATAGGTGAGTTTCATTAAGGGAATAGCGAGATTTCGTGGGATGTTTGCTACCCTCGCTCCTGTACCAGCTCTTTTGATCACTGAGTCATAGGTATCCTTAAAAGATAAGACATGATCTGAGCCGATATTGAAGATTGATGAGCTATGGTAGCTAAGTGCCTTCATAAAAGCATCAGCTAGATCCGGCGCATAGATAAACTGGTAGATGTTTTCGCCCCCTCCAACAACCCAAACTTTTCGCCCTTCGTCGATGAAGGCGAAGAGAATCGCAAGGAGACCCAGCCTGCCACTATCGATGATGGTCGGGCAGCGAAAGATCACGGTGTCTACGACATCGCTTCGTTCCAGTAAAATCTTCTCCGCCTCCCATTTTGATTGTCCGTATATTTCGACGGGGCACGGCTGATCATCTTCTCGAACAGGTCTCCCTTTATCTTGTGCCCAGAGGCAGTTTGATGAGGTGAAGACGATTTTGGGGACGTTGAATTTGATTACCATATCCCTCACGTTTCTCGTCCCATCGACGTTCGATGTCCACAGAAACCGCTTGTCCTTCATCGCATGTGCGAGGATGGCTGCACAGTGGAAAACGGCACCAAACTGGTGGCGAGCAAAGATATCCTCAAGCGTTTCTTTGCTACGAATATCTCCTTGAATTGCTATAAATTTTGGATGTGTGAAATGGTCTGGCTGCAAATCTATACTTACACAGGAATGTCCATTGTCTAGAACGGTTTTCTTCAAAATATCTCCGAAAAAACCGGCGCCTCCAGTGATCAGTATCTTCATAAAGTGATTATACATTTTTTAAATAAACCCGAAAGATCATAATGATTGATCTGCCATAAGTATTTTACCATCCGCAAGTTTAAGCTGGTTCTTCATGCACCAAGAATGTCTTTTTTCTCCTCTATCCGTCGGCGGTGAACTTGTTCGAGCTGAGTGCGAGCCCCGAAGGGGCGACTACGCCACCGAAAGCATCTTCAAGCGCCGCTTTGCTTCCCGAAGCAGCTCATGTACCTCTTCCCGACGCTTTTCAAGCGCACGGCGGCGAATGTTTCGGCGCTTACGCAAATACTCCTGAATTTCGCTCAGACGCTTCATGACGTGCACCTCGACAAAGCGTACCGCAGCAACGTTTTCCGGCGGAAGCATGGCAAACATCTTGCTGATTTCCTCCCGTCCCGCTTCGATAGACCGCGCCAGCTCCTCCCGGAATTCCTGCAGGGAGAGCATCATGGTTGCTCCGCGCTCCTTGTGTGCTAAGACAGCTTCCGGAGAAACACGCTGCACATCCGATGCCAAACCGAAAAATTCCAACAGAGCGATGACCGTACCGGAGAAATCGAATTGGTACCATCGCAGCCCATGGAATGCATTACGAGGAAACGCGTGATGGTTATTGTGCCACCCCTCGCCGAGCGCAAGCAGCCCCACCACCCAGTTATTGCGGCTCTCATCGGACGTCTCAAACTCGCGTCGCCCAAACATATGGCAGACGGAATTCACGCTCCATGTTATGTGGTTTGCAAGGAAAATGCGTACGCCTCCAGCCCACACAAGCCCCGTCCATCCCCCCAGAAGATACGGGAGAAGCAGAGAAAGCACAGTCCAGAACACAGCAGTACGACTCACAAACAGATTCACAGGATCTGTTGCAAGATGTGCGCCGTACGAAATATTGGAACGTAGTCGATCATTCATCAGTATCCAGCCAAAGTGGGCATGCCAAAAACCTTCGAGTGGACTGTGCGGATCACCTTCGTGATCGGCATGTGCATGATGCTCTATGTGATTTGCCGCCCAGCGCAGTGGTGGTCCTGCCATCGCCATACAGCCGAGAACAAGGAATATTCCGCGTACAACATCCGGTGCTTTGAACGCATCATGCGTAAGCATGCGGTGATACCCGATCGTTACCCCAAGACTTGTGAGCACCCAGAATACGAGAAGGAGAAGAATGTCGGAGGGGAACACATACTGCTGCCATAGCAAATACACCGCTGCAATCACACCTGCAACGGGGCCGAATACGTAGGTGAATGTCAGTAATTTATACAGCCATTTTCTCTGCCAACTTTGGAATATAGATTCCATTGGTTTGATTATATGCGCATTGAAGCTCCGAGCAACACCCATCTTCTGGTATGCTCACTGCCGACATGAGCAGCGTTATAGGCGTCGATCTCGGCGGAACGAAAACTTCACTGGTTCGATATGACCTAGCATCGTGGAAAGAGCTTGAAAGTGCACGCATGGAAACGCGTGCTGAACGGAGATTTCCCGCGGTCTACGATGATCTGCTCCATGCAATTCGGTCGATGATAACCACCGATACAGAATCTGTCGGTATAGGTGTTCCTGGATTAGTACAGCAACCGGAAGGCGTAATTCTGCGACTCCCGAACATTGCAGGTGCCGAAGAGCACCCTCTGAAAAAGAAGATGTCCGGTGATCTCGGTGTACCCGTTATGGTAGAGAATGACGCAAACTGCTTCGCGCTGGCTGAAGCATTGCATGGAGCGGGGAAAGGGCACGATGTTTTTGTCGGCATTACAATGGGAACGGGGGTCGGCGGCGGCATCGTCATCCAAGGGAAACTCTTCACCGGAGCGCACGGATTCGCTGCGGAGATAGGACATATGCTTCTGCAACCGGGACATCCGCCATATCCAACAAAAGATATGCGGGGAGATGTGGAACAGTTCCTCTCCGGCACTGCATTCGGCAGACGGTGCAAAGCCGCAAAGTCACCCGAGCAGTATATGGAAGGGACTGTTTGTGAATTTATGCGTCCGGATGTCTTCCGGGAAGTTGCATGGATGTGCGTGAATATCATTCATTGTATAGATCCATCTGCAATCGCCTTTGGCGGGAGCGCAGGGAGAGCTCTCAAACCTCATCTTCGCGAAATCGAAGAGGAATTGAAGCGCTGGCTTCTTCCAAAATCACCCATTCCCGTACTTGCCGTTGCTGAGCTTCCGCAAGCAGGGACACTCGGTGCAGCACTGCTCAAATAAAACGGAAATGGATGATCAACCAAACTGATCAGTACCCCTGAGACATAGTAAAAAAAGATGTTTGCGGTGCTACTAGGTCTCCCATTCCGTATGAAACACACCCTCTCTATCCGTTCTTTCGTACGTATGCGCCCCGAAAAAATCGCGTTGTGCTTGGATAAGATTTTGGGGAAGGCGTTCACGACGAATCGTATCGTAATAACTCAAACTTGCGCTGATCGCAGGAACAGGAATCCCGTACGCCGCTCCAAACTCTGCTACACCCCGCCAATCCGATTGTCTAGAGCCGGAAAGTCCGTCGAGGATCTCCTTGCAGTGAGCGTCTGCATACTTGCCTCCGGCGCATGCGCGCTGAAATTTCCCGAGAAGTTTTGATCGGATGATACAGCCCCCGCGCCAGATGCGCGCAACTTCAGCGAGATTCACGTTCCACCCATAGTTTTCAGATGCCCATTCTATGAGATGAAAGCCTTGGTTATGCAGGCAGATGATGGAGCATGACAGTGCGGAGTGCACCTGGCTTACGACTCTGTGAGGACGCATCTTTGCATACGGCTCATCGGGTTCAAAAGGGAACGCAGCAACATTCCTGGTGTCGCGTTTCTTCGCATCTCCCGAGAGGATGCGGGCGTCCACCGCCGCATTGATCGTGGGGATCGCAACACCCAGTTCCATAGCAGCCTCCGTTGTCCACTTGCCGGTTCCCTTTTGGCCTGCTCTGTCCACAATCTTATCAACGAGAAAACCCGTTCCTTCATCATCTTTCGTTGTAAAAATTTTTGCGGTGATCTCCATAAGGTACGAATTCAGATCTTCGGTTTCATTCCAATGCTCAAACGTTTCTGCAAGTTTTTCGTTATGGAGACCTGCAACGTTTTTAAGAAGATCATAGCTCTCCGCTATCAATTGCATGACTCCGTACTCGATGCCGTTATGCACCATCTTGACGAAGTGCCCGGCTCCTCCGGAACCGATGTAGGAGACGCATGATCCACCCATTCCATCGTTCGCAGCCATTTTGGAGAAAAGTTCTTTTAGATCTTTCCAAGCAGTCTCATCTCCTCCCGGCATCATGCTGGGGCCAAACAAGGCTCCCTTCTGCCCACCCGAAACTCCCATACCCAGAAAACGCATACCATGTGCCCGAAGTGCATTATACCTGCGCTCCGTGTCTTTGAAGTGGCTGTTTCCACCATCGATGAGAATGTCACCCTGTGAAAGCTTCGGAAGTAACGCATCGATGACGTCATCAACAGGTTGTCCTGCGTCCACCATGATCAATAGTGCTCGGGGAGTATCGAGTGACCGGAGAAGTTCCTCATAGGTCTTGCAGGGGACGAACGCCCCTTCCCTCCCATGCTCCTTCATGAAATCATGCATCTTCTGCGTCGTTCTGTTAAACACAGCAACTTTCGCGCCATTTCTCGCAGCATTCTGGGCAAGGCTTGCACCCATGGTGCCGAGGCCGATGACACCGAGATGATTCACGCTCATGCATTATTACTGTACAGCGAGACATACTCAGTGTCACTGAGTGACTTAGCAACCTAACTTTTGACTTTTGACTTTTGACCTACAACAACACTCCAATCCTCCAAAAACTTCTTAAGCCCTTTGTCTGTCAGATTGTGTTTTGGAAGTTCAAGGAAAATATTGTAAGGGATCGTGCAAATGTGCGCACCGAGCTTTGCAGCACGCACTACGTGCTCCGGATTTCTTACCGATGCAACCAATACTTGTGTATCAAACCTGTAGTGTCCCCATGCTTCCATAATATCTGCGATGAGATCCATGCCATCCTCCCCGATGTCATCTAAGCGCCCGACAAACGGGCTGATCATCGTGGCACCTGCTTTGGCAGCCAAAATCGCCTGAGGAACGGAGAAGACGAGCGTCGTATTTGTAGCGATCTGTTTACGTTTGCAATACGCAAGAGTTTTAAGACCTTCGGTGGTCATGGGAACTTTCACCACAACATGCTTATGCCAGGAATGATACTCATCGGCTTGTCGCTTCATATCCTCAAATGTTTCCGCCGTGACCTGAGCGCTAACCTCCTTTACAAGCCCACACATGGTCAAAACTGTCTCCTTGAAGTCATTCCCCTCTTTGGCAACAAGACTCGGGTTCGTGGTGACGCCATCGAGCACCCCCCAAGCAGCGACTTCCGCTACTTGGTCTGTATTGGCGGTATCCATAAAGAATTTCACGATGCTTTGGGGAAGGGATACTGCCTTATTATAGCGGATATTTCACTGCATGATAAGGCCAAAACCGCTACGCTGCTGCGGATCTTTATGAGGAATGCCATTACAGCCCTTGCGGCACTCATCCTTACCGGCTGCACTGCCTCCACGATCAGCGTAGAACTTGCTCCTCTGTCTGAAGGGCAACTGAATGCCGCCAACGCACCTGTGCGAGAAGCAACGATCATTCAAGAAATCCAGATCCCTTCCGAAGGAAATATCGCAGTCCCCTTCGCCGCGCAGGCTCCGCACGGAAACTGGAATGATCCGTACCAGGAAGCATGCGAAGAAGCATCCGTCATTATGCTCGACTACTTCATTCGCAACCTTCCGCTTACGCCTGACCAAGCAAACAGGGAGATTGTCCAACTCGTTACGTGGGAGTATTCCAACGGGTATACATATGATGTGAACATCGAAAGTCTGGCAGACATTGTACGGAAGTATTACAAGTATACTGCGCGTGTGAGTGAACATGTTACCGCTGATTCCATCATGTACGAAATTGCCAAAGGCAACCCCGTTATCGTTCCCGTTGCGGGACGCATGCTCGGTAACCCCTACTTCTCCGGCGAAGGCCCGTGGTACCACATGCTCGTGATAACAGGGTACGATAAAAAATATTTTATAACCAATGATCCCGGAACCAAACGGGGCAAAGGTTACAAATACAAACACGATGTCCTCGTCGAAGCCATCCACGACTGGACGGGGGTGAAAGAGGAGATAGAAAGCGGAGCAAAAAAGATGTTGATTATTGAGAAGTAGGTTCTGGTTGCAACTTATACTCCTGCAACCCTGCTACCCAACAGTAAGCATCATCATGCTGAGGAGCACAATGGCGGAAAGGTTTATTCCTACCAATGGGATTTGTCTGCGGCTTATGAGTATTTTTCGCATAGGAGAGGAGACTACTCTAGAACGCTTATCCATCAACCAACTTCACTTGCCGAAATCCGGATAGTTCAATGAAGTTTTCGAACACAAATATGTTCCATAACGGAGTATTGCTATTACCGTAATGAATTGATGAGACATCGCTCTTTTACATCATTAAGTATTGAACACATTTTGTTTACAGATCGGTGCTTGCAGGATGCAAAGTCCTGTTTTGCTTATGGCAGTTGATGACTCTACAATCCGTGTCACATGCCGCGACCGGACTCTGCATCCCTCATCGGAAAAGACGCGCACGATGTTCCGATGTCGCTGCAACGCGTTCTAAAAGCTTCTGAGCCCGGCCAAAAGTACTGGATAGGACCGCATGATGCGGTACCGCTTTCGAAGGAGGAAACGCATCAATATGCGCTGGCGGGTACTATCATGGCACACCTTGCGATACGCGCGCCTTCCGCTGCGAAATCCGGCCATCCCGGGGGTCCTCTTTCCGCATTCGACTTCGCGTACTGGATCAATACACTACGAAACCCCACAGTCGATCAGCCACTGCGTATGAGTGCCGGACACCTCTCTGTCCTCGCGTACGGACTCCAGTACCTCTTTGGCAAAGACAGAGGGGATAAGAGGCTTTCGAATCCCGAAGCGATTATCCGTTCCTTTCGTACAGCAGACGGCCTTCCGGGGCACATCGAAGCCGGTATCGGCAACATACCGTTTGGCACGGGACCGCTTGGCAAGGGTGTCAGCAACGGACTCGGCGCTGCGTTTGGCCTCAAACTACAAAAGAAGAAAGGACTCGTCGATGTACTGCTTGCCGACGGAGACAGCCAAGAAGGGCAAGTGCAGGAAGCATTTCGATTGGCTGTGAGACTGGGGCTGGATAACCTCATCGTTCACGGAGACTGGAACGACATTCAGCTCTCGGGCATGCCGAGTAAAACGGTCGCGTGCGACTTTGCATCCATTGCGGCAGCAACGGGATGGAACGTGATCGAGGTACAAAACGGCAATGACGCAGAGCAAGTGAAAGCGGCCCTTCAAAAAGCAAACGCCCTGACAAACAAAAGCAAACCGATCTTCATCTGCTATTACACGACAATGGGGCACGGCATCCCGCTTATGGAACGCGGAAGCGATACGGGATTGAAGAACTTCCACGGCTCCCCACTTTCCGAGGAGGAAGCGGAGGAAGCATTGAAGGATCTCCCCTCACTGGAAAAATGTGTACTGGAGTACGGTCCGTATCATGCATCCGAAAAGAAACGCTATGGAAAAGCAGACCGTGGAAAGAGGAACGTGGAAACAGATATCCCTCTTGAGTTTGATGCGAAGAAGCTCAAAGGGTACAAAAGAGCGATCACTGCAGAGAAAGGAGCCGCACGGAAAGACTTCGGTGCAACGCATCTTTTCAATCTGATGAAGGCTGATGACCGCATCGTCGTGCTCCACGCAGACCTCGCAGGATCCGGTGGATTTGATGCCGTAGAAAAAGCATTCCCTGACCGTTGCATCAATGTCGGTGTTGCGGAAGCAAACATGTACATGATGGCCGCCGGTATGCGCCAAGTCGGTTTGCTCCCCGTCACCTATACGTTCGCTGCATTTGGAACGAACGAAGCACGTGCAAATGTACGCTTGATCGATATCAACTGCGGGCACACACGCTGCGGCGTGATGCACGATTGCACGCACGCCGGCCTCTCCGTCGGCGAAGACGGCGAAACACACCAAGAACGACACTATCTGAATATTCCCTTTGATCACACCGAGGTCTGGATGACGGCGGATAGCAACCAAGCGGCAGCCATGGCAGAAAAGGCGCTAGAGAAAATCGCCGAAGGACATACGAGTATCTTTACGTTCTTTCCGCGCGACGGACACCCGCAAATCAAGAGCCCCGATGGATCGATCCTCTACGGCAGCGACTACGTTTTTGATGGAACAGCGAACATTGTTCGCGGCAATGGTGACACCACGGACAACGTCACCGTCATCGCGACAGGGATCCCCGTGCACTCCGCGATCGAGGCGGCAGATATGCTAAAGAGCGGCCCTGCTCCGATTTCGGTTCGCGTGCTTAATGTAGCTTGCATACGACCGATTGATGCTTCGGCGGTGATCGAGGCAGCTCTCGAAACCGGACACATCGTTGTGGTCGAAGATCACTGCAGCGAAGGCGGACTTGCTTCACAGGTAGCAGACATTATCGCAGACTTCGCACTCCCCTGCTCCCTGCGCCGCCTCGGCGTCAATCACTACTTTCCCTCTGCACCCGCAAAAGACCTGTATGTGATTGCGGGGATTGATCATGAAAGCATTGCGGATGCACTTCAAGATGAAGTACGGGCAGAATTCCGTGGCAGTGAAGATGCATTTGTTACGACCATCTATGAACTGATGCACAACTCTCGCCATTCCAGATTCGGTACAAAAGTTCAGTCATTCACAGAGAGACTTACGACGGAAAAAGGGTATATGGATACTCTCCGAAAGCACTGGGCTTCGCGGGAATGTCCGAAGGAGCAATTACCGAAGAATGAAGAATTACTGAATCAGCTGAAAGAATCTCTGTAACCGGTTCATGGGTTATGAATTGCTTATC
>CAYJSJ010000009.1:0-46085 GCA_964373065.1 uncultured Candidatus Peribacteria bacterium
TCTTGGTGTGCCTGGCGGGATTTGAACCCACAACCTTCAGCTTCGGAGGCTGACGCTCTATCCGGTTGAGCTACAGGCACAGGAGAAAACGTTCTACGGCGGGCCGGTCGGAGGAGGACGTTCTTTACAGATGAGCTACAGGCACAACCCAAAAAACTCTACCGCATTCGCGGTGGTCACGCGATCAACTTCCTCGTACGAAACTTCTTTGAGCTCTGCAATGAGCTTTGCTACTTCCACGACGTATGCAGGTTCATTGCGACTGCCGCGGTGAGGAACGGGAGCCATGTACGGCGCATCGGTCTCCACCATCATCTGCGTAAGTGGACAGCGTTTGATGGTTTCTCGGATCTCCCCCGATTTCGGGTACGTCGCGATACCCGTAAAGGAGAGCAGATATCCGCGATCAATGAGTTCCGCCACATCCTCCCACCGCTCGGTGCAGCAATGGAGCACCATCTTCTTGGGCAGAAGTTCCCTCACGATCGAGAGAAGATCGCCGATCGATTCTCTGTTATGAATAACGCACGGGAGGTCCAGCTCGTTTGCGATCATCAGCTGCTGCCGGAATGCACCTCTCTGATCGTCTTTCGGCGAATGCATGTAGTGATAATCCAGGCCGATCTCTCCAATGGCTCTCGCCTTCGGTGATGATCGGAGAAGTTCTAATAACAGTTCCCGACTTCCTTCGCCCCACTCCTTGGCTCCGTGCGGATGCACACCTGCTGTATAAAATATTTGTTCATACTTTTCAGCGACCGTACGGCAGCGACTCGCTTCCTGAAGCGAGTCGGAAATCACGATCATCCGATCGACGCCGGCACCGAGAGCGCGCGCAATCACATCGGGCAGATCGTGATTGAATGCGGAGTCTGCGAGGTGGCAATGGGAATCGATCATACAGTTGCATCATACAGAGATATTCGTACAATGACCGCAGTTCGTCCGTCCGCCCTGCGCGTTTCTTGTGGACGATCTCGGGAACATTTCTATGGCCACGCTCCTCATTACCCTCCGTGAAACGCTCGAAGCCTCGCTCATCGTCGGCGTTATGCTGGCGTTTTTGCACCGTACGCAAAACCGTGAAAAAAATCCCGTCATCTGGCTGGGGGTGGCGGCGGGGATCATGAGTTCGCTCGTCGCTGCATGGTTTCTCCTTCGCCTCGGCGCATCCTTTTCCGGACGTGCGGAAGGAATCTACGAAGGAACCATGATGCTCGCCGCATCGGCACTGGTACTGTGGATGGTTGTCTGGCTCTCGCGAAACGGAAAAAACATGCAATCGGCCATCGAACGCAAGATGGAAGTGCACCTGGCAGCAGGCGCTCTCTTCAGCTTGTTTCTTCTTGTGTATACCTCTGTTCTCCGTGAAGGCATCGAGACGGCGATCTTTTTGCAAGCTGCACTGCTACAATCGCAATCCGTTTCGCAACACATCGGCGCGATTACAGGGATGGTGCTTGCCATCGGCATTGCATGGCTCCTCTTTCGCGGAATGCTGCGCTGGTTTTCGCTCAGCAAATTTTTTCGCTATACCGGCATACTGCTCGCCATCTTTGCAATCTCACTCCTCGCTCAAGGCCTCCAGGAATTTGAGGAGGCGGGGTTGCTCGACTTCACGATGTGAATGTAGCAAGCCGTGGAGGACCGTAATAGATAAAAATCACTGCTCGATTCAGAATGTGTACGCTACACTATCGCTGGAGCTTGGGTCGGTAGCTCAGTGGTAGAGCAGTGCCCTTTTAAGGCATTGGCCGAGGGTTCGATCCCCTCCCGACCCACCATGTGGTACCAACGAAAGATACACTCTGAAACCCTACGTCTTCTTATGATCTATGCGCATCGCACTCGTCCACGAACTTCTCACTATGCGCGGCGGGGCGGAACGCGTCTTAAAGATCCTGGCAGACATGTACCCCGAAGCACCCATCTATACGCTTCTCTATGACGAAAAAAAACTCGGGACATGGTTTCCACGAGGGAGAGTACGCGTCGCAGATCCTCCATTTCCCCATTCCCTATTTCCCCATTCCCTCAGACGTAACCATCACCTCTACCTCAATCATTTTCCGAAGATGGTGGAAGCATGGGACTTCTCGGAATTCGATCTCGTGATTTCTCTGTCGTCTGCGTTTGTCCATAACATCATCACAAACGGCGCCCCTCTGCACCTTGCCTACATCAATTCCCCCGCCCGCTACCTCTGGGACAGGACGCATGATGTGCGTGAGCGCGCGTCGAAGGGAGTACTCGGGCCGCTCAAAAAAAAATATCTTGAACGCACGTTTCACCGCCTGCGCACATGGGACGCAGAAGCTTCCGCGCGCGCAGACAGCGTGCTCGCCGCATCGAAGGATGTAGCGCGTCGTATCGAACTTTACTGGAGGAGAAAGAGTGAAGTGATCTACCCGCCAATCGAAGACTTCTGGCTCCAACAGGGAAATCGGGAAATCGGGAAATCGGGAAATCGGGAACATCCAAACTACTTTCTCATTGTCTCGACACTCGCTGCATACAAAAACATCGAGCTCGCGATTGAGGCATGCAACGCGTTGAAGCTGCATCTGAACATTGCCGGTGAAGGCCCGCACAGGAAGCACCTCGAGAAGCTTGCCGGACCGACCGTGCGTTTCTGTGGTTACAAAAATCGCGCCGCGCTCCGCGCACTCTATGCAGATGCGCAAGCACTCATCTTTCCGGGCATAGAAGATTTTGGGCTCGCCCCACTCGAAGCCATGGCCTCCGGGACGCCGGTGATAAGCTACAGAGCGGGAGGACCGCTCGAAACGATCATCGAAGGAGAGACGGGGGAATTTTTTGATGAAGCGACCCCACAATCTCTTGCAGCAGTACTCCAAAAGTTTGATCAAAAAATGTATTCAAAGGAAAACTGCATGCGTCAGGCGAAACGATTCTCACGAAAACAATTTGAAGAAAATATTTCTGCAGCGGTCGCTGCTCTCATGCAGTCGACGTAGTACATCTGGGATCATGGAAAACCATTCGGCTCATCTACGCAAAAAGCACTCTCTGCGCATCTTCGGGAAGCGTGATGCCAAGGAGTGCATATGCGCTCTGTGTTGCCATGCGACCCTTGGATGTACGCTGCAGGTACCCGCACTGCATGAGGTACGGTTCGTACACGTCTTCGACGGTATCTGTTTCTTCTGCGGTGGCAGCGGCAAGCGTAGAGAGTCCGACGGGTCCGCCGGAAAACTTCTCGATGATGGTTCGCAAAATCTCGCGGTCTGTGCGATCGAGTCCCCTATCATCTATGCCCAGCTTCTCCATGGTCTCTTGCACCCGATGCAGAGTGATGGTCGGCTCTCCGCCTACCTGAGCAAAATCACGAACGGATCGAACGAGGCGATTGGCCACCCGCGGTGTTGCACGACAGGACTTGGCGATAGTGTGCGCGGCTCCGTGCTCGAGCGTCACCGCAAGAATTCCCGCACTGCGTTCAACAATCTGTTCCATCTCGTTATTGTCATAAAAAGCCAGTTTAAAATTATGCGTAAAGCGATCGCGGAGCGGCGCGCTCACGGAACCGATTTTTGTCGTCGCTCCCACAAGCGTGAACGGCTTAAGCTCAAGCCGCATGGAACGCGCCGTCGGCCCTTTGCCGATCACAAGATCGAGTGCGAAGTCTTCCATGGCACTGTAGAGCACTTCCTCTATTGCGGGGCGCATCCTATGAATTTCATCAATAAAGAGTACATCTCCCTCCTCCAGATTGGTCAAAAGCGATGCCAGATCACCCGGCTTCTCGATCGCGGGACCCGATGTCGAGCGCATTTGGCTCCCCATCTCCCGAGCGATAATGTGGGCAAGCGTCGTTTTCCCGAGACCGGGAGGACCGTGGAGGATCGCATGTCCGAGGGGTTCATTCCTCTTCTTGGACGCTTCTATGTAGACGATGAGATGTTCTTTGATGTCACGCTGACCGACGTATTCAGAAAGCATTTTCGGCCGCAGCGTTGCGTCAAACGCCTCGCTCTCCCGCTTCACGCGCGTGGGTTCAACAGCCGCCTGCTTCCGTACGGTGCGCTTGATGGCCATGGGGAACGCATGATAGCAAAGGAAGCGAAGGAGTGAAAGGAAGCGGAGGAGTGAAAAGAAGCTAAGGAGTGAAAAGAAGCGGAGGAGTGAAAAGAAGTAAAGGAGTGTTCCTTCGCTTCTTTTCTTTGGTACAATCGCAGCAGATGCAAAAAAAGCTCCAAGCGACCATCGGACTTTGCGCCGTACTGATCACCCTCGGTACGTTGGACGCCGTGGTGCTGGAAGGCTTCCCGGATAGCGCAATCGGTGCAGATGCGTTGGGCGATACTCCTCCACCCGTCCTCGACCTATCGGATGCCGAACGTGACAAGCCCACTCCCCCGAGCGGGGCAGTACGCAAATACGAGGGGCCGGAAGTACTGGCTGTCCTCATAAGCAACGGTCTCACCACGGCAGAAACCCGCGAGAGAATGCTTGTAAGTAAAGTGATTCCCGAAGGAGAGACTTTGCATATCTATGCCCTCCTAAGGAGCGGTGACCGTGCGGGTGCCATTGCATGGATCGAGTCCCCCAACGTCAAAGGGTACTGGCTGATCCTCAAAGAAGCACTGCACGCGGCCTTCACACCGCAGGTAGCGGATCTTCTGGATGAAACGCAGCGCCGCGAAGGCCGCCCCACCCGAAACCTGCTCACGTTCTTTGATCGCGGCCTCGCACCGGAACGCGTGGTCTTCGTCCGCGTTCAGGAGCGTCTCTATGAATTCCACATAGCAGATGGACACAGTGAACGCATCTTTACGGTGATAGAAGCACTGACGGAATAGCTTGCAGTTTAGTTGACGGAGAAGAGCCACATTCCTACACTTCGTCGGCAATGGCAAAACAACTCGTCAAAGTGATCAAGGCTCAGGCACGCGGCGGACAGGCAAACCCCGCCCCTCCGCTCGGACCCGTGCTCGGACAAGCCGGAGTAGATATCAACGGATTCTGTACAAAGTTCAACGAAAGAACGCAGGATCAGAAAGGAAAACTCATCCCCATAGTCATCCGTGTGTACGCGGATCGCAGTTTTGATTTTGATCTCAAGCAACCCCCCGCCTCCGCCATGATCATGGAAAAGGCAAAAGTAGAAAAGGGCAGCGGCGTACCGAACAAAGAGAAAATCGGAACAATCACCAAAGCAGAGGTACGCGAGATCGCCGAAGCCAAGATGCCCGACCTCAATGCAGGCTCCATCGAGAGCGCCATGAAGATCATTGAAGGAACGGCGCGAAGCATGGGCGTGACGGTGGAATGAAATCCTGCAACCTGCAACCTGCAACCTGCAACCCCGCACCTGCACACATATATCTCAGCACCGAAATGCAATTCGGCAATAGCATTCGGAATGCGGGATTTGTACGCTATGCCTACCCCTTCCTCCGTTTCTCTATGGTTGAAAATCCCCTCTCAACGATTTTCGGGTTCATCGGTTCATTCTACGGACTCGTCCTTCCGCTGCTCACCATCTTCTTTTTAACAATGCTCTTCCTTGCAAGCCTGGCCGTCAATGGCGCAAAACCGCATCTTGTCGGGCAAGCAATCTACTGTTACTTGATGCATGCCATCAGCGTGCTCCTTATGACAGTGGGCGCTCTTCCTACAGTCTTCTCTGTCTTTGCAGGAATATCGTATACAGGACGGACGTACGTGGCACTACTCCTTGTCTTCGCATTTGGCGGTTTGCTCTTTTTGGTCCAAGATCAATCTTCTCGCAGCCTCGATCCCGCTTCCAAAGCGGTCCCCGAAGCCGTGTACATGACTACTCTCAAAATCATCGGAAACCTGATGGCGCTGCTTTCATCAATCTCCATTTTCCTGAGCATAGTACTCGGCTTATTCCAGGAAGGATGGTGGGTGACCCCTTTCGTACTGCTTTTGTACGGACTTTTGCTCAGCTGGTGTACACGCGGAGCACATGAATGGGAACTCCTAAAGGCACTGCAATTACCTTCCTCACCGGTGCGTTCCTCCCTGCTCCGGCCGTCAAAGAAGCGAAAAAAGTAACAATCTCCCGACTTCTGCCTTGCAAGAAAGGGCGCGGATAGTCACAATCCCCGTACTTCGTGGGAGTCCGGCTTCGCCTGCGTAGGCTGATTCCGCCGTGACGTTTGCACCACTTCCCCCCTCTATCATGGCAACATCGAAAGCATCGGCGTCCGCACGGGCGCACGGAAAGAAATATGCAGAAAAGGCTGCTCTGATCGATACCTCCCGAAGCTATAGCATGGAAGAGGCCTCCGATCTTGTGATAAAAGTAAGTACCGCAACCTTTGACGCAACTGCGGAAGTTCACATCAAAATCAACGCCGACACGACGCAGGCCGACCAGCTCGTCCGTACGACGGTCTCCCTCCCCCATGGCACGGGGAAAAAAATCCGCATTGCAGCGTTTGTACCGGATGACCAAGCGGGTGCCGCGCTGAAAGCAGGAGCAGATATCGCCGGTATCGGCACCATCCTGCCGGATGTTGAGAAAGAAAAAATCGACTTCGACATTGCAGTCGCCGTTCCGGCAGTCATGAAGAACCTTGGCAAGGTGGCAAAGATTCTCGGTCAACGCGGCCTCATGCCAAATCCCAAGGCGGGAACGGTGACGCAAGACATTGCCAAAGCCATTGCCGAGCTTAAAAAGGGGCGCATCGAATGCAAGATGGACAAAGACGGCAACATTCACGCCATCTTCGGCAAAGTGTCTTTTGGCAAAGAAAAGCTGCGCGAAAATCTGGAGACTATCCTCACCGCCATCAGGGAGGCAAAGCCCTCCGGCATCAAAGGGGAATACATCCGCTCCATCACCATCTGCCCCACGATGGGACCAGGGGTAAAGGTGACGATGAAATCATCAGTGAAGGAGGAGGATGATACGAACGCGTCCTGAATCTTAAGCGGAGAGAATTGCCTCCACATCGCGCACCGATTCGACACGCACGAGTTTGCACCGCATATCCGATGCGCCGTCGATTCCTTTGACATAGCTTGCAAGGTGTCTGCGCATTTCGAGCATCCCGCGCTTTTCTCCTTTCACTTTCACTGCGAGTTTGCAATGCGCGATGATGAATGGAATCTTTTCTTCAAACGACAACCGATGTACCAACGGGGCCGGCAGATCAAGCGGCTCGTCTGCAATCGGTATCACTCGATTGCGTAGCGCATCGCAAATGTCCTTCATCACCCAGGGGTTTCCAAATGTTCCCCGTCCCACCATCACACCGTCAAGGTTGCCTATTTTTTCAAGCGCATCCTTCGCAGATGCCACGTCTCCATTGCCGATCACCGGAACGGAAATACACTTCTTGAGTTCATAGATCGGCTCCCAGTTTGCTTTGCCGCCAAATTTGCCCTCATAGGTACGGCCATGAATGGCGAGTGCGTCTGCGCCGGCATCTACAAGGCCTTTGCAAAAGGGTATTAGCGTATCCGTGCAGTCCCACCCCAGACGTGTCTTCACGCTTACGGGAATCTTCACTGCCTTCTTTGTCGCTTCCACGAGACGCTTTGCAAGATCTGCATTCTTAATGAGCGCGGAACCATGGCAGGAGGAGACGACTTTCGCCGCCGGACAACCCATATTGATATCGATGCCGTCGGCACCCATGCTTTCGATCACCTTCGCAGCAGAGAGGAAATGTTCGGGTTCCTTACCGAATACCTGCACGATGAACGGGTGCTCGACTGCAGGATCGAATTCTATTTCGGACATGGTGCGCTTCGCTCCGAAATGAATCGCATCGGTGCTGAGGAATTCAGTATACACGATTGTTTCCGGCGCCAGCCTCTTGATGAGCTGGCGGTAGGAACTGTCTGTGACACCGGCCATGGGGGCGAGTGCAACGATGGGCCGAGGGTGTGTAGTCCAAGAGAACATTGTGAACATGCACTGAAACAGTACAGCAATACAGCAATATAACCATACGTCTTTCTGTAAAGCCAGAAGCACGCCGAAGATGCTCCTGTTCTGGCAACATAATGGCACTATGTGGCGTTTTCTTGCTGTCATCGTCCCCGTTGTGTCCGCACAGGGCACGCCATCGATCATCACAGGGGATATCCCGGGGTGCAACTTTAAGGAAGGACTCATCAATGCCGGACAGTGCCTCCCGAGCTTTCTCGCGCATCTCATTCAGTTCCTCTTCGGGTTCGCGGGAGGAATCTTCATGCTCATGATCGTCTTTGCCGGTTACGAAATCGTGATCGGAAGTCTCCCCGGAGGCAGCAGTGAAGCTGGCAAGAATAGGCTCACGTGGGCTATCATCGGGTTCATCTTGGCTGCTACATCATTCTTCATTATGGACTTCATCATCTCCGCAATCGGCGGCTAACTCTTTCCTCCCCCTCCTATGACAGAAAAACAACATCGGAACAGCGCGTTTACATCTATCCGTGTCATAGGGAAAAAAGCACAGAAATTCCTGCAGCGTGCGCGCGGCGAAGAAGAAACGACGAAATCCGTCCGACCACCATCATCCCACAAAAATCTCGAAGAAGTCGTCATGCACATTTCTCTGAGCAGCGTCATCAAAGCCGCGTTCACAGTTCTCGCTATCGCTGCAGGCACACTCCTCGTCTACCACCTCAGAGACAAACTGCTTCTGCTATTTCTGGCAACATTCATCGCCGCCGTTATCGATCCGAGCGTCAGCAGGATGGAAAGGTTTGGCTTCCCCCGCGGCCTTGCCGTCCTTGTGCACTACTTCTTTGCCATCTTCATCCTCCTCTTCTTGCTCCTCTCCTTCATTCCGATCATTGCGGAGCAAATTCAGGGGATCGCCATCATTATCTCCGCCGAAGTAGACACCTTTCTCGGAAACCCTCATATCAATCTCCCCTTCGTACAAGACGAAGTAAACCTTCGCCTGACAGGGCTTGCGAAATCGACACTGCAGACAATGAACATCAACCAGTTTGCAGACGCTCTCGCGCAGTTCGGTCAAAGCCTTTCCTCGGCCGCTCAGGGAGGCGTGCGTTTTGCGACACGTATCGCCGGAGGACTCGTCAACTTTTTCATCAATATGATCATCGTGCTTGTGCTCGCCTTCTTCATGCAGATTGAAAAAGAGAACATCATTCGGTGGCTTCGGGGCTTCTTCCCATCGGATTACCGAACCTACGTCGATAACAAGTTCGAAGTGATGCACAGCAAGATCGGCCAGTGGGCGCGCGGAGAGCTGCTGCTCATGCTGACGATTTTTTCACTCACGCTCGTCGCCCTGCTCATCCTCCGGATGCCCTATGCTCTGACGCTCGCAGTCCTCGCAGGCATCTGCGAATTTATCCCTGCCATCGGTCCCTTCATAGCCGCTGTCCCTTCCGTTCTGATTGCATTCACACAAGGGGGATTTGTGATGGGACTTGTCGTCATGGGCGTCTACTACATCATCCAGTGGTGCGAAAATAATCTCCTCGTTCCTCTTATTATGAAACGTGCTGTCGGCCTCTCCCCCATCGCCATTCTCTTTGCCATGCTCGTCGGTGTCAGCTTCGCCAATACCGTCCATCCGATTCTGGGGATCATGCTCGCTGTCCCCACAACAACGTTGCTTGCGATCTTTTTGGAAGACTGGCGGACGGGGGGCAAGCAATGATGATGAGATGATGAGACAATGAAACTTTCCAAACCAATACCAGACGATATTTACGGTGCTTACGGCACTCAACAAAGGAGTAATATTTTGCTACAATGTTCAGAACCTTCTCGACGATTATCACTCGACATGCTAGACTGACAATCAGCTCATAGAAATCCTCGAGTAGATATCCTCGCCCTAACCCCAACCCTCACCTCCCATGCACCCCTTCGATCGTTTCACCCCCAACGCCAAACTCGCCTTGCAGATAGCGGAGCAGGAAGCAAAGAACATGAAGAGCAGCTACATCGGCACCGAGCACCTTCTGCTCGGTCTTCTCTCTATACCAAAGTCCCTCGGGTTTTCCATATTTACCGGCGCGGGGGTGACGCAGGAGAACGTGAGGATATTGCTCAAATCCATGAAGACACCAAGCATAGAAGGAAAGCACATCAAGCACGGCCTCTCCACATTCCTTCATAACGTCATAGAACAAAGCGTGATCACCGCGCACAAGTTCCGCCACGCAAACGTGGGAACCGAGCATCTCCTCCACTCAGTGGTCTCCACTGGAAAGAATGCTGCAACCATACTGCTTGAGCAAATGCAGGTCGACCCGGAAGACCTCAAAGCGCACGTCGAAGAAATGTTCGGACAAATTTCTCAGTTTAAGTCCCAAAGTCGAAATATGGAACAGTCGCTGGAATCCTTCTTTCAGGGCTTGCAAGGTGCAATCGTCGGCATGCAGGGCGGCATGATGCAAAACACAGATCCGGAGGGACTCAAAAAGCAAAAGAGTGAAGGGAAGAGCAAAACTCCTGTCCTCGATTACTTCACAGATGACCTCATCACTCGCGCGAAGGAAGGAAAGATCGATCCGATCATCGGGCGTGACAACGAGATCGAACGCGTCGTGCACATCTTAAACCGCAAGACTAAAAATAACCCCGTGCTCATTGGTGAACCGGGTGTCGGAAAAACCGCTATTGTGGAGGGGCTGGCACAAAGAATCCGCGAGGGGACTGTACCGGTTACACTTAAAAATAAACGCGTACTTGTCTTAAATATGGGCTCTCTCATTGCAGGAACAAAGTACCGCGGCGAATTCGAGCAACGATTCGACGACATTATCAAAGAGGCGGTACAGAGCGAGAACGAGGTCATCCTCTTTATCGACGAGATTCATACCGTTGTCGGTGCAGGATCCGCGGAAGGCTCGCTCGACGCCGCAAATATTCTAAAACCCGCACTCAGCCGCGGTGCTATTCAAGTCATCGGTGCCACCACACTCGATGAATACCGTACGATAGAAAAAGACCGCGCACTGGAACGCCGATTCCAATCCGTCACCGTTGACGAGCCGAACGTCGAAGACGCTCTCGAAATTCTCCGGGGTATCCGCAAGTCTTTTGAGGAATTTCATAAACTGGAAATCACCGACGAAGCGTTGGTAGCCGCAGTCACTCTCAGTAAACGCTATATTGCCGATCGCTACCTGCCGGACAAAGCCATCGACGTCCTCGATGAGGCATCCGCCGGAAGGAGTTTACAACAAATGGATGTGAACCCCGAACTGAAGAAAAATGAAGAAAAGCTGGAGAAGCTGATTCTCAAACAACAGGCCGCTGTAAAGGAACAGAAGTATCACACTGCCCTCAAGCTGAAACAGGAACAGCAAACGCTCCAGGAAAAAATTGCGGAAATGCGTGCGGCATCGGATGGGGATCGCAGAACTCCACTGAAGATAGATGAAGATGATATAGCGCACGTCATTGGTCGCATGACGGGGATCCCCGTGGCAAAGCTCCTGAAATCCGATAAGAAGAAACTCCAAAATCTGGAACTCATCATGCGTAAGCATGTCGTGGGACAAGACGAGGCCATTCACAAGGTTGCCAGAGCCATTCGCAGAAGCCGCATCGGCATCGGCGACCAGAAACGCCCCATCGGATCCTTCCTCTTCCTAGGACCTACCGGTGTCGGGAAAACGGAGCTCGTCCGCACGATCGCAGCCGAAGTCTTCAACCGAGAAGACGCGCTGATCAAGATCGATATGTCCGAATTCATGGAACGTCATAACGTCTCTCGGCTCGTCGGAGCGACTGCAGGCTACGTCGGCTACGAAGAGGGTGGCCAACTGACGGAAGCCGTGCGCAGAAAACCATATTCCGTTGTGCTCTTCGATGAAGTGGAGAAGGCACACCCGGAGTTTTTCAATATCCTATTGCAGATCCTCGAGGACGGCATGCTGACAGATGCGCAGGGAAAACAAGTGGACTTCCGCAATACCATCATCGTGATGACGAGCAATATCGGAGCAGAGAAACTCACGAAGCAGGCCGCTAAAATCGGCTTCAAGCTGGAGGAAAACGCGCAAGCGGAAGAGAAGGCATACGAAGAGAAACGCAAAGAAGTTCTGCAAGAACTCAAAGACAACATGCGGCCGGAATTCATCAACCGCATCGATCACATTATCGTCTTTAATGCGCTGGACCAAAACGCCATCCGGAAAATCGTAAAAATGCACATAGATACCCTCGCCCAAAGGCTCCTAGAAAAAGGATTTGCTCTCGACGTAGAACAACGCGCCATCCACCAACTGGCTGAGTGGGGATTTGATCCAGAGTACGGAGCACGTCCCGTCCGCCGCGTCATCCAGGAGCGCGTTGAAGACGAAATCGCCGAACACATTCTCAAAGGGATCTTTGAAGAAGGGCATACCATCCGCGTAGTCAGGAAAAGCAAAGACAGCCTCGAGTTCCTCCACGGAGCCACGCATGTGAAACCGAAGGAAGAAGAGACGCTGGAAGTGAAAACAGCTGCAAACAGCTGACGATCCGTCTTGCTCCATTGGGCAATTTCTCTCAAGAATATCGTACTTTGGGGGAAGTAGTACTATCCAACAATGGAACATTGGAACAATGGAACATTGGTTCAAAACCATCAGAAATATGCTATAATCATACGAAGTCCCTGAAACACACACCATGACCATTGATCCCGTCAAAATCCCGCAAAACGTCTATATAGAAGACCGCATCATCGGTCCGATTACCCTGAAACAGATCATGGCAGTCATGTTTTCTGCTGGCGTAAGTTACGCAGTATGGGCATCTATGAAAGCAAGCGGTCCGGTGAGCGCTGCTGGGACGACGATGGCAACCATTCCGACCTTGATCGGTATCGCCTTCGCTTTTATCAAAATAAACGGTATAAGCCTGTTTCGCATAGTCTTACTTGCGCTTGAGCGATTCGACAAACCTGCAACGCGCGTCTTTGCGCCACGGCAAGGAATTTATGTCAATATCGTCACCAAAGTTAAAAAAGGGAAACCGACGAACACGAACCCCGCTTCTGTGGAAAAAAAGCAAACACACATAGAGGAACTGAGCCGCGTCCTTGATCTTGGACCCAAAGATATTGAAGATGCATTGACGGAAACCAACGAGAGTTCGCTTGAAAATGTAGCAGAACAAAAAAAGCCAGTCCAGCGAGAACGCATCGTTGCAGACAAACGCCTGACACCCGTGGATGATATCGCTCCTGCTGAGAAAGAGGCGCCATTCCATACGTTCGGGCCAAACCTTCTTCGGGATATTTCCCCCCCTCCGTCGCATGTCTAAGCCACCAAAAGACACCGTGCGCCGACGCCTGAAAGGCAGCAAAGCCTCAACGCAGCGCTTTGTACCCATAGCAGAAATCCGCAACGATACAGTGCTCCTGAAGCGCGGGGGTATTCGCGGCGTTCTGCAGGTAGAAGCACTCAATTTCAACCTCAAAAGCGAAACGGAGCAGCAGGGCATAATCGCCGGATACGAATCGTTCATCAACACACTCATCTTCCCTCTGCAGATCGTCGTGCGCTCGACAAAGATGAATATCGACCCCTACATAGAACAGATCCGCCTCATGGGCGAGAAGCAAGAAAACTCCCTTCTCCGTGAGCAGACGGAAGCGTACGCGACATTCGTCCAGAGAATCGTGGAAGTAGCAGACATTATGCAGAAACGCTTCCTCGTTGTCATACCGCTTGATGACGTGGAAGAAAAAAAGTCATCCTTTGCGCAGTTCTTTAAGTGGATCGGCATCGACGACTCGGTAAGCAAGGCAAACCACAGGAACAAGTACTTCGCGGAAAAAGCTGCCAAACTCAAGGAACGCATCAACGTGGTGGAGAGCGGCCTCCGCAATATCGGTTTGCAGACGCGCAGACTCAATACAATGGAGCTTATAGAGCTCTACTACCAGATCTACAACCCGAAAACGAGTCTCGAGCAGAAACTCCCCCACGATATGAATACGTCAGCGACACATCTCTAAATGCAGGAGAATGCTGGTCTCTGACAGTCACAATTCCCATCGATCTCCTTGACCGCCCTTTCTTCGGATGAGAAAGTGTGTGTATCCCGCCTGTTGCTCGTGCAAGGGCAGCCGGGCCAGCCACTTCACTACTTCCTTCCGCTTGCACCATCTCTTTTGTATGACCAAAGTCGCCGTAAAGAAATCCGAACTCATGGAAAAGCTCCTCAGGGAGGCTCCGCCCCCTTTTCGCGTACGCCCGGGAGAAACAGTGGATGGCGTGGTGGTGTATCGGGGAAAAAACAAACTCCTGATCGACTTAAACGGCGTTGCCGTCGGCATCGTCTCCGGCCGTGAACTTCGGGATTCATTTAATACATTTAAAGACCTGAAGATTGGCGACAAAGTCACCTCCCTTATCCTCGAGGAAGAGAACGACGAAGGCATGGTAGTCATGAGCCTTCGCATGGCAAGCCAGCAAAAAGCGTGGGATCGCTTCCATGACCTTGTGGATGGCGACGGCACGATGAAGTTCACCGCGCAAGAAGCAAATAAGGGGGGACTTCTCAGTAATATAGACGGTATCCGCACGTTCCTCCCCGTCTCACAACTCGCTCCTGCCCACTACCCGCGCGTCAATAATTCCGACAGCACAGAGATCATCAGCCGGTTGCAGAAGTACATCGGCTTCACCTTCACCGTCAAGATCATCACCATGGATGAAGAGGCCGGCAAGATCGTCGTTTCCGAACGTGAAGCACTCTCGGAGGAACGCTCCAAGGCTCTCGAAGCTCTCAAGGTGGGAGATACGAAAGACGGCATGGTCACCGGCATCGTGAAATTCGGATTCTTCGTCGCTTTCGATGGTCTGGAAGGGCTTGTCCATATCTCCGAAATCGCATGGGGACATGTCAAAAACCCTTCCGAACATGCGCAAGTGGGAGACAAAGTGCAGGTGAAAATCATCGGTCTGGACGCAGACAAATTGAGTCTCTCCATCAAGCAGCTGACGAAAGATCCTTGGGAAGAGATTGCCGAACGCTATCCTGTAGGGAAAAGAGTGCAGGGATCGGTGGTTCGGTTCGCCGATTATGGCGCGTTTCTGAAGCTGGAGAAAGACATCAACGGCCTCGTGCACCTTTCAGAAATTTCCCATCGCAAGGTGGCAGATCCATCGGAAGTCCTGACAATCGGGCAAAAGGTGGAAGCGCAAGTTATCAATATCGATGTTGACGAACGCCGCATAGGGCTCTCCATAAAAGCTCTCCTCCCGATTGATAAGGAAACACTTGCGAGGATCAAGGCGGAGCAGGCGGCGGAAAATGAAGCGAAGGAAGGGAAAGAAGCGAAGGAAGGTAAGGAGGCGAAGGAAGGTATAGAGGTAAAAGAGAAGAAAGTGAAAAGTAAGAAAGATTTTAAGGAAATCGAGACGATCAAGAAAAAAGGAGTTGAGCAAATGCGAATGGATGTCGGCGAGAAAGTCGTCCCTGCCTTCGTCGCAAGCAAGGCTGGAAAAAAGTACTATGCCTCCGGTTCCGCTGCAGGGAAGAAAATTAAAGAAGAGAAACGCGTGTACTTTAAGACGGAGAAGGAAGCGGAAACTGCGGGCTATGAGCGATGAACGTTGCTAGGTTGCTGAGTTGCTGAGTGACTAATTCAATTTTTGTTTGCTCAAAAAATGCAGGTGCAAATACATCACCTCCTGACCACCGTCCTTCCCGACATGAAACTTCAGCTGATAACCGGAAATCCCCTGCTCTCGGGCAAACTCCTGCGCAGCAAGAATCAACATACCGGGCACATGCGCTGTAGCATCGGTGAGATCATTAATAGACGGCACAAAGTCCCTTTCATTTTTCGCAATAAAAAGCAGGTGCAAAGGCGCTTTGGGATGAATATCATTGAAGGCTAGAACAGTGTCTGTCTCATATACCTTTTTCGCTGGAATCTCTCCGGCGACAATCTTGTGGAAAATAGTTCGATCCATAGGGCATACGATAGCAGAACTATCTCTGATCCACCCTGAGCACCGTCGAAGGGTGGAACATCGTTCTCTCGACCATGCATGCATGGGTATCGGATTCGGCATTGATCTGCAATCAACTGGTTGAATCGCCAATCCGACATTGCTATTTTCCTAAAAACATGAGAAAATAGACATACAATGCAACCAAGCGGAACCTCACCCGAAAAACGGACAGAACACATAGGGGCAACCGAGCAAAAAAATCTCGTTGTCGCGCAACCCGATAAGTTCCTAGGTCTCCTTGAGACGATCTCTCTCATGGACAAAGTTTCCGAGCGACTCGGGGAAGACCGCTCCGGCGATAGGGGATCATCTGGAACAACTGCAGGCGGCCAAAGCCAAACACAGTCACAGACATCTTCTCGCGCTGAGGCGATCGCCAATCTCCCCGACTCTCCCGCGATGCGTAAAGAACTCAGCAAGTACATCCAAAAGGAGATAAAAACACTACGCAGAGCGGTGCGTCGCAAAGCGTTTCGAGCGAGTCGCCCCGGCTCCGCGAACCAGATGAATGATCTCTATGCAAAGATACGCCGCTTGAATTCACTCCTAAGCGAGCTCCTGGAAGCATCGGTGGATGTGCTCAAGAGAATATTTATTAGGGTGTTTGTAGATAAGCAGTCGATTTAGCTGCTTAGCGAAGAAGCTATTCCTTCTTCCTCTTCCCCTTCTTTTCCAGAATCTGCTGATTCTCCAAATACTTCACAATACCTTCCAGAATGTGATCTGCGACATTGATCGGCTTCATGATCAAGTTCTCTACCTCTTTTGTGATGATTTCTATGCGGCGAAGTACCTTCCGAAGGTCTACCGCGATGAAGAGTGAGTGATACAGCACAACAATGAGGAGCACCGCAACGGTAATCTGCAGGTAATCGAGGATATCGGCAGTGGTAAGAACTTCTTGCATGGTATGCTGCGAGCAATCGTAGCGACACTCATGCCTATGCGCAATATGATCACTGCTCTCTGGCTTCTCCCTCGCCGGGCAGCGGTGGGGCTGATCCATGCATATCAGCAAACCCTCTCCCCCGACCATGGTCCGCTGCAATACTTGTATCCGTCCGGTTGCTGTCTCCATTCCCCCACATGCAGCGAGTACGGGAAAGAAGTGATCCTGAGAAAAGGTCTGTTGCTCGGCTGCTTGATGACTGCGCGGAGAATTCTCTCCTGTACCCCGTGGCACTCGCCAAGGCCGGAGAGAGTAATGGCGGTTAGTTTCGGCAAGATTGCTTCTCTGGATCAACATCCTTCGGTATCCTCAGGCCACGATCTTTCCTCCAAAGCGGGTGTCGTATAGTGGTTATTATATCAGCCTTCCAAGCTGAGGATGGCGGTTCGATTCCGCTCACCCGCTCCAGCCTTCGCCCCTGGAGGAAGTTCCACAAGAAACAGGCTCGTGGAAGTTTTTGCGTGCACACAGACGGGGTACGGCTGGTAGGCCACGTCAATCATGACTGACGGTGGCAGGCCACCCTACAATCAAGACTATTTCTTGAGGAGATCGCGAATTTCCGTAAGTAGCTTCACTTCGGCAGAAACTTCGGGGTGTACTGCCGGAGCCGATACTTCTTTTTTCTTGAAACGCTGAATCTGTCTGATAATAATGAAGATACAGAAAGCAACGATCACAAAATCAACAACGGATTGCAGGAACATACCGTACTTGATGGTTGCGCTGCCGACGGTGATAGCGAGTGTGGAAATATTGACTCTACCGAGCAGAAGACCGATGAACGGCATGATCACATCACCGACAAGCGAAGCAATTATTTTTCCGAATGCACTCCCTATAATAACGCCGACAGCAAGATCGATGACATTTCCTTTCATAGCGAAGTCTCTGAAGTCCTTGAGCATGGTAGAGAGGAGGAATGCGAAGCGAATGCATCGTATCATGCAATGAGGAATGCGACGAGTGCCGAGAAATTATAATACTCTAAACTCAATCGATAAATGTCCCACTCCGCTCCTAAAACTCTAAAAGAGTACAATAAAAACATGCGCATCCCCCTTGTTCGACAAAAGTTCAACCACACATGCGGTGTTGCGTGCGTGGAAATGCTCATGCTCTACTACGGAAAAAATGTGCGTCGGGACATACTGACCAAAAAGATGAAAACAACGCGTAAACGTGGCACAGCGCGCCAAGCGATAGTTGCTACGCTGAGAGAATATGGAATAACGTGCACAGAATGGAAAGGCAACTGGTCGGACATCGTACAGGCGACGAATCGCCGTGAACCTATTCTCATCAATTGTAGAGATCCCGCATCCGGAGAAGGTCACTACGCCATCGTAAAAGGTGTGGTCGGAACAGCAGCGATCATCAATGACCCTCTACATACATCACCCGTTCGCTTGCAAAAGAACGATCTGGCACAGTGTTGGTACGGTCATCACACGCGGGATCCAAAGAAAGGATGGATGCTCATAGGAATGAAGAAATAATGCACATTGCGTATCCTACTGAGCAGATGATGCATCGATTCCTGCCCGACTTCATTCACGAAAAGAAACCTCAGGAGTACAGTATCGCCCATGTCCATGATCGAATACCAGCGGCGCATAATGGCTGATTCCGTGCGAACGGAAGCCTTTGCCAAAGCCTTGAAGAACGTCATACAGCCCGGATGCACCGTACTCGACATAGGATCGGGAACGGGGTTCCTTGCCTTTCTCGCAAGCAAGTACGGCGCAGGTAAGTGCATCCTCATCGAACGGGAACCGGAATTCCTCCTTATGAGTAAAGAGATTGCGAAAGCAAACGGTATTAATAACTGTGAATTCATCTGTGCAGATTCCAACGAAGTACGCGATGCCATCAAGGCAGACATCATTGTTTCGGAAACGCTCGGAAACTTCGCCTACGAAGAGAACATCATCGAGACGCTCCGAGATGCCAAGAGATTCCTGAAACCCGGAGGCGTCATGATCCCGCAGGGCATTCGCATGTATGTGTCGCCCGTGATCAACGATCACCATTGGAAAGAGAACACGGCATGGGACACCGTCGGGTATGCAATGGACTGGTCCCCTGCCCGATCGCGATCGGTGAATAACATGTACGTGAAGACCTTTGCTCCAAACGATCTCATACCTGCTAAAGAGTGGGATGCAGTGGACTTCCTGAAAGGCAAACCGGAGAGCGTACGTACGGGGAATGGGGAATGGGGAATGGGGCATGCATGTGCGATCTACGGTCTTTGTCTCTCGTGGGAATGCGATTTGCTCTCAGGAATCACCATCGCAACGCATGCCGCATCCGCTCCCACGCACTGGGAGCAAATCTTCTTGCCGTGTGAAGTTCCGATTCACTGTAAAAATGGCGACACGTTCGAGTGCATCATCCGGTCGGACTCCAGACCTTCCGTAAAGATCAATGTGGAATGGGAATTGAAACACCGTTCAAACGGAAAAACCCTCTCCCATCAATTAATGAACATGCGGAGGGGGAAGTAATCGAAGTGGAGCGGGATACGGGAGTCGAACCCGCCTCTCAAGCTTGGGAAGCTTGCGTACTACCGATGTACTAATCCCGCAGTGAAACTATCTGAATGTGTGTCGGAGATGAAATGAGCAACTCTCGTCCTGAGCGAAGGCAAAGGATACTAATCTATGAGATGCGAGAATTGTAACAGAACGGAACCTGATCATATTATTGAACACATTTTTTGTTCAATGAGAAACTGAAAGAAGCCGAGTCACCCCGGCTTCTTTACAACGAAATAGCAGACCATTAATTTCCAAGAATCGGCCGGAACTGGTGCTTCTGGATCTTCTCCCAGCCTCCCCAGTTGCAGCGAACGGTAATCGTCTCATTGGGGCCTCCAGGGCAGCTTGCGGAACCGCCGCAGACCACATCGCCGCAGGCTGTTCCTTTGCAAACCGGCGGTATTTGATTCACCGTGATACTGTAGTTCCCCACGCATGAGCAGCTGCCAATCGTCGCAGTCTGTATGGAAACACTCGCGCCGGAAACGCAGGAATACCCCTGCAGTTCGGCGAGAATCGCATTGCTATGATCGGTATTTGGCCCGCCGTAGTTATTTTGGGCGCAGACCGTCTCGCAGTCCTGCTTGCACTTGTAGCACGTAACACCGCTCTGCTGCGCCGCTATGTCGCAACCGTTACTGCACGAACCGGGGCACTCATTTTTGTACGTGCCGCTCGGACAACTGACGACCGTGCAACTGTAGCAACCATTTTGGGCACTGCATGTACCGCCCTGCGGTCCGCACTGCGATTCGCACGTGCCGATATCCGACGTGGTACCGCTCGGGCAGGTGGGACCGGTCTGCGGTCGTGAGGATGATGAAGAAGCGGAGGAGACCGCAGCTTCCGGAACACATTCGAAACACTTCACACCGTCACTTCTTGTGTACGTCTTGTTGCATGTTCCAAAGCAATCTTTACGACACTCCGATTCAGTCTCCGATGGCGGGTCGCACTTCAATGAGGCGGATGGTGTGGAAGAAGCGGGTACGGTGCTCGGTCTGCACGTGAAACACCTAAGTCCGCTTGCAAGGTCTTGGTAGGATTCTGAGCACGTGCCGCTGCAGCTCCTCTTGCAATCGGCCTCCGGCATCGTGGGGCTGTCACACTGTACGGTAGTCCTTGGTAGCGAAGACGACGACCGCACTCCCGTAGGCTGCCGACAGGCATAGCAACCAGACTTCGAATCCAGTACGCAAATTCCTTCAGATGCGCTGCAGGAGAGATCACAAATGGACTTGGTATCAACCTGACCGGAAGGACACTGAAGCCGTTTATCAGCGCAGAACCAACATTCTTTGTTGCCAATGCCCTGCGGCTGACATTCGCCTTGCGTACAAACTTCACTACAGCTCGCACGACTGGTATATGAGAAATCGGGGCACTCAATTTCTTCATCGTCCCTACAACCTTTGATTTCACTATGTGTGCACTCTCTCGTCTCCACGTCACAACGATCTGCAGTGCACTCATCTCCATCATCACAATCGGCATCGGATTGGCAACCGCTGCTTTCACTGCTTGTCGGAGGACACTTGGCATCATCGCGCACTTTCGTCACACGCGCGATATAGCGCGTTGTGTTTCCGATGCGTTGGCGGATGATCGTCATGACGAACTTCTCGCACGGACCGAGAGGCTCATTCTTGAGTCTTGCTTTCACTTCATCAATCAACCGCTGCACGACTTGCTGTTCGGTAGATGGGGGTACAGGCGGAGGATTGGGAATGGCGTCTCCTCCTGGACCAAGGAGCTGGAGATTGCCACCAAATGGATCGCTACCCGGGCCAAAGAAGTCCGGAGGAAGTGGAGGAGGATTCGGGCCGCCGTCGAAGAGTCCCCCATCATTGCCGAAGAAATTCGGCGTAATGGGATCACCGAGCAACGTGTCGTTACCGTTGATCATATGAAGACCCATGTCATTCGGTCGCAGACCCAAGATGTCACTCGGCGGAAGTGTTCCGAACAGGTTATCAGGCGGATTGCCAACATCGAGACCAGAGCACGACTGCCCTCCGTTTTGGAGACACCCACCGAACAGGCGAAGGTCATCTACAGATAATTGGTCGTTTCCATCCATGCCTTGAATTTGGAGCGGTACGCTGTAGCCGTTCGGACCTTGCAAAGATATCTTGAAATCCTGCAGGTCAGCAGCATCCACCACACCATTGCCATCGGCATCGAAATCGCGATTGCAGCTTTCGATGTTGCCTTTTCCTTCTACACAATCGACCAGACCACCGATCATCATGCCCTTCGGGCAGAAAATGCCAAACCAATCACAGAGGAATCCATCGCCTTCGCTGACAGCAACCTTGTTATCTTCTTTCATTTCGTCGCAAAAGAGTCCGGTAGTCCTACACAGGAAACCCTGATCACTGCCGCCGAGAATCGATTCACCATCACCAAGTTCATGCGGATCTTCCTCGTCATCGGCAGAAGAACTCGCTTGCGAACTTGCAGCCCCTCCTTCGTCGATTTGCCTCGGGAAAATAAATGCATCCCATCCCGTAAGATCGATACTCGGTGCATCGGGCTGTAATCTGCACTTCTTTTCACACTCCGCGAGGTCCCTCCGGAGGAACTCCATCACCGCGCGATGCGCTGCGATGGATCCGGCAAGATCAATAAGTCTATCGTTGTTCTTGGTGATTTTGTCGTTGAGGTTGTCGATTGCCTTCTGGGCAGCATCGATGATGTCCTGTAAATCGTCTTTCATCTTCTGCTTGATGGCATCGAGCTCCCTTTTCACGGAAGGATCATCAAACGGTTTGCTCCACTCTGCTTCAAGTTCCTGTGCGGAGAGGTCGCCGGACTTGTAGTCGCCCCAGAGACGGGAATTTCTCGCTCTCATTGCAGCCTGATCGGACGAATCCATACGCCGGCCATTCGATTCCGCAGAGCTACGGGGATTATTGATCGCATCCAAAGCGTTTTCCGCCTGACTCTTGGCATCACGAGCAACTGCGAGATCGTTATATGCCTGCTTGACCTCAGCATCCAATAGCGCCTGTTCCCGCTGAAGATCATTGAGAGAATTTTGTGTCTCCTCGATCTGCTCCCGAATGGGATCGCAGAGGTGGCACACTACCGGAGGGAGATCAATATCAAAGAACACATCGAAGAAACTATCCACTTGCGATGGTCCACCCATAAGATCGAGAGACACCATTTCGGTAGGGATGCCGCCGCTTCCATCACCGTTTCCTTCCAGACCATTGAGGAATTCCTGTAATCCCGCAAAGGGATTAACAATTTCAAAATTGTTACCGAAGAGGTTATTGAACAGTGAAGTAGCTTTCTCCCAGAGAGACTGTTCGTCTTGCCCTATACCATAATCTTCCGGAATATTCACCGTCTCTTCCTTGCAACGTTTATTGCAGTCCTTCAGTTGCTCTTTTAGCTTCTCAAGTTCAGCCATCAATGCATCGAGCTTTTCTGTGAGCTCTTGTCCTTGTTTGTTAAGATCCGATCGTGCCTCCTTCGCCTTGTCGATCGCCCTGTTCATAGTATCGATACTGTCTTGCAGTTCGTCCTTGATGATTTCCTTCAGCATTTCTAGGTCTTTGGCGACTTCGGGATCATCGAACGGCTTACCAACCTCATCGCTGTATTCCTGCGCCGTCATGCGTCCTCCCTTATATGCTTTCCACAAGTTTGCGTTCCGCCGCCTCAAAGCTGCATTGTCACTTGAATCATAACGTCTGCCGTCACTCTCGATAAAATTCTTGGGATTTTTTATTTCTTCGAGTTGCTTCTCCATATCCTCCATTTCCTCCACACCTGCCTGGATCGCATCATCAACCATATTCAGTGCACTGTCGATAAAGGAGAGTTCGTTATTCAAACCGTCTATGCGCATTTGCATATCGGCAATTTCCTGTGCAAGAACCTTACACGGATCGCACTGCGCATCCGAAACACTAGAAAGTTCCGTGAAGATGTCGAAGAAACTATCAACATCCGGTTGCGGCGGCTTCTGTGCTTCCAGTGACAGCTCTGTAAAAATATCGAAGAAGCTATCTTGAGCAAGCGTAAAGGACGGGCTGAGCAGAATAGTTCCTGTAAGCAGAGAAATAAGAAAACGGCGGAAGGTTTGCATAGCTAGAAAAGTGGAATGTCAAAGAGGACTCACATTTTGCCTACATACAACGAAGAATACCAGTTTCCGGTGAACTCAATCGTTATTCATCTTGGAATGATCATTCCATGGATTATGGAATCATTGGAGCACTCTCACGCATACAAAACTGCAGAAAATATGCATGAATTTGCGTACAAGCCTCCAGTTCGGAATGGAATGTCGAAGCGAGGATGTTCCTCTCCCTTACGAGCACCGGATCATCCCCAGAAAGCGCGAGCACCAAAACATCGGTGCCGGTACGGATAATCTTTGGCGCCCGTATGAAGGAAGCATGAACCTCCCCGATATCACGAATCATGATATCTTCCGTAAAACTCCGAAGTTGCGGTCCATACGCATTCCTATCCACGGAGATGTCCATAAGTTTCAAATGCGAATAGGAGAGCAGTATCGCCCCCGCGCACGTGCCGAAGATCGGCATACCGCTTCGTACTCGGTTGATGATCATGCGATCGAGTCTGCCATGCTCCAAAAGCTTCATCATCACTGTGCTCTCTCCGCCGGGAAGTATGAGCGCATCCACCGATGCCAGATCTTCGCATGATCGCACTTCCTTCGCTTCAGTGCCCATAGAATGCAGGACGGCAATGTGCTCCGCGAAATCGCCTTGAAGGGAGAGGACGCCGACGGCAGAAGGGATTGGGGGCAAGTAGTCTCTCACTATTACCACCCCCGCTCCTGCATTGCAACGTTCAAAGAGGCAATCTCCAGCCCCGCCATTGCCTCGCCAAGACCCTCGGATACTTCCGCAAGGATCTTTGCGTCGCTCCAGTGCGTCGTCGCGAGCACGATTGCCCGGGCGCGGGCTGCAGGATCCTTCGATGTAAAGATTCCTGATCCCACAAATACGCCTTCGGCACCAAGGCTCATGAGGAGTGCGGCATCCGCGGGAGTCGCTATACCGCCCGCGACGAACGTGACAACGGGGAGCCTCTGCATTTCCTTCACGCGTTCGATGAGACCTAGCGGCACGCGCTCGGTTTCCGCAAAGAGTCTGAGATCGGTTTTCGATTGTTCCACCAAAGAAGCAATCTCGCGCTTGATCAACTTGAGGTGGCGAACGGCTTCCACCACGTTCCCCGTCCCCGCCTCTCCCTTCGTTCGGATCATGGCGGCACCTTCGTGAATGCGCCGCAGGGCTTCGCCGAGATTCGTTGCACCGCAAACAAACGGAATCTGAAAATCGGATTTGAGGATATGATCGAAGGGATCTGCAGGTGTGAGTACCTCGCTCTCGTCAATGAAGTCGACCTCAAGTGCTTCGAGAATGCGTGCCTCTGCACTGTGACCGATACGCACTTTCGCCATCACGGGGATCGTGACCGCAGCTAGGATCTCTTGTATAAGTTTCGGATCGCTCATGCGCGCGACGCCGCCATCTTTTCGAATGTCTGCAGGCACGCGCTCCAGCGCCATCACCGCAGAGGCTCCTGCATCCTCCGCAATTTTTGCCTGCTCTGCCGTGACGACGTCCATAATCACGCCGCCCTTGAGCATGGCGGCGAGTCCTTCGCCGAGAGTGTTGCGTTTCTGCATGACAAAACGGTATCATGCTCGCCACGTATTGTGGAGCAAGGAAGTGTAAAAACTTTCGGTTCCAATGCTAACCCTAACCCTATCCCTAACCCTATACTCCCCCATGAAGACCGTTATCCTCACCAATGAAAAGGGGGAACACCTCGGTACTGTGGACCGCAGAGAAGCGCACGCCAACGAAGGCATGCTCCATAAAGCATTTTCGGTATTTGTCTTTAGCCACGCTTCCTCAAAACTGCTCATTCAAAGAAGGGCGAGAGAAAAACTGTTCGGAAACCTCTGGGCAAATACCTGCTGCAGCCACCCGCGGGAAAAACTCCCGATAGAAAATGAAGCAGAAAACCGCCTCGAAGAGGAATGTGGCTTCCGCTGTCCTCTAACGGTACATTCATCCTTCGTCTACCAGGCAAGCGACCCCGAAGGAAAAGGTATCGAGCATGAATACGATACGATATTGATTGGTGAGGCTGATGAAACCGTGCAATTACATCCAGATCCAGGCGAAATTGCGGAAATGCAGTGGATCAATGTGAGCGAACTGAAAGAAGCAATGCAATCTGAACCGAATGCGTATGCTCCGTGGTTCCACCAAGCATTGGAGCTTATTATGGAATAGTGATCGGTTGTCGGTTGTCGGTTGTCAGTAATCAGCTACCCCCCCCCCACTCTCTACGCCCAACCCCCTGCATATCGCCATCATCCCGGACGGCAACCGCCGATGGGCTAAAGCGAAAGGCCTGCACCCTTGGGACGGCCATAAGGAAGCCATAGAGCATTTCCGCGAACTTACGCAGTGGTGCCGCAATGATCCACGCATTTCTGTACTCACTGTCTGGTGCTTCTCTACGGAAAACTGGAAACGCGATCCGAAGGAGATAGCGATGCTTATGAAGATGCTCGAAGACTATTTGCAGAAAGAACGCAAAGGCTTCCTCGACGAGAAGACGCGCTTCGTGCATTCGGGCAGGAAGGATCGCATTCCGAAATCCCTCGCGAAGCTGATCACCGAAGTAGAAGAGGAAACCCTGCACCAGTCGCAACACTCCGGTACAGGGCAGGCTCCGGATCCTCACCGGTTCACGCTCAACCTTGCCGTCGATTACGGAGGTATGGATGAAGTGGCGCGCGCCGCGCAGCGTTGCCAATCAACCAATCAACCAATCAACCAATCAACGCTGCGTGAACATATGGATCATCCTGAACTCCCCGATATCGATCTCGTCATCCGCACCTCCGGAGAAATGCGCACATCCAATTTTTTCCTCTGGCAAACTGCGTACGCGGAATGGGAATTTACAGAAAAGCTCTTCCCGGACTTTACCGTCGATGATCTACAGAAATCCGTAGATGCGTTTTTAAAACGTACAAGACGATTTGGCTCATAGAATAGACTCGAAATCCTAAATCCTAAATCCTACCCCCCTGTTCCTACGCTCCATGCACAATCCTCTGCTTGCGGGAAAATAATTCTCTGCGGCGAATATGCCGTCCTCTTCGGTTACCCGGGCATTGCAGTACCTGCACCGCTCCGCGTGACTGCGATATTCGAAGAAGCGCCCAATGCAAACGACATAGAAATTCACTGGAAGCAATGGAACAATGGAACAATGGAACAATGGAACAACTACGTACAAAAGATCATCGACTGCTGCATAGCACTTGGATCGTTTCCTCCGGGCATCCTCACGATTGAAAACGACATTCCTCTTGGTAAAGGCATGGGCGCATCGACGGCATTCGTAATCGCAATCGCACGGTGCCTTCTTGGGAATGATTGTAAAAAGGAGGTGTTGCAGATCGAAGACGCGTTGAATCCGGGTCATAGCGGCATAGACTTCGCGGTGATCTGGCATGAGAAGCCTGTTCTTTTTTGCAAAGGTTCCGAACCAAAGTTCATCGAACTTCCGAAAGATATTCTAGAGGGTGCACTACTCATAGACAGTGGCACACCGGACCAGACGACACCGGAACTTGTTGCATGGGTAAGAGAGAAGGAAGGTTTGGAAGGTTGGGAAGGTTTGGAAGGTTGGGAAGGTTTGGAAAATGGGAGACCGGTGCAGAGTGCTCTCCATACCATCGGTCGCTGTACGGAGAGGCTCATCCGCGGCGAGGAGTATGCTTTCGTAATGCGTGATCACGAACACGCACAGGAAGACCTCGGAGTCGTCTCAGATAAGGCAAAAAGATTGATCAAATTAATTGTTCAAAATGGTGGCTCTGCTAAGGTAATCGGCGCAGGAGGGCGCACGGGGGGCAGCGGCATGGTGCTCGCGATCGGGATCGATGCATCAAAAGTGCCAAAAGGATATGAAATCCTAAACTCTAAACTCTAAATCCTAACCCTCACATGCCCACCGCACGCGCAACACCCAATATCGCCCTCATCAAATACTGGGGCAATAGTCCTCACGGAAACGAGTGGCGTCTGCCTGCCGCAGATTCCTGTTCGATGACACTCGACTCCCCCTTCGTCGACGTCACAGTAGAACATTCCGATCATTTCTCAGTAACTTCAGCAAATAAAGAGATGAAGGAAAAGGACATCGCACGATTTCAAAAAACCATGGAGCTGATCGATAAATATTTGAACCAAATTTTCCATTTTCCATCTTCCATCTTCAATCCAATAACAATCAGCATCTCCTCCCACATTCCCCCCAGCATCGGCCTCGCCTCTTCTTCCGCAGTATTCGCTGCATTTGCAAAAGGGGTAGCGGGATTGATCGAACAGACCGCAGACAGTATGCCTGCTCTGAATGATGAACAAATCTCGATTATGGCGCGCCTTGGTTCCGGCTCCGCCGCACGCAGCATCTTCGGCGGCTTTGTCGCGCTTACAAACAACCGACAACAAGAAACGGAGAACTCCATTGATGCCATGATAGCCAGACAAATAGCACCTACTTCCCACTGGCCTCTCCATGACATCATCATTGTCCCGAGTACCGAAGAGAAAAAGGTAAGCTCCACCGAAGGACACGCTGGCGCGCACACGAGTCCGCACTTCGCAGATCGCATCCGAAGCATCCAAAATCGAAGGCAGCAGGAATGCATCGACGCTATTCTTAAAAAAGATTTTGAAAAACTCCAAGCAGTCTCCGAAGAAGACTGCCTCGACATGCACCGTTGCATGCAAACACAGACTCCCCCACTCCACTATCTCTCCGAAGAAACGTATCGGATCATCGAAGAAATCAAATCACTGAGAGAATCCAAGCACCTCCCCGTGCTCTTCACCATGGACGCCGGACCGACGGTGCATCTTTTATGCTTGCCCGAAGCAGTACGTGAAGTGACCGCATTCGCACATGCACAGAAAGAATGCAGAGTATTTGAAACAATAACCGGGAAAGGAGCTCATCTTCTTTAGTTGAATGAAGGTGTAAGTATTACGGGTAAGGGTTTGGCATTTCCCCCTTATCCCTTAATACTATCCCCGAACCCCTCATCCATGGATCTCCGCAATCTCCCCGCATCTCTCTCCCCACATGAACGTTGCGCCGTTCGCCGCATGCAGATACAAGACACGCTCGGTGTGAATCTTTCTCTGCTTGGAACTGAACCCCAGAGGATAGGTGATGCCGAACAGAAAAACTGTGAACAGATGTTCGGCTCAGTCCCTATCCCAGTTGGGTACGCAGGTCCGCTGAACGTGACCTTCAGTAATGGAGAAACAACGGACATTCACTTGCCGCTTGCGACGACCGAAGGCGCGCTCGTCGCGAGTGTCAATCGCGGATGTAAGGCAATTTCGGCATCGGGAGGCGCAACTGTCACGTCGGTGTACCATGGCATAAGCAGATCAATCGCATGGAAGCTCAAAGCTCAAAGCTCAAAGCTCACATCATTCATCCGAGAAAAGGAAACCGCATGGAAACGCCTAGCCGAGTCTACGAGCAGGCATCTGAAGATCATGAGCTACGACATCGACGAGCGTGATGACTATGTCTTCCTGACTATCAACGGTGATGCTCAGGAAGCCATGGGCATGAATATGATCACGATCGCCGCGCAGGCTATCGGTGATTTTATTGCGAAAGAAACGGGAGCGGAATTGATCACAATAGCCGCAAATGTGGATAGCGATAAAAAACCGAGCAAGCGAACGCATGACCGCGGTCGCGGATACGAAGTGACTGCCACCTGCACCCTCGATCAGGAAACTGTCTCATCGACCGTAAAGACCACGCCGGAAAAACTCCTCGCTGTCGCCGATGCGAAGCTCAACCATGGTTCCACTATCGCGGGAGCTCTCGGCAGCAACCTCCATGCTGCAAACGTAATCGCGGCACTCTACCTGGCAACCGGCCAAGATGCGGCGCACGTGGTGGAAGGATCGATGGCGGATACCACGGTGACCAAAGAAGCACACGGCATTTCTGTCCGCGTCCGGCTCCCCGCCATTCTCGTTGGTGTACGCGGCGGCGGCACGGAACTCCCCGCTCAATCTCAGTGCCTTTCACTGCTCATGAAGCCAAAGACTACACTGCGCCCTGCGCAGCAACTTGCTGAATCCATCGGTGCGGCTGTTCTTGCGGGGGAAGTGAGTTTACTTGCAGCCCAAGCCTCCCAAAAACTTGCGGATGCACATGTGAAACTTGCCCGCTGATCTACGCTGCAGTCACCCACTGGATTTCTCCGCTTTGGATCTCCGGAGAAGCTGCCAAATCAATATGCGAAGCTTTGGTCTTTTCCTGCATATCTGCAAACACCATATCATTGTGCTGCATCCAGCGATGCCGCAGCTCGTCAATAATGACTCGCACCTGCTTCACACAAGGATCAAGAAAATCCACTTGTTGCTGCGGCTCCAAGCACTCCTCGCTTGGATCTTCGCCCTTCTCCCAGAGAACTAAATTCGACTCTTGAGCCATAGTCGCATTATAAGCAAGGATTACTAATTCTGTCAAGAATTCCTCCGTGAAACCCTGCGTGCTATTTTATTTTTTCGCTACACTGTCTCCCCGAATGACCACTTCCGCCATCATCGGCTTTGGTTTATCCGTGCCTGCGCGAAAGATCACAACGGAAGAAATCGCAAAGCACTGGCACCAAGATGCTTCATCAATCTTTGCAGGACTCGGCGTGAGCGAAAAAACAGTACCGGAGGACGGGCAGGATACATTCACGCTCGCCTATGAGGCCGCCAAACAGGCTATCGAAGTTGCGAAGATACGATCAAGTCAGGTCTCCGCCGTCTTTGTCGGTTCAGAGAGCCACCCCTATGCGGTAAAGCCCACGAGCGGCATGGTAGCTGCCATGCTCGAATGTGACCCGTTCTGCCACGCGGCTGACCTGGAGTTTGCGTGCAAAGCAGGAACCGCTGCAATGCAGATCGTCGATAGCATGGTACGAGCGAAGCAAATAACCTACGGACTCGCCATCGGCGCAGACTGCGCCCAAAGCCGTCCCGGCGACGCACTCGAGTATACGGCAGCGGCCGGTGCTGCGGCATTTGTGATCGGACCTGTAACAAGCAAGAACGCGCTCTGTCGCATCGACAAAACATTATCTTTTACATCGGACACTCCAGACTTCTGGCGGGCAAATGGCGAGAAGTACCCGAACCACGCGGGCCGGTTCACGGGCGAGCCTGCATACTTTCATCATGTCAGAGAAGCCGCAAAAGGAATGCTACAGCTCTGCAACCTGCAACCTGCATCCATCGACCACGTTATCTTCCACATGCCAAACGCCAAGTTCCCGAACCGCATCGCAAAGGAGCTCGGATTTACGAAAGAACAGCTCAAACACGGTTTCATCGTCCCGTCGATCGGCAATACGTATGCCGCCTGCTCCCCACTCGGACTCGCCCATGTGCTGCAGAAAGCAAAGAAAGGCCAAACGATCTTGGTTGTCTCCTACGGATCCGGTGCCGGAAGTGACGCATGTATGATGACGATGCTCCGCGATGGCGTAAAACTTCCGGTGGAGACCAGAGAAACGGTGTACATCGGCTACGCCGAGTACCAAGCTCTAAGCTCTAAATCCTAAACCCTAAACCCTACTCCCTACCAGCTACCCCCTACCCACTACGTCTCCCCCCATCTCCATCGTCGGCACAGGACAAACCCGCTTCGGAGAATGGTGGGGCAAAAGCCTCCGCGATCTCATGGATGAAGCAATGACCGCAGCGATTGAAATTGCGCCCTGCTCTGCGCTGGACATCGACTTTGTGATCGTCGCCAACATGCTTGGAGAGCTTGGGAGCGACCAGGCGCACCTCGGAGCACTTGCTTCTAGCCTACTTCCCCATAGACCCCCTGCGCTTCGAACGGAAGCCGCCTGTGCTTCGGGAGCGGTAGCGCTGCATACCGCATGTGCTTTGCTCGAGAGTGGGAAAGCGGAAACGGTGCTTGTAGTAGGTGTAGAGAAAATGACCGATACCTCTCCGGAAATGATTGCGGCCGGCCTCATGGGGGCGGCAGACGCAGAGAAAGACGCGCCGTCCGGACTCACCTTCCCGGGTATGTTCGGGCTTGTCGCGATGCGCTACATGCACGAATACGGTCTGACGCGGGAGCGATTGAATCACGTAAGCGCACGTCACCACAAAAACGCAGTGAGCAATCCCTTCGCACAGTTCCGCGCAGAAATAGCACCCGAGAAAATCGCAGAAGCCCCGCTGGTTGCGGACCCTCTGACACTCCTCGACTGTTCGCCCATCAGTGACGGTGCCGCTGCAGTTCTCCTCTCAACAAAGCACAAAAGCTCTGTACGCATTGCGGCTTCTCAGATCGCCACCGATTCAGTCAGCATTGCCGATCGCCCGTCAATCACATCATTTTCCGCTACGAAAGATGCGATGGGTGCGGCACTCCTGGAAGCAAATATCGCCCGTGAAGATATCGACCACATCGAACTGCACGATTGCTTTTCGATCGCAGCCGTGATCTCGCTCGAAGACATGGGATTTGCGGATCCCGGATCCGGTATTTCGCTCTATGAGAACGAAACCTTCGCCCGCACGATCAACGCGAGCGGAGGCTTAAAGGCGTGCGGCCACCCTGTCGCTGCCACGGGCATCAAACAGATCATCGATCTGACAAAACAATTGAAAGCGAGTGGAAAAGGCCACGGTCTAGCTCAGAACTTCGGCGGCGCGTGCGCAACATGCGGCATCCACATCCTCGCCCATAGCCCATAGCTCATACTCTATGCGAACCACACCCAGCATCAATCACCGCGCACAGAAGAATATCCGCAAAAAACTGCAAGAAGGCACCATCCTGTCCTTCACAACCGTTCGGCATCCGCCGGAGGGTTTCGGGGATGCACCACGCATGATCGGACTCATCGAACTTGGAGACGGATCGAAAGTACTGTCTCATCTGCTCCCCGACCATCCGTCGCAGCTCGGCCGCGCCGAGACGGACCGACAACCGACAACCGACAACCGACAACCTATCACCATCGGCATGCATGTCCTCCCCCGCCTTCGCCTCTCTCGCATCCACACAAATGGCCTTCGCACGTACGACGTCGCATACGAAGTAGTGAGCAACGTTCCAGTAGCAACGGAATTCCCGGGCTATATTTTCGCACTCACAGGTCCGTCGGGTGTTGGTAAGACAACCGTATCGATCCTCCTCTCAACGAAAGTTGGCGACTATGTGGAACGCGTGCCGATCATCACAACGAGGAGCCCAAAAGCGGGCGACGAGCAGGAATACGTCCATGTCTCCGCGGAAGAATTCCTAGAGCTGAAAAACGGCAACGCGCTCTCCGCATGCACCTCGATCCCGTCCTCGACCGAGAAACGTTGGTACGGGTACCGCACAGAAGACATCGAACGTATCTGGCGTGCCGGAAAAATCCCCATCGTCATTACAGAGATGGACTTGCTACAAGGACTCGCCTCGCACTTCGGCAGAAGATCAATTCTCTCGTGCGGACTCCTCCCCCCGGGCAAGAGCAAACGGCAGATGCTTTCTGCACTGCTCCACCGTCTCCGCACGCGGGGTCGAGATACGGAATCGCAGATCCGTGACCGCCTTCGAAACGCCGAGGCGGATCTCCAGTTCTTCAAAGACAGGAGCGAACTTTTCGATCACTTGATCATTAACGACAAGGTAGAAGCAGTCGTCGAAACGCTTTCTGGGAGGGTGCTCGAATACGCAAAAGCCTGAAAATTGCAGATTGGCTTATAAAGCCAAAATTCTTCACTATATTCGCTGTATGTGAAAAAATTGACACCGTCCGGTATAAGGTTTCCATACAATGAATAAACGGACATGCAAGTGCACTCTGAGGACAACAAAGGGGAAATCTGCTATAATTTCAGGATTATTTTCGCTGAACGGGTGAAACTTTACACAAAAAATAAAAATGTCATTACATACACTGATGTTCGGCTGGGAATACCCTCCGCTCCATTGCGGGGGATTGGGTGTCGCCTGCCAAGGGCTCGTACGGGGACTGCTGCAGCGTGGTGTGCAGATCACACTCGCACTCCCGCACGCCGGACATACTGAAGAAAATGTGACGATGCTCTACCCGACAGAAACGATGTTTCACACGATACAAGTTTCGAGCCTTCTGACTCCGTATGATGCGTGGGAAAGCTTCGGAACACGTGCGCAAACGCTGCCTACAGACATTCGTGAAATCTATGGCCACGACCTCGGCCAAGCCATTGAATACTTCACGAACTCTGCAGTGGAAATGACGAAAAACGTTAGACCAGACATCATCCATTGTCACGACTGGATGACGTATGAAGCTGGGATCCGTGCTGCACGCTTCCATAGAAAGCCTCTCGTAGCACACATTCACGCAACGGAACTTGATCGTACAAATTTCTCTCCAAACCAGTGGATTTTTCGACGTGAAAAACGTGGATTTGAAATGGCTAACAGCATCATCGCCGTGAGTAACTACACAAAGAATATCCTTGTGAGTCACTATGGAATTCCGTCGGCAAAAATCACTGTCGTCCATAATGGGAATTCCGAAGAATATTCCAGAAGTATCGGAAGCATGTGTTGGCAATCTCCGCAAAAGAGGAACCCCTTAGTGCTCTTTCTCGGCAGACTGACCATACAGAAGGGAACGCACCAATTCCTGGATATGGCCTCCATAGTGCATTCAATGCGTCCCGACGTCGAGTTTGTAATGGCAGGTACGGGACAGATGTTTGGCGAACTTATCGATAGTGCAATCGACCGCGGACTGGGGGATGTCATCTCTTTTGCCGGCAAGGTGAACTCCGAAGAGGCTCGCACGCTCTATAGCCGCGCGGACTGCTTTGTTATGCCGTCGATCAGCGAGCCCTTTGGACTGGTAGCACTCGAAGCGGCGGCTGAGGACACCCCTCTTGTATTGAGCAAGCAATCCGGCGCTGTCGAAGTGCTCAACCATGCGTTTGCCGTGGATTTCTGGGACACCGAGAAAATGGCGGACTCTGTCCTCACGATTCTGCGCGATCCGCCGCTTGCCCAGCAGATGCGGACGGAATCCAGGAACGAGCTTCACCGGCTTACATGGGCAAACCAATCGGGGAAAGTGCAATCGATCTACGAAACGACGATTTCCTCACGCCTCCACGCATCATGACACCTTCCGTCTGCCTCTATTTTCAAGTCCACCAGCCCTATCGTCTGCGCGACATCCGCATGATAGAGATTGGCAAGGGTGATCCTCGGTACTTTGATGACGAGAAAAATCGCGCGATTTTCCGCAAAGTCGCGGAGAAGTGCTATCTGCCGGCAAACGAACTCATGCTGGAACTTCTGGAGCGGTATCCCGATTTTTCCATCGCCTACTCGCTCTCGGGAGTGTTTCTGGACCAATGTGAAACATGGGGCAAAGACGTTCTCGATTCCTTTCAGAAACTTGCAGCGACTGGCAAAGTGGAATTCCTCGCCGAGACCTACTATCACAGCCTCGCCAGCTTGAAATCTCCGGAAGAATTTACACAACAGGTATCGCTGCATGTACGAAAAATCGAAGAACTCTTCGGAAAGACACCGTCAGTGTTTCGTAATACGGAGCTCATCTATTCAAATCATCTCGCCCATATGGCGCGGCTGATGGGCTTTATCGGCATACTCGCCGAAGGTGCCGACCACATCCTCGGCGGTCGCAGCCCCAACGAACCGTTTGTACCGCCGAAGTTTCGGATGCCGGCGGAAACCGAAAGCATCGTTCGCAAAAACCGTCCGCTCCTGCGGCGCGCACAAAACATTCATGTGCTTTTGAAAAATTACCGTCTCAGTGACGACGTCGCGTTCCGCTTCTCGGATAAATCTTGGATCGGATACCCACTCAATGCAGAGACATTCACAGACTGGATGACATCTTCCGGCGGACGCGTCGTCAACCTCTTTATGGATTATGAAACATTTGGCGAACACCAATGGGCGGATACCGGAATCTTTCACTTTCTGCGGGCGCTGCCGAGTATCTGGCAAGAGCGCGGCATCAAGTGTGAAACACCATCGGAGGTCATTACATCTTGGCGTAAGCAAAAGCAGGAACAGATCTACGATGTTCATTCCTGTATCTCGTGGGCGGACATCGAACGCGACCTCTCGGCATGGCAGGGAAACCTCATCCAAAACGCATCACTAGAGTCGCTCTTCGGCCTGGAGAAAGCCGTGAAAGCAAGTGGAAAACCGGAGCTGCTTGATCTCTGGCGCAAGCTGCAGACATCGGATCATTTTTACTACATGTGCACCAAGTACTGGGCGGACGGTGACGTCCACAAATATTTCTCCCCGTACGAAAGCCCGTACGAGGCATACAGAAGATACTCGCACGCACTCAAAGATCTGGAGGAGAGACTCCATCTGAAATCCTAAACTCTAAATCCTAAACCCTAAACCCTAACGCATGCCCCGCTCCCTCGTTATCGGCAACGGCTCGGTCCTCGCTGCATTCGATAGAAATCTTCAAATGCGCGACCTCTACTATCCGTACGTGGGTATGGAAGACCACACCGCCTATGGCGACGTGCATAGAACGGGAGTTTTTGTAGAAGGAAAAGGACTAAAATGGTTCGACGATGCTTCGTGGGAACGAGACATTCAGTACAAGCCGGAAACACTCGTGGGACACTCGCGCATGAAGAATAGTGAACTCGGGATAGAAATTTTAGCTGAGGACTACGTGCACCCCGTACGAAACATCCTCGTGCGGCACTTTGCCATTACAAGCATCGACGGGCAGGAGAAACGCGTTCGCGTATTCTTTCATCACGATCTGCACATCTATGGCGATAAGCAAAAGGATACTGCGTTTTATGAGCCCTATACGAACTCCGTCATTCACTACAGGCAAACACGATACTTTTTGATTGGCGGGGAAACAACTACGCCTTCTGAGTGCATGACAGGCAGACATCCCGGAGCCTATCAGTCGGCGCTTCATAGCCTTGAAGACGCAAAAAATTGCGGCATCAGCAGCTACAGCATCGGAAAATCGGAGTACAGAGGCATGGAAGGAACATGGCGTGATGCGGAGGACGGCGAATTGAGTATGACCACCGTCGATCAGGGATCGGTGGATTCAACAATCGGTATCCACTGCATCGTGAAACCAGGAACCCCCTCCGAAGTCACCATGTGGCTGTGTCTGGGAAAAACTCTCGACGAGGTGATCGCCTTGCAGCAATTTGCGCTGAAGGAAGGCCAGGAACGCATGAAGCAAAACTGCGGAAACTTCTGGAGAAGCTGGGTGAATAAGGGAAACACAGACTTCGGCTCGCTCTCACCCGCACTGATCGATTGCTATAAACGGAGCCTGCTAGTTGTTCGCATGCATGCGGATCATAACGGCGGGATTCTCGCCGCGGCGGATTCCGACATTATGGAATTCAACCGCGACACCTACACGTACGTATGGCCAAGGGACGGCGCGTTTGTGTCACTCGCTCTTGACCGGGCAGGGTACATGGAAGTGACGCGGCGCTTTTTCGATTTTTGCTGCAGGAATCAAATGACAGACGGATTCCTTCTCCATAAGTACAACCCGGACGGTTCTCTGGGCTCTACCTGGCACCCGTGGTTCCGTGACGGTCAGGCGCAGCTGCCCATACAGGAAGATGAAACCGCCCTTGTGCTGTATGCCATGTGGAAGCATTTCGAAAAGATACACGACTTTGAGTTTTTGCAAGATATGTACGAGAAGTTCGTGAAAAAAGCAGCGAAGTTTTTGCTGGAATTCCGAGAAGAAGAAACCGGCCTGCCGCTCCCCAGCTACGATCCGTGGGAAGAGCACCGCGGCATCTTCACCTACACGACCGCATGCACGGTCGCCGGACTCCATGCCGCCGCGCAGATCAGCCATATGCTCGGGCACTTTGGCCACTCCGAACGCTACCAGCATGCCGCCGATACCATGCGACAGGCGATGCTCTTCCATTTATATGATGACGACCTGAAACGTTTTGTAAAAATGATCAAACGGGAGAACGGAAAAACCGTGCACAAAGACGCGACACCCGACGCATCGGTGGCCGCCATTTGGAAAGTCGGCGTCCTGCAGCCAAACGATCCTCGCGTAATACAGACCATGCTCCATCTGAAAGATGCACTCACCGTCCATACATCGGTTGGCGGCCTTGCACGCTATACCATCGACCATTATCACGCTAAGGAAACGCCATCCAAAGAAGTCCCCGGAAATCCGTGGTTCATTACAACCCTCTGGTACGCGCAGTGGCGCATTGCGATCGCAGAAGTTCGCGAAGACCTGGAAGAGGCAAAGCAAATACTGCAGTGGACTGCATCGCACGCAAGTGCATCCGGCATTCTGGCTGAACAACTCCATCCGCGTACGGGCGCTCCCCTTTCCGTCGCTCCCCTTACGTGGAGCCATGCGACGTACGTGGAGACCGTACTCATGTTTGTGGAGAAGGAGAAACGTATTGGATGAAGCCGTACTATATTCATAAGTGGGTTTTAAAAATTCTTTGCGGTCATTTTCCATTTTCCATTTTCCATTTTCCATTTACCATAGCTCTCCGTGACCCCTTCACGGTTCCTCATCGCACTCACGCTTCTGGGCGTACTCCTCTTCCCCGTGGAAATCTCTGCTGAAGGTACGGGAACAGGATCGGAGCTTACCGATACCGGAGCACTGCTCGAAACACAGCGATTGGAAGAGGAAAAGTGGCAGGCCTACCGAGAACGAACGGCCGGTTTCTTTGCCTCCATGATGAATAATCGCAAGGCAGAAAGAGCGTTCAGAGAACAGCAGGCCATTCGCCGACAAAAGCTTTTTGAAAAACGTATGCTCTGCAGAGAAGACATTCGCAAGGCAAACCGCGATGCACTGAAGCGCGTGACTCTCGCATGCTTCCGCGCAACACTCACTCTCGAGCTGGAAATGCTCCGAAAAGAGAAGCAATACATAGAGGAAGTGGCGGGGCCAACAGGGGAATTCCGTGCACGGGCAGTGGCTTCCATAGAACGTCTCAGCGACGCTGTTTCCACGATCATCACTGCCATAGATGCAGGAGTCTATGGGAGTAAGGCAGATGTGCAGGAAGCAAAAATTAACCTCGAAAAGTCCTACAGAGTCCACCGCAGGCATGCGCTCGCGCTCCTCGCTACAGACAGGAGTATCATATGGGTCACGCACCTGATGGTTCGCTTGGATGACATCCGCACGACAGCTGACCTGCAGGAGGAGATACGCCTGAAACTCGATGATGCGATTGCCTGCATGGAAGTTCGGAAAACCACCCTCGAAGCACTTCTTGCTGAAGAAAGTTACCAAGCTCTTATCGATGGTTTTCGTCAAGCGGAATCGGAGTTGAAAATCTGTAGCAATTTGGCAAACGACGCACATGGATTGAACACAAAATTTGAACAAGAAAAAGCCGCGCAAAACGCAGAGTAAATTTCAGCTGGCTCTGAAGGCAACTCTAACGAAGTTTTGTCCCCGCAGTCTGGTCATAAAAGTGTTTCTTCCGCCGTGGGTCTTCCCCCTTGACGCCGCTGTATACTCCCTGCCTCCCATGAAGAAACATCCCATTCGCCACCGGGTTGAACGTACGAAAAACAAGCACAGCAGAGCCGTTTTATTGGACGATACCATCGTAATCCGGCTCGCGGGGGGGCTCTCTGCATCCGAAGAGCGGGAACACATTTCTGACCTCCTCAAACGGATGACGCTGCAAGTTGCAGACGAGCGGGAGAAGATACACATCAATCCATTCGGAAGACTGCTCGACAGCGGGGAAAGTACGACGGTAAAAACTACGAGCGGCCGCAGGTACTGCTTCGTTTTAAAGCCCGGCAGAAAGACTGGTATCCGCCGTACGCGTCGCGGATGGACAGTCATCATCGGGCCGAACATGCGCCGCAAAGGTTTGCATATGCTTCTGTGGAAAACACTGGCACAAGCGGAGCAGAGACGCATAGAGGCACTCGTGGAGAAGATTAATGCGCAGACGTTCGGCGTGCACACCTCCGGAATAAAGCTCCGCTTTGCCTCTTCGCAATGGGGAAGCTGCAGCCCCCGTGGCATCATCATGCTGAATGCCGCAATGCTGTTTGTTTCACCGGAAGTTCTCCGCTACGTGATCATCCATGAGCTTGCGCACCGTAAACGCGCCGATCACAGCCACCAGTACTGGGCGTGGGTGCAGTGGGCGATGCCCGGGTACGCAAAAGCGAGAGAGAAACTCTACGACTACAGGCTGCCCACACTTGCGTAATTGCTAGAGGCCACCAAGCGAAATGGTATGCTGTCTGTATGGAACAGAGAGAATCTGCAATGTTACTGCGCGTTGCGCGTGAAGCGGCTGCGGCTGCGGCTACGATGCTTGCGCGGGAATATGATGCTGTCCTCCGAGGGATCTCCCCGCTGTCTGTAACCACGAAGGAGTCCGCAACGGACTTCGTCACCGATCTCGACCATAAAGCTCAGGAAATCATGATTACCGTCATTCAGAAACACTTCCCCGAGCATCGGTTCATTGCAGAGGAAGACGGCGCAGAATCGCTTGGCGATGCCAAGAGCCCCTACGAATGGATTCTTGATCCGCTGGATGGCACGCTCAATTTTATTCACGGGCGTGAAAATTTCGGGACCATCGTAACGGTGCAGAAGAACGGGGAACTCCTCGCGGGAGCTATGGAGCTTCCGATCCTTGGCCAACGCTTTTACGGAGCCAAAGGTGGAGGAGCGTTTTATAACGACAAGCCCGTGAAGCTCAGGCGCACCAAGGGAATGAACGATGCGATCCTCAATTGCAATACCATGCGCAGAGCCGTGCAAGGAAATGATGGTATCTTCCGCGCGACCATGCCGCAGTGTGCATCCATAGAAAATAGCGGGTGTGCGGCGCAGGAACTGGGCGAAATACTCCGCGGAAAAACCGATGGCGCGTTCTTCCTCGGCATACGCCTTTGGGACATTGCCTGTGGATTTTTGCTCATACAAGAAGCGGGCGGCAGCATGCGGTATGACGCTCTGGAGCCCGAGAATCCGCGTACGGGGTACCGCTGCGCCGCAAGCACCGCACCAATCTTCGAGGAGCTTTGGGAGTGGGTGGAGACGAAAATGGAGAGATAGGGAATGGGGAATGGGATACTGCCCAGTCGGCTTTGCAACGAACAGAACGAATAGGAAAAAAGTATTGTAGTGAAAGAAGCTAACAAAGCTAAGCAGTGAATCAGCTAGCGCAGCTGTTCCTGAATGAATATCGGAACGATACCAAGCGCAATATAACTGCACTGAGTATCCCTCGGCAAATGCTTGAAATCTCTGATACGTTTACGACAGTTTTTGCTTCGGCACTTACACTCTATTTCCCAATCGTCTTCATCCATGGTTGTCGAGTAATCCAACACAATTTCCTCACCCTTTCTTATATTCATAATCGCTACGAGCATAACACGTTTTTCTATGACTATTCCTGAATTCGGAGTGCACGAATGATTAAAAAAATCATCAAAATCACCGGAGGGACCCAAATACTTATCGATGCCGATCTGAATATACCTATCATCTTCCGGTCTAATGAGTGCCGGCAAATCTGCTCTTTTCATTATTGCTCCCGTAAACTCAAAAATGTCCTCTCCTTTTAAAAAATTTCTATTCGCGATCACTGCCGAACCAAATTCGCCCCGTCTGAGAATCAAATCTCGCATGACTCTATAATACCAACGACAAACGAAAAACCAATGAAGCTATTCAGCTAATCACTATACCGCGGATTCTGGCAGTCCAGATTCATCACACACGTTGTCGGACGTGCTGGAAGTACACCGGAGTCTCTGCGATTGCCGTTGTCCAATGCTTCTTTAATCATCTGCAAACGCAGCTTGAATGCAGGCAGATCCGGAGCTGCCGGGCGAAGCGACCTCCGGATGTAAGCGTTATGGTTCAAAAGCCCGATCACAGGCTCTTTCTTCACGCCTTCTCCCACGAGTGCTCTGCAGAGCTTATAGAAACCAACGATGCGAAATTTCTTGAGAGAATCGGGGCAAAACCCCGCCTGTGTATACCGGCGAAGCAGCAGCCTGTCGGGGGAACTCAGCGTATCTGTTGTCTCGGAGGTGACAGCATCCTGCGGTGCAAGCGCTTTCTTTTCCGGAACCGCAGAAAGCACGCGTTCAATGGATGCAGAATCGTTAATATCCGGCTTCTCCAGATCCATACCCTGCTGACTTTTTCGCTGGAATTGCTCTATGGCATTCCAATAGAGCCGTGTTTGCGCGCGTACGCGGCGGCGGTCCTCCATTGCTCTCTGGTAGAGAGCTGCCGGCTTAAGTGTGAGTGTCTCTACGGCATTCGTGGAAATAAGGACGGCCGTCGACGTTACGGGTACCGTAACGACAGCGACGAGCGACGCTATCATCAGCCTGCGAGTGACAGGATGCATCATCATAAAACTTATCGGGGACGCGGGCGGCCTCCGCTATGCATGAGCGGACGGACGGACGTGCCGCCTTCATAGCGCAGAGATTCCTCCATCTGTTTTAGCCGATCCTTCAATGTGCGTACCGGTGCATTCCCTCCCGCAGATTTCCTCCGGAGCTCTTCACTGCGCGAAGCGATATTCGGTCGATGAAGTGCCATACGCTCAGCAAGAAGCACTGTGCAAAGCTCACGCAATCCCGCACGATGGAAGGTAAGCAATGAAGCGGGACAATTTTGAGAATCGATGTAGCCATCGACGAGGTTACGATACTTTTTCGAAAGTGCTTCGTATAGCTCCCGTGCTTCGGCAACGGCACGTTCATCATCGCTCAGCACTTCCTCCTCCGCGGCACTATGCGACGTATCCCCCGCCTTGGCAGCCGCTATATTTTCCGGATCGAGGTAGAACGCAATGCTTGCTGCATCATTGATATTTGGTTGTATGAGGCCTTGTATCCCGATCCGTGTGAGCGCGTTCCACTGCAACACGGCGTCCCAGTAGTCGCGCCTGGCCGTTCGGACGCGGGAAATGTCATTGATCGCGGCACTCCGCAAATCAACCGATTGCTCTCGTTGCTTTCCATCATCGTCTATGGAACGGAAAAGCCCCGTCATGGTTGCAGGCAGCGCGACCATACCGATAAGTGCTGCAACGAGTACGTGCGCGAGATGCGTTCCTTGCTGAGATTTCTTTGTCATAGGTGTGTGTATGTATGAACTTACGTACATTATAGCAAAAAGATAGTTATCTGGCAATGTGCCATTTTTACCCTACCAATCGCCTCTTTAGAGCAATCCAACCGCCCTCTTCACCGCTTCCATCTTCGGTCCTGCAACCCTACGCGCTCTGGTCGCTCCTTCTTCCATCAGCCGCAGCAGTTCGGATTCCTTAAGCAAAGTATGTTTCTTGCGCATGGCGGAGAAGTAATCCATGCACGTTGCGAAGAGACGCTTTTTTCCTTCGCCGTAGGAAAGGCCGTTACGGTATTCGTCGGCAAGCGCTCGCATATCACCTGCACCTAGGAAGAGCTTGTGAATCTGGAAGATAACGCATGAATCGGGATCCTTGGGATCGGTCGCGCCCTTCGAATCGGTAACAATACCCATGATCGCCTTCTTGATCACCTGCTCATCGCCGAAAAGCGGAATGGTATTGCCGTAACTCTTACTCATTTTTTGCCCGTCAGTTCCGGGAACAACGGCTACATCTTCGCAAATCTCCGGTTCGGGTACGGTAAAAAGTTCGCCGAATGTATTATTGAATTTCATGGCAATGTCCCTCGTCATCTCGAGGTGCTGCTTCTGATCTTTCCCGACCGGCACGATATCTGCATCATACAGAAGGATGTCGGCCGCCATGAGCACCGGATACGTCAGGAGACCGGCCGTCGCAGCGATACCGCGCTCAACCTTCTCCTTGTAACTCACGGCACGTTCTAAAAGCCCCATCGGCGTTACAGTGGAGAGAATCCACATCAGCTCCGCGTGCTCGGGAACGGCAGATTGGAAGAACATGATTGACCGCTCCGGATCGAACCCGGCTGCGATGTAATCGCGCGCAGCACCCAAGCGGGCGGCGCGAAGTGCTTCGGGATGATGGAGTGTCGTGAGCGCATGCAGATCGACAATAAAGAAATAGCTTTGTTCCGCATTCTCTTGGTACGTACGATTCGGCACCATGGAGCCGAAGTAGTTCCCAAGATGGAGGGTGCCGGAAGGTTGCATGGCGGAAAGGACGCGCATGAATGGATTGTACTGAGCATGAGACAATTAATGAAGGCTTACCCGTAATTTCTGTAAGCATTCCTCAAACGCCCTCGGCAACGGAGCAGAAACCCGCACAATCTTCCCGGTGATCGGATGCGGAAATTCTACGGAGAGCGCATGCAAGAAAAACTTCGCGTACCCCAGTTCTTGGCGAAACAACTGATTGAATTTCCCCAGTCCGTATTCACGGTCCAAAACAAGCGGGTGACCGATGCTCGCAAAATGCCTGCGGATCTGGTGGTGGCGCCCCGTAGTGATGACGCACTCGACATACGTGGAATTTGAGAAGCGATCGAGAACGGTATAGAGCGTCTCTGCATCTATAAGTGACCTTTGACCTTTGACCTTCGACATCGGATGTCGAAGGTCAAAGGTCGTACGACGAGCAGGAAGCTGCTTGCGAATAGCACCACTTCGTTGTTCCAACCTCCCCATGACTAACGTACGGTACGTCTTCTTCCATTGAACAAATTTATTGTTCAAGAATTTTCGCTCTGCTTCCTTAGTTTTCGCAAAGACCACCACGCCAGAACTTTCGAAGTCTAAGCGGTGGACGACGCGAAGTCCCGGATGATCCTTTTTGAGGAAATCGAAGAGCGGCAGCTTGCCGACCTTGCCCTTACCACGCACGGAAAGTTCGCCGCACAATTTATGCACAGCGAGGAGATGCTCGTCTTCGTAGAGGATGCGGTCGGTGGATATGCCCATACCGGGAGTGTACTACCTCCCTCCTTCTTTGCGAAAAAGGAAGAAATACGGCTCCGGCTGTATAAAGTCACTTCCGGCACAAGGCGGAGGATTTTCGCTAAATTGCTGCTCTATATACTTTCTTGCGTCACCGGTCATCTGGAAATCATCCAGACTGGAAATGAGGATACCGGGAGTCTCAAAGAGCCCCTTCAAACTCTCGTCTGTAAAGTACGAAGGAACACCGGCAAAACGGGCGTAGTGAATAAAGACGGGACCGAAGGGAACTGCATCCGCATACGCATACGGTCCCATGCCGCGCTCCATGAGCTGAAAGTATTTTTCATAACCGCAACGCTCCATGACGGTATCGAGCGTCCGCGCCGCAGAACGCAAAACCTGCTCCTGCTCCTGCCACGTACGCAGCTGATCCGCATAGGAAAAACGCGCGGTAGAAAACGCTGTAAGAAGGAGCAACGAAGCAACGACAACGGGAAGGACGCTATGGAGAGAGAACGCATTGTGCCGAAGTGCCACCCACCAGAGTGCGGCATACACGGGTACCGCAAAGACAAAATGATGACCGTAGAAATCTCCGCCGATGGCGATGGCGCCAAAGGTGAGAAGTGAAGCGATCACCCACCGCACTCCAAACATTCTTCCCTGCTTTCTGATGCCTGCGATACAAGAGAGAATCCACAGAACCGTAATGGCGACGGCAAAGTACCACGAAAAGCTTCCGAGATTGACAAACGTTCTCCATACTTCAAATAACCGGAATGCAAGAGGCTCCGGATGCTGCCCCACGTGCACGCCGAGCATGTAGGGAAGATAGACGGAGAAAAACGGTTCAACGAGACCGAGTGCAAAGAGCGCGACGCTGCCGATGAGCACTGCGACGACGCAGGGGAGAACGAATGCAGTAGAGGTGAATCGAATGATGGATTGGCCCCCCCCTTCATGGAGCAGAATGACGCCTGCGAGTATGGAAAGAAGAAACGGCTCCTTCAATCCGACGGAACTGAGGAGCACTACCCCCAAGATGACACCGCGTTTGAAAGAAACGCAATCGCGACCGACAAGGAGCGCGAGAAACAAAACGGCAAAGAATGCGCCGTAGCTTTCCGCCAGTCCGAGCCCCGCCATCGCTGCGGTGTAAAGTCCCAGCAATAGGGCAAAGAGAAGGGTCAACAGACTGAGTACCCTCCGCACGGAAGCCGGGTTTCCCTCGATCAAGCGGAGCACTGGCAAAAGCACAAGAAGAGGAATGCCCAGAAGCACCGCGGCCTGCGTAAGCTTCACAAGAAACTGGCTGCCAAAGATCTTCCACGAGAGCGCATGGAGCAGGAAAATGCCGGGTGGCTTTGTTTCAAAGAGATCCGTATAGGGCTTGAGTCCCTTCAGCATCCCCCGCCCGATCGTCTGGAAAATAAGCGCATCGCCGTGGAGCTCTCCGGAATACACTTCATACCAGGCACGCAGCAGAAGGCTCAGTGCCGCAACGGCGATCCCCATGCCGATGGCAACAGGAATGATATTCTGAACAATCGCACGTCTGTTCATGGCAGAAGTGTAACGCAAGAAGTAGTGCCGCGTCATGCGGAGCAGAGTGCAAACTTGCCAGTTCTGGAGAGTGGCTTCTCATGGTTTA